>DATASN010000001.1:0-27947 GCA_036269215.1 Solirubrobacterales bacterium
CGTGTTTGCGCCGCTCCATCTCTTCGGCGATCCGCTTTTCCTCCTGCACGCGCCAGGCCGAGGAGCCGTCCTCGACCCCCCGCCCACCACGCCACCCGCAGAGGAGGCGCCTAAAGCCAAAGCTGAGGCGCCGGCCGCGGCTGAGAAAGCTCCTGCGGAAGAGAAGGCTCCCGAGGTGAAGGCTGAGGAGCCTGCGGCGGAGGAGAAAGCAGCGGCTGAGCCTGTTGCGGAGGAGAAGGCTTCGGCGGATGCCGAGAAAGAGGAGGCTAAGTCGTGAGCGTTACGGCTGCCGATGTGAAGGCCCTGCGGGATCGGACCGGGGCCGCGATGATGGATTGCAAGGCGGCTCTTACCGAGGCCGAGGGGGATACCGACCGGGCGGTTGAGATTCTGCGTGTCAAGGGACAGGCGTCTGCCGCCAAGCGGGAAGGGCGGGGGACGAACGAGGGGGTTGTCGCCTCCTACATCCACGCCAACGACAAGGTCGGGGCGATGGTCGAAGTCCAGTGCGAGACCGACTTCGTCGCTCGCAACGAGGACTTCAAGGCCTTTGCCTACGAGGTCGCCCTGCACATCGCAGCCACCGCTCCGCAGTACGTGACGATCGAGGGGATCCCGGCGGAGGAGCGCGAGGCCGAGAAGCGGGTCTTCGAGGAGAAGGCGCACGAGGAAGGCAAGCCCGACAACGTGGTCGAGAAGATCGTCGAGGGACAGCTGGTCAAGTGGGGCAAGGAAGTTGCCCTGCTGGACCAAGCCCACGTCAACGCCGAGAAGCACGACTCGAAGTCGATCGAGGAGCTGCGCCAGGAGATGGCGGCCAAGACCGGCGAGAACGTCCGCATCGCCCGCTTCGCGTACTTCCGCGTCGGCGAATAGGCTCGTGGCCTAGATGGCCGGCGATCCGCGGTTCAAACGCATCCTGCTGAAGCTCTCGGGCGAGGCGCTGATGGGCGAGCGCGAGTACGGCACCGACGCCGGCGAGGTGAAGCGGATCGCCGAGCAGGTTGCCGCGATCCGCGCTCGCGGAGTCGAAGTCGCGATCGTCGTCGGCGCCGGCAACATCTACCGCGGTCTGGCGGGCGCGGCCGAGGGCATGGACAGGGCGACCGGCGACTACATGGGGATGATGGCCACCGTGCTCAACGCCCTGACCCTGCAGGACGCGCTGGAGCGGGCGGGCGAGCACACGCGGGTGCTCTCGGCGATCGACGTCAAGGAGGTCGCCGAGCCCTACATCCGGCGCCGCGCCATGCGCCACCTGGAGAAGGACCGGGTCGTGATCTTCGCCGCGGGAACCGGCAACCCGTTCTTCACCACCGACACCGCCGCCGCCCTGCGCGCCCTCGAGATCCACGCGGAAGCGATCCTGATGGCCAAGAACGGCGTCGAAGGGGTCTACGACTCCGACCCCGCCACCAATGCCGACGCCAAGTTCATCGCCGCGATCAGCCACCGCGAGGCGATCGAGCGCGGGCTCAAGGGAATGGACTCCACCGCGCTCTCGCTCTGCATGGACAACGACCTGCCCATCTACGTCTTCAACATGGGGGACGCGGGCAACATAGATAGGATCGTCAGCGGCGAGAGGGTGGGCACGCTGGTCTCCAGCGCGCCGGCCGGATGACGAGAACGGGAGCCCAGTGGAGCTGATCGACGAACTGCTCGAGGACGCCAAAGGTCGCATGGAGAAGTCGGTCGATTCGAGCCGTGGCGAACTCACCACGGTACGCACCGGCCGCGCCTCGCCGCACCTGCTCGACCGCATCGTCGTCGACTACTACGGCGCCCAGACGCCGCTCAAGCAGCTCGCCAACGTGGCGACCTCCGACGCCCGCCTGCTCACCGTGACCCCGTTCGACAAGTCCTCGATCGGGGCGATCGAGAAATCGATCCAGGAGTCCGACATCGGCTTGACGCCGAGCAACGACGGAAACGTGATCCGCCTCCAGGTCCCCGAGCTTACCGAGGAGCGGCGCCGCGAGATGGTCAAGGTCGTCCACGGCGTCGCCGAGGAGGGCAGGGTCGCGATCCGCAACATCCGCCGCGACACGATGCACGACCTGCGCGAGCTGAAGAAAGAGGGCGAAGCCGGCGAGGACGACGAGCGCCGCGCCGAGTCCGCCCTGCAGAAGCAGACCGACGATGCGATCGCCGAGATCGACGCTCTCCTGAAAGGGAAGGAAGAGGAGATCCTGGAGGTGTGAGTGCCTCCGCGCGGTACGTGGCGATCATCACCGACGGCAACGGGCGCTGGGCGCAGAAGCGCGGCCTGCCGACCGTGGAGGGGCACCGGGCCGGTGCCGACACCGTCAAGGCGCGGCTGCGCGACGCGGTCGAGCTGGGGATCGAGGAGCTGACCGTGTTCTCGTTCTCGACCGAGAACTGGTCGCGCCCGGCCGAGGAGGTCGCCGGCCTGATGACGATGTTCGGCGAGCGGATCGAGGTCGAGACCCCCGAGCTGAGCGAGGAGGGCGTGCGGATGCGCTTCCTCGGCCGGCGCGAGGGGGTGACGCCGGATCTGGTCGAGCGGATGGCCTGGGCCGAGGAGACCACCGCCGCCAACCGGCGGATCACGCTCTTCGTCGCCTTCAACTACGGCGGCAGAGCGGAGATCGTCGACGCGGCGCGAAGCTTCGAGGGGAGCTCCGAGGAGGAGTTCCGCCGCCACCTCTATGCGCCCGAGATGCACGATCCCGACCTGCTGATCCGCACCAGCGGCGAGCAGCGCCTCTCCAACTACCTGCTCTGGCAGTGCGCCTACTCCGAGCTGGTCTTCCGCGACGAGCTCTGGCCTGACTTCGATCGGGCGGCGCTGGAGCAGTGCCTGCGGGAGTTCGAGGTGCGCCGCCGCCGCTTCGGGGCGAGGGCCTGATGGAGGACCTCTTCGACGACGACCTCTTCTCCGAGGAGCCACCGCCGAGGAAACGGCCTCCGCGCCCACCGCGGAAACGCCGCCGGCGCGCCGCGGCCAGGGGCGAGACCGCCAAGCGCATCCTCTTCGCGATCCCCTGGATCGCCTTTGCGATCGCGATCACGGTCGCCGGCGGGCTGGTCTTCGCGGTTGCGATGATCGGTATCGGCGCGCTCTGCCTGCGCGAGTACCTGACGCTCACCGAGGAGGTGCGGCCGATCCAGCGCGCCGCCTACATCGCGGTCACGGCGCTGATCCTCGCCGCCCACTTCGGCACCTCCTTCAACGTCCTGCTGATCCTCGCCGCCTCGTTCCCGGTGCTCTTCCTCTTCGGCGCCGACGCCCGCCACCACGACGGGATCACGGTCTCGATGGGCGTCACCCTGCTCGGGATCGTCTGGATCGGCATCCCGCTGGTCCACGCGGTGCTGCTGCGCGACCTGCCCAACCACGGGGCGGCGCTGCTGATCGACGTCCTCGTCGGTACCTTCGCCACCGACACCGGCGCCTACGCGACCGGCCGCATGTTCGGCTCGCACAAGATCGCCCCCAGCCTCTCGCCCAATAAGACGTTGGAGGGCCTGATCGGTGGCTTCCTGATCGGCACGATGGCCTTCTGGTTCGCTGGCCTATACCAGGATTGGCTCTCCGGCGTCGACGCGCTGATCATCGGCGCCGCCGTCGCCGCCGTCGCCCCGATCGGCGACCTCTTCGAGTCGATGCTGAAGCGCGACCTGGGCAAGAAGGATACCGGCACCCTCTTCGGCCCGCACGGCGGCATCCTCGACCGCCTCGACGCCGTCTTCTTCACTGTGGTCGTCGGCTACTACCTCGCCGTCCAGTTGGTCTATTGACGAATCTGCGTTTGTACGGCTCCAGCACGCAAAATCGAGGTTTCGCGGCGGCGTTGGGTACGTCCCTATGCTCTGGGGGCAGATGAAGAAGCTCGTGATCCTTGGCAGCACCGGCTCGATCGGGACGCAGGCACTTGAGATCGTCGCCGCGTCCGACGAGATCGAGGTCATCGGACTGGCAGCCGGCTCGAGTTGGGAGCGGGTGCTTGCCCAGGCCGAGGAGCACTCGGTGCGCACCGTCGCCTTCTTCGATGACGAAGCGGCCAGGCAGGCTCGCAGTGCCTGGGGCGGGCAGGTGCAGGCCGGCGAGGAGGGGATTCGCGAGCTGATCGTCTCCTCCGGCGCCGACCTGGTGCTCAACGGCATCGTCGGCGCCGCCGGGCTGGGCCCGACGATCGTCGCCCTCGGCGAGGGCATCGACGTCGCCCTGGCCAACAAGGAGAGCCTGGTGATCGGCGGCGAGCTGACGATGGCGCTGGCCGAGGCGACCGGGGCGCGGCTGCTGCCGGTCGACTCCGAGCACTCGGCGCTGTTTCAGCTGATCGGCGCCGAGCCGCCAGGCACCGTCGACCGGCTCGTCCTGACCGCCTCCGGCGGCCCCTTCCGGGGCCGGACCGACCTCGGAGAGGTGACGGTCGCCGAGGCGCTGGCCCATCCGACCTGGAGCATGGGCGGGCGGATCACGGTCGACTCCGCAACCCTGATGAACAAGGGCTTCGAGGCGATCGAGGCGCACCACCTCTTCGGCGTGCCGTTCGAGCGGATCGAGGTCGTCGTCCACCCGCAGTCGATCGTCCACTCGCTGATCGACCTCAACGACGGCGCCACCCTGGCCCACCTCGGCCACCCCGACATGCGGGTGCCGATCTCCTACGCGCTGCATTACCCGGAGCGCGCCGACGTCGACGTGCCGAGGCTCGACCTTGCCGCGGTCGGCGCGCTCAGCTTCGAGCAGCCCGACCTGGAGACCTTCGCCTGCCTGCGCCTCGCCCTCGAGGCCGGCAGGGCGGGGGGGACCGCCCCCTGCGTACTCAACGCCGCCGACGAGGTGGCGATCGCCGCCTTCCTCGACGGCAGGATCGGCTTCACCGCGATTCCGGCCGCGATCGAGCGGGTCCTCGAGGCGATGCCGGCGCTGCAGCCGACCCACTTCGAAGACCTCTTCGCCGTCGACGCCGAGGCCAGGCGCCGCACCGAAGAGGAGGTCGGGGGGTTGGCAAGGGTATGAGCTGGCTGCTCGTCTTCCTCGGCTTCTCGCTGCTGATCATCCTCCACGAGGGGGGGCACTTCTTCGCTGCCAAGGCCACCGGGATGCGGGTCGAGAAGTTCTTCCTCTTCCTCGGGCCGAAAGTCGTCTCGTTCAAACGTGGCGAGACCGAGTACGGGATCGCGGCGATCCCGCTCGGGGGCTTCGTGAAAATCACCGGCATGAACCCGGAGGAAGACGTGCCCGCGGAGGTCGAGGCCCGCGCCTACTCGCGCCAGCCGGTCTGGAAGCGGATCGTCGTGGTCGCGGCCGGGCCCGTCGTGAACATCGCGCTCGCCTTCGCGATCCTCTTCGTCCTCGCCTTCGGCGCCAGCAACGTGACCTCGAAGGTCGGTGAAATCGTTCCGAGCTCCCCGGCGGCGTCCGTGCTGAAGCCGGGCGATCGTGTCCTCGCGATCGACGGCAAGAGCTACCCGAACCTGGATTCGGCGGCTCGCCTCGACCACTTCGCCAGCGACGTCGCGGCGCACAAGTGTCCCGGCAAGCAGGTCGACGGATGCCGGGCGGCGACGCCGGTGACGCTCAGGGTCAAGCGCGACGGCAGCACTCGCACGATCTCGGTCCGACCTGAATACGACGCCTCGGCGGGGCGCACGAGGATCGGCTTCGCTTACGGGGAAGTTCCAGCTAACCTCGGCTTCGGCGGTGCGGTCTCCTTTGCCTCGAGTGACGTCTGGCAGGTCACCTCCGGCACCTTCAAGGTCTTCTCCCACATCTTCGAATCCAAGCAGCGCAAGCAGGTCTCCGGTGTCGTCGGCGTCAGCGACGTCGCCCACGAAGTGATCGGGTTCGGCGCTCGGCCGGCACTCGGGCTTCTCGCCCTGGTCAGCCTCTCGCTCGGCTTGATCAACCTGCTGCCGATCCTGCCCCTCGACGGCGGCCACATCTTCTGGGCCGTGGTCGAGAAGCTGCGCGGCGAACCGGTCTCGCTGCGGGTGATCGAGCGCGCCACGGTCGTCGGCTTCGCCCTGGTCGCCGTGCTGATGGTAATCGGCTTCAGCAACGACCTCGGCCGAATAACCGGCGAAGGCTTCCACGTCCGCTAGTCGCACCCGGGTCTTAGGCGACGATCCTGAAGATGCAGATGGCTGGACTCGGGTCGAGCCTGCCCGAATTGTCGCGGGCGCGCACCTTGAAGGTGTGCGTGCCGGTGGAAAGCGCTTTGCTGGTGAACGGCGATCGGCAGCTCCGGTAGGGCTTGCCGTCGAGCTTGCACTGGAACGTTGAGCCTGGCTCGTCCGAGCCAAGGCGGAAGGTTGGAGTGTGGTCGTGAGTCTTGTGAGGTGGCTTGCGCTTCAGTGTCGTCTGGGGCGCGCCGCGGGCGCCTTGGCCGTTCGCCCCTTCCGACTGTCCTCCGGACGATGCGCAGAAGTGCTCGCTGGGCGCCACCGAGTTGGGACGGGGCGCCGGGAAGACCGCGGAGAAGTCGATGGCGCTGTTGTCGCGATCATCGGTCGGCTCGAGCAGGGTGGCGCAGCCGGGGGCGATCGTGCGCCGCAGGGCCATGCCGTCAGGGATGCCCGAGGGGGCGGCGGGCAAGCCGGCGGGACTCGGCAGCGCGCCGCTGAAGTTGCCCCAGGAGACGCAGTCGATCGATTCGGCCCAGCAGGCGGCACCGCCACCGGGGTCGAGCTGCCCGGGCACCATCGCGGCGTCGGGCACCACGCCGAACTGCGATTCCGCCGCGGGAGTCGCGAGCAGGATCGTGCTCTGGTTGGCGGCCGCCGGGACGTCGCCGGCGAAGGTCGTCGTGCCGCTGAGGGTGCCGTTGGCTTTGTAGGTCTTGAGCGAGTGACCTTCGACCATGTTCTGCCCCGGAGCCCACATCTGCAGCTCGACGTATTCGGATTCGGGCAGGGCGAGCGAGCCGGGATAGACCTCACGGATCGACATCTCGTGGAATGTCGCCGACGCCGGGCCGGCCAGCAGGAGCGAGGCGGCAAGAGCGAGGAGGCCGGCGGCAAGCGGCCGGGCCGGCTTCATTTCGACTTCACGACCTTGAAGGCGAAGCTCGCGGGAGTCGAGTCGCGGATGCCGCTGAGGACGGCGCGCACCTCGATCGTGTGCCGGCCGAATGAGAGTGTCTTGGTCGTGTAGGGGGAGCGGCAGGGCTTGAACGGCCCGCGATCGAGCCGGTATTCGAAGCTCGTGCCCGGTGTAGCCGGGCCGAAGCGGAAGGTCGGAGTGCGGTCATGGGTCTTTGCGGCCGGCTTGCCGAGCAGCTTCGTCTCCGGCGGGGGAGGTGGCAGCGAAGGAGGCGGAGACGGCACGGCTTCTCCCATGGCGGGGCTACCGAGCACGACCGTGAAGCTGTAGCCCGCAGGGGTTTCGTCGGCGTTGTCGCTGGGATCGATCGCTTTCACCTGGAAGCTGTGCGGCCCGTCGCCAAGGCCCGTGTAGGTGATCCCGGATGCCGGGCAGGAGGCGAATCCAGTGCCATCCAGCATGCACTGGAAGCTCGAGCCCGGCTCGTTGGAGGAGTACGTGAAGGAGGCGGTCGAGCTGCTGCTCGGATCCGGTGGCTTGGAGTCGATCGTCGTCTCCGGCGGCGTCATGTCGGCCAGCAGGTTGTTGACTTCCCAGCTGAATTCGGCCGGGGTGCCTTGGTTGCCGGCTTTGTCCGTTGCGCGCACCGTGAAGACCCATTTGCCATTGGCCAGCGGAGCGGGATGTTCGGCATCCGGATAGGTCTTCCCGGTCGAGGCGCAGGCGCTGAAGGCCGCCGCGTGCGCTTCCGGCTCGAGGCTGCACTGGAAGGTCGAACCGGTCTCGGTTGAGCTGTAGGTGAAGGCCGCGCTGTTCCCCGGGCTCGGGTCTTCAGGGTGGGTTTTGACTTTCGCTTGAGGTGGCGTCGTGTCGATGGCCCACGTGTATGCCGCCGGCGTTGGGTCGGTCCCGGCCGTGTTGACCGCGCGGACTTCGAAGCTGTGGCTGCCGGCGCCGAGCGGTCCCGCATATTCGGTTCCGCCCGTGGCGCAGATGGCGAACGGTGCGGCGTCGAGGCGGCATTCGAATTCGGCTTCGAGGGCGGGGATCGCGTGGTAGGTGAAGGAGGCGCTCGTCGCTTTGGTCGGGTTCGCGGGTTTTGCATCGATTGCGGTGTTGGGCAGTGATGGGCATTCGTGCTCGACCGGCGTCGTCGCGTTGTTGCGAGGTTCCGGGGTCTGGGTAGAGAAGTCGACCGAGCTGTCGTTGGTGTCGTCGGCGTTCTCGAGGAAGGCCGGGCAGCCAGGGCTGATCGACCGCCTCAGGGCCATCCCGTCGGGGATCGCTGCTGCCGGCGAGCTGTCGCCGGGAGAGGGCAGCGAGGCCTGTCCGGTGAAATTGCCCCAGGAGGCGCAGTCGTCGAAGGGCGGCTCGTTTTGAGGCCAGCAGACGGCGCCCCCTGCCGGATTCAGGTCCAGGCCTTCGTCGGTGAAGTCGGGTGAGACGCTCGGGAACTGGGTCGAAAACCCCGTGTTGGCGATCAGGACGGTGCTCTGGTTCGCCGAGTGCGAGACGCTGGCGGCCGGCGAGAAGTGACTGGTGACCGTGTTGGTCGAGTCGAGCACCTCCAGGTCGCCGAGGTTGACGAGATCCTGGCCGCTCGAGTACATCTGAAGCTCGACGTAATCGGATTCCGGGTTGAGGGTCGTTCCCGGAAAGACTTCGCGCACCTTGATCAGGTGGAAGCTCGCCTGGGCGGAAGGCGCGAAGAAAAGAAGCGCAAGGCCGGCGAAGACCGACAGGGCACAGGGTGGCCACCCAGCCCAGGCTTTTCGCGTACCGGCGTCTCCCCAACCTTGCGCACCCATGCGTTTACGCATACGGGGGGCCGGCGGGGAAGGTTCAATCGGCTCGGGGTCCCCTGCCGCTACGCTTGCGCGATGGCCTCCAAGCGACAGATATTCGTCGGCGGCGTGCCGATCGGTGGTGGCGCTCCGGTCGTCGTGCAGACGATGACCAAGACCGAGACCGCTAACTTGGCGGCGACGATGGAGCAGATCCGCAAGGTGGCCGAGGCGGGGGCGGACATCGTGCGGGTGGCTGTGCCGCGCGACGAGGACGCCGAGGCGCTGAAGACGATCGTCGTGGATTCGCCGATTCCCGTGATCGCCGACATCCACTTCAACCACACCCTGGCGCTGAAGGCGATCGACGCGGGCGCCCACTGCATCCGCCTCAATCCCGGCAACATCGGCGGCCGCGAGAAGGTCGCCGAGGTGGCGGAGCGGGCCACGGCCGCGAACGTGCCGATGCGGATCGGGGTCAACTCCGGCTCGCTGCCCAAGCACCTGCACGCGCTCGAGCGCGAGAGCCCGGTCGAGGCGCTGGTCGCCGCTGCGGTCGAGTTCGTCGAGCTGATGGAGTCGCTGGACTTCGAGAACTTCAAGGTCTCGATCAAGTCGACCAACGTGCCAAACACGATCGCCGCCAACCGCCTGCTGGACGAGAAGATCCCCTACCCGCTGCACCTCGGCATCACCGAGGCGGGGACCAAGTGGTCGGGCTCGCTGAAGTCCTCGGTCGGGCTCGGCACGCTGCTCGCCGACGGAATCGGCGACACGATCCGGATCAGCCTCTCGACCTTCCACGCCGAGGAGGAGGTCAAGGTGGCCTGGGAGATCCTCAAGGCGCTGCAGCTGCGCGAGCGCGGCCCGGTCCTGATCGCCTGCCCGACCTGCGGCCGCCTCCAGTTCGACATGGACTCGGTCGTGGCCGAGATCGAGCAGCGCCTCGAAGGCTATGCCGAGCCGATCGAGGTCGCCGTGCTCGGCTGCGCGGTGAACGGAATCGGCGAGGCCTCGCACGCCGACTTCGGCATCGCGGGCGCCAAGAACGAGGGCCTGATCTTCACCAACGGCAAGCCCCTGCGAAAGGTGCCGCAGGCCAGCCTCGTCGACACCCTCTTCGAGGAGATCGACAAGTCGCTGGATCGCGGCAAGGTCGAGATCGACGAGGCCGAGTCGCGCGAGGGAGCCGCCTGGCTGGCCAAGATCGAGGAGGAAAACGCCGGAGAGCTGACACCGGAGAAGATCGCCCAGCTCGAGCATGAAGCCGCTGAAAAAGGTGAGTCGGACCGAGTGCTTCTCGACGAGGAGACATCCCCGACTGCCGGTAGGCGATTCACTCGGGCGTAACTAGCGAGCGAGGTAGGTTTCCCGGGTGACTCGATTTAGCCAGGCATTTCTGCCGACTCTCAAGGACTCTCCCGCGGATGCGGAGGCTTTGTCGCACAAGCTGATGGTGCGGGCGGGTCTGATCCGCCAGGTGGGAGCAGGTTTGTGGAGCTATCTGCCTGCGGGCTGGAGAGTTGAGCGGAAGGTTGAGGGGATCATCCGGGAGGAGATGGAGGGGATCGGCGCGCAGGAGATGCTGATGCCCGTGCTGCAGCCCTCCGAGGCTTGGGAGAAGACCGGGCGGTACTCGATTGACGAGCTGTTCAAGCTGGAGGACCGCAGGGGGGCGCCGATGGTGCTGGCGATGACGCACGAGGAGTGCGTGACCCAGCATGTGGCGCGGGAGGTGCGGTCCTACCGGGACCTGCCCTTGATGCTCTTCCAGATCCAGACCAAGGAGCGCGACGAGCCGCGGCCGCGGGCCGGGCTGCTGCGCACCCGCGAGTTCACGATGAAGGACGCCTACTCCTTCGACCGCGACGAGGAGGGCCTGGCGCGCTCCTACGAGGCGCAGGCCGGTGCCTACGAGCGCATCCTCGATCGCTGCGGGCTGCGCTGGCACCGGGTCGAGTCCGACGTCGGGATGATGGGCGGCTCGGGCGCCCACGAGTACATGGCGCCCTGCCCGGCCGGCGAGAACGAGGTGGCGCTGGCGCCCGGCTACGCCGCCAACGTCGAGGTCGCCTCGGCGCAGGCGCAGAGCGTCGAGCTGCCCGCTCCGCTCGACGCCCCGGAGCCGGTCTCGACAGCGGGCCTGACCACGGTGGAAGAGGTCTCGGGCGCGCTCGGCCTGTCGCCCGGCGGCCTGATCAAGGCGATGCCGATCGTCGTTGAGGGTCGCGGCCTTGTCCTCGTCCTCCTGCGCGGCGACCACCGCCTCAACGAGATCAAGCTGCGCAACGGGATGGGCACGGACTTCCGCCCGGCTCGGGCCGAGGAGATCGAAGCGGAGCTGGGCCCGGTGGGCTACATCGGTCCGGTCGGCTCGAACCTGCCGATCATCAAGGACGCCGCGATCGGGGGGCGCTCCTACGTCTGCGGCGCCAACGAGCCCGACGCTCACCTGCGCGGCGTCGATCCCGCTCGTGACTTCGAGGCCTACGAGATGGACGTGCGCACGGTCGAAGCCGGCGACACCGCGCCCGGCGGCGGCACGATCGAGATCGAGCCGGCGATCGAGGTCGGCAACATCTTCAAGCTCGGCACGCGCTACTCGGAGCCGCTCGGCGCCACCTATCTCGACGAGTCCGGCAGCGAGCGGCCGATCGTGATGGGCAGCTACGGGATCGGCCCGGCGCGGATCGCCGCCGCCGCGATCGAGCAGGGCGCCGACGAGCGCGGCATCGTCTGGCCGCGCTCCCTCGCGCCCTGGCAGGTCCATCTCGTCTCGCTGGCGAAGGCCGGCGAGGAGGAGCGCAACGCCGCCGACCGGCTCTACGAGGAGCTCACCGCCGCGGGCGTCGAGGTGCTCTACGACGAGCGCGATCGGGGGACGGGGGAGAAGCTGACCGACGCCGAGCTGCTCGGCTGCCCGCTGCGGATCGTCGTCGGCCGCCGCGGCCTCGCCGAGGGCGTGGTCGAGGCGAGCGAGCGTGCCACAGGCGCCGAGCACAAGCTGCCCGTGGGGGAGGCGGCCGCCCAGGCCGCCGCGCTCCTGCAGGGCGCCGATGGCTGACAGCGCGCCCTTCGGCCGCGGCCGGGTGCGCCGGCTCTTCGGCCTCGATCGCAGCGGCCCGCCGCCCCGTCAGACGCGCAAGGGGGAGCCGCTCAACCCCTGGACCATCCCCAATGCGGTCGGCTACCTGCGCCTGGCGGCGCTGCCGCTCTTCCTCTGGCTCGCCTTCGAATCCGGCGACGGGCGCAGTGCCCCGGCGGCGATCGTCTTCTGGCTGATCGCCGCCGGCGACTACCTCGACGGCTTCCTCGCCCGCGTCACCGGCCAGTACAGCCGCCTCGGCTCGATCCTCGACCCGCTCGTCGACCGGCTGACGATCCTCTCCGGCGCCGTCGTCTGCTGGCACTTCGAGCTGCTGCCCCGCTGGGCCCTGGCGCTGCTCGCCCTGCGCGAGGTGGTGATGCTCTTCCTCGCCCAGTACGGGCTCCGCCATGGGGTCGAGATCCAGGTCAACTGGCCGGGCCGGATCTCGGTCTTCCCGATCATGGGCGGGATCTTCTTCGCGATGGTCTTCGCCGGCTGGGTTCCCAGCGCGCTGCTGATCGTCGGCCTCGCCCTGGCGATCCTAGCCACCGTCCTCTACGCCCGCACCGGCATCCGCGAAGTCCGCCAGGCACAAGCGGCATGATCGCTGACTTCGCCTTTTTGCGTCCTATTGGACTACTAAAGGCGAAGTCAGCGGCTGCAAGAGGACGGCCAGTTGCCATAAACCTTCAACCTTCGGTTGACCCTTTGGCCGAGCTACCTATAATCGACGTAGCGGCCGACCCGAGGCCTAGACCCGCGACGAAGGAGCGAGATGGAGGACACCTTTCCCGATCTTGGTTCGCTCAGCGATGAGGAGCTGAAGGACCTGATCGACAAGCTCACCGAGGAGGAGAACGAGATCTCCTACAAGCGCCGCGTCCTGCACGGCAAGATCGACATCCTTCGCGCCGAGCTGGTCAACCGCCTGCGCAACAAGCACGAGCGGGGTGACACGATGTTCTCCGGTGACGACGTGGCGCAGCTGACCGAGATCCTCGCCGGCAAAGCGCAGGCCCCCGAGGACGAAACCGCCGCCTGAGGCGCAGGTAATCGATGGCTGTCCACTGCCCAGAATGCGGCTTCGCCAACCCCGAGGGCGCCAACTACTGCCAGAAGTGCGGCGCCTACGTGGGCGGTCCCGCCGAGGGCAAGGAGGGCGGCGACGATCCGACGACGATGACCTACACGGTCGGCGAGACCGGCGAGATGCAGCCGATCGACATCGACGAGACGGTCGAGCGCAGCGGCGCCGCGCTGGTGATCCGCGCCGGCGGCGGCCGCGCCGGGGAGAGCTTCGCCCTCGACGAGGACCGGGTCAGCATCGGCCGCAGCCCCGACGCCGGGGTCTTCCTCGACGACGTGACGGTGTCGCGCAACCACGCGCTGCTGGTCCGCCGCCGCGACGGCCTCTACATCGACGACCTCGGCTCGCTCAACGGCACCTACGTCAACCGGCGCCGGATCGAGTCCCACCGGCTCGCCGACGGCGACGAGATCCAGGTCGGCAAGTACAAGCTCAGCTACTTGGAGAAGTAGGCGATCCGCATGGCCGTCTCCGAGCAGCACGCCCGCCAGCGCGACTCGCGCCCGCGCAAGGCGCTGACGATCGGCGCCGTCTGCAAGATCCTGCAGAGCGAGTTCGACGACGTCTCGATCTCGAAGATCCGCTACCTCGAGGATCAGAAGCTGCTCACCCCGCGGCGCACCTCGGGCGGCTACCGCCTCTACAGCCAGGCCGACGTCGAACGCCTGCGCACGATCCTGCGCCTACAGCGCGACGAGTTCCTGCCCCTGCGGGTGATCCGCCAGGAGCTGGCGGCGGGGGGTGACTTCGCCCCCACCGACGGGACCGCGAAGCGGCCCTCGGGCGGCGCCGTGCGGCGGGCGATCCTGGTCAACACCTCACGCGCCTACCTCACTCTCGAGGAGGTGATCGAGGAGACCGGCGCCCGCGAGGAGCTGATCGCCGAGCTGGAGAACTTCGGCATCGTCCAGTCGGAGAAGCGCGAGGGCAAGACGGTCTACGACGAGACCGACCGCGAAGTCGTGCGCGCCGCCAACGAGCTCTCGCGCTTCGGCGTCGCCGCCCGCAACCTGCGCGTCTTTCGCTCCTCGGCCGACCGCGAGGCGAACCTGCTGGAAGCGCTGCTCGGCCCCTCGCTGCGCTCGCGCAATCCCGATCGGCGCAAGGAAGCGCTGGAGAGCCTCGAGAGCCTCGCGGCGACGGTCAGCCACCTCAAGCACCTGCTTTTGGTCAGGGACCTGCGCCGCGTCGCGGGCGACTGACGGCCGACGTGCCGCGAGTCACCCGCCGACGGACTATCGCCGCGCCGCGCCCTGAGGTCTGGGCACTGGTCTCCGATCCCTACAGCCTGCCGCGCTGGTGGCCGCGGACGATGCGGGTCGAGAGCGTCGAGGGGGCGGGGGCCGGGGCGCTGTGGACGAAGGTGCTCGGCACAGCCGAGGGCCGCGGCGTGCGGGCCGACTTTCGCTGCACGGATGCGGTCGAGGGCGAGCGCTTCGCCTGGGAGCAGCTGATCCCCGGGACGCCGTTCGAGCGGCATCTACGCCACTACGCGGTCGAGATCGGGCTGAGCGAAGCCGGCGGCGGAACGGAGGTGGGCATCGGAGCCAGGCAGACGCTGCGCGGGCTCTCACGGCTGGGCTCGCCGATGATGCGCCGCGGCCAGGGGGCGTTGCTCGACGAGGCCCTGGACGGGATCGAGCGGGCGTTGACGTGAGCGCTCCGCGGCGCGATTCGAAGTGGTGGGGCTGGGGAGAGCCGGCGCTCGCGCCGGCTCTCGACGCGGCCGCCCTGGAGACGCTGCGCGAGCGGATCGGCGAGCTGCGTCCTTCGCCGCGCGCGGCCGAGCTCGCCGGCTTCGAGCTACCCGCGGCCGAGCCGTTGCCGGCGGCGCTGATCGATGCCGTGGGCGAGGAGAGTGTCTTCACCGGGACCGAGGACCGGCTCCGCCACGCGACCGGCTGCGGCTACGCCGACCTCGCCCGCCTGCGCAGCGGCCGGCTCGAGGCCGCCCCCGACGCCGTCCTGCTGCCCGCCGACGCGAATGAGGTGAAACGCGTTCTGGATGTGTGCGCGACCGAAGGCGTTGCAGTTGTCCCTTTCGGCGGCGGCACCAGCGTCGTCGGCGGGGTCGAGCCGCTGCGCGGAGAGCACGCGCGGCTGATCAGCCTCGACCTCAGCCGCCTGCGCGAGGTCGAGGTCGATGCCCGCTCTCTCACGGTCCGGCTCGGTGCCGGCCTGCGCGGCCCGGAGGCGGAGGCCGAGCTGGCCAAGCACGGGGTGATCCTCGGCCACTACCCGCAGAGCTTCGAGTACGCCACGATCGGCGGCTTCGCCGCGACGCGCTCCGCCGGCCAGGCCTCGAGCGGCTACGGCCGCTTCGACTCCCTCGTCAGCTCGGTCCGGCTGCTCCCGCCCAGCGGTGAGCTGAGCACGCTGGAAACGCCCCACACGGCCGCCGGGCCGTCGTTGCGGGAGCTCGTGCTCGGCTCCGAGGGTTCCTTCGGCGTCATCCCCGATGTCACCGTGCGAGTGCGGCCGGCGCCACGGCAGCGCCGCTACGAGGCCTGGATCGCCGAGAGCTTCGAGGCCGGGGCGGAGATCGTCCGCGCCCTCGCTCAGGGGCCGGGCCTGCCCGAGGTGATCCGCGTATCCGACCGCGAGGAGACCGAGGTCTCGCTGGCGCTCTCCGGCCCCCGTGGCGCTGCCGGCCGTCTCTTCGGCGGCTACCTCGACCTGCGCCGGCGCGCCGGCGGCAGCCTCGTCGTCGTCGGCTTCGAGGGTGAGGAGGAGTCGGTTGCGCGGCGCCGGGCACTGAGCGTGCGCGTCCTGCGCCGCGGCGGCGCCGTCTACCTCGGCCAGGGGGCCGGCCGCTCCTGGGAGCACGGTCGCTACCAGGGGCCCTACCTTCGCGACACGCTGATGGAGATGGGGGCGATCGTCGAGACGCTCGAGACCTCCCACACCTGGACCGAGCTCGACGGCCTTCACGAGGCCGTCGGCGGTGCGATCCGCGCCTCGCTCTCGGGGCAGGGCACGCCGGGGATGGTCTTCTGCCACCTCTCCCACGCCTACGCCGACGGCGCCTCGCTCTACTTCACCTTCATCGCCCGTGTCCGCCGGGGGGCGGAGCTCGAGCAGTGGCGCGAGGTGAAGCGGGCGGCATCGGAGGCGATCGTCGCCAGGGGCGGCACGATCACCCACCACCACGGCGTCGGCCGCGACCACGCTCCCTACATGGAGGCAGAGGTCGGTCGGACAGGTCTGGACGTCCTGCACGCGGTCAAGGAGCAGCTCGACCCAACGGGGATCATGAACCCGCAAAAGCTTCTCGGCTGATCTGACACGGCGCACTCTGCGTTCTCGGTAGCTCGCGCGCAGAGCACGCCACACTCCCTGCGTCCTTGATCGGCTTGGCCAGATCAGCCGAGAGCGTTAACGTTTCTTCGTGCCGGCCGCGCCTACGAAGGGGCCGGTGATCTTGCCTCGCATCACGTCGGTGCCGGTGTAGGCCGATTCGGACTTTTCCCTGCGCGCCTTCGCGATCGCCGCGCTCAGGGTGGCGTCCGAGGTGCGGGTCAGGTCGATTTCGTCGAAGGCGCTGCGGGCGACGAGGACGATCACCGCCGGAGGCACTTGGAAGCGGGCGGCGAGGTTGCCGGAGGCCGGTACCTTGGCGGTCCCCACCGGCACCATCGCCGTGCCGGAGTGGGAGAGCCAGACGGCGTAGGACTCGCCCGATCGGGACGGTTCCAGCCCCTTCGCGGTCACCTGCAGGAGGACTTTCTTCTTTTCCCGCCCGAAGAGGGCGTCGCCGCTGGCTTCGCTGCCGTCTACCGGCGAGAGGACCGCCTGGGTCAGGTTGGGGTTTTCGCTGACGGCCGCGGTTTCGCTCGGGCTGCTTTCGGTCGGGGTGGCGGTCGAGCTCGAGCCACCGCCGCTGCCGCCGACGATCAGGGCGACGGCGAAGATCACGACCACCAATGCGCCGGCACCGAGCCCGATCAGCGCACCCCGATCCTTTGGCAGCTTCAGCGCGGGGAGGCCGGGTGGGCGGCTGGCCGAACGGGGTTTCCGCGGCGGCGCCTTCGCGGCGGCAGCCGCCGGCGCGGGGACCGCTGGAGCAGGCGTCGGCACTTCGGCTGCGGGTGGCTCTGGCTCAGGCGGCGCGGGCGAAGGGGTCACGGCCGTGGGAGGCTCCGCTGCCGCGGGGGCGACCTCCGGCTCGTCGACCTCGGTGAGGGCCTCCTTGACCCGCTCGCGCACCTCCTCGACGCTGATGCCCATCACCGCGGCCATGTCGTCGTAGCCCTCTTCGCGCTGCGCGAGCAGCCGGAGCATCGCCTTCTGGTCGTCGGTCAGCGCCACGGGATCGGAAGCCTATGCCAGCCGCCAGCCGGAGGAGCGTGTCTGAGGTTAAGGTCTGGCCGCGATGGCCGAGGACCCGCGCGGACTGCTCTCCCACTTCGACGCCCTGGTCGGCACCGAGTGGCTCGACGACGATCCCGAGCACGCCCGCGTGCGGGTGGCGCTGCGCGACGAGCTGCGCCAGCCGGTCGGCCTCCTGCACGGCGGCGTGCTCTCGACCCTGGTCGAGAGCGTCTGCTCGCGGGCCACCGCCCTGGCCGTGATGGGGGACGGGATGATGGCGATGGGCCAGTCGATCAACGTCAACTTCATCCGCCCGATCACCGAGGGCCACGCCGAAGTCCACGCCAAGGCCCGCCACCGCGGCCACACGACTTGGGTTTGGGACGCGGAGGTCCGGGACGCGGAGGCAAGGCTCTGTGCCCTGGCGCAGATGACGATCGCCGTCAGGCCGATCCCGAAATCCAGCTAGCCGCCGAAGCGGTTGGTGATTGGTAGGCGACGATCACGGCCAAAGGCCTTCGGCGTGATCCGGATCCCCGGCGCCGCCTGGCGTCGCTTGTACTCGGAGCGGTCGACCATGCGGACGACCTCGTCGACGACGTCGGCCGGGAGGCCGGCGGCGATCATCTCCTCGCGGCCCTCGTCGCGCTCGACGTAGGACTCGAGGATGCGGTCGAGCAGGTCGTAGGGCGGCAGCGAGTCGCTGTCGAGCTGATCGGGGCGCAGCTCCGCCGACGGCGCCCGCTCCAGCACCGAGGCCGGGACCAGCTCGCGGCCGGCGCTTTCGTTGCGGTGCCGGGTCAGCTCATAGACCAGCGTCTTCGGCACGTCCTTGATCGCCGCGAAGCCGCCGGCCATGTCGCCGTAGAGGGTCGCGTAGCCGACCGACATCTCGCTCTTGTTGCCGGTGGTGAGGACCAGCCAGCCGTGCTTGTTGGAGAGCGCCATCATCATGTTGCCCCTGATCCGCGCCTGGATGTTCTCGGCGGCGAGGTCGGGCTCGGAGGGCCTGGTCGGGTCGCGCGGCAGCGGCTCCTCCTCGCTCGCGCCGGCGGCGCTGCCGCCGAAGGACGGCGCGAGCGCGCGCTCGTACTCGGCCATCGCCGCGGCGATCGGGATCTCAATCAGCTCGGCACCGAGGTTCGCGGCGATATTCCGCCCGTCCCGCTGTGTTTCAGGGCTCGAATGGGGCGAGGGCATCACCACACAGCTGACGTGCTCGGGGCCGAGCGCGTCGACGGCGAGGAGGGCGACCAGGGCCGAGTCGATCCCGCCGGAGAGGGCGATGCCGACATGGCGAAAGCCGTTCTTGGCGACGTAGTCGCGCAGGCCGAGGGTCAGCGCCGCGTAGACCTCGGCAAGGTCGGAGAGCGGCTCGGCGAGCCGGCCCGGCGCGGGGGAGGGGAAGTCGCAGAGCAGCAGCTCCTCCTCGAACTGCGCGGCCCGCGCCAGCACCTCGCCGTCGGGGCCGACGACGAAGCTGTGGCCGTCGAAGACGAGCTCGTCCTGGCCGCCGACGAGGTTGCAGAAGGCGAAGCCGGCGCCGTAGGAGCGGGCCCGTTCCGCCAGCATCGCTTCGCGCTCGCGCCCCTTGCCGCGGTGGTAGGGCGAGCCCGACGGGTTGGCGATCAGGCTCGCCCTCGCCGCGGCCTCGCTGGAGGCCGGCGGGCCCGGCGTCCAGACGTCCTCGCAGACGGTCAGGCCCAGCCGCTGTCCGGCGACCTCGATCGTCTCCGGCTCGCCGCCCGGGACGAAATACCGCTGCTCGTCGAAGACCGAGTAGTTGGGCAGCCGGTTCTTGCGATAGACGGAGCGGACGGCGCCGCCGGCGAGGACGGCCAGGGAGTTGTGGGCGTGGCGGCCCTCGCCGCCGCCCTCGACCGGCTCGGCGAAGCCGACCAGGGCGACGATCGAGCCGACGCCGGCGGCCAGCTCCTCGATCGCGCGCCGGTTGGCGGCGACGAAATGCCGCTTCAGGTAGAGGTCCTCGGCCGGATAGCCGGGCAGGCAGAGCTCGGGGAAGATCGCCAGCTCGGCGCCCTCGCCTTCGGCGCGCCGGATCCACTCAGTGATCTTCGCCGCATTGGCGTCGATGTCGCCGACGGTCGGGTCGATCTGGGCCAGGGCTACGCGCATGCAGGCTTCCTCGGGACGCTCACGGCTGAAGTATCGCCTCCGGGCGCGGCCGGACGCGCCTGGGCGGCATGTAGATTGCCCGGCGTGCGGACGCGCCGGCGGCTGATATGGGCTTCGCTGGCGGTCGCCGCGCTGCTCTCGGTCGCCCCCGCCTCGGCGGCCGCGGCGGACCAGTGGATCTTCCGGGCGCCGGCGGCGCGCCCCACCGACCACCCCGATCCCAACCGCAACGCCTACACCGTCCCGGAGGCACCGGGGTCGCCCTCCTGCACGCGGCACTTCTGCGTCCACTGGGTCGCCGAGGGGATCGACGCGCCCAGCCTGGTCGACAACAACGGCGACGGGGTGCCGGACTTCGTCAACCGGGTGCAGAAGGTCGCCGAACACGTCTACTCGATCGAGAACGAAAAGCTCGGCTGGCGCGACCCGAAGTGCGACGGTCGCAAGGGCGGCGGCAGATGCAAGACCGACATCTACCTGGACGAGATCGGCAGCGCCCTCTTCGGCTACGCCGCGCCCGACAAAGGCCAGGCCAGCAAGGCGCACCGGCTGCCGCGCCACCTGCACGGCTACCTGGTGCTCGACAACGACTACGCGCCGAGCGAGTTCCCCGGCACCACCTCCGAGCACGACCTCGAGGTCACCCTGGCTCACGAGTACAACCACATCCTCCAGTTCGGCTACGACGCTTACCAGGACGCCTGGTTCGCCGAGTCGACCGCGGTCTGGATGGAGGACCAGGTCTACAACGGGATCAACGACTACCTGCGCTACGTGCGCCGCTGGGTCAAGCGCTACGACACGCCGCTGACGACCAACTCGATCAAGGAGTACGGCTCCGCCGTCTGGAACAAGTGGCTGACCCGCCACTACGGTCGCGCGATCATCCGCAACGCCTGGGAACGCGCCGTGCACACCAAGCCGGGCGGCTTCTCGGTCGCCGCCTACGACTCGGCGATCGAAGCGGCCGGCCCGTCGGACTTCAGCCACGACTTCGCCCGCTTCGCCCGCGACCTGCCCGAGTGGCGCACCGACACGATCTTTCCGGAGGGCGATACCTATCCCGACGTCGCTCGTCAGGGCGGCCTGCCGCTCGACGGCCGAGTCCTGCGGCGCGAACTCAACCACACGACATTTCAGCTGCTGCGCGTCCACGCGAGAAGCGGCAGGGCGGTGGAGGTCGACGTGACCTCGCCGGCCGGCCACCCCGCCGCGGTCGCCCTGGTCGGGCGGATCGGCAGCGAGCGCCGCGGCCGCGTCGTCAGCGAGCTGACCTACAGGCCGCAGGGGGGGCGGATGGCCGTCCGCATCTCGCGCCCCGGCCGCTTCAGCCGCCTCACCGCGGTCTTCGTCAACGCTGATGCCAGCGCTAGCGGATTCAGCGCCAGGCGGCTCGACTGGGCCTACTTGACCGAAAGCGCGCCGTTCCGCGTCTCGGCGCGGCTGATCCGCTGAGACCCGGCGGCGGCGACGGCCCCCTCGCCGGCCAGTTCGGCGATCGCGCCTTCGAGGTCGAGGCCGAAGCTGTCGAGGTCGGCCATCGCGTCGTAGTCGCCGACCAGGCCGAAATCGACCTGGCCGTTGTAGGACATGATCCCGACGCAGAGCGCCTGGCGGCGGGCAAGCGGAACCAGCGGGAAGATCGACTCCATCTGCCGTCCCAGCACGAAGAGCGGGAGCTGCGGTCCCGGCACGTTGGTGACGACGAGGTTGAAGAAGCGCTGCGCCGGCTGCAGGCGGGCGGCCTGGGAGGCGATCGTGGTCGGAGCGAAGTCGACGATCCTGGTCAGGATCTCGGCCCCGACCGCCTGGCCCGAGCCCTTCAGGTCGCCCATCGTGCCGGTGATCAGGTGCAGTCGCCTGACCGGCTCCTCGCACCAGATCGGCAGCGGCGCCATCATCGCCGAGATGCGGTTGCCGAGCGCGCCGCGTTCCTCCTCGGCGCGGACGCTGACCGGCACCATCGCGCGCATCTCCATGTCCTCGGTGTCGTGGCCGCGGGCGCGCAGGAAGTTGCCGATCGCCCCGGTGACGACGGAGAGGACGACGTCGTTGACGGTGCCGCCGTGCTCGTTCTTGACCGCCTTCAGCACGCCGAGCTCGGTGCGGACGAAGGCGATCCGGCGGTGTGGGCCGATTTCGACGTTGAACGGCGTCGCCGGCGCGGATACGCCGGCGCCGATCATCTTGCCGGTCGCGCCGACGCCGCGCAGGACCTGGCGCGGGCCGCGCAGTGCGGCGCGCACGCCGCGGACGATCTCGCGCGGGCTGGTCGCCCGCTCGTGCAGCGCCTCGGCGAGCAGTTTGAGGTCGGTCGGCTCCGGCCGCGGCGCCCACTTCGGCGGCATCGCGGGCGGGTTGGCCGGCTCCCTCTCGGTGTCGAACAGAACGGTGGTGATGTCGACCCCGGAGACGCCGTCGACGAGCGCGTGGTGGCTCTTGCCGACGATCGCGAAGCGCTCGTCGTCGAGCCCCTCGACCAGCCAGAGCTCCCAGAGCGGCTTGCTGCGGTCGAGCTGCTGGGAGAAGATGCGGGCGGCCAGGTTGCGCAGCTGCTCCTCGGAGCCCGGCGCCGGCAGCGCGGTCTGGCGCACGTGGTAGTCGAGGTTGAGGTGGGGGTCGTCGACCCAGACCGGGCGGCCCTGGCCGAAGGGGACGAAGCGCAGCTTCTGGCGGAAGCGGGGGACGAGGTGCAGCCGCGAGGCGATGTGGTCGCGGAACTCGGCGTGGCTCGGGGCCGGGCCCTCGAAGATGCTGGCCGAGGCGACGTGCATGTGGGCACCGGCCCTCTCCATGTGCAGGAAAGAGGAATCGAGCCCGGTCAGCCGGTCTGCGCTCACAGCTGAATCTTCGCACAAGCTCTGAGCCCCGCCGACTGCTGACTTGAGCACACCATGGTGTGCATAACTCAGCAGTCGGCTCCGGGCTAGGTGGGCAGGCCGAGCTGGAGCTGAGGTTTAGGTGACTCGTCGGACTCGGGGATCTCGCCATTGCCGAAGCCGGCGAGGCGGACGCCGAGCAGCCGCACCGGCCGCGGCGGGTCGTAGGCGCGCAGCAGATCGAGGGCGACCGAGCGGACGAGGGCGGGGTCGTTGGTCGGCTCCTCGACCGTGTGCGAGCGGCTGGCGTTGGTCCAGTCGTCGAGCCGCACCTTGATCCCGATCGTGCGGCCCTCCAGCTCGCGCTTGCGCAGGCGGCGGCAGAGCTCCTCGGCGAGGTCGGCGAGCGATGCCTCGAGCTCGGCCCGGTCGCGCACGTCGACGTCAAAGGTGGTCTCGGCCGACTGCGACTTGGTCTCGCGCACGACGCTGATCGGCGTCTCGTCTTCGAAGCGGGCGCGGCTGTGCAGCCAGCGCCCCTGCCGCGGGCCGAAGGATTGCTCCAACGCGGTGGGCTCTTGCGCGCGCAGCTCGGCCAGGGTGCGAATCCCCATTGCCTCCAGCTTGGCCACCGACTTCGGCCCGATCCCCGGGATCAGGCCAGGGGAGTCGTCCGCGAACCGCTCAAGGGCCTCCCGCCGTGAGAGCACGATCATGCCGGCCGGCTTGCCCAGCTCGCTGGTGATCTTCGCCAGCATGCGGCTCTCCGAGATCCCGACCGAGCAGGTCAAACCCGTCTCGTCCTTGATCTCGGTGGCGATCCGCCGCATCGTCGCCTTCGGCGAGAAGAGCCCGGTCAGGTCGACGTAGGCCTCGTCGAGCCCGACGACCTCGACCGTCTCGGCATTGCGGCGCAGCGCCGCCATCACCTGCCCGGAGGCCTCCCTGTACGCCGTGAAGTCAGGCTGCAGATAGACGGCATCGGGCAACCGACGCCGCGCCACCGCAGCCGGCATAGCGGAGTGGATCCCAGCCAGCCGCCGCGCCTCGTAGCTGGCCGTGGTCACGACCGCCCGAGGCCCCGACCCGCAGACCACAACGGGCTTCCCCCGCAGCTCCGGACGCCGCCGCAACTCGACCGATGCATAGAAGGCGTCCATGTCGAGGTGCGCAATCGTCCGCGAATCGGCCACGCAACGATCGTAGAAAAGGCGCGGGACGGCGTTTCCCGCACCGGCCCCGGAACGCCCTGGCCAGGCGGCCTAGAATCAGTTCGATGGCTTCTCCCGAGGCGAAGAATCTCGAGGCGATCTCGAAGGCGATCGACCAGCACAATTCGAGCTGCCCGTACCCGGCCGCCGAGGTGCGGATGAACCCGTTCGAGGTCGAGCGGCTGGGTTGGGATCACATCCGCGGCCTGCCGGTCGTGCCCGACGCGGAGATAGGCACCGGCCGCTTCCGGATCGTCTGCTCCCGAGACGTCGACGGCGAAGGGCTCGAGGAGGTCGAGGCGATCGGCCAAGAGGTCGAGACCGTCGCGCCGGTCAGCAACTAGACGCTGTTCCAGAAGTCGAGGCCGAGGCTGCTGAGCCAGCTCTGGGCTTCGTTGTTCAGTTCGTGCAGCTGGTTGGTCCAGATCAGGATGCCCATCGCGATCAGGATCAGGCCGCCGGTGGCGACTATCGCCTGGTAGTGGCGCTTGACGACGGTGAAAGCCGTGGTCAGGCGGGAGAAGGCGATCGCGGTGAGCAGGAAGGGGATCGCCAGGCCGGCCGAGTAGACCGCGAGCAGGAAGGCGCCTCGCGCGGCGGAGCCTGAGAGCGAGGCGGCCGAGAGGATCGCGCCCAGGGTTGGGCCGATGCAGGGCGTCCAGGCGATTGCGAAGGCCGCCCCGGCGACGATCGGGCCGCCCTTGCCGGCGCGTTCCATCAGGGCGTCGAAGTGCCACTCGCGGTTGAACCGGGTGACGAAGAGCGAGGAGACGAAGAGGACGCCCATCAGGATGATCAGGGCGGCGGAGATCTTGGTCAGCAGCTGCTCGTGGTCGTGCAGGGCCGAGCCGAGGCCGGTCGCGGTGAGGCCGAGCAGGATGAAGATCGTCGAGAAGCTGGCGACGAAGAGCAGGCTGGGGCCGAGGATGCGTCGCCAGCCGGCCGTCTCCAGCTCCGCCGCCGAGACGCCGCTGACGGCTGACAGGTAGCCGGGCACGAGCGGCAGCACGCAGGGCGAGAGGAAGGAGACGACACCCGCGGCCAAGGCTGCAAAGACGCCCACGCCGGCGGCGGGATCGGCGCTGAAGGCGGCGAGAATCACGGTCATCAGGGTACCCGGGGTGAGCACCGGCCCCGCTCTCAGGGGGCAAGGCTCTTAGGATACGCAGCGTCTCTATTCAGGAACGAAAGGAGTTTCAATAGTGCTGCCTATTCGAAAGACGTTCTTAGCCTGTGCCTCCACGGTCTTCATCGCCCTGCTGTTTGGCGCTTTGCCCTCATCGGCCGCCGCCAGCGACAAGGACTGCCCTGACTTTGCGACTCAGCGGGCCGCGCAGTTCTTCTTCCTGAAGCACGGAGGCCCGCAATCCGACCCTGACCGTCTTGACGCGGACCACGACGGTGTGGCCTGCGAGGACAACCCGTGTCCCTGCTACTTCAAGAAGCATCTGCCGAAGCGCCCCGCCATCTACCTGATTGCCGACCGGCGTTTTCTGTTGCCGATGTAGGCGCAGCGACAAGCCGCTCTCGTGGTTCGCCTTGGCGCCGTCTTGACGGTGAGACTTGCGACCCATGGAACTGCTCAACGCCAGCGGCGCGGCCCGGCGGCTGCAGACGTCGCCGTTGTTCGCGATCGGGCCGAGCGCGCCCGGACCGGCGCTGCGCCGTGGCGCGCTCGTCGCCGTACCGGTGGGACTGGCGCTGATCCTCGAGCTCGGCCTCGACAGCCCGACCAAGGGCGCGGTCGGGACCGGGGCCCTGCTTGCCGGGTTCCCCGGCCTCGACGCGCCGGCGCGCACTCGCGCCGCCTGGCAGGCGGCGAGCGCGCCCGTGATAGGGATCGCCGCGGCGCTTGGCGTCCTCACCGGCTCCAACGCCTTCCTCGCGGTGGCGGCGATGGCCGTTGTCGGTGCCGCCGCGGGGTATTGCTTCGCCGTCTCCCTGCGCCTCTCGATCGCCGGCCTCTCGGTGGCGCTCTCGCTGCTGATCGTCCAGGGCCTGCCACTCGGCATCTCAGACACGATCCCGGCGCTGCTCTTCGCCACCGCGGGCGGGTTGCTCCAGGCCGCCTGGTCGCTCTGCGTCTGGGTCGCCGGCGACCGCGAGGAGGAGGGAGGGGAGAGGGGTTGGGATGCAAGCGCGGCGATCGCCGCGCTTCGCTCCAACTTGACCCTGCACTCGGTCAGCTGCCGCCACGCGCTGCGCTTCGGGGCCGCGCTCGGCACCGGCGTGGCTGCCTACTGGCTGCTGGGGATGAGCGAACACGGCTTCTGGGTCCCGCTGACAATCCTCTTCGTCCTGCGCCCCGACAGGGACGAAACCTTTCGCCGGCTGGTCCTGCGCGCCGCCGGCACCCTGGTCGGCCTTGCGATCGCGACGGCGCTGGCCGAGTGGCTGGGCGGCGAGGGCGTGGCGATCGGCGTCGCGCTGACGATCGCCACCGGCTTCGCCTACGGCCTGCTGACCGTCCAGTACGCGCTCTTCACCGCCGCGATCACCACCTACGCGGTGCTGCTCGCCGACTCGATCGGGGAGGCCGCGCTGCGCGCCGCCGGCCAGCGCGCCCTGGCGACGGCGATCGGCATCGCGATCGCCGGCGGCGCCTTTCTGGCCTGGTCCAATCCGGGTGAGGCGCTGCCCGACGCGCAGCCGGGCCCGAGTGCGACCTAGAGCCAGCCGACGCGCTTGAAGCGGCGGAAGAGGGCCAGGCAGATCGCCGCGATGAAGAGGAGCACGGTGAAGTAGCCGTAGCGCCAGTGCAGCTCCGGCATGTGGTCGAAGTTCATCCCGTAGATGCCGGCGACCATCGTCGGCACCGCGGCGATCGCCACCCAGGCCGAGATCTTGCGCATGTCCTCGTTCTGGCGCACCGAGACCTGGGTCAGGTTCGCCTGCAGGGCGCTGCCGAGCAGCTCGCGGAAGCCGGCGACGCGGCCGGTCACCCGCTGCAGGTGGTCGTGGACGTCGCGGAAGTAGTCGTCGAGCTCGTCCGGGATCGCTTCGAAGCCACCTTCGCCGATCTCGTCGACCGCTTCCAGCAGCGGCGCGACGGCACGGTAGAGGTCGAGGACCTCGCGCTCGAGCTTGTAGATCTGTTCGGCGGGGTTGGTTCGCTCGTTCGAGAAGACCTCGCGCTCGACCGCCTGGATCTCGCCGTCGATCGTCTGGGCGACCTCGCCGTAGCCGTCGACCACGTGGTCGAGGATCGCGTAGAGGACGACGCCGGTGCCGCGGGTGAGCAGGTCGGGGCGGGCCTCGACCCGCTCCCTGACCGAGCTCAGCTCGCCGTCGCCGTGGCGGACGGTGACGATGAAATCGGCGTTGACGAAGACCAGCAGCTCGCCGACCTCGATCGCGTGCGAGCTGTCGGGGCCGGGATCCGGGTGGGCGACGGTCTTGACGACGACGAAGAGGGTTTCCCCGAAGAGCTCCACCTTGGGCCGCTGGTGGGCCTTGACCGCGTCCTCGACGGCGAGTTCGTGCAGGTCGAACTCGCGCGCGATCGCCTCGAACTCCTCCGCCGAGGGTTCGGTGACGCCGAGCCAGACGAAGGAGCCCTCGACGGCGGCGGCCTCGCCAGCCCGCTCGAGAGGGAGCTCGCCGGCCCGGCGTTTGCCGTGCTCGTAGACGGCGCAATCGACGATCATTCCGCGCAGTATCGCCATCGGATCGGCCCGATCGGTAGATTTCCTGGCCAGGCAGCCAAACTCGTCCGCGCAGGGAGCGGCGACGACACAGGAGAAGGCTTTGAGCAACCGCACGTTCGTGATCGGGGTCGGGATGACCAAGTTCGAGAAGCCCGGCAGCAAGGAGGGCGATTACCCCGACTGGGCCAAGGAGGCGGGGGAGAAGGCGCTCGCCGACGCCGGCATTCCCTACGAGGACGTCGAGCAGGCCTTCGCCGGCTACTGCTACGGCGACTCGACCTACGGGCAGCGTGCGCTCTACCAGCTCGGCCTCACCGGGATCCCCGTCGTCAACGTCAACAACAACTGCTCGACCGGCTCCTCGGCGCTGTTCCTGGCCCGCCAGGCGGTCAAGGGCGGCCTGGTCGATTGCGCGTTGGCGCTCGGCTTCGAGAAGATGGAGCCGGGCTCGCTCGGCGTCAAGTACACCGACCGCACCAACGCGCTCGACAAGCACGCGATGCGGATGTTCGAGATCCGCGACCCCGAGTCCTCGCCGCCGGCGCCGCAGATGTTCGGCAACGCCGGTCGCGACCACATGCAGAAGTACGGCTCCAACCCCGACCACTATGCCTGGATCGGCTGGAAGAACCACAAGCACTCGGTCAACAACCCCTACGCCCAGTTCCAGGACGAGTACTCGCTCGAGGACATCAAGGGCGCGCGGATGATCCACGACCCGCTGACCAAGCTGCAGTGCTCGCCGACCTCCGACGGCTCGGCCTGCGCGATCGTCGCCTCCGAGCGCTACGTCGAAGAGCACGGCCTCGGCGAGCGGGCGATCGAGATCGCCGGCCAGTCGATGGT
>DATASN010000002.1:0-27839 GCA_036269215.1 Solirubrobacterales bacterium
GATGAAAGTCCGCTTCGGCCAGAACCTCGCTCGCTGCCGTGAGGGGGCAGACGTCTCCCAGGAAGAGCTGAGCTTCCGCGCCTCGATCCATCGCACCGAGGTGAGCCTGCTGGAGCGCGGCGAGCGGATGCCGCGCGTCGATACCGCGCTGCGAATCGCCGGCAGCCTCGGCGTAGCGCTCGACGACCTCGTCGCCGGGTTGGAATGGAAGCCCGGCTACGAGATCGTCGTGCCGGGATCGTGGGAGGTGGTCGGGCGCGACGGCGTCGCGCCCGAGCGCTCGGCGAGTCGCCTTGCCCCGGTCGAGACGCCGAACGGCTCCCGATGACGGCAGGCTCGCGCTCCAAGACGCCCTTCCCCTTCAAGGCCCTCGCCCGCTTCGCGGACAACCTCTACCGCGCCCGCGAGCTGGCCGGCCTCGACCAGAAGGAGGCGGCCAAGCGCGCCGCCCTCACCCGCTCCCGCCTCGACAAGATCGAGGGCGGCGAATACGTCCCCAGCCTCGACGTCCTGATCCGCCTCGCGGGCACCTACTCGACCTCGGTGGGCGATCTGGTCAGCGGCGTCACCTGGCGCCCTGGCTGGGTTGAGCATTCCGGGCCGGCGGAGTACCTCGTCTCTGAGGACGAGATCGCCTCCTCGTAGCACCGGCTCGGCTCCCGATCCGGCCGGGAGAAATGTCGGATTCATCACACAAGGGGGTCCACTTCGGGCCTTTCTTGCCCTGTTAGGCATGAGGACCAAATCGAGACCTCGGAATTGGGCGACCCACTTTTGCCGCTCGTCCCTCTCTAGTTATGTGAGCGGCATATCTAAAAATCGCGGCGAATCGCTGTCCACTTTCGCTGTTGCCTGCTCTGTAGGTACATGGGGCCTCTTTCCGAAGCGAAGGCGATCTGCCCGCCGTGGACGCGCGGCACGCCCAGGGGCGGCCGGCCATCCGGCGCCCATCCCTGCGCCGGACCTCGCGCTCGTTCTGCGCTTCGTCCTGCGCATCGCTCTGCGCTTCGTCACCCTCGCCGGCATCGACCCCTCAAACGCCGACGGGGCGGCGATCGACGCCTCGTCAATTCGCAGACATCTATCCCGAAACGGAGGAACCAATGAACATGAAGCCGACTAACCCAAAGGACGCCGCGGCGATGCTCTCCATCGCCGCGCTCGTCGCCATCCTCGTGGTCGTACACGAGGCCGGGCACTGGCTCGCTGCGGCGCAGCGCGCCGTGACCAGCCCGGCCACGATCCTCGCCGCGATCGGCGGCCTCGCAGCGCTGGCGCTGCTCGCCGCGGCGCGAACGCTCGCCGCCCGGCGCGCGCTGTCCCGCCGCGTGGCGGTCCAGCTCGTGCCCGCCGGCTCCTTCGACCCCGGCGCCGAGGCCGTGGTCCGCTTCGCGGCCGGACTGGCTCGCTCCCGTCGCGCTATCGGCGGCGCGCTGCTCGCTCCCGCCTGCGCGGTGCGGGTCCGCCTCGACGCCGACGAGAGCGGCCGCCTGCGCTACACGGTCGAGCTTCCCGCTCACGCGAAGCGCGCGCTCGCCACCGCCGCCGGCGCCTACGCCGACGGCGTCGAGCTGCGTGACGTAGCGCTCGAACCCGAGCCTGCGGACGGCGAGCCCAGCGGCCCGCCGCCCGAAGTCGCCCGCGCCGAGCTGGTGCTGGCGCGGCCGAGCCACGAGCCGCTTCGCGAGGCGGGCCTCGACCCCGATCCCCTCGCCGCCTTCGCCCGCGCCCTCTCGGGCCTGCGGGTCGAGGAAGGCGAGCAGGCCACCGCGTGCCTCGACCTGCTGCCGGTCACGCCCGCCGGTCGCCGCCGGGCACGGCGGCGACTGCTGCGCCGTGTGCGGCGCCAGCAGCGCGCCGAGCGCGAACGTGCCTCGGTGCGCGAGATGTTCGGCGGTAGCTCGGATCGCGGTCCCAGGCTGCCAGCCGAGCTGGTCGACCGCCAGGCCGGCCAGAGCGCCCTGCGCAGCAAGCTCGGCCGCTCCGAGCCGATGTTCTACCCGCAGATCCTGATCCGCACTGCCTCGCCCGATCCCGGCGCGGCGCAGCTGCGCCTGGACGGCCTGCTCGCCGCCTTCGACGGCTTCGCGGGAGCGAACCACTTCCGCGTCGCCGGCCTCAACCTCGGCGGCGCCGTGTTCGCGGGCACCGACGCGCCCTGGCGGCGCGGGCGCTTCGAGCGGCGGTTCGCAAGTGGCCACTTCGCTCCTACGCGGAAGCGGCTCGTCACCGCCAGCGAGATCGCCGGGTTGCTGAAGCCGCCGAGCGCGAAGTGCCCGGCTCCGAACGTCGTGCGCTCAGGTGGGATGGTCCCACCTCCGCCGCCCGGCCTTCCCACCTTCAGCGGCCAGCGCGAGCTGCTGCCGTTGGGCAAGGTGAGCGAGGACGGCCGCGAGCGGCTGGTCGGCGTCCCCCTCGTCGACACCTTCTTCGCCTACACCGCGGGCCGCACCCGCTACGGCAAGACCGAGTCGGCGATCGGCCAGTTCCTGCACCTGGCGCGAAGCGGCCACGGCTGCTTCTTCCTCGACCCGCACTCCGACGCGCTGGAGAAGATCAAGCCCTACCTGACCGCCGAGGAGCTGCGCGACCGCGTGGTCGAGATCAACCTCGCCGACACCGTGCGCCAGCCCGGCTGGAACCTCTTCGCCCTGGCCGAAGCCTCGGAGCAGCGCGCGCAGGATCGCGTCGACGCGGTGGTCGACTCCTTCGCCTCGGCGCTGCGCTGGGACGAGACCAACACGCGGGCGCTCAACCTGATCACCCAGGCGGCGCAGGCGCTCAGTGAGCTGGCGCGGAAACTGCCGCCCGAACTCGCGCCGACCATCTTCCAGGTGCCGACGCTGCTGGGCAACGAGGAGTGGCGGGGAGCGGTGCTGCGGTTCGTCTCGCCGCCCACCCGCGCCTTCTTCAACGAGCGCTTTCCGCGCCTCGCCGCGGAGGCGATCACCCCGGTCACCAACCTGATCGACCGCCTGCGGGTCTCGCCTCCGGTGGCGGCGCTGCTCGGCTCGCCGACCTCCAGCTACGACGTGCGGGCGGCGATGGACGGGGGCAAGATCGTCCTTGCCTGCCCGGGACAGGGCTCGGTGCGCGACCGGCTGGTCGCCAACTTCCTTGTCTACGACCTGCTGCACGCGGCGAAGAGCCGCGCCTCGATGCCGCCCGATGAACGCCGGCCCTTCTACGTCTTCCTCGACGAGGTGCAGACTTACGACGGCGCCTCCTCGGGGAACCTGGCGGCGTTGCTGGAGCAGAGCGCCAAGTACGGGGTGCGGGCGCTGCTCTTCAACCAGAGCCCCGAGCGGCTGACCGCGCAGACCCTGAACGCGATCACGACCAACCGCTCGCACCTGCTGACGACGGCGCTCGGATCGAGGGCGGCCGGCATGGTTGCCCGCGAGTGGTCGGGCAAGGTCGAGCCCCAGACGATCGCCGGCCTACCCCGCTACTCGTTCTGCGCCTCGGTGACGCTCGCGGCCGAGGTCAGCCCGCCGTTCCTCTTGCGCGGCGTCCCGGTCGAGGAGCTCTTCCCCGACGAGGCACGCCCCCAGCACCTGGGCGAGCTCGACGCGGCGATCGACGCCAACAGCGGCCGGCGCTCGTGCGCCAGGACGGTGGCGCGGCTCGACGAGCACGATCGCGCGATCCTCTCCTACCTGCGCCAGAAGGCGGGGCGCAAGTCCAAGCGCCGTGGCTCGGATGACGGTCACGGCACGCATGCCATCGGCGAGCGAGGCGCCAGAGAGCGAGGAGAGCGCTGAGCCCGCCGACGCGCACCCGGCATGCCCCACCCCGCCTCGGCGCGGCGGCGGTGGGGATGCTGGAAGGCCTGCGCCAGCACCGGCTCCTCTCCACCGCCCAGTTGCACGACCTCTACACGCCGGACGGCTCCTTGCGCTGGACCCAGCTCCTCCTTGGGCGGCTGCAGGAGGCCAGCCTGGCGGAGGCGACGCGGGCGCCGCACGGGCTCAGCCTGTGGTACCTGACCCGCCGCGGCGTTGTCGCGGTAGAGACGATCGGCAGCCACGCAGAGGAGCGCGGCAAGACGGTGGCGCCCGAGCAGGCGGCCGGACCACTCCAGCAGCACACGCTGGCGGTCAACGACGCCGGCATCGCTTTCGTGCGAGCGGCGCGGGAACATGGCGACGAGTGCGGGCCGCTCGCCTGGCGCCACGAGGTCGCCCACTCACTCGGGCGCCGGCCAGGCCAGCGCCGCGCCGAGCTGGTGATCGCCGACGCCCTGTTGACCTACCAACAGGACATCGGTGGAGAGACCCGTTTCCACTACCGCTTCGTCGAGCTCGACCGAGCGACGATGGGCGCCGAGCGCCTCGTCGAGCAGCTCGTCCGCTACCGGCGCCTGTACCAACGCACGCTGCCCGCGGAAGACCCGCTCGACGAGCCCGAGCCGGCCTGGGCCGACCTCTACCCGGTCTTCCCGGCGGTCCTCGTTGTCCTGGCCGGCTTGCCGCCCCGGCGGGCCGAGCACCGCCGCGCAACCGTGCTGGAGCTGCTGGCAGAGGATGTCGACGGGGACACGACGCCCGAGGTGTCGATCTCGATCTGCTCGCTCGACGATCTCGTCGCCCGCGGACCGTTCGCCCCGATCTTCCGCGGGCTCGGCGATCCCGAGCGGCCGGTCGACTGGCTCGGCAAGGAGGAGAGGTGAGCAGAGCCGACTTCGACCCGGAGCTGGCGGAGGCGATCGCCCGCCGCGTGGTCGAGCTGCTGCGCGGCGAGGAAGCCGAGGAGCGCCCCGCGCGGCTGGTCGACGCCGCCACGCTCGCCCGCGAGCTCGGCGTCGAGCGCGAATGGGTCTACACCCATGCCGAGCAGCTGGGCGCGGTCCGGCTGGGCGGTCCCAACGGCCGCCTCCGCTTCGACCGGCATGAGGTCGGCAAGCGCCTCGACGGCGCCGAGGCTGCCCACGTGGCGGCCGTCCAGGCGGCGGCCGCGGCGCCATCGGCCGGTCACGGGCAGCAGAGCTAGGATCGACGACGAATGCAAGAGCGGCCGGGCGGCGGGACGACGCCACCGGCCCGACACCGGGAGATAGACGCGATGGCCCGGCAACCAAGCGGCACGATCGAAACGAGGACGCTTGCCGACGGCACGAGCGCGTTCCATCTCCGCTTCCGCCTCGGCGGCCGGCGCGAGACGCTGGCCCTGCACGAGCGGCCCAACTGCACCTGCGGTTGCGGCGGCGGCTGGAACGAGGCCACGGCCCGCACCGAGCTGGGCAACGCCCTCGCCCGCGTGCGGCTCGGCCTGTGGGAGCGGCCCGAGCCCCCGGCCGGCATCGCCGAAGCCGCCGGCCGCGAGGACGTCCCCCTCTTCGCCGAGTACGCCGGTTGGTGGCTCGACGCGAGGATCGACGGCGTCCTCGGCGTCAAGCCGATCTCCGAGAGCACGGCCGGCGACTACCGCTGGCGGCTCCGCTGCCACCTGCTGCCCTTCTTCGGCGACCTGCCGCTCAACCGGATCGACCGCGACCTATGCCTCGAGTTCAAGGCCCACCTGCTGCGCGAGTCAAAGGAGCTGCGCGAGGCGCTCGCCGCCGGAGCCGACATCCGCGACCGGCGCGGGCGGGGCGCCGTGCCGCTCGGGCCGGCGTCGATCCGCAAGGTGCTCGGTGCTCTCGCCGCGATCCTCGACGACGCGGTCGAGGACGGGCACATCGACCACAACCCCGCCCGCGGAAAGCGGATGCGCGTCCACGTCCCCAAGCCGAGGCGCAGCTTCCTGGAGATGGACGAGCTGGCTGCCCTACTCGACGCCGCCGCAGCGCAGGAGGTCCCGCTACCGGCCGGCGGCGCCCCGATCGACCTCGGGCCGACCGCGGCGCTGGTCGCCCACCTGATCTCCCAGGGGCTGCGGCCGAACCAGGTCGCCAAGCGCCTCGGCGTCACCAAGTCGACGATCAGCTTCCACCTGCGTCGCCTCGGCGCCCAGGTCGGCCGCGGCTACGTCGGCCGCCGCGTCGTCTGCGAGGTACTCGGCCGCAGCGGCGTCCGCGCCAGCGAGCTGTGCGACCTGAAGATCGGCCACCTCCGCCTCCACGACCCCGAGGGAGCGCGCTTCCGCATCCCCGACGCGAAGACCGAGAGCGGCGTCCGCGAGGTGCAGATGAGCCCCGACCTGGTCGAGGCGGTGGTCGAGCACCTCGAGCGGCTGCGCCGCATGGGCGCTCCGACCGGCACCGACGACTATCTCGTCCCCAACCTGCACGGCGGCCGCCTCAACCGCCAGCGTGTCGGGCAGATCGTCTCTGCGGCCGCCGAGCTGGCGAGCGAACGGCTGGGCGAGCGCGGCCTGCCGCCCCTGCCGAACACCACGCCGCACAGCCTGCGCCGCACCTACATTTCGATCGCGTTGCTCGCCAACAACTTCGACGTCAAGTGGGTGATGGGGCAGGTCGGCCACGCCGACTCGAAGATGACGATGGACGTCTACGCGCAGCTCGAGCAGCGGGTCGACCGCAGCCACGGGACCAGCTTCGACCGCCTGGTCCGCACCGCCCGAGAACAGGTCGCGGGCCTCCCAAACGGCCCGAATTCAGCCCCCAATGGGCGACGATTGGGCGACGAAGCCGAAAATCGGCCTCTCAGGGCCGCTTCAACGACTCCCAAACGCGACCGAAAATCCGCTCATTTGCAGGGCAGAAAGCAAATGGCGAGGGTGGGAATCGAACCCACGACACCACGATTTTCAGTCGTGTGCTCTACCAACTGAGCTACCTCGCCTGGGATGCGCGATTGGGGCCGCGCATGCGAAGGCTAGCGACCGGGCCGCTGCGGGGCTGATTGCATTCGATCGATGAAATGGCTCCGGGCGGCGGTGGGGATGGCGGCTCTTCTCGCTGTCGCCACAGCTCTCACTTCGGGGGGATCGGGGACCGACGCGATTCGGCAACGCTACCTACCTGACGCCAACGCGCTGCGGACCGTTGCTCGATTTGGCAGCACCCGTACCGTCACGGTCGGCTCGCTGGGGAGCCCGGATGCGGTCCGTGCCGATCCGCGCTGGCTCACCGCGGCCCGGCCGCTCGGGCTCGGAGCGCCGGCTTGGGCGCGGCGGATGTACGCGCGGTCGCTGCTGGTTCTGCATGCGCTGACCGATTGGCGGACCGGAGCGGTCCTCGCCGGCGCCCGCCCGGGCTGGGACTACGTCTGGCCGCGGGACGCCAGCGCGGTTGCGATCGCGCTTGCCTCGGTGGGATACCACGACGAGGCGCGTCGCATCGTCCGCTTCCTGCTCCGCCTCGACCTCGGCACCGCGGCGAGGTTCCACCCCAACGGCGCCCCGGTGGACGGGCGCGGCGCCCAGGGGGACGCGGCGGGATGGGTCGACGCGGCTGCCAACGCGGTTGACCTCCCGAGCACAGCGGGGCTGGGACATTGGCGGGGTCTCGACGACTACCAGGAGAACGGCGGCGGCGATTTCCTTGCCAATGCGATCACCTCCGGCGCACCTACACCTAGGGTCCGAGCGCTGTTCGAGACGCCCAATGGGCAGCTGGCGCGCCGCGCCGACGACCCCGCCTCGGGTCTCGACTCGGCCGCTGCCTGGGCGGTGCGCCCCTTCCCGCACCCTGCGCTCTATCCACTCGTCCGCCGTACGCTCCTGCAACTCGCCGCGGCGAGTGGACGCTTCGGCATCGTGCCCTCGGAGGACTGGGACGGCGGCATCGATCCGTGGACCGCGCCCACGGCCTGGGCCGCCTGGAGCCTCGCCGCTCTGGGTGAGCGCTCTGCCGCCCTCCGCCTGATGGGCGAGTTGCGGCGCGCCGCAACGCCAAGCGGAATGCTGCCCGAGCGGGTCGACGCACGAACAGGCATCCCGACCTCGACCACCCCCCTCGTCTGGGCCCACGCCTTCGCGATCCTCGCCCTGCGCGAACTCTGGCCCTGAGGTGCCACACCGGGGGCGCTTCCATTCGGCCGCGGCCGCTGAGTTCCAGCTGCGCAGGACGACAACCGGTCGCCGATGGCGCGGCGAGGCCGATTACCGAGTCATCGCGGGCCGGAGTCTTTCATCGTCCGCATCAGCTCCAGCGCGCCCGCCTTGTGCAGCGGTTCGTTGAGGTTGCCGCACTTGGGACTCTGCACGCAGGAGGGACAGCCGGACTCGCAGGGGCACTCGGCGATCAGCCGCTCGGCGTCGCCGAGCAGGCGCTCGAACTGCTCGTAGCCGCGCAGCGTGATCCCGACCCCTCCGGGGTGGCCGTCGTAGATGAAGATCGTCGAGCGGCCGGTCTGGAAGTGGACGTTGGTGGAGAGGCCGCCGATGTCCCAGCGGTCGCACATCGCGATCAGCGGCAGCACCGCGATCTGGCCGTGCTCGGTCGCGTGCAGGGCGCCGAGCAGGACGTCGGGCGGCAGCGCCCCGCTGAGCCGGTCCGGCAGCACGTACCAGAGGGCCTGGGTGACGAAATGCTGCTCGGGCAGCTCGAGGGCGACGATGTCGAAGGGCTCCTGGTCGGCGATCGAGACCCGTTGGTAGGCGATCACCTGCTCGGTCACCGAGACCTCGCCGAAGTGCAGCTCGACCCCCGAGGTCGTCCGTTGCTCGCGCACCCGCTCGATGTAGATCTCGGTCTCCTTCTTCGGCCGCGTGTACCAGTCGCCGTCGAAACGAGAGACCACCGCGCGCCGCCCCGCCACGTCGAGCTGCTCGACCTCGTAGGAGCGTCCAAGGTGGAGATAGATCGCGCCGGGATGGATCGTCGTGAAGGCGCGCTCGGACTCGACCAGGCCGAGCATCTCCCCCGAGTCGCGCTCGATCACCGCAACCGAGTCGGTCGAAGCTGAGCGCAGCGGGATCTTCGCCGCGACGAAGCCGCTGCCGCCCGGCATCGTCCGCCCGCCCGCGCGGCGCAGCTCGCCCGCCGCGGTCAGCCGCTCGCGGCGCTCGCGCCAGCCCTCGCCGAAGAATTTGTCGTCGCCCTCGCTCAGCGGCAGCTCGTAGGCGGCGGCAATCAGGTGCCGCGAGGCGATCTGCTCGTTGGCGGGATCGAGGATCGCCGCCTCCACCGGCCGGTCGATGAACTCGTCGGGATGGCGGCAGAAGAACTGGTCGAGGGCGTCCTGGCCGGCGACGTAGACGGCGAGTCCGCGTCGCCGCCGCCCTGCCCGCCCCCACATCTGGCGCAGGCTGGCGACCGTGCCGGGAAAGGTGACGCAGATCGCCGCGTCGAGCTCGCCGATGTCGATGCCCAGCTCCAGCGCGTCGGTGGCGACGACCGCGAGCAGCTCGCCGGCCGATAGCCGCGCCTCGATCTCACGCCGCTGTTGCGGGGTGTAGCCGCCGCGGTAGGGCGCGATCCGCGCCGCCAGCTCGGGCTTGCCGCGGGCCTCCAGCGATTCGCGGGCGAAGCGCTGGATCAGCTCGATCCCGCGCCGGCTCTTCAGGAAGCAGATCGTCCGCACCCCGTGGGAGACCAGCTCGGCGAGCAAGTCGGCCGCCTCCCCCAGCGCCGAGCGCCGCGTCCCGGTCGCCTTGTCGATCAGCGGCGGGTTCCACATCGCGATCTCGCGCCCGGTGCTGGGCGCGCCGTCGTCGTCGATCAACTCGAACCGAGTACCGACCAGCTCCTCGGCCAGCCCGACCGGGTTGGCGATCGTCGCCGAGGCGAGCAGGAAGCGCGGCTCGGCGCCGTAGGCGCGCGCCACCCGGCGCAGCCGCCGCAGCACGTTGGCGACGTGGGAGCCGAAGACGCCGCGGTAGGTGTGGGCCTCGTCGACGACGACCCAACCGAGGTTGGCGATGAAGTCGCCCCAGCTCTTGTGATTCGGCAGGATGCCGACGTGCAGCATGTCCGGGTTGGTGAGGATGAGGTTGCTGCGGCGGCGGATCGCGGGGCGCTCTTCGCGCGGCGTGTCGCCGTCGTAGATCGCCTCGCGCAGGCCCGGCGGGCGCAGCGCGCCCAGCTTGCGCGCCTGATCCTGAGCCAGCGCCTTGGTCGGGTAGAGGTAGAGGGCGCGGCGCTTGGAGTCGCGGGCGATGCCGTCGAGCACCGGCAGGTTGAAGGCGAGGCTCTTGCCCGAGGCGGTGCCGCTGGTGATCACCAGGTTTGAGTGCGCGGCGGCCTCCAGCGCCTGGCGCTGGTGCGAGTAGAGCCGCTCGACCCCGGCCCGCTTCAGCGCTTCGGCGAAGCTGGGATCGAGCGAACGCGGCAGCGCCACCGTGCGCGCCTTGCGCTCCTCCTCGCTTGCCTCGGCGACGATGCGGCCGTCGCGCCGAGCCGGCTCGAGCGCAATAGACCAAGGCGCCTCCAGCAGACTCTTGGCCATCAAGCAACTCCCCGCCGACGGGACGAAATCCTCGGCATTGCCGAGGATTTCGTCCCGTCGGCCCCGGGTCGGGCGATGCAGCCGGCGATCCTGACCGCTTGCAATGAGCTGCGGTCATGGATGCGGAGGACGTCGGCGCCGCCGCGCACCGCCAGGGCTACCGCGGCGACTGTCCCCCACTCGCGCTCTCCTGATGGCAATCGCTCTTCCCAGGATCCGGCCAACACCGCGCCGATGAAGTCCTTGCGGGAGAGCGAGACGTACAGCGGCAGGCCGAGCGCGCGCAGCTCGGGTAGCCGTCGCAGGACATCCAGGTCCTGCTCGGTGCTGAGGTCGAAGTCGAGTCCGGGGTCGATGGCGATCTGCTCCTCTCTTACCCCAAGCCTCTGAGCGACCTCGATTCTCCCCCCCAGCCAGGACTTCATGCGATCGACCACGTCGCCGTACTCACGCGGCGCCCGATCGACCCGCGGCGGCCCCTCGATGTGCATCAGCACGTAGCCACAGCCGGCTTCCGCCACCAGCTCGAACATCTCCTCCGACCCGCCCGAGATGTCGTTGACGGCAACGGCGCCGGCATCCAGCGCCGCGCGCGCGACTTCAACCGAGAAGGTGTCGGCCGAGATCGGCACCCCGGCGTCGACCAACCCGTCGATCGCCGGCGCCAGCGCGGCGGCCTCGACCTCAGCCGGCACCGGCGGGCCCGCTTTCGCCGCCACGGCTCCCACGTCGAGCATGTCGAACCCAGCCTCGACCAGCGCCAGCCCGTCCCGCACCGCCTGCTCGGGCGTCCCGCTGCGAGCCCCCTCAAACATTGAGTCGGCGGTCACGTTGACGATCCCCGCAGCCACGGGCTGCCCAAGCTCCAGCACCCGGTCGGACAAGCGCCAGCTCATACGGCTCCTCGCGCGGGTGGCGTGGGGCAGGGGGGTCGAGGACTGCCCGTGGACTGCCCGCAGGCCCCCCTGCCCCATGACAGGACCCGCGCGCCGATCCGTACAAGCCCTTGTCCGTCCCGCATCCGGCTACCGTAGCGGCCACCGAATGTCCCTGAAGTGCGTCTACACCGACCTCGACGGCACCCTGCTCGGCAAGGGCAGCTCGCTCTTTCGCGACGCCGAGGGCGCCTTCTCCCTCGCCCAGGCGCGCGGCCTCGAGGCTTGCCAGCGGGCCGGGGTCGAGGTCGTGATCATGTCCGGCCGCCGCGAGCCGCAGGTGCACGAGTGCGCTCGCCTGATGGGCCAGAGCTCCTACATCTACGAGGCCGGCTGCGCCTTCGCGATCGACGGCGAGACGACACTGATGACCGGCGAGATGGTCCCCGACGAGGACGGCACCGTCTACGAGAAGATCGAGCAGCGCGGCATCCCCAAGATGCTCTTCGAGCACTTCGAAGGGCGGCTCGAGTACCACGCCCCCTGGCACCACGGCCGCATCCTCTCCCACCTGTTCCGGGGCAAGGTCGACATCGAGGAGGCCAACCGCCTGCTCGATGTCGAGGGTCACGACGACCTGCGCCTACTCGACAACGGCGCGATCGGACGCGAGATGGCGGCGATCGACGGCCCCACTCACGCCTACCACCTCGTCCCCAAGCTGGTCAGCAAGGCGGGTGCCGTCGCCGCCCACGCCCGCATCCGCGGCTATGACCCGGCCGGCTGCATCGCCGTCGGCGACTCGGTCGAGGACCTCGAGGTGGCCGCCACGGTCGGCCGCTTCTTCGTCGTCGCCAACGGCCCTGATCGCGACCCGGGCCTGCGTGCCGCGCTCCCCGCCTGGGACAACGCCACCGTCACCGAGGGCTCTATGGGGGACGGCTTCTACGAGGCCGTCGTCTCCACCCTGGTCGAGCGCCGCTGAGGCCGAAGCCCTAGCGGTAGCCCTCGAAGGCATAGGGGTTGAAGAACTGCCTGTGCCAGAAGTAGGTGCGCTCGACCTCGCTCATCCGGGCCAGGTCGCAGACCTCCGCCCATTGGGAGTCGATCGTCTCGATCTGGTGGTCGATGACCTCGCGGGCCTCAGCGGGGTTGAGCAGGTAGGTCGCCGCCGCGTCGGCGCAACCGCTCAGCCGGCTCATCCGGTAGCCGCTGGGGGCGATCTGCATCGCCTGCGAGACCTCACCGCCGCTGCGGGGCTGCGGACAGATGTCATAGGCGGGCGTCAACGTCAGCATCTCGCCGTCCCAGAAGGCGGCGTGATTGCGGGCGTGATCGTCGGTGTTGCCGACGAGGACATTGAAGACGATCCGCCCGAAGAGCTCCCGCAGTGTCGCCTTCGGCTCGGTGAACCGCTCGCGCACGAGCTGGGCAAGGTTCGAGTAGCTGGCGTAGCGCGCCATCATCTCGTCGAGCTCGAGCATGGTCAGAGCAGAGACGAGCATGCGGCGGCGCTCGCCGCCGGCCACGCGCACCCGGTCGAAACGCTCGACCAGCAGCGCGTCTTTGCCCAGCACCTCGGTGAGCTCGACCTTTGCGACATCGATCCCCGCCCTCGCCGCCAGCTCCATTGCCACGAACTCGCCCTTGACAACCGTGTAGGTATCCGTCGTGGAGGAGAACTTGGCGATCAACCGGCGCCCGTCGCCGCCGAGCAGCACCTTCGGACGAGCGCCTCCGACCGAGCTGCCGTGCATTAGGGCTCGGTCCAAACCGGCGGCGAGCGGCCTTCCTTCCTCGACCATCGTCGCCGCCTCTTGCAGTTCCTCCAACGAAGCGTTCCCGTCGTTCCGCTCGGCGTATGCCTCGGGAGAAGCCTGGAAGTCGAGGGCGCCGATCCGATCGGAGCCCGACTCGAGCATGTAGGTCAACGGGCCGAGCACCGCCGGGTCGGCCGATTCGGCTCCGGCTCCCAGCAAGCGATTCATCACGACCCGCCGGCCCCAGGCATCGGGCATCGCATCGTTGATGCACCCCGCCAGCGTCAACCCACCAAGCGGTGCGATCAGGCCCGGTTGCAGTGGCAGCTCCGGTAGGTAGAGCGGGATCGCGAGGTCGCGCTCGAGATAGCTCCGGCCGTAGTTGAAGTTGACCAGATCGCCCGTTATGTGAACCCGCCCCGCAACGACGGGCTCGGCCGCCCCCGGCAACCAGGCCCAGACGTAAGCCTCGTCCGGCTCCCGCCCGAGCTCAGAACTCATCCCTCAGGTTCTCCTTACGGGGCCGCACGCGTTCCGCCAGCAACGCGCTGCGGGCGCGGGTCCGATCGAGGTCGAGGGTCAACCGCGAACGGTCGGCATGAAACAGCGGGGCTCCAACCAGCGAGGCAACCTCGAAGGCCGTGCCGAGGCGGACGCTCGGATCGCCCCGCTCGATCTTGATCAGTGTGCCCGGCGTGATTCCCGCCCGCTCGGCGAGTTCCCGCTGGGACCAGCGGCGTCCGCGGCGGCCGCGGCGAATCTGCTCTCCCAACAGCTGCATCGCCTCGGTCGCGTAAGGGGAATATGCTCGCGCCCGCTTCATAGAAATTTCATTATAACATATTTTATAGCTATAAGCATCATTATTTTAAAGATTAAAGGGAGGGCTCAGGGTAGCGATTAGGCTCACCCGGCGGATAGCTAGTATCGGTGCTGAACCGCAACCAACCCCGAAGGAGCCCCTCTTTGTCGCAGGACGCCGCGACCGTAGCCGAGCAGGAGTACCTGGAGATCATGTTCTGGCTGGAGGAGGCCGGGCTGCCGATGACCGGCGCGAACATCGCCCGCGCGATGCAGCTCTCGCCGCCAACCGTGCACGAGATGATCGGCCGCCTAGTCGACGACGGCTACGTCGAGCGCAAAGCCGACAAGTCGCTCGACTTCACCGAGTCCGGGCGCGAGCACGCCAGCCACATCGTCCGCCGCCACCGGATGATCGAGCGCTTCCTCACCGACGTGCTCGGCATCCCCTGGGACGAGGTCCACGAGGAGGCGGAGCGAATCGAGCACGCGATGTCGCCGGTGCTCGAGGAGCGGATGCGCGCCGCGATCGGCGACGCGACGACCTGCCCCCACGGTCACCCGATCGTCGAAGGGGCCCGCGAGCAGGGCTCCCTGCTCTCCGACGTCGAGCCCGGCGCCAAGGTCGTCGTCCTGCGCTTCGAGAACGAGGCCGAGGAGCTGCTGCACTACCTCAAGGACGCGGGACTGGACCCGGGCCTGGAGGGCACGGTCGAGAGCTCCGGCGAAGAGGGCGTGACGATTCTCTCGACCAGCGGCTCGCACCGCGTCTCCCGCAGCGTCGCCGAGACCGTCTCGGTCCGCGCCGACCCGGCGCCACCGCCGCGGGCGACGATCCCCGAGCAGCTGGTCCTTTCGTCAGATCGCTACGGGCGCTGAGCGACGCCTAGCTAGAAGGCGCCGATGCCCTTCGGCGTGCCAACGCCCGTCGGGCCGTCGTAACCGACCGCGCCCTTGCACATGATCGTCGAGCACTTGCCATTCGAGCCGCTCGTCACGTCGTGCAGGACCGTCGCATCGCCGAGGCGGCCGTAGAGGCCGGGGGCGGCGGAGGTCGCCGCCGGCAGCCCGCCCGCAAGCGCGTAGACGCCCGCCACCAGCGGCGAGGAGAGACTCGTGCCACCGACCTGGAACCAGCCGAAGCGGCCCTGGTACTTGACCGAGTCATAGACGGCGGCGCCGGTGCTCGGGTTCGCGTCCGCGGCGACATCGGCCGTTCCCCGCTTGCCGCTGCAGGCGGTGAGGAAGCTCTGCCATGCCGGCGCCGTAACGTACTTGCTGCAGCCGCTGCCGGAGCCGCTCCAGACGCTCTCACTGCCGTAGCCGCCTTCGGAGTTGAGCGTCAGGGTCGTGCCGCCGACCGTGATCACGTAGGGCGAGGCCGCCGGGTAGCCGAAGGATCCGTAGCCGTTGTCGCCGGAAGAGACGGTGACCGCGATGCCCGGATGGTTATAGGCGGTTTCGCTGACCTCGCTCGAGAACTCCGAGCCGCCGTAGCTGTTGGAGATCTCGGTGGCGCCGAGATTCGCCGCGGTATTCACGGAAGCGGCCAGACTGGCGAGGCTGCTCGAGTTGGCCTCGACGAGAAGGATCTTGCAGTTGGGGCAGACCCCGTGGGCAGTCTCGACGTCGAGCGCGATCTCGAGGTCCCAGCCGCTGTTCACCGAGGGGAACGGGCCGGCGGCATTGCCTTCCTGGTTGACCTTGAGGAAGCAAGATTCCGTCTGCGCCGGGGCGCAGGTCGGCAGCTGGGGCAGCCCGAACTGCGTGCTATAGGCATTGAGGTCGGCGGCGACATTGGGGTCGTCATAGGCGTCGACGATTCCGATCGTCTGCGAGGTCGTTGCTTTTCCCGGCAGCGAGTAGGCGCTGTGGAACTGCGCAGGGCTGACGCCCTTGGGTGCCGTCGTGGACTGCGGCGTACCCCTGCCGTCGGTGACGACGTGCGCGTCGCAGCGGCTGGCGCCCGCGGCAACCGGGCCGGGACACACGGGACGCTGTGAGGCACTGGCGGATGTCGCCACCAGCGCGAAGGAGGCAACGACCGCAATCGCCGTCGATGCCATCTGGACCTGAAATCCGCGTACGCTCACCGTGAAACCTCGCCTTCCTTGAAGTGACCGGGGAATCCTAGACGGAATTCGGGCACCGATGCGGAAAATCGACGTAAACGTCGGGTGGGAGCTCGTCCAGCGTCAGGCGGGAGAACCGGCGCGAATTCGGTCCAGCGCGCTGGCGATGCGCGCGACCCCCTCCGGGATGCGCTCCGGCGGCACGCTGGCAAAGGAAAGCCGCAGGCTGCTGGCGCCGTCGTCGATCATGAAATCGGGGCCGGCGACAAAAGCGACTCCCTCTCCCTTGGCCTCGACGAGCAGGGCCACGGTGTCGGTGCCCTCGGCGAGGTCGAGCCAGAGGAAGTAGCCGCCGCCCGGAATGACGAACTCCGCCTCGGGGATCCGCTCGCGCAGAGAGTCGACGAGGGCGTCACGGCGGGCCCGCAGCGCGTCCTTGACGAAGGCGATGTTGCGATCGAGGCCGCCGGAACGGCAGAGCTCGAAGACGATCGCCTCGGCAAGCATGTTCGGTGAGATGTAGGTCTCGTTTGCCCGTTTCGCCAGCTTCGCGATCTCCGCCGCCGGGCCAGCCAGGTACCCGACCCGCACGCCGGGGCTGACCGTCTTGGAGAAGGAGGAGGCATGAACCACGCGGTCCGCCCTGTCGATCGCGAGCATCGTCTCCAGTGCCTCGCCCTCGAAGGGCAGCTCGCGGTAGGGATCGTCCTCGAAGATCCAAAAGCCGTGCTCGGCGGCGAGCTCGACCAGGCGCACGCGCTTCTCGCCCGAGAGCGTGCAACCGGCGGGATTGTGGAAGTTGGGAATGATGTGAGCGAGCTTGATCGGCCCATCGACGAGCGCAGCTTCGAACGCCGCGAGATCGAGCCCGTCGTCCTCCAGCGCCACCGGCACCAGCTCGACCCCGAGCCGCTGCAGCATCAGCAGCGTGCGGTCGTAGGTCGGCTGCTCGACCACGACCCGATCGCCGGCCTCCAGCAAGTGGTCGAACAGCATCCAGCCCGCCTCCAGCGACCCGTTGGCGACCATCACCTGCGAGGCATCGAGCCCCCCATGCCGCTCGCCAATCCACTCGCACAGGCCCGGATGCCCGATCCCGGTGCCGTAGGAGAGGGCCTTTTCCCAATCTTCGGCAAGCGCAACCGCAGCAGCGTCCCGCACCGCCTCGCGCGGCAGGATGTCGGCACTAGGCGCCCCTCGCGCAAAGGAAATCGTCTCGCCAGCCATACGAATGCGAGCCTAGCAACGCCCAGGCGGCAGCGACCGGCGACGCCGCTCATGGCCGGTGGGCCCGTTCCCAGGCGTAGGTCATCTCGATACGCTGCATGATCGTCGGGTGGCTGCCGTAGAGGAGTGCGGTCCAGGCGGGCGGATCGGGTGAGCTTTGGCTCGTCGTGCTGAGGCGGCGGAACATCGCGCGGGCGACCGCCGGTTCATGGGTCGCTTCCAGCGCCGACCAGTCCGCCGACGCCTCGGCTCGGCGCGTAACGAGGTTGAACATCGGCGTTGCCAGCAGTTGCAGCGCGACGAGGACGAGGAGCGCGACGGGCACCGCCTCGGGGCGGGCCATGCCGCCCCGGCGGCGGGTGAACAGCTCGATCAGGGCCGCCGCCGGGATCAGGAAGAGCGCCAGCCAACCGACCTGCTTGAGCGGATCGTCGTGCGCGACGTGGGCTATCTCGTGACCCAGCACGGCGCGGACCTCCGCCCGGCTGAAGTCCTCGTTGAGCAGCGTGCTCCAGAGGATCACGGTCCGCGTCGGGCCGAGGCCGGTCGCCTCGGCGTTGGGCGCGGTGGTGAAGCGGTCGACATCCTCGACGGCGAACCGGGCTCCCTCGACCCCCTCCACGCGCTCGAGCGCCCGCGCTTCGGCGAGGTGCGGATCGCGCAGCGGCGAGGTGCTGGGAATCAGGTAAGGGCTGACGAGGGCGAAGAGCAGCGCCAGGCCGACGAAGACCGGCACCGCGGCGACCCACCACCAGCGCCGCAGCGGCCCGGCCAGGCCCATCGCGATCGCCAGCCCCGCCGCGACGAAGAAGAAGGTGCCGCCGAGCCCGAGGAAGCTTTCGACGACCCATTCGAGGTAGCCCTGGTGGGAGACGCCGTGGTCGCGCTGCCACCACACCGCCGCCAGCCCGAAGGGGATCTCGGCCAGCCAGACGACTGCGAAGCCGAGCATGCCGAGCAGCATCCCCGTACCGACCCTGCCCGCGGCCGACTCGCGCATCAGCCGGTGTCCGCGGCGCGCGTAGACCGCGAGCACGGCGAGCAGCGCCACCGCCGCGAGCAGGCCGTCGATGGCGAGGAAGCGTCCGTAGGAAGAGCTGCGCTCCAGGAACGAGTTGCTGAAGAAACGGTGCAATGGGAGGGTCGGTCCCTGGGGCACCGAGGCGGTGGTGTGCCAAAGCGCGTACGCCGCCCACAGCCAGAGGGCAGTCGCCGCAAGCAGGGCCAGCGTCGAGGGCCGCTTGAGGCGGGCGGCCAGCCGCCTCAAGCGTCTGCGGGCCGGGGTGCGACGTTGGGGCCGCTGTAGGGATAGGCGCCGCTGACCATGAAGAGATAGCCGTAGGTCTGAGCCCCATAGCGCAGGGCCAGGGCGCCGGCGTTGCGCAGGCCGAGCGGCATCGTGCCGGTGAACAGCGAGGCGAACCAGCCGAGGAAGGCGACGGTGAAGACGAGGGTGCCGTAGGCGCTTGCGATCAGCAGCGCCGGCAGCGCCAGAACGACGCGGAAGCCGACACTCCAGCGGTTCTGCCGAGCGCGCTCGGCGATGCGGAGTTCGATCGGGTAGCTGCCCCGCTCGCCGGTGAAGCCGGGGAACGGGTTGCCGACCAGATACAGGTAGGAGAACACGTGCAACTGGTAGCGCATGTAAGCCGCGAGGAAGCGGTGCAGTCCGGCCGGCGAAGTGCCGGTGGACAGGGTCGCAAACCAGTTGCCGATCGCAGCCAGGAGGGCGACGATGCCCCACAGCGTGAGCCAGATCAGGTGCGGGATCGCGAGCAGCAGGCGGAAGAAGACCGTGAGGCGGCTGCGGCGCAGGTCGTTGCTCGATTCGAGCCGCACCGGATCCTCGCGGACCGGCAGCGGGCCGATCGCGGTGAGCGGATCGCTCGAGGGATAGCGGTCGGTCAGCAGCGTCATATAGGCCCAGGCCTGCGCCGCGTAGGACAGCCCGTAGGCGATCAGATCCCGCATGCCGCGCGGAATGCGGCCGCGGGCGAGGGCAAAGAACCAGCCGAGGAATGCCGCGGCGACGAGCAGCCCGATGCCATTGATTTCGCCGCCTCCCGAGTTCGCGTTGAAGCCGCCGCTCGAACCGAAGAAGGCGGCAAGAAGGAAGAGGGATGGGACGACGAGCACGAGGCGGAAACCGACCTTCCAGCGGTTCTGCCGGACCGGCGGGTCGATCTCGACGTCGATCGGATAGCCCGGCCTGCCGCTGAAGCCGGGCAACGGCTCGGCAGCCAGATAGAGGTAGGCGTAGACGTGAACCGCGAAGCGGATGAAGCGAGCGAGAAAGCCATGGAGCGGCCGCGGCGAGGTCCCACTGAACAGGGTCGCAAACCAGTTGGCGATCGCGACGAAGAACGCCGCCAGCCCCCAGATCGTAAGCCAGAGCAGGAACGGGAGTGCGAACCAGAGCCGGAAGAAGACGCTGCCGCGCCCCCGCTGCAGATCGTCGGAGACCACCAGCCGCACCGGCCGAGCCTCCACCCCGTCCACGCCGAACTCCATACCGGACTTACTAACCGAAGCGCCGGACGGCCTCGCTCAGCCGCGCAGGACTTCGACGGCGATCTTGGCCGTCTCGGTCGGGCTTTCGCCGACCCGCACGCCCTTTGCTTCGAGCGCGTCCTTCTTGGCTTGGGCCGTTCCCGAGGAGCCGGAGATGATCGCGCCGGCGTGGCCCATCTGCTTGCCGGGCGGCGCGGTGAAGCCGGCGATGTAGGCGACGACCGGCTTGGAGATCTCAGCTGCGATGAACTCGGCAGCCCGCTCCTCGGCGTCGCCGCCGATCTCGCCGACCATCACGATCAGCTCGGTCTCGGGGTCGGCCTCGTACATGGTGAGGATGTCGATGAAGTCCGAGCCGATGATCGGATCGCCGCCGATGCCGACGATCGAGGAGTTGCCCTCGCCCGCCTGCTTCAGCTCATTGCCGATCTGGTAGGTCAGCGTGCCCGACTTGGAGACGACGCCGATCTTGCCCGGGTCGAAGAACTGGGCGGGGATGATGCCGACGTTGGCCTTGCCCGGCGAGAGCACGCCGGGGCAGTTCGGCCCGATCAGCCGCACCCCGGCCTCCTTCGCCTTCCAGTAGGTCTTCAGCATGTCGAGCACCGGGATCCCCTCGGTGATCGCGATCACCGTCTCGACGCCGGACTCGATCGCCTCGTCGATCGCCGGCGCGGCGAAGCGGGCCGGCACGAAGATCATCGACGTGTTGGCGCCCGCCTGCTCGACCGATTCGGAGATCGTGTCGAAGACCGGCACGCCCTCGACGTCCTGGCCGCCCTTGCCCGGCGTGACGCCGGCCACCAGGTCGGTCCCGTAGGCGCGGTTGCGCAGTCCGTGGAAGGAGCCCTCGCGGCCGGTCAGGCCGGAGACGACGAGCTTCGTCTCGTTGCCGACGATGATGCTCATGAGCCGCCCGCCAGCTCGACCACGCGCCCCGCCGCGTCGAGCATCGTCGTCTCCTGGTGCAGGTTGGCCAGGTCGGCCTCGGCGAGGATCTTCAAGCCCTCCTCGGAGTTGGTGCCGTCGAGGCGCACGACCAGCGGAACCTCCAGCTGCAGCTGGCTCGAGGCGGTGACGATGCCCTTGGCGATCTCGTCGCAGCGGGTGATGCCACCGAAGATGTTGAAGAGGATGGCCGTGACCTTCTCATCGGAGACGATCACGGTCAGCGCGTCGACGATCGCCTCCGCCTTGGAGCCGCCGCCCGCGTCGAGGAAGTTGGCCGGCCTGCCGCCCGCCTGGGCGACGACGTCGAGTGTCGACATGCAGAGCCCGGCACCGTTGGCGAGGATCCCGACGTTGCCGTCGAGCTTGACGTAGGTGAGGCCCTTCTCCTTGGCCATCGCCTCCTGCGGATCGTCGGCGGTGTCGGCGATCTCAGCCAGGTCCTGGTGGCGGAAGAGCGCGTTGCCGTCGATCGTCACCTTGGCGTCGAGCGCAACGACCTCGCGGTCGGCGGTGACGATCAGCGGGTTGACCTCGATCAGGCTGGCGTCCTCGGAGCTCGCAACCTCGGCCAGCTTGACCAGCACCTCGGCAGCCTTGTCGCGCACGTCCTCGTCGAGGCCGGCGGCATCGACGATCTCCCGTGCCGCGGCAGCTTCGAAGGGCCGCGTCGGGTCGATGTGGCGCTTGACAAGAGCATCGGGGTCCTCGGCGGCGACGGCCTCGATGTCCATCCCGCCCTTGGCGGAGACCATCGCCAGCAGCTTCTTCTCGCCGCGGTCGAGGATCACCGAGGCGTAGTACTCGGAGGCGATGTCCGAGCCGCCCTCGATCCAGACCTGATCGACCCGGAAAGGGCCCTCGCCGTGCGGACCGACGATGTCCATGCCGAGGATCGCACCGGCGTAGTCGCGCGCGTCCCCGGCGTCCTTGGCGATCTTGATCCCGCCGGCCTTGCCGCGGCCGCCGATCAGCACCTGCGCCTTGATCGCGCAGGGATACCCGATCCGCTCCGCGGCGGCAACCGCATCGTCGACCGTCGCAGCGACCTCGCCGCTCGGCACGGCGACGCCGTGCTTGGCGAAAAGCTGCTTGCCCTGATACTCGAGAAGGTCCATTGGGAGGCGCGCCACGCTGGCGCGGGGCGGGCAGCCTATCCGACATTTCAAGTGGCGCGCCGCCTGCCTTCGAGGCGATTGGCATAATGCGCCGCCGCCATGCCGCTCCCCAGTCTCAAAACCGTCAAATGGGTCACCACCGACTGCTACGGCACCCTGATCGACTGGGAGAAAGGCATCATCGACGCCTGCAGGAAGGAGGCGGAGAAAGACGGCTTCAGCTTCGAGGGGGAGCCCTTCCTGGCCCGTTTCATGGAGGTCCAAGCCGAGATCATGGCCGGTTCCTACGAGCTATACGCCGAGGTCCTGCGCCGCACGATCGTCAAGGTCGCCGGCGAGCTGGGCTGGGAGATCGAGCCCTCGCGGGCGCAGTTCCTGCCCAACAGCGTCGCCTACTGGCTGCCCTTCCGCGAGGCCAACGCGGCGATGGACCGGCTCGGCAAACGCTACGAGATCGGCATCGTCTCCAACGTCGACGACAAACTGCTCGGCATCTCGCGCCGCCACCTGCGCACCGAACTGGATCTCGTCGTCACCGCCCAGCAGGTGCGCAGCTACAAGCCCGACCCCGTCCACTTCAAAGAGGCGGCACGGCGGATCGGCGGCAAGAAGGGCTGGCTGCACATCGGCTGCAACTACACCAACGACGTCGCCCCGCTGCTGAAAATGAACGTGCCGGTGATCTGGGTCAACCGCCACGGCGAGAAGCTCGAGGGCCGCAAGGCTCCCAGCGCCACCGTCAAAACGTTCCGCGACGCCGTCAAAAAGCTCGGCGCGTCCTGAGCGATCTCTAGCGTTTCGCAACTTCAGCTCAGGCAGTTGTTTCGACCCCTGGGTCGGATCGCCGACAGCCATCCATGTATCGAATGAAACAAAGCGAGGCGTCTCGCAGTGCGCGCCTGTCCCTCGCGACAGGCCTGCTCTTGCTGCTCTGCCTACTCGTCCTCGCCGGCCCGAAGGCGAGCACCGGCAGTGCCGAAACCCCCCAGCGGCCCAGCTTCGTCGTGATCCAGACCGACGACCAGACTCTCGACGAGCTCTACGCGAGCTTCGGTCAGCCGAAGCTGCAGGCGATGCCCAACACGCTCAACATGATCGCCAAACGGGGCGAGACCTTCAACAACTACTACGTCTCCTATCCGCTCTGCTGCCCGTCGCGGGTCAGCCTGCTGACCGGCCGCTACGCCCACAACAACGGCGTCAAGGGCAACATCCAGCCCAACGGCGGCTACTTCGGCTTCTCCTTCCGCGCAGCGAATACGCACAACCTGGCGGTCTGGCTGCAGAACGCCGGCTACCGCACGATCCACGTCGGCAAGTTCCTCAACGGCTACGGCGACGAACCGTACTCGAACGGCACCGAAATGCCGCCCGGTTGGACCGCCTGGCACACAGTCTTGAAAGCCGACACCGACCACTACTACTACGGCTACTCGCTCAACAACGACGGCAAGATCGAAGGCCCCTACGGCGATTCCGGCAACTGGGAAACCCGCGAATACGGCGTCCGCGACGACCTCGGCTGCCCCTTCGCGCCGCTCAACGGCCTGCCCTGCTTCTACGAGACGGACATGCTGACCAACATCGCCGATGAGGAGCTGCGCGGGACCTCGCCCGAACAGCCCTTCTACCTGCAGCTCGACTACACGGCGCCCCACGGCGACTTCCGCCATCCGGCGGGGCCCGAGCCGGCGCCGCGCCACTACGACTGGTTCAAGGGCGCGCCGCTGCCGCACAACCGCGGCGAAGGATTCGACGAGGGCAACGTCAGCGACAAGCCCCGCTTCATCCGCGAAGCGCCCTACCTCTCGCTCGCCGACATCCACACCTACCGCGTCTACTACGACAAGGCGCTCGAGTCGCTGCGCTCGATCGACGACGGGGTCAAATTGATCATGGACACGCTGGGCTCGCTGCACCGCCTGCGCAACACCTACATCATCTTCACTTCCGACAACGGCTTCTTCTACGGCGAGCACCGGCTGATCGGCGGCAAGTTCCTCGCCTACGAGCCTTCGACGCACCTCCCCTTCCTGATCCGCGGCCCGCACATCCGTCCCGGCACCGAATCCAACGAGGTCGTCGGCAACATCGACATCGCCCCGACCGTGCTGGAACTGGCCGGCGTCGAAGCTGACAAGAGCGTCGACGGGCGCTCGATGGTGCCGTTCCTGCAGGACCCCGAGCTGACCACCCTGCGCCCCTACCTCTTCGAGTCGTTCGTCGAAACCACCGACGTCGACGAACAGGGCGCAATCGCCGAACCCGGCGATCAGAGCTCTCCGGCGCGCAAACGCGCGCACAGCGGCGAGTTGCACCGAGGCGCCGGCGCCACCGCCTCGATCCTGGCCCCACCGAAGGACTACGAGGGACTACGGCTGGGCCCCTACAAGTACATCGCCTGGCCCGACGGTGAGAAGGAGCTCTACGACCTCGAAAAGGACCCCTACGAGCTCAACAACATCGTCCGCATCCCCAACTACTTCCCGGTTCGCAACTACCTCCACCACCTGCTGCTGGACCACCTCGAGAGCTGCGTCGGGCGGACCTGCCGGGAAGAAGCGTCGGAAATCCCGCTCACGCGCAAGGAACGCCAGCAGGCGATCCGGATCAAAAAGAAGGAACAGCGGGAATCGCAGAAGCAGCACAAGGGGTAGGGGTCGGGGGTCGCTCCCCGCTCAACTTTTTGGATGGAGAGAAACCTGCTGGCGCCGCAAGGTGGGCGCCCAAAAAGTACAAGCCGCGGGGAGTGACCCCCGACCCCTACTCGATGACTGCGAGCACGTCACCAGAAGAGACGGCGGCACCCTCGGTCACATTGAGAGCTGTGACCTTGCCGGCACGGTGGGCGACTATCTCGTTCTCCATCTTCATCGCCTCGATCACGCAGATCAGGTCGCCCTCCGCTACCTCGGCGCCTTGCTCTACGGCGACTTTGAACACGGTGCCCTGCAGCGGGGAGGCCAGCGACTCGCTGGATGCTCCGCCCCCGCCGCCGGCCTTGCGTTCGCGTTTCGGGGGTTTCTTGCCCCCGGCGGCTGGAGCTGCGGCGCCTGCCACCGCCTCGCCGATCACCTTTACGTCGAAAAGCTTGCCCGAGACCTCGACCTTGTAGTCGCGGGCGAGGATCTCGGCGCCCTCCTCGACCTCGGCCGGCGGACCGGCGTCTGCCGGTGCCGTCGACCTGAGCCAGTCGCGGTCTTCCATCAGGTCGCGGCAGGTCTCGCCGCCGCGCCACTGCTCGGTGGCGAGCAGCGCCTTGTGGAAGGGGATCAGGGTGGTCAGGCCGCCGACCTCGTACTCGTCGAGGGCGCGCAGCATGCGGCGGGTCGCGTGCTCGCGGTCGACGTCCCAGACGATCAGCTTGGCGACCATCGGGTCGTACATCGGCGTCACCTCGGAACCGGCTTCGATCCCCGAGTCGACGCGGACGCCGGGGCCGGCCGGCTCGCGGTAGCTCGTGATCGCCCCCGGCGACGGGGCGAATTTCCTGTGCGCCGCCTCGGCGTTGATCCGACACTCGATCGCCCAGCCACGCAGCTGCACCTCCTCCTGGCCGACCGAGAGCGGCTCACCTGCAGCGACGAGCACCTGCTCGCGGACGATGTCGATCCCGCTGACCATCTCGGTCACGCAGTGCTCGACCTGCACCCGGGTGTTCATCTCGAGGAAGAAGTACTCCTCGCCGACCTGCATGCCCTCGACCGTGCCGGCGCCCCGGTAGCCCACGGCAGCGGCGGCGTCGGTGGCGATCTTGCCGATCCGCTCGCGCATCTCGGCATCGACGTGCGGGCCCGGAGCCTCCTCGATCACCTTCTGGTGGCGCCGCTGCACCGAGCAGTCGCGCTCGCCGACGTGGATCACGTTGCCGTGCCCGTCGGCCAGGACCTGGACCTCGACGTGGCGCGGATCCTCGAGGTAGCGCTCGACGTAGACCCGCGCGTCGGAGAAGAACTTCTCGCCTTCGCGGGCCGCCCCCTCGAAGGCCTCCTGCAGGTCGTCCGGCGTCATCGCCACGCGAAAGCCCTTGCCACCGCCGCCGCCCGCGGCCTTGCAGGCGACCGGGTAGCCGGCTTCATCGGCCTGCTTGCGAGCGGCCTCGACGTCCGGCGCGGGCTCTGTGGCGCCGGGCACGATCGGCACCCCCGCCTCGGCCATGATCTCGCGCGCCTTCGTCTTCGATCCCATCGCTTCGATCGCCTCGGCCGGCGGGCCGATGAAGACGATGCCGGCCTCGGCGCAAGCGCGGGCGAAGCGGGCGTTCTCGGCGAGGAAGCCGTAGCCGGGATGGATCGCCTCGGCGCCGGCCTCCTTTGCCGTATCGATGATCTTGAGGATGTTCAGGTAGCTCTCCGCCGGCACCGCGGGACCGATCAGGAAGGCCTCGTCGGCCTCGCGCACGTGCGGCGCATCGCGATCGATCTCCGAATAGACGGCGACCGAGCCGACGCCCATCTCCTTCAGGGTTCGAGCCACGCGAATGGCGATCTCGCCGCGGTTGGCAATGAGGACCTTCTGGAACACGGCGGCGCAGTCTATTCAGAGGCGGGGCGCTTGTAGCGACTGGCCACGTACTCCGCGACCCAAGCTGTCGAGCTGCGCCAGGTGCCGTCCGATGCCTTCGCGGCCTTGAGGCGACCGCGCACGGCGGCGACCCTCAGCGCGTTGGCTGAAAGTCCCTCCGTCGCCAGTGCCGGAAGCGGGACGAGGCGGGCGGGACCGGCGATCGCAGGCACGACGAACTTGTAGAGGTTGTCGAGAATCGCCCGCGCGAGAAACTCTCCGAGCGGCCCGGAGTCTCCGCCGTCGGCATGCCGCAAGGCGTTCAGATACCGACTGCGGTCGCCCTTGTAGATGATCGCCGGTGGATAGCCCAGGCGAACCAGCAGGAGGTTGAGGACAAGCCGACCGGTGCGACCGTTGCCATCGAGGAACGGGTGGATCTGCTCGAAGCGCGCGTGCAGGATCGCCAGGGCCTCGGCGATCGTCGACTCGTCGGTCTTGCGCAAAGCGCTCGCATCGGCGATCCAATCTCGGACCAGGACAGGCACCTCGGTCCAATCGGGGGGCCGCATACCGCCCGGAAAAGGCTCGATGTCGTGCTCGCGAAACGAGCCGGGACGCTCGCGCGATGTCGCCTGCGGATGCGGTGCCACGTCCCAGACCGGCGTCATCGCAAGCGTGTGGACTTGGCGCACCTCCGCCAAGGTGATCGGCCTGCCGCTTGCCCAGTCGCCAGGCTGAATCCCATGTCCGTAGACCCAGTCCGCTGCATCCGCGTACCCACGGACCTCGAGGTATTCGCTCAACTCCTTGTTTCCCACTGCCCGCCCCTCGGCGAGTAGAAGCTCCACCTGTTTGAGCACGAGGGTATTGCCCTCGATCGCGGTCGAGTGATGGGCCTCCTCCAGCCAGATGCCTCGCCAGATGCCCTCTGCCTCCTGCGGCGAAGGCAGGCCGCCGAGCTTGTCCCGCAGCTCTCCGATCTGGACCTGCAGCCGCTTGTAGACATCGGCTCGCGACGGTCGTCCGCGACGGCTGGGGTTGATTTTGTTTGGCTTAGCCATATATTAATTATACCGAACAAAATTGAAGTTGTTCGTCTGAGCGCCAGCTAATTGTTCCGAACACTTTCGAGAACGGCCGGGGCGGTTAGGCTGCCGCCTCGATGCTGATCGAGCTTCAGAGCCATTCGACCGTCTCCGATGGGCAGCTTGCGCCGGCCGCGGTCGTCGCGATGGCCTGGGAAGCCGGGGTCACGACGCTGGCGTTGACCGATCACGATGCGATCGCCGGGGTGCCCGAGGCTGCCGACGCGGCGAAGACGATGGGGATCGAGCTGGTGCCCGCGATCGAGATGTCCTGCGTGCACGAGTACGCCGAAGACCTGCACATCTGCGGCTACTGGGTCGACCTGGAGAAGATCGCCGCGGCCTGCGAGCGCGCGCAGCAGGCACGGGTGGAACGGGCGGGAGAAATCGTCGAGAGGCTGCGGAAATGGGGCTTCTTCCTGACCCTGGACGACGCGATCAAAGAGGCCGGCGACGCCCTCTCGATCGGCCGCCCCCACATCGCCAGGGCGGCGGGCGCCAAAGGCGACCTGGGCCCCTTCTTCGAGGAGTACCTGGTCCCGGGAGGCAAGGCCTTCGTCCCCCGCAAGTGGCCGACGGCGGAGCAGGCCATCCAGCTGATCCACGAGGCAGGCGGCTCAGCCGTAATCGCCCACCCCTAC
>DATASN010000003.1:0-21713 GCA_036269215.1 Solirubrobacterales bacterium
GGGCCTGCTGCGCAAGCGGCTCGAGATCGCCGAGGACGACACCCGCGAGACCTACGAGCCCTCCGACTTCGAGCGCAACGTCGCCGCGATCGACGCCGCCGACCACCGCGGCGTGATCCAGGGCAAGGACCACGGCTTCGAGGGCAACCTCGGCCTCGTGATCGGTGCCGGCGGCGGCTCGCTGACGCTGACCGACGCGGTGCGCAGCCAGGGCGGCAAGCCGGCCAACTACTCTGAGATCGGCGGCAACCCCTCGGTCGCCAAGGCCTGCGGCCTGGCCAAGGAGGTGCTGGAAAAGGACGGCGTCGAGAAGATCGCGGTGATGATGTCGATCGTCTCCAACACCCGCGTCGACATCGTCGCCCGCGGCGTGATCAAGGCCTGCCTCGAGCTCGGCAAGGACCCCGGCGAGACGATCGCGATCTTCCGCATCCCCGGCGCCTGGGAGGACGAGGGCTTCAAGATCCTCGAGCGCTACGGGGTCGAGTACTGCGACCGCTCGGTCTCGCTCTGGGAGGCCGCCGGCCGCGCCGTCGCCAAGATCCAGGGAGCGGCGGCGTGAACACGCTTCGCGCACGCGCATCCGATATTCACCCCCCTCTAGTGGGGTCAAAGTCGGAAGGGCGGATCAGATGAGCATCCTGCTCTCAAAGGAGACGACCTTCATCGTCCAGGGCATCACCGGCCGCGAGGCGGTCAACCTGACCAGGGAGTGCCTCGACTACGGCTCCAGGGTCGTCGGCGGCGTCACCCCGGGCCGCAAGGGCCGCGAGGTGCACGGCGTGCCGGTCTTCGACACCGTCGCCCAGGCGGTCGAGCACCACGGCGGCCCGATCGACGGCTCGGTCGTCACCGTTCCCCCCGCCTTCACCAAGGACGCGGTGCTGGAGGCGATCGAGAACGGGATCGAGCTGATCGTGATCGTCACCGAGCGGATCCCGCGCCGCGACGTCGCCCAGATGGTCGAGCTGGCCAACCTGCGCGGGGCGCGGATCATCGGCCCCAACTGCCTCGGCCTGATCGTGCCCGAGGTCTGCAAGATGGGCGGCATCGGCGGGCCCGCCAAGGACGCGGCCAAGGCCTACGCGCCCGGCCCGGTCGGCGTGATGAGCCGCTCCGGTGGGATGACCACGGAGATCTCCTCTTCGCTGACCCAGGCGGGCTTGGGCGTCTCCACCGCCGTCTCGATCGGCGGCGACGCGATCATCGGCTCCACCTATGCCGAGCTGATGCCCTACTTCGAGGCCGACGAGCAGACGCAGGCGATCGTGATCTACACCGAGCCCGGCGGCCGCATGGAGGCCCAGCTCTCCGAGTGGGTCAAGGAGAACGACAGCCGCCTGCCGATCGTCGCCTTCATGGCCGGCAAGTTCATGGACGACGAGGAGATGAAGGGGATGAGCTTCGGCCACGCCGGCACGATCGTCGAGGGCGTCGAGGACACCGCGACTGAGAAGATCGCCCGCCTCGAAGCCGCCGGGATCCGCGTGGTCGAGCGAATCGACGAGATCCCCGACGCGGTCAAGCAGAAGCTGGGGGTGGCCGCCTGATGGCCGAGGTGCTGAGCAGGGTCTTCATCGACGTCGAGGTCGAGGCCTCGGTCGCCGGCGACGCCGAGCTGGCCCGCAAGCTCGAGGAAGTCTGCCCGGTCGACATCTTCAAGGCGACCGATGCAGGGCTCGAGGTCGTCGAGGGCAACCTCGACGAGTGCGTCCTCTGCAACCTCTGCGTCGACGCCGCACCCGAGGGCACGGTGCGCGTGATCAAGCTGTACGAGCGGTAGCGAGAAGCCCGCCGCTCACAGCCGCCAGCGCTTCCTCGCGCAGCTGCTCCGGGATGACGATCATCGAGCGCAGCTCGTCGAGCAGCTCGCGATCCCCCTCCACGTCGACCGTCGCCTCAGCGGCCTCACCGGCGACAAGGGCGGCGATCACGTCGATCGGGGTGCCGGCCAGGCTGACGTCTGCCCTTGCGGGAGTGCCACGCGAGGCCTCGATCCAGCCGTCGGCGATCCGCAGCTCGTAGGACTGGCCGTCGCTGCGCAGGCCAAGCGTCATCGCAAAGTCGGCCGGCGGCCGCAGGATCACGCGCACCGCCCCGGGCAATGAGGACGGAGCGAGACCGACCACGTCCTCGAGCTTCTGCAGCTCCATTCCCCAGCGACCGAGTTCGACCATCGGCCGCTCCAGCCCGCGGCCCAGCTCGGTCAGCTCGTAGACCGTGGTCGAGGCGGGCGAGTCGAGCTCGCGGCGCTCGACGATCCCGTGCTGCTCGAGGTCGCGCAGGCGCTTGGTGAGGATGTCGGTGGGAGCGCCGCCGACCGAGCGGGCGAGGGCGGAGAAGCGCAGCGGGCCGAGCGAGAGCTCGCGGACGATCAGCAGCGTCCAGCGCTCGCCGATCCGGTCGAGCGCGCAGGCGAGGCTGCACGACTGCCCGTATTCGCGCGGGGTCATAGGACAAGAGTAACAGCGTAATTTGAAATTCAAAGCAAGTACTTTGAATTCTGGTACAGTCTCGCGCCGTGAGCAGGATCGCCGACCTGACCTGGAAGCGGCCGAAGCTGGTGCTGGCCGCGGTCGGAGCCTTCTTCCTCGTCGCCGTCGCCTTCGGCCACGACGTCGAGCACCACCTCAAGGCGGCCGGCTTCACCGACCCGTCCTCGCAGAGCGAGAAGGGCGGTGCCCTGCTCAGCAAGGCGCTCGGCTACGACCCGAACCCGGGCGTCGTCCTCGTCGTGCGCGCTCCCGGCGGCGGCCCGCTCGACGTCAAGAGCCCCGCGATCAGGCGTGAAGTCGACCACCTCAGCAGGGAGGTGGCGAAGGTCAAATACATCGGCCGGGTCGTCAACCCGCTGCAGACCCCCCGCGCCGGGTCGCAGCTGATCGCCCGCGACGGCCGCTCGCTGGTCATCCTCGGCGACCTCTCCAACGGCGACGAGGAGAACGACGGCGGGATCGCTGCGGAAGGAGTCCAGCCGCTGATCGAGCGGAGCAGGCTCGACGTCTCGATGGGCGGCTTCGCGGCCAGCTTCAACGAAGTCAACGACCAGACCAAGACCGACCTGACCAAGGCCGAGCTGATCGCCTTCCCGCTGCTCGCGCTGCTTCTGCTGATCGTCTTCCGCGGCGTCGTCGCCGCCGGCATCCCGCTGCTGATCGGCGGCATCTCGATCGTCGGCACGCTCTTCGTCTTGCGGATCATGTCCGAGCTGGTCGACACCTCGGTCTTCGCGCTCAACATCGCCACCGGGCTCAGCCTCGGCCTCGCCGTCGACTACGCGCTGCTGATGGTGTCCCGATATCGCGAGGAGATCTCGAAGAGCGGCGCCACGCGCGAGGCGCACCGCAAAACCGTGCTGACGGCGGGCCGCACAGCGCTCTTCTCCGGCTTCACGGTCGCCGCGGCGATGGCGGCGCTGGTGATCCTGCCGCAGCGCTTCCTCTACTCGATCGCCGTCGCCGGTGCTTCGGTCGGGGTGCTCTCGGCGATCCTCGCGGTCCTCGTCGTCCCCTCCATGCTCGCTCTGCTCGGCGCCCGCATCGACGCCCTCTCGATCCGCCGCGGCCCGGCGGTCTCCGACGAGTCCGGCGGCTGGTACCGGCTGGCGCGCGGCGTGATGCGCCACCCGGTCGGCGTCGCCCTGGCCAGCTCGGCCCTGCTGCTCGCCGCGGCCGCGCCGCTGCTCTGGACCACGCTCACCGGGCCCAGCGCCGAAGCCGTCCCCCGCGGCAAGCCCTCCTACGAAGCCAACAGCTACGTCGAAGCCCACTACCCGCGCGAGCTGATCGAGGCGGTCACCGTCACCGTCGACGGTGCGGCGAGCAGAGCGGGCCTGGCGCAGTACCGGCAGCAGATCGAAGCGCTCGACGGCGTCGTCCGCGGCGCCCCCTTTGTCCCCGCCTCGCACGGCATCGTCTACGCCAACTTCGGCCTGGCCGAACCGGCGCTCTCGGGCGGCTCGCAGAGCACGGTCAGGGCGATCCGCGACCTCGGCCCGCCGCACGCCGCCACCGCGCTCGTCTCCGGCAACACCGCCGGCTTCATCGACCAGAAGCAGAGCCTGATCGAGCACCTGCCGCTGCTCGTCGCGATCATCTTCTCGACCACGCTGATCCTGCTCTTCCTGCTCACCGGCTCGGTGATCCTGCCGCTGAAGACGCTGCTGATGAACGCGATGACGCTGGGGGCGACGCTCGGCATCCTCGTCCTCGCCTTCCAGGACGGCTGGCTCGACGGCCTCTTCGCCTACCACGGGCCGACGGCGATCGAGGTGACCAGCCTCGTCTTCCTCTTCGCCGTGATCTTCGGCCTCGCCACCGACTACGCGGTGCTGGTCATGGCGCGGATCAAGGAGCAGCACGACCTCGGCAAGAGCAACGAGGAGGCGGTCGCGATCGGCATCGCCCGCACCGGCCGCGTGATCACCGCCGCGGCGATCATGATCGCCGTCGTCTTCCTCGCCTTCGGCGTCAGCTCGGTCTTCTTCATGAAGCAGATCGCCCTCGGCATGGCGGTCGGCGTGATGCTCGACGCCACCGTCGTCCGCGCCCTGCTCGTCCCCTCGCTGATGCGCCTGCTCGGCGAGTGGAACTGGTGGGCGCCAAAACCGCTGCGCCGCGTCTACCTCCGCCTCGGCATCTCCGAGGCTTAGTTGCGATAGCTCACATTACGCATATATAAATTTATATCCGGGTAACGTAGCTTCGATGTCTGCGACGCCAACACGTTCCCGGCTCTCGAAGGCCGATCGGATGGAGCAGGCGCTCCTCGCCGCCCACACCCTCTTCGCCGAGCGCGGCTACGCGGCCGTGACCATGGACGAGGTCGCCGCCGCCGTCGGCGTCACCAAGCCGCTGCTCTACAACTACTTCGGCAACAAGGAGCGCCTCTACATCGCCTGCATGGAGCGCTCGGGCGACGCGCTGGTCAAGACCATCCTCGAGACTGTCGGCGACGCGAGCAGCCCGAGCGAGGCGCTGAACGAGGGGCTGCGCGCCTTCTTCGCCTTCCTCGACGCCGATCGCGCCGCCTGGGCCGTGCTCTTCGACGAGACCCTGCCGCAGAGCGGCGAGGTCGCCGAGCGGGTCGCCGAGTACCGCGGCCGGCTCAACTCGCTCGTCGCCGAATCGCTGCTCGCACAGCTGCCGGCAAGGCGACACGCCACGGCCCAGATCGAAGTCGAGGCCCTCTCCGCCGCGCTGCTCGGCGCCGCCGAGGCGCTGGCGCGTTGGTGGCTGCGGACCGAGGCGACCACCGCCTCCGAGGCGGCCGAGCTGCTGATCGCGACGATCGAGCCAGGCCTGCGCCTGCGCTCCACACCATCCGCCAAGTCCTCCCGACCCAAACCGAAAGGCGAACGCAGTTGACCGACAAGACACGCCGGGTCGCCGTCGTCGGCGGCAACCGGATCCCCTTTGCGCGCTCCGACAGCGCCTACGCGCACGCATCCAACCAGGACATGCTGACCGCCGCACTCGACGGGCTGATCGACCGCTTCGGCCTCGACGGCGAGCGGATCGGGGAGGTCGCCGGCGGCGCCGTGCTCAAGCACTCCCACGACCGCGACCTGGCCCGCGAGAGCGTGCTCAGCACCCGGCTGGCCCCGGAGACCCCGGCCTACGACGTCCAGCAGGCCTGCGGCACCGGCCTGGAGACGACGATCCTGATCGCCAACAAGATCGCCCTCGGCCAGATCGACTCCGGCATCGCCTGCGGCGCCGACACCACTTCCGACGCGCCGATCGCGCTCAACGAGCAGCTGCGCGAGACGCTGCTCGACGCCAACCGGCAGCGCTCGACAGCGGGCAAGCTACGGGCGCTGACCCGACTGCGCCCGGGCCATGTCGTGCCCGCGATCCCCCGCAACGAGGAGCCCCGCACCGGCCTCTCGATGGGCGAGCACTGCGCGACCATGGCGACCGAATGGGGCATCGGCCGCGCCGAGCAGGACGAGCTCGCCGTCGCCAGCCACCGCAACCTCGCCGCAGCCTACGAACGCGGCTTCCTCGACGACCTGCTCACCCCCTACCTCGGCCTCGAGCGCGACCAGAACCTGCGGCCGGACTCCGACCCGGCGAAGCTGGCCAAGCTGAAGCCGGTCTTCGGCGGCCCGGAAGGGACGATGACCGCGGCCAACTCGACCCCACTAAGCGACGGCGCCTCGGCGGTGCTGCTCGCCTCCGAGGAGTGGGCGAAGGAGCGCGACCTGCCGGTCCTCGCCTACGTCACCGAGGCCCAGACCGCCGCCGTCGACCACGTCCACAAGCGCGAAGGCCTGCTGATGGCGCCTGCCTACGCGATGCCGGCGATGCTCGACCGCGCCGGGATCGGCCTCGGCGAGTTCGACTACTACGAGATCCACGAGGCCTTCGCCGCCCAGGTGCTCTGCACGCTGAAGGCCTGGGAGGACGCAGAGTTCTGCAAGGAGAAGCTGGGGCGCGACGAGCCGTTGGGCTCGATCGACCGCGCCAAGCTCAACGTCAACGGCGGCTCGCTCGCCGCCGCCCACCCATTCGCCGCGACCGGCGGGCGGATCGTCGCCGGACTCGCCAAGCAGCTGCACGAGGACGGCAGGGGCCGCGGCGCGATCAGCATCTGCGCCGCCGGCGGCCAGGGCGTCGTCGCGATGCTCGAGAGCGCGGGAGGGTCACGATGAGCTTCCGCTGTGCCTTTCCCTCGCTATGCGCCGATAAGGAACAGTGGAAGGCTCTCCGATGAGTGACCGCTACTCGCAGGTCGTCAACGCTCCCCTCGTCTCCACGGTCGCTCGCCGGCTTGGGTTGCCGCGGCCGGTCAAGCTCGACCGCTACCGGGCCGGGGCGCCAGTGGTCTCCGGACGGGTGCTCTCCGGAGCCGCCCCGAACGGGCGCCTCGGCAAGGCGCTCTCCGCCTTCCTCGACCTGATCAAAGCCGAACGTGCCGGCGCCGAGGGGCCCGCCAAGGCGCTCGTCTTCGACGCCACCGGGATCGCCGACTCGACCGAGCTGGTCGAGCTGCAGCGCTTCTTCCACCCCGCCGTCGGCCGCCTCCAGCGCAGCGGCCGCATCGTCGTCCTCGGCACGCAGCCGGCGCAGGCGGGCTCGGCCCGGGCCGCCACCGCGCAGCGGGCGCTGGAGGGGTTCACCCGCTCGCTCGCCAAGGAGGTCGGCGGCAGGGGCTCGACGGTGCAGCTCGTCTACGTCGCGCCGGGCGCCGAGGACCAGCTCGACTCGACCCTTCGCTTCCTGCTCTCGCCGCGCTCGGCCTACGTCTCCGGCCAGGTGGTCCGGATCGGGGCCGGCGTCACCGGCACCCCCGAAATCGATTGGCAACAGCCGCTCGCCGGCAAGAAGGCGCTCGTCACCGGCGCCTCGCGCGGGATCGGCGAGGCGATCGCGACCACGCTGCGCCGCGACGGAGCGGACCTGGCCCTGCTCGACGTGCCGGCGCTCTCCGCCGACCTGGGCTCGGTCGCAAAGCGCCTCGAGGCGGAGACGATCGAGCTCGACATCACCGCCGAGGAGGCGCCGGCGGCGATCGCCGAGCGGCTCTCCGGCGGCGTCGACGTGGTCGTCCACAACGCCGGCGTCACCCGCGACCGCACGATCGCCAAGATGCCCGAGGAGCGCTGGTCCTCGCTGCTGGAGATCAACCTCTCCAGCGAGGAGCGGATCGACGACGAGCTGCTCGAGCGCGGGCTGCTGAACGAGAACGGGCGGATCGTCTGCGTCTCCTCGATGAGCGGCATCGCCGGCAACTCGGGCCAGACCAACTACGCGACCTCGAAGGCGGGCGTGATCGGGATGGTCGAGGCGATGGCCCCGGAGCTGGCAAAGCGCAGGGCGACGATCAACGCGGTCGCCCCCGGCTTCATCGAGACGCAGATGACGGCGGCGATGCCGATCGCCCCGCGCGAAGCCGGCCGCCGGCTCAGCAGCCTCTCGCAGGGCGGCCTGCCGGTCGACGTCGCCGAGACGATCGCCTGGCTCGCCGGCCCGGCCTCGACCGGCGTCAACGGCAACGTCGTCCGCGTCTGCGGCCAGAACCTGTTGGGGGCGTGATGACGGCACGCCGGCTCGAAAGTCCGCCCAGAATCCTGCCCCTCTACGCCCGCGCCGCGGCGCCGCTGATCCCCGGCGCCTCGCTGCTGCCCTTCGTACCCGGCGGCGGCGGCGAGATCCCGGACCTCGAGCTCGACCTCGCCGGCGTCCGGGCCAAGCCCGAGAACGTCGCCGCCTACGCCAGGGTCTGCGGCTTCGCCCTGCGCGACCACCTCCCCCCCACCTACCCGCACGTGCTCGCCTTCCCGCTGCACATGGCCGTGATGGCGGACGGCGGCTTCCCCTTCGGCGCCGTCGGCCTGGTCCATCTCGAGAACCGGATCGAGCAGCGCCGCCGCATCGGCATCGGCGAGGAGCTGACGATCCGAGTCCGCCCGACCAAGCTGCAGTCGCATCCCAAGGGCCGCACCTTCTCGCTCCTGACCGAGGTGAGCGCCGGCGGCGAGCCGGCCTGGGAGAGCACCAGCACGATGCTGCGCCGCGGCGGCGGCAACGGGGACTCGGACGGCAGTGCCGGCGAGGCCTTCGCGACGGTCCCGGCCGAGACCCCGGCGAGCGCCGAGTGGCGCCTCGGCGGCGACCTCGGCCGCCGCTACGCCGCCGTCTCCGGCGACCGCAACCCGATTCACATGCACTCGCTGAGCGCCAAGCCGCTCGGCTTCCCCGGCGCGATCGCCCACGGCATGTGGACCAAGGCGCGCTGCCTGGCGGCGCTGGAGAGCCGGCTGCCTGACGCCTTCGCGGTCGAGGTGCGCTTCCGCAAGCCGATCCTGCTTCCCGGCAGGGTCGAGTTCGCCAGCGTCGCCCAGGCAGGCGAGACCGACTTCGCGGTGCGCGACGCAAAGCGCGGCACACCGCACCTCGACGGCCGCATTCGGCCGCTCGAGGCCAAACCCCAAGACGCGAGGAGGAAGTAGAGATGCCCACTGCTGCAGAGGAGAGAGGGATGGCCGAGCGCAGCATGGGGCTGGGCCTGCGCTGGCTCAACAGGCTGGCCGGCTCGGACCTGCTCGACCGCATCCGCATCCGCAAACAGGTCGAGCGGGCGCTGTTCACCTCGACCAAGAACGGCTTCCGCTCGGCGACCGCCGCCGGGCGCACCTTCAAGGCAGCGCAAGAGCTGGCCGGGCCGGCACGGCAGGCGCCGGGCAAGCCGCGCGCGCTCTTCGACATCAGCCCCGACGACGAGCAGAAGATGCTGCAGGAAGGCGTCCGGGACTTCGCTGCGGCGGAGGTGCGACCGATCGCCAAGCAGGCCGACTTCGACCGCTCGACGCCGACCGAGCTGCTCGCCCAGGCCAGCGAGCTCGGCATCAACATGCTCGGCGTCCCCGAGGAGCTCGGCGGCGTGATGCACGAGCAGGCCGCCGTGACCAGCGTCCTGATCGGCGAGGCTCTCGCCCACGGCGACATGGGAATCGCCTACGCGGCGCTCGCCCCCGGCGCCGTCGCCACCGCGATCGGCCGCTGGGGCACCGCCGAGCAGGAGGCGACCTACCTGCCGGCCTTCACCGCCGAGGAGACGCCCGCAGCAGCACTGGCGATCCTCGAGCCGCGCCCCCTCTTCGACCCGCTGAAGCTGGAGACCAAGGCACGCAAGGACGGCGAGGACTGGGTACTGAGTGGCGCCAAGTCGCTGCTCGCCCGCCCCGCGGAGTGCGAGCTCTTCGTCGTCGCCGCCGAGGCCGACGACCTGGGCCCGGCGCTCTTCGTGATCGAGTCCGGCACCTCCGGCCTCACGGTCGAGGAGGAGCCGGCGATGGGGCTGCGTCCCGCCGCCACCGGCCGCCTCCTGCTCGAAGGCGTGAAGCTCCCCGCCACCGCTCTGCTCGGCGAGGGCAAACGCGATGACTACGTCGAGTGCGTGCAGCGGGCGCGGGTCGCCTGGTGCTCGCTCGCGGTCGGCGCCGCCCAGGCGGTGCTCGACTACGCGATCCCCTACGTCAACGAGCGCACCGCCTTCGGCGAACCGATCTCCAACCGCCAGGCGGTCGCCTTCGCGGTCTCCGACATCGGCATCGAGGGCGACGGCATGCGCCTCGCCACCTACCGCGCGGCCAGCCGCGCCGACCAGGACCGGGACTTCGCCCGCGAGACGTCGCTGGCCCGCCGCCTCTGCGCCCAGAAGGGGATGCGGATCGGCTCCGAAGGGGTGCAGCTGCTGGGCGGCCACGGCTTCGTCAAGGAGCACCCGGTCGAGCGCTGGTACCGCGACCTCCGAGCAGCGGGCGTGATGGAGGGCGCCCTGCTCGTCTAGAGCGAAAGGGAAACCATGATCAACCTCGAGACACCGAAGAAGTTCAAGCCGCTGGTCACCCAGGCCAACCAGGTCGCGCAGGAGGTCTTCCGGCCGATCTCGCGCAAGTACGACGAGGCCGAGCACTCCTACCCGAAGGAGCTCGACATGCTGGCCTCGCTGATCGACGGGATGAACGAGGGCTCCGACATCGGCGGCGCCGGCGCCGCCGGCGTGCGCCGCGAGTCCAACGGCGACGGCGACGGCGGCAACCGCAACGGCTCCAACCTCTCCACCGTGCTCGGCATCATCGAGCTCTGCTGGGGCGACGTCGGCCTGCTGCTCTCGATGCCACGCCAGGGCCTCGGCAACTCGGCGATCGCCTCGGTGGCAACCGAGGAGCAGCTCGAGCGCTACGGCGACAGGTGGGCGGCGATGGCGATCACCGAGCCGGAGGCCGGCTCGGACTCGGCCTCGATCCGCACCACGGCCGAGCTCGACGGCGACGAGTACGTGCTCAAAGGCGAGAAGATCTTCGTCACCTCCGGCGACCGGGCCGAGCTGATCGTGGTCTGGGCCTCGCTCGACCGCTCGGCGGGACGGGCGGCGATCAAGTCGTTCATCGTCGAGCGCGACAACCCGGGCCTGAAGCTGGACCGGCTCGAGCACAAGCTCGGCATCCGCGCCTCCGACACGGCCAACTTCACCCTGCAGGACTGCCGCGTGCCGAAGGAGGCGCTGCTGGGCAGCGCCGACGTCGAGGACAAGAAGGGCTTCGGCGGAGCGATGCAGACCTTCGACAACACGCGGCCGCTGGTCGCGGCGATGGCGGTCGGCGTCACCCGCGCGGCGCTGGAGGAGACCCGCGTGCGGCTCGAAGAGGCCGGGGTCGAGATCGACTACGACGCGCCGGCGCTGGGCCAATCCGCAGCGGCGGCCCGCTACCTCGAGATGGAGTCCGACTACGAGGCGGCGCTGCTGCTCACCCTGCAGGCGGCCTGGATGGCCGACAACGGCAAGCCCAACTCGCTGCAGGCCTCGATGGCGAAGGCGAAGGCGGGGCGCACCTGCGTCGATGTCGCGTTGGGCTGCGTCGAGCTGTGCGGGAGCGTTGGCTACGGCGAGAACGAGCTGCTCGAGAAGTGGGCGCGGGACGCGAAGATCCTCGACATCTTCGAGGGGACGCAGCAGATTCAACTGCTGATCGTGGCTCGGCAGTTGCTTGGCAAGAGCTCCTCGGAATTGCGGTAGGTAGTGGAAGGTCGCTGAAGCCACTCGGCCAGGAACGGTTCGATGATGCGGTAAGTCCCGCCTTCCCCGATTGCGACTTCGCGCTGGACCAAAGCTCGCAAGGCCTTTTGCACGTTGGTTGTGGCGGGCAGGTTGTGGCGATCGCGGTAGGCGCCGGTGAAGGGTCGCCCGGGCTCGCGAGCCAGTGCTTGGAGAAGCAGCTTCTGCGCCGCTGAGGCCCCCTCCCAGAGCAGGCTGAAGTGGGCGTGCTCGGAGCGCAGGACGGCCGCCTGCGCCAGCTCCAGCCGCTGCTCGGTCGCGGTTGCCCCGGCCGGAGTCTGCTCCCAGAGGAAGTAGCAGAGCTCCTGTGTGGCATAAGGGTGCCCGCCGGTGCGGGCGAGGATCTCCTCGACAACCACCCCTTCGATCTTCCGTTCGCCCGCATGAAAGCGATCGAAGATGAAGGCGGCGAATGGCTCCGCGGGGATCATGCCCAGCTCGATCGACTTGGCGCTGCGCCAGAACGGCTCGTTGGCATCGTCGAAGATCCGCTCCATGATGTGGTGCTTGCTGCCCAGGTAGACATGCGCAACCTCAGGCTGTCGCTGGAAGACCGAGCGCAGGAGCTTGGGCAGGCCGGGATCGATGGCGACGATCTCCTGGAACTCGTCCATGACGAGCGCCGTCGAGCGGCTTCGCGCGCTGCCCAGCTCGGCGGGAAGCTCCAGCAGGCGCTCCAGCGTCGCATCGATCTCCGCCTCCTTCTGCCCGATTCCGAAGCCGAAGGAGAAGGCGCCGCTCTCGGGATTGACGTTGATCGCAGGCTGCACCTGAAGCCCTCGGAATGGCGCCAGCGCTTTCTCTCGCACCCGCTCCAGCGGCGATGCGATTTCCTCGAAGATCGACTTCGCCAAAGCAGCGGCCAGGCTCTCCTTGGTCGGCGTGGTCATCAGGTCGACCTGGGCGACCAGCACCCGCTCGGCAGAGAGCATGCGGCCCGCGCGCCAGACCAACGACGACTTGCCACAGCGGCGGGGAGCAAAGATGACCACGTCCTGGCCGTTGCGGATGTCGCTGGCCAGCTCAGCGAGCTCGCTCTCGCGGTCGGCAAATGACTCGTCGAGCGCCAGGGCGCCAAAGCTGAAGGGGTTCGTCATCGGGGCTTTCTTCATATACCAGTTAGTATTATACTACTAAGTATGTTCGCTAGCTGGGATTCTTATCATCTCTATACTATTAGGTATAATACCAATAAGTATATAATCAGGGTGACCTCGCTGCTCTCGCTTCTCTATAAGTCCATCCGGCCATGAATCTCCCCCCGCGCACGTGAACTTCATCGAGGACGTGATGGAACGGTCGCCCGCCTCACGGCCGGGGATCGTCGCTATCGACGCCGATGGCAGGCGGCGAGACTGGTATTTCGGCGAGCTGATTGCCCGGTCCGCTGGGCTCTCCGGCGCGTTTGCCGCGCGGGGGGTGAAGCGCGGCGATGCGGTCATGACGCTGGTGGGGAACCGAATCGAGTGGGTGCTGGCTCTGCTCGCCTGCTGGCGGATGGGAGCGGTGGCACTGCCGTGTAGTACGCAGCTGCGTCGCCATGACTTGGAACTGCGGGTGGCTGCGGCCGACCCGGCGCTCTGTGTCGGCGAAGAGGCGCTGCTGGCCGAGCTGCCCGACGGGGTCGAGACGATGACGATGGATGAGGTTGCCGGCGTGCTCGACGAGGACCGGCCTCAGGAGACGCCGGCGGCGATCGAGGCGATGGGGGCCGAGGACCCGGCGCTGATCGTCTTTACCTCGGGCACCACCGGCGAGCCGCGGGGGGTGGTGCATGCCTATCGCTACCTGCTCGGCCAGCGCGGCCAGGCCGAGCACTGGCTTGGCTCGCAGAAGGGGGAGCTGGTCTGGTGCACGACCGCGACCGGCTGGTCGAAGTCGACCCGCAACGTCTTCCTCGCCCCCTGGCTGACCGGCGCCGCCGCGGTGATCCACGGCGGCCGCTTCGACCCGGCCGAGCGGCTCGACTTCGCCGAGGCGCTCGGCGTCAACGTGCTCTGCCAGGCGCCCACCGAGTACCGGATGCTCGCCAAGCGCACCGCCCTGCGTCCGCTCCCCGCCCTGCGCCGCATGGTCTCGGCCGGCGAGCCGCTGGAGGCAGAGACGATCGGTGCCTTCCGCGATGCTCTCGGCATCGAGCCCGCCGACGGCTACGGCCAGACCGAGACCGGCCACGTCAGCGGCAACCACGTCGACGAGGCGATCCGGCCGGGCTCGATGGGCAAGCCGCTGTCGGGAGTGGAGACGCGGATCGTCGAGGGCGAGCTGCAGCTGCGCGCCTCCTCCTCCCCCACCTTCTTCAGCCGCTACCTCGACGGCGAGCGCTTCGAGGGCGAGTGGTGGCGGACCGGCGATCTGGTCCGCGAAGACGAGGAGGGCTACCTCTGGTTCGAAGGCCGCGACGACGACATCATCTTCTCCTCCGGCTACCGAATCGGCCCCGCCGAGGTCGAGTCCGCCCTGCTCTCCCACCCCGACGTCGCCGAGGCGGCCGCGGTCGCCGCCCCCGACCCCGAGCGCGGCGCCGTGGTCCGCGCAATCGTCGTCCCGCGCGAGCGCCAGCCAAACCCCGAGCTAGCCCGCGAACTACAGGAGCATTGCAAGCGCATGACAGCCCCATACAAGTTCCCCCGCATCGTCGAGTTCGCCACCGAGCTACCAAAGACCAGCACAGGCAAGATCAAGAGAGCCGAGCTGCGGCGGAGATAAGGACGGGGCGTGCCCCGTCCCATCTAGGCTTCAGCAGTGGACCAAATCGACCGTAAGCGGATCGCGGCGCTGACCGAGGCGCAGCAGGAGCGTTTCCGCAACGCCACCGGGCAGTCGGCGAAGACCTTCGCCCGGGCGGTCAAGGTGATGCCGAACGGCGTTCCCTCCTCCTTCCAGGTGAACGACCCCTGGCCGATCTACATCGAGCGCGGCAAGGGCAGCCGGGTCTGGGACGTCGACGGCAACGAGTACACCGACTTCCACAACGGCTTCGGCGTGATGGCGATCGGCCACGCCAACCCGACCGTCGGCGCCGCGGTGAAGGCGAGGATCGACGAAGGAACCCACTTCGCCGCCCCCACCGACGGCTCGATCGCCGTCGCCGAGGAGCTGGTGCGGCGCTTCGGCCTGCCCCAGTGGCGCTTCAACAACTCCGGCACCGAGGCGACGATGGACGCCGTCCATCTCGCCCGGGGGGCCACCGGCCGCGACGTCCTGCTCAAGATCGAGGGCTCCTACCACGGCCACCACGACTCGGTGATGGTCTCCGTCTACCCGCCGCTGGAGGCGCTCGGCGCCCGCGACGACCCGGTCAGCGTCCCCTACGGCGACGGCACGCCGCGGGCGCTGAGCGAGCTGACCCGCGCCGTCCCCTTCAACGACGCCGACGCCCTGGCCAGCGTGCTGGAGAAGATCGGCGACCAGGTCGCCGGGCTGATCATGGAGCCGGCGATGATGAACATCAACATCATTCCGCCGCGCGAGGGATACCTGGAGCGGGTCCGCGAGCTGACCGCCCGGCACGGGGTCAAGCTGATCTTCGACGAGGTCAAGACCGGCGCGACGATCTCGGCCGGCGGCGCCACCGCCCGCTTCGGCGTCGTCCCCGACATCGTCACCCTGGCCAAGGCGAGCTGCGGCGGTTACCCGGGCGGCGCGATCGGGATGAGCGAAGAGCTGGCCGCGATCGTCGCCGACGGCGCGGTCAAGCAGTACGGCACCTTCAACGGCAACCCGCTGGTGATGGCGGCGGCCGAGGCCACCCTGACCGAGGTCCTCACCGACGACGTCTACGAGCGCTTCGAGGCGACCAACCGGCGCCTGCTCGACGGCTGCCAGCAGATCGTCGACTCCCACGGCCTCCCCGCCTACACCGAGGGCATGGGCGCCAAGGGCTGCGTCGTCTTCTCGCCGACCCGGATGCACGAGTACCGCGACTACCTCTCGGACGTCGACGAGGAGCTCTCGACCCTGGCCTGGCTCTACCACATGAACCACGGCATCTTCATGACCCCGGGCGTCGAGGAGGAGTGGACCCTCTCGATCGCCCACTCAGACGAGGACCTGCAGCGCTACCTCGACGCCTTCGAGGCCTTCGCCCGCGACGTAACCCGCCGACGGGCCTAAAACACCCCATATAGGGCGTGTTTTAGGCCCGTCGGCGGGAAAACTAGGCGGCCAGGGCCTCGTCGACGTCGACCGGGCGGCCGAGGTGGTAGCCCTGCGCCATGTCGACGCCGTAGTCGCGCAGCATCTGCGCCGTGACGTCGTCCTGGACGTACTCGGCGATCGTCGTCTTGCCGAGGCCGCGAGCGATCTGGACGATCGCCTGCACGGTGAGCTGGTCGGCATCGCTGTTGGGCATGTCGCGGATGAAGGAGCCGTCGATCTTGATCAGGTCGAAGGGGATGCTCTTCAGGTAGTGGAAGGGCCCGAAGCCGGCGCCGTAGTCATCGATCGCGACCTGGCAGCCGAACTCGGTCAGCCGGTCGGCGAAGCCGCCGGCCGCCTCGTAGTCGTGGACGCGGGCGGTCTCGGTCAGCTCGAAGGTGCAGCGGGCCGGATCGGCCTCGCCTTCGTCGAGGCGCCGTTCGATGAATTCGAGCACCGAGAGGTCGGCGACCGAGGCGCCCGAGAGGTTGACGTGCAGGGAGACCGGCCTGCCCTCTTGCTCACGCGTCGCAAGCAGCTCCAGGGCGCGGACGACGACCCAGCGGTCGAGCTCCTGGACCATGCCGGAGCGCTCCGCCGCCTCGATAAAGGAGGCGGCCGGCAGCAGGTCGCCGTTCTCGCCGGTCATCCGCAGCAGCAGCTCGTAGCGCTCGATCCCGCCCGAGGCGAGGCTGCGGATCGGCTGGGTGTGAAGGCTGAGGCGGTCGTTGGTGAGGGCGTCGCGGATCCGCGCGCTGGTCGTCTGGCGACGCCGCTGCTGGCGCTGCGGCTCGCGGGGATCCTGGAAGAGCGCGATCTGGTTGCGACCGTCCTCCTTGGCCCGGTACATCGCCTGGTCGGCGGCAAGCAGGACTGCCTCGGCGCCGATCCCGCGCTCGCCGCCGAACATGGTGATACCGACGCTGATCGTCGTGCCCTCGGCGTCGGGTGCCGGTGCTGCGCCCTCGGCCACCTGGGATCGCAGGTCCTCGCCGAGGTGCAAGGCGCCTTCGGTATCGGTCTGCGGCATCAACACGGCGAACTCGTCGCCGGAGAGGCGGGCGACGATGTCGGTGGTCCGCACCCGCTCGCGCATGATCGCGGCGACGTGGCGGATCAGGTTGTCGCCGGCGTGGTGGCCCTGCGAGTCGTTGATCGCCTTGAGACCGTCGATGTCGATGATCATCACCGCGCCCTGGCCGCCGTAGCGGGCGCTGAAGGAGACGTACTGGTCCAGTTCGGCGCGGAAACGCCGGCGGTCGAGCAGGCCCGTCAGCGAGTCGTGGTCGGCGATGTAACGCAGCTGGGCCTCGGTCTTCTCCGCCCGCGCGAGCGCCTCGTCGACGACCTTACGGTCCGCCGGGTCGAGCTTTGCGAGCACCGACTCGATCGCCGGATCGCTCTGAATTGAACGCTTTTCGTTATTCACTCACCGAAGGTAGACCCTCCCGCGCCGGATCGGATTGCCCTCGCAGGCGAGCACCGAGAATCCGTTCAACTATCGGCTACTCCCGGCCGCCAAAAGTAGGCGTCCAGTCGTCCGGGGTAGTGTGAATCGATGGCAAATCGTCTGTCGCTAGAGACCAGCCCGTACCTGTTGCAGCACCGCGAGAACCCGGTCGACTGGTACCCCTGGGGCGAGGAGGCGCTCGGCCGGGCGCGCGAGGAGGACCGCCCGATCCTGCTCTCGGTCGGCTACTCGGCCTGCCACTGGTGCCACGTGATGGAGCGCGAGTCCTTCGAGGACGCCGAGACCGCCGCCTACATGAACGAGCACTTCGTCAACGTCAAGGTCGACCGCGAGGAGCGCCCCGACGTCGACGCCCTCTACATGGAGGCGGTACAGGCGATCAGCGGCCAGGGCGGCTGGCCGATGACCGTCTTCCTCGACCCCGAGGGCGTGCCCTTCTACGCCGGCACCTACTTCCCGCCCGACGAAGGACGTGGCATGCCGAGCTTCCGCATGGTGATGGAGGCGGTCGTCGACGCCTACCGCGGCAAGCGCGAGGAGATCCGCGAGCGGGCGCCGCAAATGCGGGCGCGGCTTGGCGCGATCGGCGAGGCCGAGCCGGCCGCGGGCTCGCCGGCGGCGCCGATGCTGGTCGAGGCGACCGCGCGGCTGCGCGGCGCCGCCGACATGGAGCGCGGCGGCTTCGGCGGCGCGCCGAAGTTCCCGCCCGCCTCTGCGCTGGAGCTGCTGCTCGCCCGCGGCGAGCGCGCGGTGGTCGAGCGGACGCTCGACGCGATGCTCGCCGGCGGCATCTACGACCAGCTCGGCGGCGGCTTCGCCCGCTACTCGGTTGACGCCGCCTGGCTCGTCCCCCACTTCGAGAAGATGCTCTACGACAACGCCCTGCTCGCCCGCGCCTACCTGCACGGCTGGCAGGCGCTCGGCCACGAGCGCTACCGGCGGGTCTGCGAGGAGACGCTCGACTGGGCGCTACGCGAGATGCGCGGCCCGGAGGGCAGCTTCTACTCCGCCCTGGACGCCGACTCCGAGGGCGAGGAGGGCCGCTTCTACGTCTGGACGCCGGAGCAGATCCGCGAAGTCCTGGGCGATCCGGAGCCTGACGGGGCGAACTGCATCAAATTCTCCTCCCAGCAGGTAGAGAATTTGATGCAGTTCTACGGGGTAAGCGACGGCGGAAATTTTGAGGGGCGGAATATCTTGCACCTGGCGGGGGACGCGGACGCCCCGGCCCCCGAAGGCCTGGCCGAGGCTCGCCGGGCCCTCTACGAGGCCCGCGCCAAGCGCGTCTGGCCGGGCCTCGACGACAAGCGCCTCACCGCCTGGAACGCGCTGATGATCAGCGCCCTGGCGGAGGCCGGAGCGGTGCTCGAGCGCGACGACTACCTCGACGCGGCCCGAGCCTGCGCCGAGTTCATCTGGAGCGACGTCCGCAGCCCGGAGGGCAATCTGCTCCGCACCCACAAGGACGGCCGCGCCCACCTCAACGCCTACCTCGAGGACCACGCCTTCCTGCTCGAAGCCCTGCTCAGCCTCTACGAAGCGACCTTCGAACCCCACTGGTTCGAACGAGCCCAAGCGCTGGCCGACGAGATGATCGCCCGCTTCGGCGATCCCGAGCGCGGCGGCTTCTTCAGCACCTCCGAGGACCACGAATCCCTGATCGCCCGCCGCAAGGAGATAGGCGACCACCCGATCCCCTCCGGCAACTCCTCAGCCGCAATGGGCCTCCTCCGCCTATTGGCCCTCACGGGCGAGCACAGCTACACCCAGCAGGCTGAAGGCGTATTCCGCCTCTTCGCCCAACCGGCAGCCGAGCACCCCGAGGCCTTCGCCCACCTGCTGAGAGCAATCGACTTCCACCTGGCCGCAACCAAAGAGGTCGCGCTGATAGGCAACGACCTGACCGAGCTGACCGACATCGTCCGCTCAAAGTTCCGTCCCCACCTCGTCCTGGCCGGAGGCCCAGAGGGCGCATCCATCCCTCCCCTCCTCGCAAACCGGACGACGATCGGCAGTAACCCCGCGGCCTATGTCTGCGAGCACTTCACTTGCCAGTCCCCCGTCACCGACCCCCAAGCTTTGAACGAGCTTCTCTAGCGCTCCTCGCGCGGGTGGCGCGGTGGCGGGGGTCCCCCATAGCGCAGGGCGCCGCAAAGCGGCGTCCGAGCACATGGGGGAGGGCCGCCGCGACAGGACCCGCGCGCCGAGACCTCAGAGAATCGGCAGGAACTGCTCGACCTCGAACGGAGTCACCCGCACCCGGTACTCGTCCCACTCCTGCCGCTTGATCTCGACGAAGCGCCGGAACGTGTGCTCGCCGAGCGTGCGCAGCACCAGCTCCGACTCGGCCGCCACCTCAATCGCCTCGCCCAGCGTCGCCGGCAGCTGCTCGATCCCCTGGTGGGCCAGCTCCTCCGGCGAGAGGTGGTAGAGGTTCTGCTCCATCGGCTCGGGCAGCTCGTAGCCCTTCTCGATCCCTTCCAGCCCCGCCTGCAGCATGCCCGCGAAGCAGAGGTAGGGATTGCAGGCCGGGTCGGGGCAGCGCAGCTCGGCCCGGGTCGCCCCCTCCTTGCCGGGGTGGTAGAGCGGCACCCGGATCAGCGCCGAGCGGTTGCGGCGCGACCAGGCGAGGTAGACGGGCGCCTCAAAGCCGGGCACGAGCCGCTTGTAGGAGTTGACCCACTGGGCGAAGAGCGGCGAGATCTCGCGCGCGTGCTTGAGCTGGCCGGCGATGAACGACTTCGCCGTGGCCGAGAGGAAGTACTGGTCGTCGGGGTCGAAGAAGGCGTTGCGGCCGTCTTTGGTCAGCGACTGGTGGACATGCATCCCGGAGCCGTTCTCGCCGAAGAGCGGCTTCGGCATGAAGGTCGCGTGCCAGCCGTACTTCATCGCGTACTCCTTGACGACGATGCGATAGGTCATGCAGTCGTCGGCCATCGCCAGCGCGTCCTTGTAGCGCATGTCGACCTCGTGCTGGGAGGGGCCGACCTCGTGGTGGGTGTACTCGACGTGGATGCCCATCTTCTCGAGGGCGAGGACGGTGTCGCGGCGCACGTCGGAGCCGGCGTCGAGCGTGGTCAGGTCGAAGTAGCCGCCCTCGTCGAGGACTTCCGGCACGCCCCCCTGCGGCTTGGCCGAGCGGAAGTAGAAGAACTCGAGCTCGGGGCCGATGTTGAAGGCGTCGAAGCCCATCTCCTCGGCCCGCTTGAGAGCGCGCTTCATGATCCAGCGCGGATCGCCCTCGTAGGCGTCGCCGCCCGGCACCTGGATGTCGCAGAACATCCGCGCCACCGCGTTTTCTTCCTCCGGTCGCCAGGGGATCAGGGCGAAGGTCGAGGGATCCGGCATCGCGATCATGTCGGACTCCTCGATCGGGTTGAAGCCGGTGATCGAGGAGCCGTCGAAGCCCATGCCGCCGTCGAAGGCGTCCTCCAGCTCGGCGGCGTTGATCGAGAAGCTCTTCAGCTGCCCGAGCACGTCGGTGAACCAGAGCCGGACGAAGCGGACGTCGTTTTCCTTGACGATCTGGGTGACGTCAGCGGCACTCTTCGGTTGCTCTGCCATGTTCCTGCCTCCTGGGCTCGTGCTTGTCCGCTCGGGAGGCGCAACGATAGGCGAAGTGAACCAAGTGGGTAGGGGTCGCCGTATTCGGGTAAAGGACGGCTGATCTGGGCGAGGGCGCGACTTGGCGCGGGGCAAACCGGGAGGACCGGGAGGACGGGCTTGCAGACCGACCGAGAAGCAGGTATAACTTACCAGACGTAAGTAAACGGCTGAAAGTAAAGTAAAGGCCAAATTAAGGCTCTGTAAAGCGAATCCCCCGAATCGGAGCCGGAGGCGGATGCAACGTGACAGTCAAAACAGACGTGAGCAGGTTCCAGATCCACGACGAGTTGACGGCGCCCGACGAGAGCGCCCCTCTGATCAAGACGATCCAGGCCACCGGTGGCGCGGTGACCAAGTTCGTCGGCGTGCTCGCCGGCGCGCCCGCCGTACTGCGCGCTTACACCCGGATGCGCTCGGAGCTTCGCGGCGGCGTCCTGCCGCGGGCGACCCGCGAGCGGATCGCCCTGGCGGTGGCCGAGTACCGCGAGGACAGCTACAGCATCGCCCAGCACGCGAAGTCGGCGCGCCGCGCCGGCCTAGGTCTGGACGAGGTCTCGCGGGCCCGCAGCTTCACATCCTCTGACCCCAAAGAGGCAGCTCTGCTCGAGTACCTGCACGGCGCCCTCGAGGCGAACAGCCATCCCCCGCTCCATCTGCATGAGGAGGCACGGGAGATCGGCTGGAGCGACGAGGAGCTGCTGGAGGCGGTCGCGCATCTCGTGCTCAACGAGTTCCAAAGCCTCATCGCTGGGGCTGCTGAGCTGCCCAAAGATCAGAGCGGGCCTCGGGTATTGCCCTCGGCCGCGTAGGGATGCCGGGCACCCTGCCCAAAACGAGCGGCCTCCGGCCGCTCTTGAGTGTTTTGGGCAGGGTGCCCGGCATCCCTTCCCGGGGACGGCGAACTCCGCGCACCGAGAGGAGTGGTCGGGCA
>DATASN010000004.1:0-45605 GCA_036269215.1 Solirubrobacterales bacterium
GATCAACGTCGGCATCTCGGTCTCGCGGGTGGGCGGCAACGCGCAGACCAAGGCGATGAAGAAGGTCGCCGGCAAGCTGCGCCTCGACCTCTCCCAGTACCGCGACCTCGAGGCCTTCGCCCAGTTCGGCTCCGAGCTCGACCCCGAGACGCAGAAGACGCTCAACCGCGGCGAAAGGCTGGTCGAGCTGCTCAAGCAGAAGGAGCGCGAGCCACTCGAGGTTGCCGATCAGGTGGCGGCGATCCACTCCGGCACGGGCGGCTTCCTCGACCGGATCAAGACCGAGCGGGTCGGCGAGTTCCTCGGCGACCTGCGCATCCGCCTGCACGCCGAGAAGGCCGATCTGCTGGCGCGGATCACCGAGAGCGGCAAGCTCGAGGAGGCCGACGAGGAGGAGCTGGGCGCGGCGATCCGCTCTGTCGTCGACGACTTTGGCGCCGACTTCGACGAGCACGGCGACCCGGTCGAGGAGCTAGCTCCCGCCTGATGGCCTCCCAGAAGGACGTCAAGAATCGCATCGCGTCGATCAAGAACATCAACAAGATCACGCGGGCGATGGAGATGGTCGCCGCGGCGCGGCTGCGCCGGGCTGAACAGCGGATTGAGCAGATGCGCCCCTACGCGCAGTCGATGCGCAAGCTCACCCGCCGCGCCGCCGAGCAGGCGGGCGGCCTCCCGCGCGTGCCGGTGATGGTCGAGCGTGAGGAAGAGGTGCGCGTCGGCGTCCTCCTGATCACCGGCGATCGCGGCCTGGCCGGAGCCTTCAACACGAACATCATCCGCGACGGGATGCGGCTCAAGGGCGAGCTGCGCGAGCAGGGCAAGGAGGCGGTCTTCTCCGCCGTCGGCCGCAAGGGCGTCGGCGCCCTCACCTTCCGCAAGGAGGATCCCCGCACCTCCTACGTCGGCTTCACCGACCGACCGGGCTTCGCCAACGCGCGCGAGATTGGCGAGGAGCTGACCGCTCGCTACGTCGACGAGGAGCTCGACCGGGTCGAGCTGGTCTACAACCGCTACGTCTCGCCGCTGACCCAGCACGTCTGGCGCCAGACGCTCCTGCCGCTGCGGCAGGCCGACGTGATCGGCGAGGGCGTCGGCGCTGAGGAAGAGGAGGGCGAGGAGACCGAGATCGAGAAGGCGCACAGCCACTCGGCCTGGGAGTACGAGCCCGAGGCCGAGGATCTGCTTGCCCAGCTGATCCCGGAGTACGTGAACATCTCGGTGTACCGGGCGCTGCTGGAGTCCGCGGCCTCGGAGCTGGGAGCGCGGATGACAGCGATGCGCAGCGCCGCCGAGAACGCGGAGGAAATGATGGGTGCCCTGACCCTGGAGATGAACCGGGCGAGGCAGGCCGAGATCACCCAGGAGATCCTCGAGGTTGTCGCCGGCGCCGAGGCGCTCGGGTAAGACTGCGAAACGAGAAAAGGAACCAATGGCTGAGAGCAACGGAGCAAACGTAGGACACGTCGAGCAGGTAACCGGCGTGGTCGTTGACGCGGTCTTCCCGGAGAAGCTGCCGGAGATCTACTCGGCGGTGAAGATCGAGATGGCCGGCGACGAGGATCGCGAGGCGACCGAGCTGGTCTGCGAGGTGCAGCAGCACCTCGGCGACAATCGCGTGCGCACGGTGGCGATGGACGCCACCGACGGCCTGCAGCGCGGCGACAAGGTGATCGACACCGGCGGCCCGATCACGGTCCCGGTGGGAGAGGGCACGCTGGGGCGGATCTTCAACCTGCTCGGCGAGCCGATCGACCTCGGCGACCCGGTGCAGACGGAGGAGCGCTGGCCGATCCACCGCCCCGCGCCCGAGGCATCGGACCTCGCTCCCACCCAGGAGATCCTCGAGACCGGGATCAAGGTGATCGACCTGCTCGCGCCCTACGCCAAGGGCGGCAAGGTCGGCCTCTTCGGCGGCGCCGGCGTCGGCAAGACGGTCCTGATCCAGGAGCTGATCCGCTCGATCGGCGAAGAGCACGAAGGCCTCTCGGCCTTCTGCGGCGTCGGCGAGCGCTCGCGCGAGGGCAACGACCTCTGGCTCGAGATGAAGGAGTCGGGCGTCATCGACAAGACGATGCTGGTCTTCGGCCAGATGAACGAGCCGCCCGGCGCCCGCCTGCGGGTCGCCCTCTCCGGCCTGACGATGGCCGAATACTTTCGCGAGCAGGGCGGCCAGGACGTGCTGCTCTTCATCGACAACATCTTCCGCTTCGTCCAGGCGGGCTCCGAGGTCTCGGCCCTGCTCGGCCGGATGCCCTCGGCGGTCGGCTACCAGCCGACGCTGGAGACCGAGATGGGCGAACTGCAGGAGCGGATCACCTCGACCGAGCGCGGCTCGGTGACCTCGGTGCAGGCGATCTACGTCCCCGCCGACGACCTCACCGACCCGGCCCCGGCCTCGGTCTTCGCCCACCTCAACGCGACGACGACGCTCTCGCGGGCGATCTCCGAGAAGGGGATCTACCCGGCGGTTGACCCGCTCGACTCGACCTCGACGATCCTCAAGCCCGACGTCGTCGGCGACGAGCACTACCGCACCGCGACCGAAGTCCAGCAGGTGCTGCAGCGCTACAAGGAGCTGCAGGACATCATCGCGATCCTCGGCATCGACGAGCTCTCCGACGAGGACAGGCAGACGGTCACGCGGGCGCGCAAGATCGAGCGCTTCCTCTCGCAGCCGTTCTTCGTCGCCGAGCAGTTCACCGGCCGTAGCGGCGAGTACGTGCCGGTGGCGGAGACGGTGCGCGGCTTCCGCGAGATCCTCGACGGCGAGCACGACGAGCTCTCCGAGGGCGCCTTCTACATGAAGGGCGGCATCGACCAGGTCACCGCCGACGCCGGAGCGGCCGCGGCCGCCTAGGAGAGACGATGGCCGCCGAGCACATGGTCGAGGTCGAAGTCCTCACTCCTGAAGGGGAGGTCTTCAGCGGCGAGGTGCGCCAGGTATCGACCCGCACCGCGGTCGGCGAAGTCGGCATCCTCGCCAACCACGCGCCGCTGCTGGCGGCGCTGCGCCCGGCCGAGCTGCGCCTGCACGTCAGCGATTCGGAGACGGTCCGCTACGCCCAGGCCCACGGCTGGCTGCAGGTCTTCGGCAACCGGGCCAAGCTGCTGGTCGAGGAGGCGATCGCGCCGGAGGACCTCGACGCGGCGAAGCTGAAGGAGCAGCTCGCCGACGCCGAACAGCGCATCGGCGAGGCCGTGGGGGACGGCGCCCAGGCCCGGGCCGAGAAGGACCGGGACCGGGCCGAAGCGTTTCTCGCTATCGCCGAGGGGTGAGCGGGGCTCTCGACGCAGCGCATCCGAGGTTGACCACAGTGGGGTGGGGTCAATGTCGGATGCGTGCGGCCGACGGGCCGTGGAATGCCTCAGGGTGAGGCATTCCACCCCTTGGGTGGCTACTCGGCGGCTTGGTTGAGGGCGAAGGTGGTCTTACCAACCAACCCCGCCCAAGGAGGCACTCGAAATGTTCAGCATCAAGATCCGCCCCGCAATCATCGCCCTCGTCGCAACTGCCAGCCTCGCGTTCACGCTGGCGGCGCCCGCCGCCTCGCAGGCCCAGTGGCACACGATCGTCGTCGGCGGCCACGTCTACACCCACGGCAACTTCACCGAAGGCGGCGTCAGTCCCTGCGTCCGCATCAACGGACAGCTCGGCAAATGGCAGGGCGCGGTCGGCGATGACGGCGAATGGGTCAACCGGAAAGGCATCGGCAAAGCCGGCAAAGCCATCGCGGAAGCGGAACTCGCGAACGCCGAAGGGGAAGTCAACCGCGCCAGTGGCGAAGCCTTCGAATACGGCTGCGACACGGTGGCAGCGGCGAAGTCGTCGCACGGAGCCACCGGGCAGGTCGGCATGCACCCCGGAACCGTCGACGCCGCTGCTCGTTAGGGCTGGAAATCGATAGCCGTGCCCAGCGCCTGAACGGCATCGGAAGTGTCCGGACAACGCGGACCAGTCGGACAAGAGCCCCCGCTCCGCGCGGGGGCTCTGTTACATCGAGGAAGCTGCCACGACTGAGACGTCGTCGTGAGCGATTGCCCCGCCCTTCTGGGCGCGAACGCTCACGAGGTTGCTCCTATGTCAAAGCCGCCACCGCAATTTGCGGCGACAGCAGGCCCCTCTGAGTGTCTACGGTGGTCATGGATCTATCAATTTCAGAATCAACCAAAGTCTCGCGGTGAAGTCCCGGTCGCACCGTCGAGTTCCTCGACGGACCTTTTGAAAACGGCGACATCGTAGCGACATGGCCAGTTCCTGAGGCTGGGCCTATAGGTATGGAATAAAGCTAGACGTTCGATTTGGTCCTACATGGCGTTCCCCAACCGGGGAAGAGGGAGGCGCTATGGCCTTGTTTGATGCTGCGCTTGACCACATCGAGAAGCAGGCCAAGGACGCAGCCGAGACAACGGCCGAATGGATGCTCAACAGGCGGGTTGACGCTGATGCGGACGGCATGGTCACGCACGACGATCTACCGGGTTGAGCTCAGCGGCGATTTCGTGGTTCAAATACCGTCCGGCCATGAACCTTGGGAGCTCACGAGGCTCGCTGGCGCAAGGGATCCCTTCCGGGGGTAGGCCCGTATGAGCGACGAGCTTGTCGCGCTCGCGACTCGGCTTGTCGGCTACGACACTTCGGAGCCTGAGGCGGTGCTGGAAGTCGCCGGGTTCGTCAAAGGCTGGCTTGAGGCGCGGGGGATCGAGGCTTCTCATGACGAGGTGCGGGGGCTGCCGGTTCTGCGGGCCGAGGTCGGGCCCGAGGATGCGCCGACGGTGGTCCTGCACGGGCACCTCGACGTCGTGCCGGGGCTGGCGGGGCAGTTCGAGCCTCGGGTCGAGGGGGACCGGCTCTATGGGCGCGGTGCCTATGACATGAAGGGGGCGCTGGCGGCGATGCTGCTTACCGCGGCGGCCATGCGGGACCAGGATCGGGTGCGAGTGCGATTGGGGATCGTCGGTGACGAGGAGTCCGAGGAGGAGGCCGAGCGGGGTAGCGACTACCTGGTCGACAGCGGCTTCGTCGGCGACTTCGCGATCACCGGCGAGCCGACCGATCTGCACATCGGGGTCGAGGCCAAGGGGGTGCTGGCGCTGCGGGTGCACGTGGGCGGCGTGGCGGCCCATGGAGCCACGCCCTGGCTCGGCGACAACGCGGTTCTGCGGGCGCTTGACGTTTTCCGCAGCATCGAGTCGCTACCGTTCGCACGGCACAGCTCTGAGCTGTTCGACCGCCCCTCGATCAATCTCGGCCGGATCCTGGGTGGGGACGCGCTCAACAAGGTGCCCGACCGATGCGCCATCGACGTCGACATCCGCTACCTGCCCGACCAGGATCCTGCCACGCTGCTCGAGCAGGTCGAGGGGCTCGGCGCTGCCGAGGTCGAGCAGCTGTTCACCCGCCCGCCGGCGGTCGTCGACCGCGACCTGCCCTACGTGCGGGCGCTGCGCGAGGCGGCGGCGGCGCATCACGACGGCGAGCCGATGAGCGTCGGTCGCGACGGGGCATCGGATGCCGTCTCCTTCCTGCGGGTCGGCGTGCCGGCGGTCGAGTTCGGGCCGGTCGGGGAAGGGCACCACGGACCCGAGGAGTGGGTCTCGGTCTCCTCGCTCCATACATACCGGCAGACGCTCGACACCTTCCTGCGCTCGCTGCCCGACAGACTCGACCGCTGAGCAGCCGTGGTTGAGCCGGTCTTCAGCAAGCCGCCGCCCTCCGGCGACCACGAGCCGCCGCCGAAGCGCAAGCGCTACTGGTGGCGCTTCACCCTCGGCTCGATGATCGTCGTGATCGTCATCGCCGCCGCGACCTCGGCGAGCATCCTCCTCTACATCGGCAGCATCGCCACGGCGCTCTCGCACCACAACCACCTCGGCAAGCTGCACCGCTACCTCTCCCAGGTCCACGGCGGGGAGCCGGAGAACATCCTCATCCTCGGCTCCGACAAGCGCGCCAACCTGAAGGAAGATCCGGGTCGCTCCGACACGACGATCCTGCTCCGCCTCGACCCCGACCGCAACGCGATCGCGGTGATGTCAATCCCGCGCGACCTCAAGGTCGAAATCCCCGGCTTCGGGACGGAAAAGTTCAACGCCGCCTACACCTACGGCGGCCCGAAACTGACCCTGCGCGTGGTCAAGGAACTGACCGGCCTCTCGATCAACCACGTCGTCAACGTCGACTTCCTCGGCTTCGTCCGCGCCGTCGACGCGATCGGCTGCGTCTACACCGACGTCGACCGCCGCTACTACCACTCCAACGTCGGCGTGCCCCCCTCCGAACAGTATTCGGAAATCGACATCAAGCCGGGCTACCAACTGCTTTGCGGCAAACGGGCGCTGGAGTACGTCCGCTACCGCCACACCGACACCGACATCGTCCGCTCGGCGCGCCAGCAGGACTTCATCAGCGCCGCCCGCGAGCGGGTGCCGATCTCCAAGCTCGTGCTCGGCCAGAACGACCTGGTCGACATCTTCACCAAGTACACGACCTCGGACATCAGCAACACGGAGACGATGCTGCAGGTGATGAAGCTGTTCATCGCCTCGCGCAACGCGGCGATCAAGGAGGTCCACTTCCCGGCCGAACTCGGGCCGAGCTACGTCTACGCGTCGGAGAGCGCGATCCACGGCGCCGTCAACAAGTTCCTCGGGATCGAAGCGAGCGCCGGCCCGCGCGGCTCCCTCGACGAAGGTCGCAGCAGCGGCTCCGGCGGCGGCGGGCACGGCAAGTCGAAGAAGCGTCCCCCCGCGCCAAAACCCCACATCGCCAAGCCCAAGCCGCCCGGCAGCGACGGCCTGGTGCCGAACCGCGAAGCCGGCGAAGCGGAGGCGAAGCCGGTTGCGCGCAAGGTCGGCTCCGGCTTCCCCGTCTTCTACCCGACCCGGTTGCCGTCCGGTGCGTATTTCGTCGAAAGCGACCCCTACGAACACATCCAGGACCCGCGCGTCTACCACCTCCGCGACACCGACGAAACCCGTCACGTCGCCTACCGGATGGTGATGGAGTGGCCGCTCTCCGACGGGATCCACTACTTCGGGCTGCAGGGCATCCAGGGCTGGTCGGACCCGCCGATCCTCGACAACCCCAGCCTGACCAAGACGATCAACGGCCGCGAATACGACATCTACGTCGACGGCGACCGCGTCTCGACGGTCGCCTGGCACCGGGGAGACAGCAGCTACTGGGTCTCAAACGATCTGCTCAACACGCTGACCAACGACCAGATGATCGGGATCGCTCGCTCCGCTAGCGTGAAGATCCCGAACAAGAAGCCGAGGAAGGGGAAGTCAAAGCGATGACAGGGGACAAACAGCCGATCGGCGTGATTGGCGTGGGATGGGTCGGGCTCGTCACCGCGGCCTGCTTCGCCGAGCTCGGCCACCCGGTGATCGCCCGCGACATCCTGCCCGAGAAGGTCGAGGCGCTCTCGCGGGGCGAGATCACGATCCACGAGCCGGGCCTCGACGAGCTGCTGGCCCGCAACGCCGAGCGCCTCACCTTCACGACCGACATGGCAGAGCTGCTCGACTCGGCCAGGATCCTCTTCGTCTGCGTCGACACGCCGCCGACCGTGTCCGGCGACGCCGACCTCTCGCGGGTGCGCTCCGTGGTCGAGGAGCTGCGCGCCGACGGCAACCATGCCCTGGTGATGAAGAGCACCGTGCCCGCCGGCACCGGCCACTCGATCCGCCGCGACCTGCCCGGCGTTCCCTACGTCTCCTGCCCCGAGTTCCTCAAGGAGGGCTCGGCCGTGGAGGACTTCATGCACCCCGACCGGGTGGTGGTCGGCGCCGATCCGGGCGACGAGGCCGCCAGCGACGCCGTCGCCGCCCTCTACGAGCCGCTCGGCGGCGAGATCGTCCGCACCGACGTCGCCAGCGCCGAGATGATCAAGCTCGCCTCCAACGCCTTCCTGGCGACCAAGATCTCCTTCGTCAACGAGATCGCCAACGTCTGCGAGGAGGTCGGCGCCGACGTCGCCGAGGTCGCCCGAGGGATGGGCCTCGACCAGCGCATCGGCCCCGCCTTCCTGCGCCCGGGGATCGGCTACGGGGGCTCCTGCTTCGATGGTGCGGAGACGCTGCTTGTGCGTTGTCACGGCACAGCCAAGCTGGTCAGCTTCGCCGAGCTTTGGGAGTTGGAAGGCGGCGATCAGGCGGCAGCCGATGGCGAGGCGATCGCGCCGCGAGATCTCTGGGCCTGGTCTTGGGTGCCGGGAGAGCAGAATGCTGAGTGGATGCCGGTTACGACATTGACAAAGAGGCCATACGACGGCGAGTTGGTCGAGATCCGGACCAAGATGGGCCGTCGAGTGCTGCTTACCGCCGATCACCCGGTCATCGTTGGCGATGGACGCGACGGTGAAGTCGTTACGACCGTTCGGGCCGAGGAGGTATCCGACTCCGATTGGCTGCCACTCGCCGGTGGCGGGGCGGAGGGGATCGCGCCGGCCGTGTACTCGACCTTTGCTGCGATCGAAGACTCGATTCCCGGCGAGCAGGTGATCGTTCGCCCGGAGCGACGGGAGATCGAGTCTCTCCGCGCCCAGGCGCCTTCAGATCGGATCGCGCTCCTAGAGCATCCGCGCGGGCGCGATCAGCGGATGGGCGACATCAGCCGAACAGGTGCACTGCGCCTTCGCGAGGCATGCGAATCTGACATGGACCTGTGCGGCGCGACTCTGGGGACGGCTCGAAGCGGGACGTTCGTCCCGGAGCGACTGCGGATCGACGAGGAGTTCTGGCGGGTCGTCGGCCTTTACGTGGCCGAGGGTCACGTGGGCAGGGACCTTGGCCGCAACGGAGCTACGCGTGAACGCATCACCTGGTCGTTCCATCCAACCAAGGAGGAGCACTTGGTCCAGCAGGTTGCCGGCTACTGGAAGAGCCAGGGGGTCAAGACGACTGTCTTCACGGCTCTCACGACGCGTTGCGTTCGGATCTCATCTCGAATTCTCGCCACCTGGTGGACCGAAGTCCTCGGCTTGGGGCGTAACAGCTACGAGCAGCGACTTCCGAATTTGATCTGGGAGCAATCAAGCTCACGCAAGTGGGCGCTTCTTTCTGGGTTGTGGGAGGGGGACGGATCCTGGTCGTTCGTCAACGGAGGACCGAGCGTGACGATCGACTTCGGCACGATCAGCGACGAGTTGGCGGACGGAGTGGCAAGGCTTCTCGGCGACCTCGGGATCGTCTGTGGTTGGAGGACCGGACGGACGGCGAAGTCGACCAAGGACACGCATTGGCTAACGGTCAGCGGTGCCGATCAGGTTGAACGAGCGATCCAGCTCATTCCCGAGGCCGAGCGCTCGCAAGCGATCGAGTCTCTCACGCTGCAAAGCAAGCGCATCGCCCCGACCGGCTTCCGCCGGTTTGGCGATTCATCAATTGCGTGGGCACGAGTCACGAGCGCGTCCAGGCGCATCGCCCACGGTCCGGTGTACTCGCTGGAGGTGCCCGGTGCCCAGACCGTCGCCGCAACCGGCGGCATCGTGCTCCATAACTGCTTTCCGAAGGACGTCAGCGCATTGAAGATGCTGGCCGGCAACAGCGGCTACCACTTCCAGCTGCTTGGCTCGGTGATCGAGGTCAACGAGCTGCAGAAGCGGCGGGTGGTCGGCAAGCTGCAAAAGCACCTCGGCTCGCTGCTCGGCAAGCGGGTGGCGCTGCTCGGGCTTGCCTTCAAGCCGCACACCGACGACATGCGCGAGGCCTCGAGCCTGGTGCTGGCTGCGCGGCTGGAAGGGGAGGGGGCGGAGGTGGTCGCCTACGACCCGGTTGCAGGCGACGTAGCCCGCGGCCTGCTCGGCTCGGTCGAGTTTCGCGATTCGCCACTCGGGGCGCTGGACGGCGCCGACGCCGCGATCCTGGTCACCGAGTGGCCCGAGTTCGCCGAGCTCGATTGGGCTGCCGCCGCCGAGCGGATGGCACGGCCGCTCTTGATCGACGGCCGCAACTTTCTCGACCCCGCACTGCTTCGCGCCGCCGGCTTCGAGTACGAGGGCATCGGCCGCGCTGTTGAAAGCTCGGTCCCCGCGGGTACTGCGGACTAGTGCAGGCAATCGTTCTGGTCGGCGGCGAGGGAACGCGGCTGCGGCCGTTGACCGAGACCGTGCCGAAGCCGGCTCTGACCCTCGTCGACCGGCCCTTTCTCGCCTACATGATCGAGTGGCTTGCGGGCCACGGCGTGACCGAGGTCGTGCTGGCCTGCGGCTTCCTGCCCGACGTGCTGCGCGAGGCGCTCGCCGGCGAGGAGGAGCGCGCCGGGGTGGCGATTCGCTACGTGGTCGAGCCCGAGCGGCGCGGCACGGCAGGGGCGATCCGCTTCGCCGCCGACGAGCTGGGCGAGGGGCTCGACGAGCGCTTCCTGGCGCTCAACGGCGATGTCCTCACCGACCTCGACCTGAGCGCGCTGCTCGGCGCCCACGCCGAGCGCGAGGCGCAGGCCACGCTCGGCCTGCACCCGGTCGAGGACTCCGCGGCCTACGGGCTGGTCCACAGCGACGACGACGGATCCGTGCTCCACTTCCTCGAGAAGACCGGCGAGAGCGTGCCCGGTGAGGTCAACGCCGGGATGTACGTGTTCGAGCGCTCGATTCTCGACCTGATCCCGCCCGGCGAGGAGGTCTCGATCGAGCGCGACGTCTTCCCGCGCTTGGTCGGCGATGGCCTGCACGGGCTGCGGCTGGACGGCTACTGGATGGACATCGGCACGCCGGAGCGCTACCTGCAGTCGAGCTGGGACATCCTCGAGCGGCGGGTGCGGACGCGGGTCGAGCCGACCGCGCCGGGAATGCTCGTCGGCGCGGACGCGGAGGTCGCGAGCGGGGCGAAGGTCGGCCCGCGGGCGGTGCTCGGCCGCGGCTGCCGGATCGGCGCGGGCGCCGAGGTCCAGGACTCGGTGGTCATGGACGGCTGCGTGGTCGGCGAAGGGGCGCGGGTCAGCGGCTCGATCCTCTCCGCCGGAGTAGAGGTGGCGGCGGGCGCCAGCCTCGAGGGCGCCGTGGTCGGCAGGGATGAAAGAGTGCCGGCCTGATGCTCGACGACGTCCTTGCGATTCCCGACCATCTCGGCGACGCGCTCTGGCGGCTCGACTCGGCTCGTCTCGAGCCGGGCGACGCGGCCGGGCTGATCGTCTGCGGCATGGGCGGCTCGGCGATCGGCGGCGATCTCGCCGCCGCCGCCTTCGGCGAGCGCCTCTCCCGGCCGCTGGTCGTCGAGCGCGGCTACGAGCTGCCGGGCTGGGCGACGCCGGAATGGACCGTGCTCTGCTCCAGCTACTCGGGCAACACCGAGGAGACGCTCGCCGGCTTCGCCGCCGCCGGTGCTCTCGGCGCCCGCCGCATCGTCGCCAGCACCGGTGGCGCCCTCGTCGACGGCGCCCGCGAGGCCGGCCTGCCGGTCGTCGGGCTGCCCGGCATCCTGCAGCCACGCGCCGCGATCGGCTACATGTTCGCGATCGCGGCCGAGGTCGCGGCGCTGTCGGGGGTCGCGCCCCGCCTTCGCGCCGATATCGAAGCCGCCGCCGCTTTCCTAACTGAGCAGGCCGGCGATCTCCAGGACCGCGCCGCCGAGATCGCCGCCCGCCTCGAGGGCAGCGTGCCGGTGATCACCGGCGCCGATCTGACCGCGCCGGTCGCCCGCCGCTGGAAGACCCAGGTCAACGAGAACCCGAAGCAGGCGGCCTTCTTCTCCGAGCTTCCCGAGGCCGACCACAACGAGCTCTGCGGCTGGGACGGCGACGCCTTCGCGGCTGTCCTGCTCGAGGACGCCGATCAGCACCCGCGGGTGCGCCGCCGCTTCGAGCTGACCGCCGAGACGATCGCCGCCGCCGGTGCCGAGGTGGTCCGCGTGCGGACCGAGGGCGAGACCCGTGCCGCCCGCCTGCTCTGGGCGACGATGCTCGGCGACCTGGTCTCCCTCGCCCTCGCCGAGGCGCGCGGAGTCGACCCGCTCCCGGTCGAGGCGATCGAGGGCTTCAAGGCCGCGCTCGGCGGGGTCGCATGAGGGCGATGGTTCTCGCCGCCGGGCTCGGCACCCGGCTGCGCCCGATCACCTACGCGATGCCGAAGCCGATGGTGCCGGTGCTGAACAGGCCGGTGATGGAGCACATCGTCCGCCTGCTCGCCCGCCACGGCTTCGACGAGGCGATCGCCAACCTGCACTGGTTCCCGGAGACGATCGAGGGCCACTTCGGCGACGGCTCCGAGTTCGGCATCGATCTCTCCTACAGCAGCGAGGAGGAGCTTCTGGGGACCGCCGGCGGCGTCCGCAACGCCGCCGGCTTCCTCGGCGACTCCTTTCTCGTTGTCGCCGGCGATGCGCTGACCGACATCGACTTCCGCGCGATGCGCGAGTTCCACGAATCCCACGACGGGATCGCCACGCTGGCGACCAAGCGGGTTTCGGACACCGACCAGTACGGCGTCGTGATTGCGGCCGAGGACGGGCGAATTCAGGGATTCCAGGAGAAGCCCGATCCAGCCGAGGCGCTCTCCGACCTCGCCAACACCTGCATCTACATGTTCCACTCCGAGGTCTTCGACTTCTTTCCCGGGCCAGGGACCAGCAAGGCGGCAAAGCCAGGCGACGCGCCCGAGTTTGCCGACTGGGCGCTGGATGTATTTCCCCTCCTCCTGGGGAACGACGTGCCCTTCTACTCGCATGAGATCGATGCCTACTGGAACGACATCGGCAACCTCGACGAGCTGCGCCAGGGCAACCTCGACGCGCTGAGCGGCGCCGTGAAGGTCGAGCCAGGGGTGCCCGAGGTCGGCGAGGGAATTCGCTCGGCGAGCCCTCTCGAGGACGCCGACGTCGACGGACCGGCGCTGATCGGCGCCGGGGTCGAGCTGGGCGGGGGCGTGCGGATCCAGGGCCCGGCGATAGTCGGCGACGGCTGCCGGATCGGCGCCGGCGCTTGGGTTCGCGACTCGATTCTGCTCGCCGGTACCGAGCTGGCGCCCGAGGCGATGCTTGTCGGCGCGATCGCGGGTCGCGTCGCAAAGACCTGACACTCCCGTGACATCCGGCGCGCCACGGGCGCGCCGGCGCGCCCGAGGATCGGGGCATGAAGGCCCTTCACGTCCTCGCCGCCGGATTGCTGCCGGCTCTCTGCGCCTCCTGCGGGCGCTCCTGCCGACCGGGCGGGCTGCTCTGCACGCGCTGCGCCCGCCGCCTCGCCGAGGCCGAGCCGCTGGGCAGCGCCGGGCCGCCGGGCCTGGACCGGGTCTGGTCCTCGGCTGCGCACCAGGGGGTGGCGCGGGACCTGGTCGCGGCGCTGAAGTTCCGCCGGCTGCTGCCGGTTGCCGAGCTGGTCGCAGAGCGGATCGAGTGGCTCGCTCCGGCGAGCTTGCTCAGCGGTGCGGTCGTTCCGGTGCCGACCGCCAGGATGCGCACCCTGGTTCGCGGCTTCGATCCCGCCGCTGAGATCGCCGCGGCGCTGGTGCAGCGCACCGGCCTGCCCATGCGCCCCTGCCTGACCCGCAGCGGCGGCGGCCGCCAGGTCGGCAGGCGCCGCGCCCAGCGCATCGGTCACCCGCCGCACATCCATTCGCGCGGCGAGGTGCCCCGCAGCGTCCTCCTCCTCGACGACGTCCTCACCACCGGCGCCACCCTCTCGGCCTGCGCCCGCGCCCTGCGTAGCGCCGGCGCGATCCGGGTAGCCGCAGTCACCTTTACCCGGCGCCCCTGAGGGCGTAGCATCGATGTCCCGACACCCAAGGAGGAAATATGCGGATCGAGATACGTGGTCGCAACGTCGAGGTAACGGACGAATTGCGAGGGCATGTCTTGAAGCGCTTCCGACGGATCGGGAAGCAGGTCTCAGAGCTGGCGACGCTCGACGTCGAGCTCCACGAAGAGCGCAACCCCTCGATTGAAGACAGCCAGGTCGCCGAGGCGACGCTGCGCCTGAAGGGAGTAACGCTGCGGGCGAGCGAGGCTTCGCCGGAGATGGCCCACACGATCCACGAGCTGGCCGAGGACATCCGCCGCCAGGTCAAGAAGCACCGAGAGCTGCGCCGCAAGCGCAGCCAAACCCGCCGCGCCGTGGCGCGTATGCGGGGACGCACCGCCTAACCCAAAGACCCTCGCTACCCTAGGACCATGCCTGCTGCAAGGGACATGGTCACGCGCGCGCTGCGGGTCGGCGAGGGGCGCAAATTCAAGGGATATGAGAAGCGGGCCGAGGCGATCAACCGGATCGAGCCCGAGATGGAGCTGCTCGAGGACTCAGAGCTGCGCGAAGAGGTCGAGGCGCTGCGCAAGAGGGCCGGGGACGGGGAGCCGCTCGACGACCTCCTTCCCGAGGCCTTCGCGCTGACCCGCGAGGCCTCGCGGCGCTCGATCGGCCAGCGCCACTACGACGTCCAGCTGATCGGCGGCATGGCCCTGCACGAGGGGGCGATCGCCGAGATGAAGACGGGCGAGGGCAAGACGCTGACCGCGACGCTCGCGGTCTTCCTCAACACCCTGGCCGGCGACAGCGTCCACCTCGTCACCGTCAACGACTACCTGGCCCGCCGCGACGCCGAATGGATGAAGCCGATCTACGACAAGCTCGGGGTCAGTGTCGCCGCGATCCAAGAGGGCGACGACCACGCGACCCGGCAGACCAAGTACGCCTGCGACGTCGTCTACGGCACCAACTCCGAGTTCGGCTTCGACTACCTGCGCGACAACATGGCCGACGCGCTCGAGCACTGCGTGCAGCGCGGCCACCACTTCGCGATCGTCGACGAGGTCGACAACATCCTGATCGACGAGGCGCGCACGCCGCTGATCATCTCCGGTGCCCCCGAGCAGGCGGCCCAGACCTACTACACCTTCGCCCGCCTCGCCAGGCAGATGGACGGCGTCCAGGCGAAAGAGAAGCTGCGCTCGCTGGGCGAGTCAAAGGACACCTCCGAGGCCGAGCACGACTACGAATTCGACGAGAAGCACAAGACCGTCTCGCCGACCGAGAAGGGCGTCAAACGTGCCGAGGAGTTCGTCGGCGTCGACAACCTCTACCTCGGCGAGCACGGCAGCCTCGTCAACCACCTGGTCCAGGCGCTGAAGGCCGAGTCGCTCTACAAGAAAGACAAGGACTACGCCGTGATCGACGGCGAGGTGAAGATCATCGACGAGTTCACCGGTCGCATCCTCGACGGGCGGCGCTGGTCGGAGGGCCTGCACCAGGCGGTCGAGGCCAAGGAGGGGGTGGCGATCGGCGAGGAGAACCAGACGCTGGCCACGATCACCCTGCAGAACTACTTCCGCCTCTACGACAAGCTCTCCGGGATGACCGGCACGGCGCTGACCGAGGCGACCGAGTTCATGAAGATCTACAAAGTCCCGGTGGTCGAGATCCCGACCCACCGCCAGATGGTCCGGGCCGACCAGAACGACCAGATCTTCAAGACCAAAGACGGCAAGTGGAAGGCGGTGCTGGAGGAGATCGTCGCCCGCCACGAGAAGGGCCAGCCGATCCTGGTCGGGACAGTCTCGGTCGAGGTCTCGGAGATGATCTCCGGCGAGCTGAAGCGCCAGGGGATCGAGCACGCGGTGCTCAACGCCAAGCCCGAGCACGCCGAGCGAGAGGGCGAGCGGATCGCCCAGGCCGGCCGCAGGGGCGCGGTGATGATCGCGACCAACATGGCCGGTCGCGGCGTCGACATCAAGCTCGGCGGCGACCCCGAGCAGCTGGCGGTTCACGAGCTGAAGAAGAAGGGGGTCGCGCCCGGCGGCGAGGGCCACGACGAGGCGCTCGCCGCCAAGGTCGCCGAGCTGGAACCAATCTGCGCTGCCGAGGCCGACGAAGTGCGTGAGCTGGGCGGCCTCTTCATCTGCGGCACCGAGCGTCACGAGTCGCGCCGCATCGACAACCAGCTGCGCGGCCGCTCGGGCCGCCAGGGGGACCCCGGCGAGACCCGCTTCTACCTCTCCGCCGAAGACGACGTGATCCGCCTCTTCGCCGGCGACCGGATCTACAAGATCCTCGACCGCCTCGGCCCGGTCGACGAGGACGGCGGCGAGATGCCGCTCGAGGCCGGGATGCTGAGCAAGACCGTCGAGAACGCCCAGAAGAAGGTCGAGGAGCAGAACTTCCTGATCCGCAAACGGGTGCTCGAGTACGACGACGTGATGAACGAGCAGCGCCGCATCGTCTACAAATACCGCCGCGAGATCCTCGAGGGCCGCGACATGTCGGAGATCGCCCGGGACGAGATGGAGGGCGTGATCGAGCGCCTCGTCGACGAGTACACGCCCGGCGACGTGCTCGAGGACTGGGACATGCCGGAGATGGAGACGCAGCTGCGCCAGATCTGGCCGGTCGGCGTCGAGGTCGGCGCGATGGCGCCGGAGACGGTCGACCGCGAGAAGCTCAAGGACACCCTCGACGACGACGCGATGAGCGCCTACGACGAGCGCGAGCAGACCTTCGGCGAGGAGCTGATGCGCTACCTGGAGCGCTCGATCCTGCTGCAGGTGATCGACAACCGCTGGCGCGAGCACCTCTTCGACATGGACTACCTGCGCGAGGGCATCCACCTGCGTGGCTTCGCTCAGATCGATCCGCTGGTCGCCTACAAGAACGAGGGCTTCGGCATGTTCGAGGAGTTGATGCACTCGATCTGGGAGGAGTTCAGCAAGACGATCTTCCACGTCCAGGTCGAAATCGACCCCAACCGCGCCCAGGAAGCGTTCGCGCCCAACGGCGCCGCCCAGCCGGCGGCGCTCGACTACTCGGGCGGCACCCTGCAGGGCCAGCCCTCGGCGCTGACCCAGGCCGCTGCCGCCGGACCGGCTGCAGTGGCGGGCGCGGCCGAGATGGTCGCCGCCGGCCCGGGCGGCAACGGTGCCACCGAGGTGGTCGAGACCGTGGTCAAGGACGAGCGTGAGAACATCGGCCGCAACGACCCCTGCTGGTGCGGGTCAGGGAAGAAGTTCAAGAAGTGCCATGGGGCGTAGGGGCGGTCCCGGTAGGGGTTCCGCTTAACTTTTTGGGTGGATTGTCCCCTGCTGGCGCCGCAAGCCAGCGCCCAAAAAGTACAAGACGCTCCACCCCTACCGGGACCGCCCCTCATGGCCCACGACCCTGTTAGAGAGTTCATTCGGGCCTTCAACGCGCGCGATCTGGATGGGTTCGCTGCGGTGCTCGATCCTGAGGTTGAGCTTCATTCGGGGAAGGGGCTGCGCAAGGGTCGGGAGGCGGCGCGGGTTTGGGCGACGCGGGCACCCGGGGGGGTGCAGCAGACGATCGAGCTGGAGGAGCTCTACGAGGAAGGGATCGAGTCCGGCGGCGGTTCGGCGGTGGCCTTGATCAAGCGGTCGTGGTGCTGGGACGAAGACGGCTCGCATGCCGGCGAGGATGAGATCGCCTGGCTCTTCGAGCTGCGCGATCACCGAGTACGCAGCTGGCGCCCGTTCGAGGACAGGGCGGCAGCGCTGCACGCCGGCGGCTTCGATCGCGGGATCGGCGCTCGGTAAGCTGCGCCCATGGCCGACGCCGCCTCAACCGAATCGATCGCACCGCGTTTGGCTGTTGTCCGCGAGCAGCTGTCCCTGCTCTCGGACTACCTTTGACCCGGCTGCGCTGGAAGCGGAGATCGAGCAGCTGGAGGCGCGGATGCAAGCGCCCGGCTTCTGGGATGACCAGGATGCCGCGGCGCGGACTTCCGCTGCGCACGCTCGTGCCCAGCGCCGCTTGAGGACCTTCCGCGACCTCGAGGCCGAGGCCGTGGACCTGACCGACCTGACCGAGATGGCCGCCGAAGACGAGGAGATGGCCGCCGAGCTGGGTACCCAGCTGGCCTCGGTCGAGCAGCGCCTGGCCGGCCTCGAAGAGGCGCGGCTGTTCAGCGGCGAGTACGACGCCGGCGACGCCGTCGTCACCGTCCACGCCGGCGCCGGTGGCACCGACTCGCAGGACTGGGCCGAGATGCTGCTGCGTATGTACCTGCGCTGGGCCGAGCGGCGCGGCTTCGAGGTCGAGATGAAGGAGGCCTCGCCGGGGGAGGAGGCGGGGCTGAAGTCGGCGACCTTCATCGTCCGCGGCGAGAATGCCTACGGCCTCTTCGCCGCCGAGCGCGGCGTCCACCGGCTGGTGCGAATCTCCCCCTTCGACTCCTCCGCCCGCCGCCACACCAGCTTCGCCCAGCTCGACGTCGGGCCGCTGGTCGACGAGGGGGTCGAGGTCGAGATCGACGACGCCGACCTGCGCATCGACACCTACCGCGCCTCCGGGGCCGGCGGCCAGCACGTCAACAAGACCGACTCGGCGGTGCGGATCACCCACATCCCCACCAACGTCGTCGTCCAGTGCCAGAACGAGCGCTCCCAGACCCAGAACAAGGCCGTGGCGATGCAGTTCCTGCGCTCGAAGCTGATCGAGCTGGAGGAGCGCAAACGGGCCGAGGAGCTGGCCAAGGTCCGCGGCGAGGTTAAGGACGTCGCCTGGGGCTCGCAGATCCGCAGCTACTTCCTCCATCCCGACCAGCGGGTCAAGGACCACCGCACCGGCCACGAGGCGGGCGACGCCCAGCGCGTCCTCGACGGCGACCTCGACGACTTCATCCGCGACTACCTGAACAAGACGGCCGCGTCCTCGGCCAATTAGGGGTCGCGATCAGCGATGCCCGTGTGAGCAGCCCTGCGGTCGCGGGCGCGATGGGCGATGGCACGCTCTGCGGTGCCCGCGGTGCCGGTGCCGCCCATGGCGATGGTGTCTGGCTTCTCGCCTGGATTCCGCGTTGCCGGTCCGTTCGCCTTCTTCGCACGCTTCTTCCGCTTCTTGGGCTTCGCCTTCTTCGCACGCTTCTTCGATTTCTTCGCCTTCTTCCGCTTCGGGTTCCTCTGCGAGCGATTCGCCTGGCTGCAAGGGCGGCGGCGATGCCGGGGCGGCCGCGAGGGCCGGCTGGATCGCGGCGACGCTCGTCAAGAGCAGAAGAGCGAGGATCAGGCCGAGCAGCTTCATCACCGTGGCATCGACCGCTCCTCGGCTTCACTTGAGAGGCAGAGGGAAGTTTGCGGGTTTCCCCAGGTAGATTCCGGGCCGTGCAGCCAGGCGCACCACCGGAGCTGGATGGCGTCGGTCACCGCTACGTCGAGGTGAGCGGGACACGGCTCCACGTCGCCGAAGCGGGCGAGGGGGCGCCCGTCGTCCTCCTGCACGGCTGGCCTCAGCACTGGTGGATCTGGCGCAAGGTGATCCCGGCGCTGGCGGAGGAGCGAAGGGTGATCTGCCCCGACCTGCGCGGCTTCGGCTGGAGCGAGGCGCCGCCGGGTCGCTACGAGATTCGGGAACTCGCCGACGACATCCTGGTCCTGCTCGACGAGCTCGGCCTCGAGCAGGTCGAGCTGATCGGTCACGACTGGGGTGGCTACGCGGGCTTCCTGCTCTGCCTGCAGGCGCCCGAGCGCTTTCGCCACTACCTCGCCCTGGGGATCGCGCATCCCTGGTTCGAGCCGCCGAAGCCTTCGCCGCGGGCGCTTCAGCGGGTGGCCTACCAGCTCATCCTGGCGACGCCCGGCCTCGGCTCCGGCGTCTCCCGGCACGTTCCCGGCTTCGTCCGGCTGGCGATCAGGCGCGGCTCGCACCCCGACTCGCAGTGGAGCGAGGCCGAGCTCGACTGCTTCGCGCGGAGCTTCCAGTCGCGCGACCACGCGCTCGCCGCCTCGCACGTGTACCGCAGCTTCCTCACCCGCGAGCTGCCGCGGCTGAAAAGGGGCCACTACCGCTCGCAGCGGCTCAGCGTGCCTACCCGCCTTCTCGCCGGGGTTGCGGACCCGGTGGTCCGGCCCGAGATCCTCGCCGGCTACGAGCCCCACGCGGACGAGATGAGCGTCGAGATCGTCGAGCGCTGCGGCCACTTCGTCGCCGAGGAGCGGCCCGACGTGGTGATCGAGCGGGCGCGGGAGCTGTTCGGCCCGGCCGGCGCCCCCGGTTAGAGAATTCCCTCGAGCTTCAGCAGCGCTTCCTTCATCGGCAGGCCGCCGCCGTAGCCCCCCAGTGCCCCGCCGCTGCGCAGCACGCGGTGGCAGGGCACGACGATCGGGATCGGGTTGGCGCCGCAGGCGGTGCCGGCGGCCCGCACCGCGCGCTCGTTGCCGGCGCTGCGGGCGATCTCGGTGTAGCTGCGGGTCTTGCCGTATGGGATCCGGTCGATCGCGCGCAGGGCGCGGCGGCGGAAGTCCTTGCTCAGCTGCCAGTCGAGCGGCAGGTCGAACTCGGTCAGCCTGCCCTCGAAGTAGAGGTCGAGCTCGCGGCGCACCCGCTCGAGGCGTGCCGGCGCCTTGAGCAGCCGCGGCGAGACCCGCGTGGCGAGGTCCTCGAGCGCCTCCTCGGGGTCGTAGCCGGGCAGGCTCAGCTTGACCAGCCCGCGCGGCGTGGCGGCGAGCAGCAGCGGCCCGAAGGGGGAGTCGGACATCGTGTAGGCGACGTCGAGCAGGTCCTCCTCGGCGGCACGATTCGCGAGACGTTCGAGCGATGCCTTCATGCCAGCTCCTTCCTCAGTCGCTTGATTCCCTCGTGCAGGCTGCGGCGGGCGGCCTCCGGCGAGCAGCCGAGCGCCGCGGCGATCTCGGCGTGGGGGAGGTCGCTGCCGTAGCGCAGGGCGACGGCGGCGCGCTGCTTGGGCGGCAGCGCCCCGACCAGCTCCCAGATGCCGTCGTCGGGCTCGGGATCGCTGACACCGACGTCGACGACTTCAGCGACCGGCACCGGCCGCTTCCCGTTGGCGCGGTGGTGGTCGATCGCCTTGCGGTGGGCGATCGTCAGCAGCCAGCCACGCAGGTTGCCCGCATCGCCCAGCTTCGGGTAGGCGCGCAGCGCGGCGAGGAAGGTCTCCTGGAAGCAGTCGTCGGCGTCCGTGCGCCCGACGGCCCCGCGGAGCACGCCCATCACGTCGGCGGCGTGCTCGTCAAGCAGGGTCTGGAACGGCGGCAGTGCGGTCACTCGTGGGATTAAACGCTGCCGAGCGGCGAGGCGTGAGACAGACGGGTGCCCCTCCGGCGGAACCCGCCGCCCGCACTGGGTGAAGGATCAAGGTTTGGTGGGCTCACAAGTTCCGTCGGAGGGGCACCCGTCTGTCTCTCAGCTGCGGTGCGTCCTGCTTGATCTAGGGTGCCGGGATGACCGATTCCGGCGACGTGGTAGCTGGGGCGCTTGCCGAGGACGTAGGCGCCGGTGACGTGACCTCAGAGGCCACGGTTCCTGCTGAAGCGCGGGGGCGGGCTCGGATCGTTCAGAAGCAGGCTGGCGTCGTCTTCGGGCTTGGCGTCGTTGCCGAGACGATGCGGCAGTGTGGAATTGACGACGTCGACAACCTTGTGGTCGAGGGGCAGTGGCGGGATGGGGTGCCGGCCGACGTCGTCTTGGCGAGCGGTCCGGCTGCGGCTCTGCTCGCGGCCGAGCGGACGGCGCTCAACTTCCTTGGCCACCTTTCCGGAGTAGCGACGCTTACCGCGCGCTTCGTCGAGGCGGTGGCCGGGACGGGAGCGGCGATCCTCGATACGCGCAAGACGACGCCGGGGCTGCGCGAGCTGGAGAAGGCTGCGGTGCTCGCCGGCGGCGGGCGCAACCACCGCATGGGCCTCCACGACGCGATCCTGATCAAGGAGAACCACATCGCCCTGGCCGGCGGCCTCGCCAAGGCGGTGCACGGCGCCCGCAGCAAGTACCCGGAGTTGGCGGTCGAGATCGAGTGCCGCAACCTCGACGAGGTCGCCTACGCACTCGGCACCGGCGCCGACATCCTCCTGCTCGACAACATGGATCTCAAGACGCTGGGCGGTGCTGTGAGGCTGCGCGACGAAAATGCTGCCGCCGGCAAGGGTCCCTCGCTCGAGGCCTCGGGCGGCGTCAACCTCGAGACCGTGCGCGGTATCGCCGAGACGGGCGTCGACCTGATCTCCGTCGGCGCCCTGACCCATTCAGCTCCGACGCTCGACTTCAGCATGCTGATCGAGCTGGCGTAGAGAGACGGGTGCCCCTCCCCGGGAGGCTTGGCGACCCGGTTCCGAATTGCATAGGCGATCTGCTGCGCAACGGTCTCCCGGGGAGGGGCACCCGTCTCTCCCCCCGCTCACTTCAGCAAGCGGGAGAGCCGCCGGTCCTTTAGCACGCGGCCGCCGGTCTGCTCGGCCGGGCAGTAGTTGGTCTGGTGCTCGGAGAAGAAGACGGCCTCGATCGTAGTGCCGCAGCGGGGGCAGGGCTCGCCCTCGCGCTTGTGCACCCGGAGTGGCATCGGCATCTTGTCGGGCAGCTGCTCGCCGATCGTCTCCTCGTAGTGCTCGATCGCGTCGCCGAGCACGTGCAGCGCCCCGTGCAGCTGCTCGATCTCTGCTTCGCCGAGCTCGGAGCCCTTCTTGAAGGGCGAGAGCCGCGCCTCCCAGAGGATCTCGTCTACCCAGGAGCGGCCGATCCCGGCGATGTCGCCCTGGTGGCGGAGAAGGGGATGCAGGTGCCGTGGCTGGTCGATTAGCGTGGCGAAGGCCTCCAGCGGCGGCGCCGGCCACGCCTCCGGCCCCAGCCGCACGATGGTCGCGTCTGCCGCGACGGCATCGCTCGCCAGCAGCTTCGCCCAGGCCCGCTGCTTCGTCCCAAACTCTCGCAACCGCAGCTCCCGCCCATCGTCGAGCCGCACGAGCACCCGCGAAGCCCGGTCTTTCATCGACGCCCGCTTGTCGAACAGGCGCAGCCGCCCCGCCGACATCAGGTGGATCAGCAACGCCAAATCCCCAAACTCGACCACAGGCATCTTTCCGACCCTCCGCACGCCGGTAACCGTCCTACCCACCAACGCTTCGAGCGGCGGCTCAAAGGTCTTCATCACGTTCATCCCCGGCGCCACGGCCGATTCGACACAAGCTCCGACCAAAGCCGTGTTCAGCCGCCTGGCCGTGATCTCAACCTCAGGCAACTCGGGCATGGAACAAGTCTGCCGCCTCCGCCTCTCCCGCGGGTGGCGCGGTGGCGGGGGTCCCCCATAGCGCAGGACGCGGAGCGTCCGAGCACATGGGGGAGGGCCGCCGCGACAGGACCCGCGGGCCAGACCGGTAGACTTTGACCCCAGTTCATTCGACTGGTTTCGGGATCGATGTCCCTGCCAGCGAACATCGGAAACGGAAGGCTCCAGATGCAGGAGTTGCCCACGATCCAACCCGCGATGGCACCGGACCTCTCGCCGGAGGAGATCCGCGCCTTGAGCGACGAGGTGCGAGCGCTTGCGGCCGAGCGCAACGCGGTGATCCTCGCCCACAACTACCAGCTGCCCGAGGTCCAGGACGTCGCCGATCGGATGGGCGATTCGCTCGGGCTCTCGCGCGAGGCAGCGGCGACCGACGCCGACGCGATCGCCTTCTGCGGCGTCCACTTCATGGCCGAGACCGCCTCGATCCTCTCGCCCGAGAAGACAGTGCTGATCCCCGACCTCGACGCCGGCTGCTCGCTCGCCGACTCGATCGACGCCGACCAGCTGCGCGCCTGGAAGGCTGAGCACCCCGGCGCCCTCGTCGTCATGTACGTCAACACCTCGGCCGAGGTGAAGGCGGAGACCGATTACTGCTGCACCTCCTCCAACGCGGTCAAGGTGGTCGAGCACATCTGGGCCGAGCATGGGCCGGGGGCCGAGATCCTCTTCGGGCCGGACATGTGGCTCGGCGCCTTCGTCGAGCGCGAGACCGGGATCCGCGAGGATCCCGAGCGTCGCGCCCGCTTCCACATCTGGGACGGCGAGTGCCACGTCCACGCCGGCATCCGCCCCGGCGACATCGCTCAGACCCGGGCTGAGCACCCCGAGGCCGAGTTCCTGATCCACCCCGAGTGCGGCTGCGCCACCCAGGCAATGGAGTACGTCGCCGCCGGCGACATCGAGCCCGAGGGCGTCCACATGCTCTCCACCTCTGGGATGCTCGAACACGTCGAAGAGCATCCCGACGGCAGCTTCGTCGTCGCCACCGAGAACGGGATGCTCTACCCGCTGCAGCAGGCGGCGCCGCGGGCCAACTTGATCGAGGCCAACAGGATGGCCACCTGCAGGTACATGAAGATGATCACGCTGCCGAAGCTCCGCGACAGTCTGCTCGAGATGAGGTTCGAGGTCAGAGTCCCGGCGGACGTCGCCGAACGGGCGAGGTTGCCGATCGAGCGCATGGTCGCGATCGGCTAGCGCCAGATATTGTCCGGGCCGATGCGCGAGCTCGCCCAGCAGCTTCGAGTCGATTCGGTGCGTGCCGCCGCTGCCGCCGGCTCCGGCCACCCGACCTCCTCGATGTCGGCCGCCGACCTGATGGCGGTGCTCTTCACGAAGCACCTGCGCTACGACTTCGAGGCGCCCGAGAACACGGCCAACGACCACCTCGTCTTCTCCAAGGGCCACGCCTCTCCGCTGCTCTACTCGCTCTACAAGGCGGCGGGGGCGATCGACGACGCCGAGCTGCTCACCTTCCGCGAGTTCGGCTCGCGCCTGCAGGGCCATCCCACGCCGGAACTGCCCTGGGTCGACGTAGCCACCGGCTCGCTCGGCCAGGGGCTGCCGATCTCAGTCGGGATTGCGCTCGCCGCGTCCCGCCTGGAGCGCTCCGACCTGCGGGTCTGGGTGCTCTGCGGCGATTCCGAGCTGGCCGAGGGCTCGATGTGGGAGGCCTTCGAGCAGGCCGGCCACGCCAAGCTCGACAACCTGATCGCCGTCGTCGACGTCAACCGGCTCGGCCAGCGCGGCCCGACCATGCACGAATGGGATACCTCCTCGCTGGCGGCGCGGGCAAGCGCCTGCGGCTGGGAGGTGCAGGAGATCGACGGCCACGACCTCGACGCGATCGACGCCGCCTACGCGCAGGCGCAGGACGCCGAGCGACCGGCGGTGATCTTCGCCCGCACCAAGAAGGGCTCCGGAGTCGCCGCGGTCGAGGACAAGGAGAACCAGCACGGCAAGCCGCTCGCCGATCCCGACGCCGCGGTCGAGGAGCTGGGCGGGATCCGCTCGCTCAGCGTCAGCGTCGCTGCGCCGCCCGCGCCGAAGCCGTTCGAGATCGAGCGTACGCCGGTCGAGCGGCCGAGCTACGAGATCGGCGAGAAGGTCGCCACCCGCGGCGCCTACGGCGACGCCCTGGCCTGGATCGGCTCGATCGACGAGCGGGTCGTCGCGCTCGACGGCGAGGTCGGCAACTCGACCTACGCCGAGCGCTTCGCCGCAAAGCACCCGGATCGCTTCTTCGAGATGTACATCGCCGAGCAGCAGATGGTCGCCGCCGCGGTCGGCATGCAGACGCGGGGCTGGAAGCCCTTCGCCTCCTCCTTCGGCGCCTTCCTCAGCCGCGCCTACGACTTCATCCGCATGGCGGCGATCTCCGGCGCCGACCTGAAGCTCTGCGGCTCCCACGTCGGCGTCTCGATCGGCCCCGACGGCCCCTCGCAGATGGCGCTGGAGGACATCGCCTCGCTGCGCGCGGTCCTCGGCAGCGTCGTCCTCTACCCGAGCGACGCCAACCAGGCGGTGGCACTGCTCGACGCGATGCGCGAGCACCGCGGGGTCAGCTACCTGCGCACGACCCGCGAGGCGACGCCGGTGCTCTACGAGGCGGACGAGAGCTTCGAGATCGGCGGCAGCCGCACGGTTCGCTCCAGCGAGGACGACGCCGTAACCCTGATCGGCGCCGGCATCACCCTGCGCGAATGCCTCGCCGCCGCCGACGAGCTCGTCGGACGCGGCATCGCGGCCCGCGTGATCGACCTCTACTCGATCAAGCCGGTCGACGCCGACACGGTGCTGAAAGCAGCGGCGGAGACCGGGGCGCTGATCACCGTCGAGGACCACTGGCCCGAGGGCGGCATCGGCGAGACGGTCGCCGCCGTCCTCGCCGAGGCCGGCTCCGGCACGCCGCTCACCCGCCTCGCCGTCAGCGGACGGCCCGGCAGCGGCCCGCCGGCTGCGTTGCTTGCCTCGGCGGGAATCGACGCCGAGCACATTGCCGCTGCGGTGGAGAGGGCGGAGTTGAAAGCTCACCCGGTCCGCAGCGCCTAGCTTGCAACACTCGGTGGCCATGATCGTGGCCATTCTCTGTCTCTGCGCAACGATCGCGTTCGTCCCGGCGGCGGCGACGGCCGGGGGCGATGCTGCGGCTTCGGCCGTCGTCCAGCGCGGGCCGGTGCGGGTCAGCTTCGACGGCAAGATCACTCCCAACGCCCTGCCCCGCCACGGCCTTGCCCCGGTCGGGATCGCGTTCGAAACCAAGATCGCTGCGGTCAGCGGCGGCACGCCGCCGCAGCTGCGGCGGATCTCGATCGCGATCAACCGCAACGGCCGCTTCACCTCCAAGGGCCTGCCGGTCTGCAGGCTGCGCGAGATCCAGCCCTCGACCACCAGTGGCGCGCTGACGGCCTGCTCGACGTCCCTGGTCGGCGAAGGCCATTTCTCCGCCAACGTCCAGCTGCCCGAGCAATCGCCCTTCCCCTCCTCGGGCAAGGTCCTCGTCTTCAACGGTCGCTTGCACGGCAAGCCGACGCTCTTCGCCCACATCTACGGGACCCAGCCGGCCCCCACGTCGAACGTGCTGCCCTTCGCGATCCGGGACAGCCACGGCACCTACGGCACGGTCCTGGAGGCGTCGCTCCCCCAGGCAACCGGCAACTGGGGCTACGTCACCGGCCTGCGAATGACCTTGAGGCGGCGCTTCAGCTACCGGGGCAAGGCGCGCAGCTTCCTCAGCGCGGGTTGCCCCGCCCCCGCCGGCTTCCCCGGGGCGGTCTTCCCGCTGGCCCGGACAAGCTTCGATTTCGCCGGGGGGTTGAGCCTGGTCTCCGTGCTCAGCAAGAGCTGCACGGCGAAGGGGTAGGGCCCGTTCGCCGAGGCTTCTATGAAGTTTCGCTAACAATTCGCTAAGCTCTCGCACACCTTGCTGGGCGGGGAATTGCGTGCTCCACGGCGCGCAGGAGTAACCCTGTATCCGCAGAAGGGAGCGCGGGCATGGCCAGATTGCGAAAGCGAAAGACGGGCGGCTCCGAGCCGCAGCGGCGGCGGCCGGGAGGCAGGCCGATCATCGAGCTGCGCGACGTGACCAAGGTCTACCCCGGCGGCCACATGGCGCTGGACCGCGTCTCGCTGGCGATCGACCGCGGCGAGTTCGCCTTCCTGGTCGGCCCGACCGGCTGCGGCAAGTCGACGCTGATCAAGATGCTGATCCGCGAGCTCGAGGCGACCGAGGGCGCCGTGCGCATCGCCGGCCGCGACATCGGCGCGATGGCGGAGAAGAAGATCCCGCAGCTGCGGCGCAACATCGGCACCGTCTTCCAGGACTTCAAGCTGCTGCCCGATCGCACCGTCTACGACAACGTCGCCTACGCGCTGCAGGTGATCGGCGCCGGCCGCGCCGAGATCCGCACCCAGGTGCCGGAGACGCTGCGCCTCGTCGGTCTCTCGACCAAGCTGCACAGCTATCCCGATCAGCTCTCCGGCGGCGAGCAGCAGCGTGTCTCAATCGCCCGCGCCTTCGTCAACCACCCGCCGCTGCTGCTCGCCGACGAGCCCAGCGGCAACCTCGACCCGGTCACCTCGATCGGCGTGATGCAACTGCTCTACCGGATCAACAAGACCGGGACCACGGTCGTCGTTGTCACCCACGACCGCGAGATGGTCGACAACATGCGCCGCCGCGTGATCGAGCTCTACGAGGGCCGCGTCGTCCGCGACGAGGTCAGCGGCGGCTACACGGAGGAGTCGACGACCGAGTTCGGCCTGCGCATGCGCGCCGAGATGGGCGTCGCCCCCGAGGGCCAGACCAACGGACACGACTTGCTGATCTAGATGTCGCGATTTTTCTTCTTCACCCAGGAGGCCTTCCGCGCCCTGCGCCGCAACGGCGCGCCGAGCATGGCGGCGATCGTCACCACGGTCACCACCGTGATCCTGCTCGGCGTCCTGATCCCGGTCTTCCAGACCACCCAGGCGAAGAGCAACCAGGTGCGCGACCAGCTCAACATCCAGGTCGGCCTCTTCGCCGACGCGACCAAGTCGGACATCGCGACCACGCACGAAAGGCTGGAAGCGGTCCCTCACGTCAACTCGGTGCAGTACATCAGCAAAGCCGAGGCGCTGAACGAACTGAAGCGGGAACTGGGCAAGAAGAAGGCCCAGGAACTGACCTCCGAGCTGCACGAAAATCCGCTCCCCGCCAGCTTCCGGATCACCCCCGACGATGCCTCCAACCTGCCGGAAATCCGCGCCGCGATCATTCACACCGGCCCCGGCGGCAACCCGCAGCGGATCTCCCCGGTAGTCGACAACATCTTCGACCGTCAGGAAGGCTCGCAGCAGATCGAGCAGGTGACCAGCGCGCTGAAGATCGTCCTCACCGTGATCACCGCGCTGCTGATCATCGCCTCGTTGATGCTGGTCGGCAACACGATCCGGCTCTCAATCTACACCCGCCGCCGCGAGGTCGAGGTGATGCGGCTGGTCGGTGCGACCCGCTGGTTCATCCGCTGGCCCTTCATGATCGAGGGCGTCGTGGTCGGCTTCACCGGTGGGCTGGTAGCAATACTGATCCTGTGGCTGGGCAAGATCACCATCGTCGACCCGCTGAGCAGCACCTTCTCCTTCCTGGCGGCGCAGAACAACAGCACCCTCTCCTTCCCGGCGCTGGTCGCGATCCTCTTCGGCGCCGCGGTTGCGGTCTCGGCGATCGGCTCCGGCGTCACCCTGCGCCGCTTCCTGAAGGTCTGAGCGCGGCGTGAGGGGCTGGGGGGTCGCGGCCCTCGTGGCTGCGCTGGCGGTCGTCCTCTGCGCCGGGATCTGGCTCGGCGGCCATCCCGGCAAGCTGCCCGAATTCCTCCGCGATCGCTTCGTCGACGACTCGGCCGGGCTCAACCTGGAAGCGACCGAACTGATCGAGGACAACTACTACCGGCCGGTCGGCTCCGGCGAATTGACCAACGCCTCGCTGCAGGGCATGGTCCGCGAGCTGCGCCTGCGCCACCACGACCGCTTCTCCGAATACTTCTCACCGGAAGCGCTGGCCGGCTTCAACGAGGAGATCGCCGGCAAGTTCTCCGGGATCGGCCTGACCGTCGGCGAAGTGAAACAGGGCCTGCGGGTCGACAAGGTCTTCCCCGGCTCTCCGGCCGCGCAGGCCGGTATCGAACACGGCGATCTGATCGTCTCGGTCGACGGCGACTCGATCGCGGGCGAGAGCAGCGAAGAATCGACCAAGAAGATCAAAGGCCCGGAAGGGACCGAGGTGACGATCGGCGTCCAGAGCCCCCCGGCGAAGAGGACCCGCGAGCTGGAAATCACCCGTGCCCAGATCTCGCTGCCGGTCGTCTCCAGCAAGATCGTGCACGCCGGCAGTCACACCCTGGGCTATGTGCGGATGGTCTCCTTCAGCGAAGGCGTCCACGCGCTCCTGCGCAAGGCCGTTCAGAAGGTCGAGAAGGAGGGGGCGGAAGGGATCGTGCTCGACCTGCGCGGCAACGGCGGCGGCCTGCTCGAGGAGGCGGTTTCGAGCGCCGGCGTCTTCCTGCCCTCCGGCGAAGTCGTGGTCACCACCAACTCGCGCACCCAGGGCCACGCCGTCTACAAGACTTCTGGCGAGAACCTGCCGGCCCTACCGCTCGTCGTCCTGATCGACCGCAACACGGCCTCGGCGGCGGAGATCCTCACCGCCGCCCTTGCCGACGACGCCGGCGCCAGGACGGTCGGCACCCGCTCCTACGGCAAGGGCGTCTTCCAGCAGGAGGTCGACCTCTCCAACGGCGGCGCGATGAAGCTGACGATCGGCGAATACTTCACCCCCGACGGGGTCAACCTGGCACGCAGCCACGGCATCCACCCCGACGTGAAGGCTCCCAACCTGCCGCGGACCGCCCGCGACGAGGGTCTCGAACGGGCCCTGGAGCTGCTGGATGGCTAAGAAGTCGAAGAAGCAGCGCCTGCCGGCCTCCGGCGACGTCGCTACCAACCGCCGTGCCCGCCACAAATTCGAACCGATCGAGAAAATGGAGGCCGGGATCGTCCTGCGGGGCTCCGAGGTGAAGTCCCTGCGGGGCGGCAAGGCGCAGATGACCGACGCCTACGCCTTGGTAGACAAGGGCGAGGTTTGGCTGCGCAACCTACATATCCCGCCCTATGAGCCCGCCAGCCGCGAGAACCACGAGCCGGAGCGGCCGCGCAAACTGCTGCTCCACAAGGCCGAGATCGAACGGCTGATCGGCAAGACAGCGGAGAAAGGGCTGACCCTGATTCCGCTTCGCATCTACTTCAAGGGCTCGCGGGCGAAGGTCGAGCTGGCCCTGGCGCGCGGCAAGGAGGGGCGCGACCGGCGCCGGCAGATCGCGGACCGTGACGTGCGCCGCGAAGTCGAGCGCGAATTCAAGGGCAAGATGAGGTAGCTTCGGGGACCTATGCGATCCAGGTTTGCCCTGCTGTGGTCCACGGTGACCCTTCTCGCGCTGGCCCTGGCTGTTCCGGCCGCGGCCCAAGCCGAATCCTTCCCGAGCAGCGCCGGCAACTTCGTCAGCGACAACATCAAGTACTTCGTCGCCGGTCTCGTCGCCGCGATTCTCCTACTCCTGCTGGTCGTCAGCATCACCCAGCGGCGCAACAAGGAGAAAGCGGCCAAGGGGGCAGCCCCGGGCCCTGCAAGCGGGGCGCCGGGGACGCCGCCACCGCCTCCGGCCGCCGCAGCGCCGGCGCAGGCCCAGACCACCGAGCTTCCCGCCACGCCGGCGCCGGGTGCCCCGCCCGTCGCGCCGGCTCCACCGTCTGCCGCCACCGGCAAGCCACTCGATGCGAAGGAGAAGCGCAAACTGGCGCGCGAGCAGCAGCGAGCCGCCCGGGTCGAGCACCGCAAGCGCCGCCAGGAAGAGGCCAAGCGCCGCAAGGAAGAGCGCGTCGCCAAGCGCGGCGAACGCGGCAAAAAGAAGTCAGGCGCCAGTGGAGGCCGGGCCGACAGTCGCCGGGCGCGCAAGGAAGCGGCGAAGGCGGAGCGCCAGCTCACCGAAGCCCGGGTCGCGTACGAGCGCGAACAGCTTCAGCAGGGAGGCCAGGCCCAGCCGGTAGCACCCGTCGCCCCCGTTCCTCCGGTCGCGCCGGTTCCCGAGGTCCCGGCCGTGCAGGCAGTTCCGCCGGTCTCCCCGGCGCCGAGCGAGCCGCTGCCCCCGGTGCCACCGCTTACGCCCCCCGCCGCGCCGCCGCCCGGAGCACCGCTTGGCTACGACGGTCCCGCCGCTGCCGAACAGAGAGTTCAGGCCAAGGTCGAGGAGATCCAGCGCGAGGAGGAGCGGATCCGCGCCGAGGCGGACCGCCGCATCGCCGAGGCGGAGCGGCTGCAGCGCGAGGCCGAGCAGCGGACCGCTCAGGCCGAGGCCGGGCAGGTGACGCAGAGCATGGGAGCGCTCCCGCCGGCGCTCGCACCGCCCGCCGCGATGCCGTCTGCGCCGCCCGTCGCGCCGGGCCCGAGCGCTGACCTGCAGACTGCCGAGCACCGCCTGCAGGAAGGGCGCGAAGCGCAGGAGCGGGCGATGGTCGAGGCCCAGGATCGCCTGCGCCAGATCGAAGAGCGGACCAAGGAGGCTGAGCGCCGCGCCGTCGAGGCCGAGCGGTTGGCCAAGCTGAAGTCCGAGGAGGCCGAGCGGGAGCGGCGCCTGCAGGAGATTCGCGACAGCGTCGCCCAGGCCGAGGAACGCGCCCGCGAAGCCGAGCGGCGCGCGGCCGAGGCAGAGCAGGCGGTGATCCAGGCGGTTCAGACGCCAAGCGGCGCCCAGCCGGTTGCATCTCCGCAGCCGCCGGCCCCAGCGCCTCAGCCGCCGCCATCTCCGCCTCTCGTGCCGACGCCACAACCGCCGAGCCCGGAACCGGTTCCCCCACCCCCTGCGCCCGAGCCACCCGCTCTGCAGTCGACGCCGCCCCCGGTGCCTACCCCGCCACCTGCAGCGGCGTCTGCGTCGGGCGCGATCGACCTCAACTCGGTTACCTTCGAGCAGCTCCGCGCCGAAAACCTCTCCGTCACCCAGGCGACCCGCCTGCTCGCCCACCGCGAGCGGCTGGGGCGCTTCGGATCGGTCGACGAGCTGGACGAGGTGCCGGGCTTTCCTCAGGACGTTCTGGAAGACCTGAAGAGGCGCTCGACGGTTTAGATCCCGTATGCCTCGAGCAGCTTGAGCCAGATCTCGCTTCTGCTGGGGTAAGCCGCTACGGCGTGGCGGAGCTTTGAGAGCGGTACCTCTCCGATGATCGCGATTGTCGCGGCGTGTAGGAAGTCGGCTGTCTCGAAGCCGGTGAAGGTGGCACCGACGATTACCTGGCGCTGCTCATCGACGACGAGGCGGGAGGTGCCGCCGGTTTCCTTGCCTTGGAAGCTGGCGCCTGCTGTGCCGTCGGTGGGGACGTCGATCGCTCTTGCCTCGATGCCGGCTTCCTGCGCCTGCTCCAGTGTCTTGCCGGCGGCGGCCACCTGGGGGTCGGTGAAGGTGACCCTGGGCGAGCCGATTCCTTCGGCTATGGCCTCGACCTCGCCTCCGAGGGCGTTCTCGGCTGCCACCCAGGCCTGGTACTTGCCCATGTGGGTGAAGAGGGCGCGGCCGCTGACGTCGCCGGCGGCGTAGAGCCACTCGCGCCCGCGGACGCGCAGATGCGCGTCCGTCTCCAGGAAGCCGCCTTTGCCGGGCTCGACGCCGATCGAGTCGAGGCCGATGCCCTCGGTCCGCGGCTTGCGCCCGACCGCGATCAGGATCTCCTCGGCTTCGACCCTGTCGCCGCCCGTGAGCTCGACCGTCACGCCGGAGCCGCCCTGGGCGATGCGCTGGGCCTGGATGCCGGTGCGCACGTCGACGCCGTGCCTTTCGCGCAGCGCCGCGGCGACCTGCTCGCCGGCGAAGGGCTCCTCGCGCGAGAGCAGCCGCTCGCCCCCCTCGACCAGGGTGACCTCGGTGCCGAGCGTCGACCAGGCCTGGGCCAGCTCGGAGCCGACCGGGCCGCCGCCGAGGACGATCATGCTCGCCGGCGCCCGTTTGGAGGTGGTTCCCTCGCGGTTGTTCCAGGCGCGGACCGAGTCGAGGCCCTCGATCGGCGGCATCCTGGCGCCGCTGCCGGTGGCGAGGACGACGGCCACCCGCGCCGTCAGCAGGTCGTCGCCGACGCGCACTCGGCGCTCGCCGTCGAGCCTTCCCTCACCGCGGAACAGCTCGATCCCCTGCTTCTCCAGCCAGGGGAGCTGGGCCGAGTCGTCGAGGTCGTGGACCACCTCGTCGCGGCGATCGAGCACTGCCCGCGGGTCGAGCTCACCGCTCACCGCCTCGGCGACTCCCGGCACCCGGCGCGCCTCGTCGAGCAGGTCGCCCGGCCGCAGCAGCGCCTTGGAGGGCATGCAGGCGTAGTAGGAGCACTCGCCGCCGACCAGGTGCTGCTCGACGATCGCGACCGAGAGCCCGCCGCCGGCCAGCCGACCGGCGCAGACCTCGCCGGGCGCTCCGGCTCCGAGCACGATCGCGTCGAACTTCCTCTCGCTCACCCCGGTATTCCTACCCGACTCCGTACAATCGGTCCACATAGCACGGGGGCGACAGGCTTCGACGTGGTCGGTCCGTGCGAACGGTTGCAGGTCGAGGTTGCCGGAGGCCTCGTTAAACCCCGGCAAAACCAATACGTGCGGACCATGAGTTCGCCCTCGCTGCCTAGCTAGAACCTAGGCGATGAGAGTCGGTCCTCCCTCGCCCGCAGGGAGGGCAGCCGGCTTCAGAACGCGGGCTCACCCAGGCGGATCGCCCCGTCGGCCAGGGGACAATTCAGAGGGCTTTATCTCCCGCAGTGCCCGCCGGCGCGGACCCCGGGAGACGAGAATCAAGCGCCGGCTATGCCTGTAGACACCTTCGCGCTACGACCACGGACGCCGGTTCAATTCCGGCCGCCTCCATCGATCATAGGGTTGCGGGATGAACCGCTACGTCGCCTTCCTGCGCGGGATGAACCTCGGCGGCCGGCGGATCAAGAACGACGAGCTGCGCAACGAGTTCGAGGCCCTGGGATTCGCCGACGTCGCCTGCTTTCGCGCCAGCGGCAACGTCGTCTTCGGCTCCGAGGAGGGCGACGAGGCAAAGCTGACGGCGCGGATCGAAGCCGGGCTCGGTGAAGCGCTCGGCTATGCGGTGCCGGTGTTCTTGCGCAGCGCTGCCGAGTTGCGGGCGGTGGCGGCGCGGGAGGCGTTCGACGCGTCGCTCGTCGCGGCGTCGAAAGGAAAGCCCCAGGTCACGTTCCTTCCTGCCGTCCCTTCGAAGAAGAAGACCACGGAGGCGCTTGCCCTGAGCTGCAACGAGGATCGCCTCGCGATCGCCGGCCGCGAGCTCTACTGGCTGCCGAGCGGCGGCATCTCGGAATCGGACCTCGACCTCAAGGCGCTGGAGTCGATCCTCGGCTCATGGACGATGCGCACCAAGGGCACGATCGATCAGATCGTCGCCAGGTACTTTGCCTAGAGGTCCGCGCGAGGTAGTGCCGCCAGGCGGGCATCGCTACTGACCGCGCCGATTTCTTCGGGTAGCGCCGCGAGCTGGACGTTGGAGACGAACTCCATTGGTCGGCCGAGGGGGCGGAAGAAGTTGTCGTAGTGGGTCGGGACCACGACCTTCGGGTCGAGGCGGGGGAGGATCCGCTTCCAGTAGTCCTCGGTGAAGCTGCGGCCGGCGACGCCGGCGAGGAAGACGTCGACCTCGCGCTCGCGGATCGCCTCGTCGATCAGGTTGGCGCTGCCCTGGTGGTAGAAGCGCAGTCCGGCGGTCTCGATCGAGATGCCCCAGACCTGGCCGCAGCGGTAGGCACTCGGCGAGAGCGCGTCGAGGTGCTCGCAGGTGAGGTCGCCGTCGTAGGGGACGGCGAGTCCGAGCAGCAGCTTCGAGTGGACGCTGGGGGTGAAGCTCACCTCGAACGGGCCTAGCTCGTAGGTCCGGTACGGCTCGACCTCGACCGACTGCCCGGCGAGCCCGTGCAACCCCATCAGCGTCAGAAGCGAGTCCGATCCGTAGGCCTTGCAGCCGAAGCGCCTCGCGATCGCCGGCGCGTCGACAGCGTGATCGAAGTGAGTGTGGCCGACGAGCACGCCCGCGACCTCCCCTGGCGCGTGGACGAAGCGGTCCAGCGCGGTCGGGTCGGGCAGCGTCGGCCGGCGCCGCAGCAGGTCGCCGAACGGCACCCGCGAGAGGTACGGGTCGACGAACAGGGTCTGTCCCTCGAACGTGATCCGGTAGCCGGAGACGCCGAGCCATTCGAGCTCGAGGCCGGCGGGCAGCTCCAGCGGGCTCGCCTCGAGCTCGCCGAGCACATGCTCGTCTTCGCGTTGGGCCACGCGCCGGGTCAGCCGCGCCCTTGCCAGCTCGCCGAGGTGTCGCAGTGCCCCCGCCATCGTCTGCTCACCTTACGCCCTGCCCGCGTAATGTCAGGGTCGCCCATGGCCATCGCCACAGCGACCACGATCGACCTCTACGCGGGCGGCAGGCTGCTCTTCGAGGACGTCTCCTTCAAGCTCGAGCCGCGCGAGCGGATGACGCTCTCGGGCCGAAACGGAGCCGGCAAGTCGACCCTGCTGCGGGTGCTGGCGGGGGAGAGGCCGCCCGACTCGGGCAGCATCGCCCTGCAGAAGGGCGCGCGGGTCGCCCTGCACGACCAGCGCCCGCCGCGCGACGCCGCGATCTCCCTCGGCGACTACGTCTTCTCCGGCCGCACCGACATGCAGGAGACCGAGGCGGAGCTGTCGCGCTTGGAGAAGGCGATGGGCCGGGGCGAGCCCGACGAGGAGACGATGCGCGCCTACTCTGCGGCGCAGCAGCGGCTCGAAGCCGGCGGCGGCTACCGCTGGCGCGACGACGTGCTCGCCGTCCTCGGCGGCCTCGGCTTCGGCGAGGAGGCCGCGGGGCGCCGGCTCTCGACCTTCTCCGGGGGAGAGCTGACCCGCGCCTCGCTCGCCCGCGCCCTCGCCACCCGCCCCGACCTGCTGCTGCTCGACGAGCCGACCAACCACCTCGACATCCCCTCGCTGGAGTGGCTGGAGCGCTACCTGGTCGACCTCGATGCGGCCGTCGTGCTCGTCGCCCACGACCGCTGGTTTCTCGAGGCGGTCGGCACCTCGGTGCTGGAGCTCGAGGCCCAGCGCGGCCGCTTCTTCGCCGGCCCCTGGCACGCCTGGCGCAAGGAGCAGGCGGCGCGCGAGATCGCCCTCGGCAAGGCGATCGAGCGCCAGCAGGCGGAGATCGAGCGGATGGAGCGCTTCGTCGAGCGCTTCCGCTACAAGGCGACCAAGGCGCGCCAGGCGCAGTCGCGCCTGAAGCAGATCGACAAGATCAAGCGCGACGGCGCCAGGGCCGAAGCGCGCGACCGCCGCAACCTGCGCTTCTCCTTCGTCAAACCGGAGCGGCCCGGCCGGATCGTGCTCAAACTCGTCAACGGCACGATCGAGGTGCCCGGACGCACCCTGCTGGCCGGCGCCGGCCTCGAACTCGAACGCGGCGAGCACGTCGTCCTCGTCGGCCCCAACGGCGCCGGCAAGACGACCCTGATCGAGACCCTCGCCGAGAAGCGCCAGCCCGCCGCCGGCTCGGTGCGCAGCGGCCACAACGTCAAGCTCGGCTACCTCTCCCAGCACGCCGAGACCGCAGCAGGAACGGGAACGGTGCTCGACGCCGCCCAGCGCGAGACCGGCCTGACCGGCCCGAAGGCGCGCCGCCTGCTCGGCGGCTTCCTCTTCTCCGGTGCCGAGGTGGAGAAGTCGCTCGACGACATCTCCGGCGGCGAGCAGCGCCGCCTCTCGTTGGCGATCCTGGTCGCCTCCGGCGCCAACGTGCTGATCCTCGACGAGCCGACCAACCACCTCGACATCGAGAGCCGTGAGGCGCTCGAGGACGCGCTCTCGGCCTTCGAGGGCGCGGTGATCCTCGTCTCCCACGACCGCGCCCTGCTCGAGGCGGTCGGCAGCCGCACGCTGGTCTGCGAGGACGGCGAGCTGCGCAGCTACGACAGCGGCTGGGCGGCCTACCAGCGCAAGCGCGACGAACGCGCCGAGATTGCGTCCGCCTCCGCCGCGGAGGCGAAGCGGTCAAGTAAAGCGGCGAAACGCCACAGCCCCGGCACGATCGCGAAAAAAGCCGCTCGCAAAGCGAGCCGGCTGGCGGAGAAGATCGAGGCCGCGGAAGCCGAGCTGCGCCAGGTCGAGGAGGATCTCGCCGACCCCGCCGCCTGGTCGACCCCGGCCAAGGTCGAGCACGCCGAAGCGCGCCACGAGGCGGCGAAGCGCAAGCTGGTCGAGCTCTTCGAGCGCTGGGAGGAGGCCGAGCGGGCGGTCAGCGCAGCGGGCGATCCAGCCTGACCACGGTGCCTTTGCCCGGGGCGAGGGTGATGTTGCGGACCTTGACCTTCTCCGGCTCGGGATCGGGGGCGCTGAGCTCGGCGCCTTCGACGATCTCCCGCAGGACGATCCGCATCTCGTATTCGGCGAAGGCGGCGCCGATGCAGCGCCGCACGCCGCCGCCGAAGGGGATCCAGGCGTAGTTGTCGGCCCTGCCCTCGAGGAAGCGCTCGGGGCGGAACTCCTGCGCCTGCGGGAAGAGGTCCTCGCGGTAGTGCAGGGCGGCGATCGCCGCCATCACGAAGGTCCCCGCCGGCAGCTCGTAGCCGCCGATCTCGGCCGGCGCGGTCACCTTGCGCGCCACGTCGACGATCACCGGCCGCGCCCGCAACGTCTCCTTCACCGTCGCCTCGAGGTAGTCGTCATCGCCGGCGGCGAGCGACTCGCGCAGCTTCGCCAGCACGCGCGGCGTGCGCAGCAGCCGCTCCATTGCCCAGGCCAGCCCGGTCGCCGTCGTCTCGTGGCCGGCGCCGAGCACGGTGACCAGCTCGTCGCGCAGCTCCTCGTCGCTCATCGCGCTGCCGTCGTCGTAGCGGGCGTCGAGCAGCAGCGAGAGCACATCGTCGTCGTCGTCCTCGCCGGCCGCCATCTCGACTCGGCGCAGCTCGATCTCCTCGTAGATGAACTCGTCGAGAGCGGCCCGGGCGCGCTGGAAGCGGGGCCAGGGGCTCCAGCGGCCGAGGTTGCGACGCAGCATCGGGAAGGCGAGGACGGCGCTGACGCGCTCGCTGAAGGTCTCGATCAGGGCCCCGAAGCGGGCCAGCCGCGCCTCGTCGTGGACGCCGAAGACGGCCTGCATGATCACCGCCAGGGTGATCCGCTGGGTGTGGGGGCGCAGCGCGAAGGGCTCGCCGACCGGCCAGCTCCGCATCTCCTTCAGGGTGATCTCGCGGATCAGCTCGCCGTAGTTGCGGATCTGCTCGCCGTGGAAGGGCGGCAGCAGCAGCTTGCGCTGGCGCATGTGCGCCCCGTCGTCGAGGGTAAGCACCGAGTTCGGCCCGAGCGCCGGCTCCAGCACCGTCGCGTTCGCCTCGCCGGCGTGGAACTGCTCGGGCGAGCCGGTGAAGAGCTGCTTGACCAGGGTCGGGTCGGCGACGTAGACCAACCGGCCGAAATAGGGGAAGGAGAGCGAGAAGATGTCGCCGTGGCGGCGCTGCAGGCGGATCAGGAAGCCGAGCGGGTCGCGCACGTAGCGCAGCGCCTGGAGTAGCGCTGGCGCCCGCGAGCCCGGCGGCGGCTCGTTGCGAACCGCGACCGGCGGCTGGAAGATCGTCGCCTGCTCCATCACCGTGGACCATAGAACATCGACTGGCTGACCAGCCAGTTCGGGGCCTCAACGGTGACTTCGCCTTTATGTGTACATACGGACTACAAAAGACGAAGTCAGCGGCTAGAAGACGATTGTGCGGGGCCCGTCGAGGAGGACCCGGTCGTCGAGGTGGGCCATCGTCGCGCGGGCGAGGACGAGGCGCTCGATGTCGCGGCCGATCCGCTTCAGGTCGCCGACCTCGTCGCGGTGGCTGACCCGGGTCACGTCCTGGTCGATGATCGGCCCGGCGTCGAGCTCCTCGGTCACGTAGTGGGCGGTGGCGCCGATCAGCTTGACGCCGCGCTCGTGGGCGCGGCGGTAGGGGTCGGCGCCGACGAAGGCGGGCAGGAAGCTGTGGTGGATGTTGATCGCCGGGGCATCGAGCCGGCGCAGGAACTCGCCGGAGAGGATCTGCATGTAACGGGCGAGGACGAGCAGGTCGACGCCGGCGAGCAGCTCGAGCATCCGAGCCTCGGCCTTCTCCTTCGCGTCCGCTTCGATCGCAACGTGGTGGAAGGGAAGGCCGACGGCTTCGACCGACCCTGCGTGGTCGGGGTGATTGGAGACGACGGCGACGACCTCGGCCCCCAGCTCGCCGCTGCCCCAGCGCCAGAGCAGGTCGGAGAGGCAGTGGTCTTCGCGCGAGACCATGATCGCGACCCGCTTGCGCTCACCCGACTCGGCGAAGCGGTGGTCCATCTCGAAGCGGCTCGCGATCTCCGCCTCGAAGCGCCGGTAGATCTCCTCGCGCTCTGCCGCCGGCACCGTGTCGAAGGCCATCCGCATGAAGAAGCGACCCTCGTCGCTGGAGTGCTGGTCGGCGTCGACGATGTTGAGACCGGCATCGGCGAGGAAGCCGCTTACCGCGGCGATCAGGCCGGGCCGGTCGGGGCAGGCAAGGAGCAGGCGCGATGTCGGATGGTCGGCGATCCCTGGATCATCGCGGGTTCGGCTTGCGAGCTGTTTGCACCGCAAGAAGCCGTTCATCGCTTGGCCCGGAGCGAGGGTTTCCGTGCCTGGACTCGTTGCGTTAAGCACATGGTTGTGAGCAACGTGAGCGCGCTCACGTTCCGGGGCCGCAAATACCGCCACGGTCCTCCGCTTGCTCACAAAGCACACATATTTCATCCCTGTCCTGATCGCCTGCATCGCCTTCCCCGCTGCAGCTCTGGCAAAGCCAGGCCCGATGGCTCCGCTGCGACGACCGGTGGTGCGCTTCCACCGCACGATCCGGGTGACCGTCGCCCACCTCGAAGCAGCTCATCGCGCCGAAGCACGCCGCAAGCGCCGGGAGCTCTACGCAAGCCTGCCGGGCGGGGTGTCGCAGTCCACGCTTGATGCCATTGGGGCGTGCGAGTCCGGCGACGACCCCACCGCCGTCTCCGCGGACGGCACCTACCGCGGCAAGTACCAGTTCGACTACGGCACCTGGGAATCAGTGGGTGGCACAGGGGACCCGGCCGCCGCCTCCGAAGCAGAGCAGGACTACCGGGCTGCGCTGCTCTACAGCCAATCCGGCTCCAGCCCCTGGCCGGTCTGCGGCTAGCCCGGTCTCTCGGCGATATCGCTCAGCGCCTCGGCGACGTCGGGATCGAACTGTGTCCCGGCGCAGGTGCGCAGCTCGGCAAGCGCCGCCTCCAGCGGCATCGCCTCGCGATAGGAGCGGGTGGTCGTCATCGCGCTGAAGGCATCGCAGCAGGTGACGATCCGCGCCTCGATCGGGATTTCCTCGCCGGCCAGGCCGTCGGGATAGCCGCTGCCGTCGTGGTGCTCGTGGGAGGAGCGGACTATGCGGCCTACGTCGGCGAGGACGCCGCCGACGCGCTTCAGCATCGCCTCCCCCTCGATCGTGTGGCGGTACATGATCTCCCACTCTTCCTCGTCAAGGGGCCCGGGCTTGTTGATGACCTCCTTGGGGACGGCGATCTTGCCGACGTCGTGAAGGAGGGCAGCGAACTCGACCTTGCGGCGCCTGCGCGAGTCGAGGCCGAGGCGATCGGCGACGGCTAGCGAGAGTTCGACGACGCCGCGACTGTGGCTGCCGGTGTAAGCGTCGTCGGCCTCGACCACGTCGCCGAGCAGCATCGCCGTACCTTGGTAGGCCTCGCTCAGCTCGAGCGTCTGGTCGATACGACGCTGGCGCTCGCGCGAGAGGACGGCGAGCACGGCGGCGAGGGGAAGGACGAGAAGGCAGGCCCCCGGGCCGAGCTCGATCGCGGCGAAGGTCGCGAGCAGGCCGACCGGCGCCAGGGCGGCGTCGAGGGCGTAGACCGGCGCGATCAGGCGCAGCTCGATCCGCGGCGAGTCGCCGTCGATCAGCCAGGTGCGCGCCGCCGTCGCGACGAAATCGAAGCCGAGCTGGGCCAGCAGCGCCGCCACGTAGACCGGCCAGCGACTCCAGGAGAAGACCTGGGCGCCGGCGAAGATCAGGACCAGCGCCGGACCGACGGAGTGCCAGCAGTCGCCGAAGACGTGCAGGGCGCGGCGCACGCTGGTCGCGCCGCTGGCGTAGTCGATCAGCCGTCCGAGTGCCCAGCTGAAGCTGACGACGAGCGGCACGGCGGGCGTCGGCAGCAGGAACAGCATAGGCACAAGGACCAGCTCGGTCGGCACCGTGTAGCCGTCGGCGAAGTCGAACTTGGCGCGGCAGGCGACCACGTAGGCGGCGACGAGGACGGCAAGCGTGGGTCCATTCAGGGAGCGGGGGGAGTGGATCAGCGCGACCATCGCCAGGGCGACGGCGAGGAAGGCGATCGCGGCGCCCGCCTCGACGCTCAGCTCACGGCGGCTCGGCGCCGATCTCGCCCGGGTGCGACCACGCGCGAAAAGGCGCTCGAGGTCAACGGTCTCTGAGGCGGTCGTCGTGCTGTTCATCGGACGTACCAGAACGTTCGTGAAGTCAGTAGTGGAGCAGATATCGGCGCAATTTGGGGCGTGCGGAGATTTGCACGCAGAAAATCTTGGATTTCTCAAGCCACAAAAATTAGGTGGACGTTTGTATGAAATCGGTTTAGTTTGGAGTGCCGAGGACCGATAGTCCGCATGGATACAAAGAGGTACACAAACAGCTACAACAAACAGCTGCATAAAGGCAAACCTGCTGCGAGGCAGGGACGCAAAGTCAGAGGTCTCGCGCTCAGGGGCGAGATGGCTCAACCGCTCAGCTTGGTTTCACGACCAGGCTTTTCGTCCTGCCGTGAAGGGAGGTTTGCCATGAAGCCCAGTTCAACTCGCCAACGCCGTACGCTCCGCGTCAAACTCGGCGCCGTCGTTGCGGCGGCCCTGCTCGCGCTTGCCGTCTCCGCCGGCACCGCTCAGGCCTGCTCCTACACCGGGGCGGAAAAGGTCTTCAGCCGCTGGGGCGATCCGCACTCTTACGTGCCGGGGCCCGACGGTGGCTTTGAGGCCGGTGCCGAAGGCTGGTCGCTGAACGGCGGCGCCAGGCCGGTCAAGGGCAACGAGAGCTACTATCTCCACGGCGCCCGCGACTCGCACTCGCTCTACCTTCCCGGCGGCAGCTCGGCCGCCAGTCCGGCCATCTGCATGTCGATCGATACGCCAGTGCTGCGGATGTTCGTCCGCAACAGCGGCTACTCCAGCTCCCGCCTGCGCGTGGAAGCGATCTACAGCCTGCAAGGCGTGCTGCATACGGACGTCGTCAACGACGTCCGCTCGGGCTCGAGCTGGGCACCGACGCAGGAAATGTCTGTCGTCCTTGGCCTCTCGACGATCCTCGGCACGGTGACCCCCAGCTCGATCCAGGTCCGCATCACACCGGTGGACGAGCTTGGCAAGTGGCAGGTCGACGACTTCTACGTCGATCCCTTCGCACGGCACTGAACTTGTCGTAACGAGGGGTCGGGCATCGCCCGACCCCTCTTCTACGATCCTCGGCGATGAGCGAGGCAGTGCCGACGCCGGACCCGAAGGGCCCGAAGCGAAAACCGCCGCGCGAGGCGGTCGCCGAAGCTAAGGTCCGGGCGCCCAGCCGCGGGAACCGGAAGCTGGAGAGCTTCCTCGACGCGGTGAATTCCGACGAGCAGGTGCGGGCCTGGTGGTACATGACCCAGATCCACGCGGAGCGGCTGGGGATGTCGGACCACTCGTGGGTCCATATGCAGATCGTTCTCAATATCGCGCTGCGGCTGCTGCGCCTCCTTGTCAAGGCCGGGGTCGAGCCCGTCGTCGTCTCCGATCACGGAATGTCGCCGAAAGACGCCGAGGTGGTGGTCGCGGGCGGCGCTCTGCTGCACGACGTCGGCATGTCCATCCACCGCCAGGACCACGAGGCCTACAGCCTCTTCCTCGCCAACGGAGCGCTCGAGCGCCTGCTTGCCGATTCCTACCGCCAGCCCGAGCGGACGATCGTGGCTTCCGAGATCCTTCACGCGATCATCGGCCACCGCCGCCGCGGCGAGCCCTACACGCTGGAGGCCGGTGTGGTTCGCGTCGCCGATGCGCTCGACATGGCCCAGGGGCGCACCCGGCTGCCGATCGAAGCCGGGCAGGAGGGGATCCATTCGATCTCTGCCGCCGCCGTCGACGAGGTGCGGATCGAGGCCGGCGACGAGCGGGCGGTGCGGATCGAGATCGAGCTCAACAACTCAGCCGGGATCTTCCAGGTCGACGATCTGCTGGCTACGAAGATCCGCGACACGCCGCTGGAGGGCAGGGTCGAAGTCGTCGCCAGGATCGAGGGCGAGACCGAGAAACGCCTCTTGAGCGGCTTTCGGCTGGACTAGCCGTAGCGCTCGAGGTCGTAGCGCCTACGTTCCTTGCGCGCCTCGAGGCGACCCTGGACGATCGAGAGCACGATCACGAGGACCGCGAAGAAGCCGATCACGCCGAAGCAGAAGAAGGTGACCGTCTTGTCCGTCGTCGGCCCCGCCAGCCCGACGCCGTTCTCGGCAAAGGCGAGCGGGGCGGCGAGCAGCAGCGAGAGCAGAGCCGCGCAGAGGGCGGCTGCGGCTGCGGCGCGGCGCGAGGGGGCCTTCACGCCTGGCAATCTAGCGCACCCCACCGTCGCTTCGCGCCGATTGGCCCCAGAAATGGCGAACGGCCCGGGGCAGTGGGCCGTTCGCGGTGACGAGAGAGGAGTCTCGTGAGTCGAGTGTGACTTCCCGCTCGGGGCTCGCGGTGAACATCCAGAGAATCTTGAGCGGCAACTTTCCCGCAAATTACGAGCGTTGAGGTGTGAAAATCCTGTAAACGCAGGCATACTGCCGCTGCAGACGCCGCCCCTGGCGCATACAATCCTGCCGTCTTGAACGAGGGCACTCCTTCCCCCGGACCGGCAATCGCCACTTGAACGCACAGCAGACCATCAGGCTCGCTGTAATCGACGACGACAGCGGCTTCGTCACGGTGCTGTCGAAGCGCACCGAAACTGCCGGCTGGCAGCAGCGGGTGCTGAGCAGCGCGATCCCGCCCGAGGAGCTGGTGGCGATGAAGCTGAACGCGCTGCTGCTCGACATGACCGTCCTCGGCGACGAAGCCTGGAGCTACCTGGAGCGCGTCTGCGCGATGCTCCCCGATCTGGGCGTGATCGTCTGCGCCGGCAGCTCCACCGTCGCCCAGCGGGTGCGCGGGCTGCGGCTCGGGGTCGACGACTGGATCGGCAAGCCCTGCCATCCGGAGGAGGTGATGGCCCGGATCGAGGCGGTTTCGCGCCGCCGGCGCCGCAGCCGCGCCGGTGCCGAGGCCGGCCCGCTGGTGGTCGGCGAGATGGAGATCCGCGCCGATCAGTTCCAGGCCTTCGTCGGCGATGCCAGCCTCGACCTGACCCGGCGCGAGTTCGAGCTGCTGCAGCTCCTTGCCGACGCCAAGGGCCAGGTGCTCGAGCGCGAGGCGATCTACCAGCGGGTCTGGGGCTACGCGATGGCCCACGGCGACCGCTCGGTCGACGTCTTCATCCGCAAGCTGCGCCAGAAGCTGGAGAAGCGCTCGCCCGGCTGGCGCTACATCCACACCCATTTCGGCGTCGGCTACCGCTTCGACCCCGAGTGCGGCCCGGGCAGGCAGGCCGAGATCGACGCCGCCGAGGTTCCCGTGGTCGACGATTCACAAATAGTTCACAGCAGCTTTACCGCCGCGTAACTGCAGGCGTCGGCGCGGCGGCGATCCTCGCTCGCCATGCTGGAGATTCGGCCCGAGGAGCACGCGGCGCTGGTCGACGGTCGGCCGCTGAGCCTGACCATGCGCGAGCTGCAGCTGCTGACCACGCTCGCCGCCCACCCGCAGCGCATCCTCACCCGCGAGGAGCTCTACAGCGAGGTCTGGGGGCGCGAGCCGCGCCACGACGATCGCTCGGTCGACGTCTACGTCAGCCGCCTGCGCTCGAAGCTCAGTGCCGCCCTGCCCGGCCAGCGCCTGATCCACACCCACAGCGGCATCGGCTACCGCTTCTCGCCGGACGGCTGAGATGAGACCGCCGATCGTCAGCGGGTCTTTTACATCTTTTTCACATTCTCGCTACACGCAGGTAACAAGCTGCAAAAAGACCGCTGAGATCGTGGATGCTGATCGCAGGAACGGTTCCCAAACCTAAGGAGATACGCGTGATCAAGAGACTTCTCAGCGTCGGACTCGCCCTGGCGCTTGCAATCGCAGTCGCGGCCTGCGGCAGCTCGTCTTCGAGCAGCAGCAGCTCTTCCGGCTCGCCGCTGGTCGGTGCCGGCAGCACGCTGGTCGCCCCGCTGATGTCGAAGTGGCAGGCCGACTACGAGAGCAAGTCCGAAGAAACGGTCACCTACGGAGCGATCGGCAGCGGCGGAGGGATCGACCAGATCACCTCGCGCACGGTCGATTTCGGCGCCTCCGACGCACCGCTGACCGCCGAACAGTTCGAAGAAGCCGAAGGCGTCGAGCAGATCCCCTGGGCGCTGAGCGGCACGGTGCCCGCCTACAACGTCAGCGGCGCGCCCAAGAA
>DATASN010000005.1:0-27060 GCA_036269215.1 Solirubrobacterales bacterium
CCATCGACGTGAAACAGCAAGCCGAGATCGACCAGCTGGCCGAGCTGGCCAAGATCGGAGGGGAAGAGTGAGCGAGGCCGAGAGCCCCGACCTGCTCGGCGCCGCCCACGAGGTCAGCGCCGAGGACATCCGCGCCCTGGCCGGCGCCTCCACCCCGCACTTCGCGCTGCAGGTCCGCAACCGGATCCGCCGGTTGATCGAGCCTCTGGCGGCCGGCCATCCGGCGCGGATCGAAGGCGAGCGCAAGATCGCCGAGCTGGAGGAGCTGGCCGAGCACAGCGGCGACCCGCGCGGCACGATGGGCATCGGCCGGCACTGATGAGGCAGCTCGCCCCGGGCGTCGCCAAGTTCGAGCGTTTCGCCGCCGCCCTGCCGGGGTAGCGGCCGGAAAGGCTTCACCACGAAGCGAAATCTCGAGAAGGGAGTCTCGATGAGGAAGCTGAGGAACGCAAGGCCCTCGCCGGCAATGGTCGTCGCCATCACCGCCTTGGTCGTCGCCCTGGCAGGGACGGCGTACGCGGCGCAGACGATCAACGGCGGGGCGATCAAGAAGCAGACGATCGGCGCCGGCAAGCTCAAGCACAAGACCCTGACCGGCTACCAGATCAACACCAACAAGCTCGGCGTGGTGCCGGCGGCAAATCGCGCCGCCCACACCTACTGGGCCGTGGTCAACAACCCGACCGGTGCCGGCAACGCGGCGCTCGCTCGAGCCAGCGACGCGGGAATCACCGCCACCGAGGGTGGCGGTGCGGTCACAATCGGCTTTCCGGTCAACGTCACCGCCTGCGCCGACGTGGCAGGGCGCAACAACGCCGGCACCTCGGTGCCGAACCCCGGCTACGCGCAGACGAACAGCTCGCCCGCCAACCCAAACGCGATCGAGGTCCGCACCCGCGACGAAAAAGGCGCCGACGCCGACGCCGACTTCCACCTGATCGTCGTCTGCCCGTAGAAATCGTAAGCGTAGTGTGAAACGCGCTACGCTTACGCTCATGGCATCCGCGCCTCGACCTGTTTCGCTGCGCCTCGGCTTTGACGGGCTGCGGGCGCTCGACGAAATCGCCCAAAAGCGCGGCATCACACGTGCCGAGGCAGCCCGGCGCGCGATCGCCGAGACCGCAGAGCGCGAGCGCCGCCGATCCGGCCTAGCCGCCGAGGCCCGCCGACTCATGGCAGACCCCGCCTACGTTGCTGAGGCGCGAGAGGTCGCGGCGATGATGGAGGACCTGCGTGGTTCGTGGTGACGTGCATGCCATCGCATCGCGGAAGAAGCGCGGTCACGTGCAACACGGCCGCCGCTACGCGATAATCGTTCAAGCGGACAATCTCCTCGACCTTTCAACGGTGGTCATCTGTCCGACCTCGCAATCCGCCATCCCAGCCACCTTCCACCCGGAAGTGAGCATCGCGGGCGAGCCGACACAGGTCCTCTGCGAGATGGTCGGTGCCGTAGACGGAGGGGCCATCGGCGAACAAGTCGCGCACCTCACACTGGACGAGCTCCACGCAGTCGAAGAGGGACTGCAGCTCGTGCTCGACCTCGCGTAGCTCGCGTCTCGAGCCAGGTCGACTAGGCTGATTCTCACATGGGCGAGATCGAACACGGGTTCAAGGAGGGCGACAAGGTCTGGGTCGAGGACGGCGACGGCAAGCACCACCCAGGCATCTTCGTCGCCGACAACGAGAGCTCAGGCTGGTTCGGCGGCGGCCCCAGCGCTTACGTCGTCCACCCCGAGGCCAAGCAGGCCGAGGTCGTCTCGACCTTCCGCATCACCCCGCGCGACGATTAGCGCCAAGATTCAGGCTGTGGGCCCGAAGGCGTCGATGATGCGGTTCTGGAACTCGGAGAGCTCCTCGGGGGAGATGAAGTAGGTCGGCGGGGTGAGGAAGAGGCCGTCGGCGCGCTCGGCCGTCGCCTCTACCCGGGCGCGAACCTTGTCGAGCGGGCCGGCGGCGCAGTAGGCGTCGACCATCTCGTCGCTGATCGCCGCCGGGACCGCGGCGAGGTCGCCGCGGCGGAAGGCCTCGCCGGCGGCGAGGGCGTTGTCGGCGAAGCCGTGCAGCTCCCAGAGCGGCATGTAGGTCTTCACCGTGGCGTAGAAGGAGATCGTGCGCCGGGCCATCTCAATCGCCCGGGCCTCGTCGTCGTCGATCGCGCAGCAGACCGTCGGCAGGTAGTCGAAGTCCCTGCGCTCGCGGCCGGAGCGGCGCAGGCCCTCCTCGAAGGAGCTGACCACGACCTCGTCGATCCAGCGCAGGCTCTGGATCGGGTGACCGATCAGGCCGTCGGCAACGTCGCCCGCCATCCGGCACATGCCGCCCTGCACGCCGGCGGTGTAGATCGGCACCGACTCGCGCGGCGCCGGGTGCGGGCGGACCCAGCCCTTGATGTCGATGTCGTAGTAGGAGCCCTCGTAGCGGATCGGCTCGCCCCTGCCGGCCTGCTGCATGATCAGCCGCGTCGCCTCGATCGCCTCGCGCAGGTGCGGCGCCGGCCTGCCGTATTCGGCGTTGTGCCAGGTCTCGTTGAGCCGTTTGACGCCCGAGCCGAGGCCGAGGCGGAAGCGCCCTCCCGACATCTCGTCGATGTCGAGGGCGCTGACGGCGAGGATGAAGGGGCTGCGGGTGAAGGCCCAGGCGATCCCGGTGGCGACGTCGATCTTCTCGGTCTTGCCGGCCAGGTAGGCGGCCTGGGTGACGGAGGAGCGAAACAGCTCCGGCGCCCAGACGCACTCCACGCCCGCCGCCTCGGCGCGCCTGGTCTCGGCCTCGAGGTCGGCGACCGAGGTGCCGATCGCGGCGACGGAGACCCGATCGAGCGCACTCACAGCGCCCCCTTCATCTTCCGCTGTTCCTTTTCGTTGCTATTTGGCAAAAAGGAACAGCGGAACGGTTGGGCCGGCTCACGCTGGGACTGGTTCGGCGACGCCGGCCAGGACGGCATCGGCGACGCGCTCGCGGTGCCACTTGGCGTCGCCGAACATCGCCGCGTTGGCCCGGCCGCGCTTGAGGAAGAAGTGGAGGTCGTGCTCCCAGGTGAAGCCGATGCCGCCGTGCACCTGGATCGATGCGTCCGGCACGCGCCAGCCGGCGTCGGAGGCGTAGGCCTTGGCCATCGAGGCCGCCTTGGGCAGCGACTCCGGCTCGGCGTCCGCCGCCCAGGCGGCGCCGTAGACGGCAGAGCGGGCGTTCTCGGTCTCGAGCAGCATCTGCGCGCAGCGGTGCGAGACCGCCTGGTAAGAGCCGATCGGCCGGCCGAACTGCCGGCGGTCCTTGGCGTAGGCGACGGCCATCTCCATCGTGCGCTGAGCGATCCCGGTCGACTCGGCGGCGAGCGCCACGCAGAGGCGGAAGAAGACCGGGAAGTACTCGGCCGCCTCGGCGGGCATCGTGTCCCCGGCCGCGACCGCAACGCCATCGAAGCGGACCGAGTAGAGGCGCCGGGTGAGGTCGATCGAGGTCGCAGGAGTCACCGTTATCCCGGCGGTGCCGCGCTCGACCAGGTGGCGGCGACCGTCGGCGGAGGCGACCACGAAGAAGTCGGCCGCAGCCGCGTCCATGACCAGCACCTTCTCGCCGTCGAGGACGAGGCCGTCGCCGTCGGCGCGGGCCTGCATCGTGAAGCCGCCGGGGCTGGCCGGCGAGCCGGCGTCCCAGAGCGCCGGCGTGCCGCGCAGCTTGCCCTCCGCCAGCGGTCGCAGGTAACGCTCGCGCTGGTCGTCGGAGCCACAGAGCGCCAGAGCGAGACCGGCGATCGTGTTGGAGAAGAGCGGCGAGGGCGCCAGCGCGTAGCCCATCTCCTCGAAGAGGACGGCGAGCTCGACGATCCCGAGCCCCTGCCCGCCCCACTCCTCGGGCAGCGCCAGGCCGGTCCAGCCGAGCTCGGTCATCTCGTCCCAGTCGGAGCGCTCGAAGCCGAGCTCGCTCTCGGCCAGCTCGCGGATCCGCTCGGACTTGTAGCGCGCGGCGAGGAAGTCGTGGGCGGTCGCCTTGATCGCCTGCTGCTCGTCGGTGAGGTCGAAGTACATCGGCGGCTAACGCATCCTCGGCAGGCCGAGCACCCGCTCGGCGATGATGTTCTTGAGGATGTCGGTGGTGCCGCCCTCGATCGAGTTGGCGCGCGAGCGCAGGAAGCTGTACTGCCAGGCGCCGCCGGCGATTGCGTGATCGTCGCCGCGCGAGAGCGGCGCGTAGGCGCCCTCGATCTCGAGCGCCAGCTCGGCTATGCGCTGGTTGATGTCGGCCCACTGCCACTTGCCCAGCGACCCCTCCGGCCCCGGGATGCCCGACTGCATCGTCTTGGTCAGGCCGCGGTAGGCGTTGAGCCGCATCGTCTCGGCCTCGATGTGCAGCTGGGCGATCCGCTGGCGGAAGACCGGGTCCTCGGCGGCGGTGCCGCCGTTGACGCGGGTCTCCCCGGCCAGCTCGCCGAGGCGCTTGAGGCTGTTGGCGATCTGGGCGATCGCGCCGAAGGCGAGCCCGGCGCGCTCGTTCATCAGCGTCGTGATCGCCACCGCCCAGCCGTCGCCGACCTCGCCGATCACGTTGGCCTCGGGGATCCGCGCTTCCTCCATGAAGACCTCGTTGAACTCGCCCTCGCCGGTGATCTGCACCAGCGGCTTGGCCTCGACGCCGGGCTGATCCATGTCCATCAGGAAGTAGGTGAGCCCCTTGTGCTTGGGGGCGTCGGGGTCGGTGCGGGCGACGAGCATGCACCACTTGGCGTACTGGGCGAACGTGGTCCAGACCTTCTGCCCGGTGACGACCCATTCGTCGCCGTCCTTGACCGCGCGCGTCTTCAGCGAGGCGAGGTCCGAGCCCGACTCCGGCTCGGAGAAGCCCTGGCACCAGATCTCCTCGGCGGTGAGGATCGGCTCCAGGTAGCGCTGCTTCTGCTCGTCGGTGCCGTGGGCGATCACGACCGGGCCGCCCATCGCCAGGCCGAGCACGTTGGCCGGGCTGGGCGCCTCGAGGCGTGCCGCCTCGCCGACGAAGATCGCCTGCTCGATCATCGTCGCGCCGCGGCCGCCGTACTCCTTCGGCCAGGAGATCCCCGCCCAGCCGGCGGCGTGCATCTTCTCCTGCCACTCGCGGCGGAAGGCCATCACCTCCTCGAGGCCGGCTTCGGGCTCGGGGCCAGGATGGTTCGCTTCGATCCAGTCGCGGACCTCGTCGCGGAACTGCTGCTCGGAAGGCGAGAGGGTCAGGTCCATCGGCCGCGGAGCATAGCGGCCGACTGGCCGCACAGCCAGGGCCGGCTAGCGGCTGCCGCAGGCTTCGAGGCCGTATTCCTTGGCCAGCCGGCTGGCGATGCCGAACACCACTTCGCTGCTGCTGGTCACGGCCGCGGGGTCGCTTTCAGCCGTTTCGGCGCCTTCTTCCAGCGCTTCGACGATCGCGTCAACCCGGTCTTCGTCACCGCTGGGGGCACCCAGCGCGCGGAGTTCCTTCACTTCCCGCTGGACGCTCGGAACCAGGACCTTGCCGACCAATTCTTCTTCGGCGGCCTTGCCCGGGTGCGTGCCGCCGCCGCTCTTCCTCAGGTAGGAGATGAAGGATGTCTCGATCCGTTCGATGCTCGCTTTGCAGATCGCATCAGCCTTCTTTATGAAGACCGCTTTCGAGATGGTCGAGTCGCTGCTCGAGTCGCCGCCTCCACAGCCGGCAATGAACATGGCGACGCTCAGCGCCCCCGCAATCACAAGAACCCCCCGCGTACCCATCGGGGGAAATCTACATTCCCAACCTCGGTCGAGGCGTTCTGACCTATATGCGCTGAATCAAAGTCCCGGTTCCGAGCCCGCCGCCGCAGCACATCGTCACCAGGCCCATCTCCTTGTCTGTGCGCTCCATCTCGTGCAGCAGGGTGGTGATCAGGCGGGCGCCGGTCGAGCCGAGCGGGTGGCCGAGGGCGATCGCGCCGCCGTTGACGTTGACGCGGTCCATGTCGGGGTCGAGCTCGCGCCGCCAGGCGGCGACGACCGAGGCGAAGGCCTCGTTGATCTCGATCAGGTCGATGTCGTCGATCGCCATCCCGTTGCGCTCGAGCAGCTTTTCGGTGGCGGGGATCGGGCCGGTGAGCATGATCACCGGGTCGACGCCGACCGTGGTCTGGTCGAAGATCCGCGCCCGCGGCTTCAGCCCCAGCGCGTCGGCCTTCTCGCGCGCCATCAGCAGCACGGCGGCGGCGCCGTCGGAGACCTGCGAGGAGTTGCCGGCGGTGATCTTGCCGTCCTCCTTGAAGGCCGGCTTCAGCTGGGAGAGAACCTCGATCGAGGTCTCCGGGCGGATGCCCTGGTCGGTCGCGTAGGTGTCGCCGTTGACGCTGAAGGGCACGATCTCGCGCTCGAAGCGGCCCTCCTCGGTCGCCTTGGCGGCGAGCTGCTGCGAGCGCACACCGAGCTCGTCGAGCTCGGAGCGAGGGATCTCCCACTTGTCGGCGATCATCTCGGCCGAGAGCCCCTGCGGGATCAGGTCGTAGCGCTCCAGCAGCTCGGGCGAGAAGGGGGCGCCGTGCTCCTTCATCACCGAGTAGCCGTCGGCGAAGGAGATGTGGCCCATGTGCTCGACCCCGCCGCCGATCGCGACGTCGTGGACACCGGAGGCGATCAGGGTTGCGGCGAAGTTGACCGCCTGCTGGGCGGAGCCGCACTGGCGGTCGATGGTAGTGGCGGGAGTCTCGATCGGCAGGCCGGCCTCGAGCCAGGCGTTGCGGCCGATGTTGACGCCCTGCTCACCGAACTGCTGGGCGCAGCCGGCGATCACGTCGCCGGTCTCGGCCGGATCGACGCCGGTGCGCTCGAACAGCTCGCCGTAGGCCTTCGCCAGCAGATTCGAGGGGTGGACGTCCTTGTAATAGCCCTTCTCCTCGTGACCGCGGCCGATCGGCGTGCGCACGGCCTCGACGATGACGACCTCACGGCCCCCGAACTTGCCACTTCCGTTGTCCGCCATCGCCTACCTCCTTCGATTGACTGGTCAGTCAACCAATCGTACCGGCCCGGCGCACGGGTCCTGTCGCGGCGGCCCTCCCCCATGTGCTCGGGCGCTGGCGCGCCCTGCGCTATGGGGGACCCCCGCCACCGCGCCACCCGTGCGAGGGGCGTCGTGATAGAAGCTCGCCCATGAACGCAAGCCAGGGGTACGAGAGTCCGGGAATAGCCGGCAGCGGCGCGATAGCTACGGGCCTAGCTGCCGTATCCACAAGCACAGCCGACACGATTCTGTTGGCCCGCAGCGAGGCTTCGGCCTGGCGGGCGGAGGAGAAAGTCGTCGCTGCCTGCGCCAAGATCGAGGGGGCGGAGCCCTCGCGGCTGCGGGTGACGACTGACCCCAGCGACCTGGCCGAGTGCGACGTGATCGTCGAGGCGATCATCGAGGAAGTCGAGCCCAAGGGCGAGCTGCTCTCGACCATCGCCGAAGCCTGCCCGAACGCGCAGCTGGGAACGACGACCTCTTCGCTGAGCATCGCCGAGATCGCCAAAGCCGGCGGGATCGACGGCAAGCTCTTCGGCCTGCACGTCTTCAACCCCGTGCCGCGGATGAAGCTGGTCGAGGTCTGCTTCCCGGACGGAACCGAGGCAGCGCGGGAGACGGCGCTCGCCTGGTGCGCCGCGCTCGGCAAGACCGCGGTCGAGGTCCCCGACCAGGCCGGCTTCGTCGTCAACCGCCTGCTCTTCCCCTACCTCTTCGACGCGGTCCGGATGATGGAGCGCACGGGCATGGAGGCCGGCGAGGTCGACACCTGCATGAAGCTGGGCGCCGGCCACCCGATGGGCCCGCTCGCCCTGCTCGACTTCGTCGGACTCGACGTGGCCGAGGCGATCGGCAACGCCCTCTACACCGACTCCAACGAGGCAGCCCACAAGCCCCCGGGCCTGATCGTCGAGATGGTCGGCGAAGAGAAGCTCGGCCGCAAGAGCGGCGCCGGCTTCTACCCGTACGACTAGACAGCGGTCTGCCAGCCGAGTGCCGCCAGGGTCCGCACCGATCCGCGCAGGCGAATCCTCAGCAGAGGATTGACTATGGCCCAGCTTGGTTTGCGGCGCACCAGGCCTGCAAGCCGAAGGCGATCGCGCACCTTGCGTATCTCCTGAGGCGCAGACCTCCCACGCTCAGCAACTCCATATGAGTGCTCGCCAAAGGCGATCTGGGTCATCACCTGACCCCCGAGCCGATGAAGCGTACGGGCGTGCTGGATGGCGCGTGCGGCCAACCCGTCGTCGCCAGCCGCAAGCTCTTGAAGAACCGCGTAGGAATGTGGGAGCTTCGATTGGCTGGCAATCAGAAGCAGTGCGTGCAGCATCGTCGCTGAATGGCCATCGACCAGCCCTGAAAGCTCCTCTGCCAGAGTCACGGACACTTCCATGCGCTGAGCAACCTCTCGCCAAACCTCAGCCGGAGGGTTATCGAGCGAAAGCCATTGCCCCTGTTGATGGAATGCAGCCTTCGGCCCCAAGAGTCGGCTTTCCAAGGCTTCTCGCCCGGAAAGAACAACGCGCAAACGGGGTCGCCGCTGCGCGATCTCGCGTATGCCCCACAGCAGCCTGTCCGTGTCGACCGGATGGCGAGGCGTTAGCGAGGGTGTCTCCAGGTGATCCACCCAGAGAACAACGGACTGCTGCTTCGAAATGTCCTCTACGAGCTGAAATGCCTGGGCACTGGTGAAATGCCCAGAGGGCCATTGGCGCAGTGCCTCGTCCAGGCCGTCTATACCAAGCAATTCTCCAAGTTGGACCTGCGCACGCTCGGCACTTGAGGGAAGCAACACTCCGCCGCTCAGCAGCGAAAAATCAGAAGCGGGCACTGTCGCCTTTGCGATCTCCTTGACCAGGAGAAATCCGATATGGCCATCGCTTGCGGCCATATCCAGGTCAAGCCGAAAGAGGGGTTGCCCCAATGACTGCAGTGCCTGTTTAACCGTTACCGTCTTCCCGACCTCGGCCTCACCGAGAAGGCCCACAACAGTGTGGGCGTCAAGTGCAGTCACAATTCGATGGGCTTCGCTGCTTCGTGCATCGGCCAGCGCGGCCTGAGCCAGGGGAATGTCTTCGATTAGGCCCATGCTCGATCTTCCTGCGCATCGCGGATCGCCAGTTCGACCACGGCCGAGGTCGCGTGGTGATCGGGCTGCGCCTCCGCCTTCGTGTGGACATAGGAAGCAATGAGCATCGTTCGCCGTGGATGTCCATCGGACGCTTCAACGATTGCGAATAGCCCGGAATCGTCCACCTGAACGCCTGCCTCGTGAAAACGGAGCCGGAGCCCGCGCAGCCAATCCTCGGTACCGATGTCGTTGAGCTGAAATTCTCGTCCTACCGAGGCTAGGGGTTGCCCTTCCTCACGAAGCTCTCGAATTGCGGACTCCTCGCTACCCGCAAACACGAACACAATTGGGCAGTCCCCGTCGCGACACCACGTCGCGACCTCGCGATCACTTTGCTCGAGGCCCGCAAGACGATGGACCTCGTCCAAGAGAACGACGACGTGCTTACCGGTGGCTCGCCCGTGGACGGAGAGCGCCTCCAGTACCCCGGCGAGACCCGGCGCACCATCGTCTGCTCCCGCCAACACAGATGAAACCGCCTCCAAGGCCTCACCCTGATCCGCAAAGCCAAAACCGTCAAGAGCCTTTCCCAGCCGCCGGGCCCGCGGTGTCTGGCGGCTGGCGAATCTCCAGAACCGGCGAGAAGCAATTGGAATGCCGGCCTGTGCGGCCTGCGCCTGGCGTGCGATCTCTCCCGCCAAATTCTTCTGAGTACCAAAATCGCGCTTGCTGAGGTCGATATCCAGCGCGACATGGCCTGCTTGTCGAAGCCGCGTGAGAACGGCCTTTGCGACACTGGTCTTACCAATTCGACGAGGCCCGATTATCCATTGATGGGTCATCGACTTGATCCCAATCTCAAGGCCGTCGATAGCCGACCGCCGACCGATCTGACGCGCCTCGGGCATCACGGGACGATCAATCGGAAAGATTGTAGGTTGCAGTGCCACGACCCCTATAGTAGCAGTGCTTGCGTTGCAACTAGGCAGGGATCAACGCGAGGCCTGAGCTCAGCGCCTACCCGCGAGGTCCCAGATCACGTCGGCTGGGGAGATGCCCTGGCGGCGGGCGGTCGTCTCTATCTCCTCCCAGGGCAGCTCGGCCTCGGGGAGGTCGTCCCAGCGGGCCAAGTCGAGGGCCTCGATCGCGCCCTGCAAGGCCGGGCCGAGGTGCTCCTCGGAGTGCAGCAGCGCTCGCAGAACCTCGAGTTGCTTGTCGCTCAAACGCACAACCCACATACGACACCTCCAGGGTTCGGTGGAACGCGGGTTGCCCGGAGAAGTTAGGAGCCCTGGCGGACGGAACCGGAGGCCTGGCCGCTGATCCGGACCGCCTCGATGCGGTTCTCGCGCACCGACTCGACCCGGATCGTGTAGCCGTTGGCGGTGATCGTGTCGCCGCGCTTGGGCAGGCGGCCGAGCTCGCCGAAGACGTAGCCGCCGACCGAGTTGTAGGCGTCGGTGTCGGCCGGCAGGTCGATCCCGGCATCGGCGAGATCGCCGAGCGAGACGTGGCCGCGGACGAACCACTCGCCGCCGGCCAGCTGGCGCAGGGCGGCGGCGCGGGGGTCGGTCTCGTCCTCGATCTCCCCCACCACCTCCTCGAGGATGTCCTCGACGGTGACGATCCCGACCGTGCGCCCGTACTCGTCGACGACCACCGAGAGCGAGGTGCGCTGGACCTGCAGGTCGTGGAGCAGGTCGTCGAGCGGCCGCGTCTCGGGGACGATCACGGCGTCGCGCACGGCCGGCGCGATCTCCCCCTGCGGACCGTCGCTCATGTAGAGGCGGGCGAGGCTGTTGTTGTGGACGATCCCCTTCACCCGGTCGGGGTTCTCGTCCTCGATCACGACCAGCCGGGTGTGGCCGGAGGTGACGCAGCGGCGCAGCGCGGTCTCGACGGTCTCCGAGGCATCGACCGTGACCACGGCCGGGATCGGCGTCATCACCTCGCGCGCCTCCTGCTCGTGCAGGTGGAAGACGCCGCCGAGCATCCCCGCCTCGCCGGGGTCGAGGGTCCCGCCCACCTTGGAGCGATCGATGATCTGCTTCAGGTCCTCGGCGGTGTGGTGCTCCTCGATGTCGGTCGGGTCGACGCCGAAGAGGCGGACGATCGCGTTGGAGATCGCGCTGAGGCCGAGGATCACGGGCGCGGTCGCGGTGCGGAACCAGTTGAGCGGGCGGGCGACGCTGCGGGCGATGCGCTCGGCGTGGCTGATCGCGATCATCTTCGGCACCTGCTCGCCGATGCTGATGTGGATCGCAGTGACGAGGGCGAAGGCGATCGCGACCGAGAGCCCGACGGCGGCGCCGTGGGAGAGGCCGCCGAAGATCGGTTCGAGCAGCTTCGCCAGCGAGGGCTCGCCGAGGAAGCCGATGCCGATCGAGGCCATCGTGATCCCGATCTGGCAGGCCGAAAGCGACTCGTCGATCTTGTCGAGCTGCTCGACCACGGCCTCGGCGCCGCTTTCGCCTTCCTCGGCGAGCTGCTCGATCTTGCCGCGGCGGCTGCGCACCAGCGCGAACTCGGCCGCGACAAAGAAGCCGTTGAAGGCGACCAGCAGGAGAAGGAGGACGAGCAGCAGGGCGCTCATCGTCTATTTCGCCCGGTACTTCGGGGGAGGTCGTCGTCGGCCATTCGGCGTAGGCAATATAGCCATCCGCCCCGCGGCGCCGGCGATAAGTGCCATATTGATCGTCGTATGCGCATCGCCAGCCTCGTCCCTTCCGCCACCGAGACGCTCTTCGCGCTGGGCCTCGGCGACTCGTGCGTCGCGGTCACCCACGAGTGCGACTACCCGGCCGCAGCGCGTTCCCTCCCCCACCTCACCCGCACGGTCCTGGCCCCCGGGCTGAGCGCCGGCGAGATCGACCGGGCCGTCAAGGCCCGCGTCGCCGAGGGGCAGGCGCTGTACGAGCTGGACGAGGAGCTGCTGGCGGAGCTGGCCCCCGACCTGATCGTCACCCAGGCGCTCTGCGCGGTCTGCGCGGTCTCCTACGAGGACGTGCTCGAGGTCGCCGCGCGCCTACCCTCCAGGCCGCGGGTTGTCCAGCAGGACCCAAGCACCCTCGGCGAGATGCTGGAGGACGTGATCCGGCTTGGCGAGGCGACCGCCATCCCCCACCAAGCCCATGAAGTGCGCGGCGAGCTCGAGGGTCGGCTGGCGACCGTGCGCGCCGCCGTCTCCGGGACGAGCCCGCCGCGGGTGATCGCGCTCGAGTGGCTCGACCCGCCCTACGTCGGCGGCCACTGGATCCCGGAGATGATCTCGATCGCCGGCGGCGAGGACGTCGCCGGGCCACCCGGCCTGAAGTCCCCCGAGGTCTCCTGGGGCGAGCTCTCGGGCCTCAACCCGGACGTCGCGATCGCGATGCCCTGCGGCTGGTACGTCGACGATTCCCGCGCCCAGGCGCTGACCCACTGGGAGCAGATCGAGGCGCTCGGGGCAGAGCGCGTCTTCGCGGTCGACGCCGCCTCGACCTTCTCGCGCCCCGGGCCGAGGCTGGTCGACGGGGTCGAGCTGCTCGGACACCTGCTCCACCCGGACCTGATCGATCCTCCGGGGAACATCGGCTTCGCCGAGCTGAGCTCACCCGAGATCCGGGCGAGCCGGACCGTCTGACTCAGGCTCAGGCGACGGCGAGAGCGCCGAGGATCGAGACGACCCCGATCGCGACCATCGCGATCATCTCGGCGGGGAAGCGGCGGGGGCCGAGCATGCCGCGCTCGCCGGCGAGGACCAGCAGGGCGCAGAGAACGCCGGCGACGAGCCCGCCCAGGTGGGCGCCGACGCTTATCCCCGGCACCCCGAAGCTGATCGCGAGGTTGAGCAGGATGAGGATGCCGACCGACGAGGCGAGGGCGTCGACGCCACGACCCCTTGCCATCACGAAGGTCGCGCCGAGCACGCCGAAGACCGCGCCGGACGCTCCGTAGGAAAGGCTTTCTGGAGAGAGCAGGAGCGCCCCGAACGATCCCGCCAGCAGCGAGGCGGCGTAGAGGGCGACGAAGCGCGGGGTGCCGATCCCCGGCTCCAGGATCCGACCGAGGAAGAAGAGCAGGAGCATGTTGCCGCCGAGGTGCCAGAGGCCCTCGTGGAGGAAGCCGCTGGTAACGAGCCGGTACCACTCGCCGCCGGCCACCGACGGGGCGAACAGGCCGTAGTGGATGATCAGGCTGGCGCCGGGGCTGTCGATGCCGCCCGGCCCGGATGCGATCTCGGCAAGGTAGACGGCGACGTTGATCGCGATCAGAGCGAAGGTCGCCGGCGCGGCGGTGTGCAGGCGCGCCTCGCCGACCCCCCTGACCACCTTCGTGCGCTGCTTCATGCACTCCGGGCAGCGCATCCCGACCGGGCTCGGGGTCATGCAGTCGGGGCAGATCGGCCGCCCGCAGGACGAGCACGAGACCGCGGTCTCGCGGTTGGGATGGCGATAGCAAGTCTGGGCCACGGCGACCAGCAGCCTACAATCGCCGCCGATGGACGCACCCAGCCCCGCCCGTCTCTACGCCACCGCCGTCGGCGCCGTGCTGATCGTCGCCGGCATCGTCGGCTTCTTCTACAGCGCCTCCTTCGGCTCGCCGGGCGAGGTCGACCAGATGCTCGGCGCCTTCTCCATCAACGGCTGGGTCAACGTCTTCCACGTCCTCACCGGCGCCCTCGGCCTGCTCGTCGCCGGCTACGCGTCGCGCCGCTACGCCCTCTGGCTCGGCGCCCTCTACGTCGCCCTCACCCTCTGGGGCTTTGCGATCGGCAGCGGCGAGGCGATCCTCGGCGCCTTCCCGGTCAGCACCGGCGACAACCTCGTCCACCTGCTCCTCGGCGCGCTCGGCGTCGGTGCCGCCCTGGCGACGCCGGCGGCGCAAAAGGGCGAGCCGGCTACGGCCTGATCCGGCCGCTCAGCGAGCGCAGGCCGCCTTTGGCCTGCCGGCGGCCGCGGCGGCGCAGCTCGAGCACGACCAGCGCCCCGGCAGCGGCGCCGCCGGCGCCGACCGCGAAGACCGGCCGTACCCAGTTGCGCGGATCGCGCAGCGCCCGCAGCTCGCTTTCGGAGAGCTCCTCGGCCCAATCGGAAAGCTCCTCCGCGGCCGCCTGAGTAACGGCGGAGAGGGTGTCCTCGAGGCGGCCCGAGAGCCGCTCGGGCGGCTCCATCGGCCGCAATGCGTCGGAGAGCAGGTGCTCGACGTTCCAGGTGCTGCCGGTGAGGCTGCGGCCGGCCTCACTCATCGGCCATCTCCTCCTGCAGCTGCTTGATCGCGCGGTGGATCAGCACCTTGGTCGCCCCGTCGCTGCGCCCCAGCGCGCGGGCGATCTCGCGGTTGTCCATGCCGAGCGCGAAGCGCATGATCAGCGCGTCGCGGCGATCGTCGGGGAGGTGCTCCAGGTGCGCCATCACCTGGCGCAGCTCCTCGCGCCCCTCGGCGATCGCCTCGGTGCCGTGCCGGGCAACGATCGGGTCGGCCGTCTCCAGCGAGGTCTGCGGCCGGCGCGAGCGGTCGCGGTAGTAGTTCGAGGCGAGGTTGTGGGCGATCCGGATCAGCCAGGGACGCAGCGGCCGCCCGTCGGACTCGCGGCGGGCACGGTCGAAGTGACGGTAGGCCTGCAGGAAGGCCTGCTCGTTGAGGTCCTCGGCGTCGTGGGGATCGCCGACCCGGTAGTAGGCGTAGGAGTAGACGTCGCGCAGGTGGGCCCGGTAGAGGTCCTCGAAGGCGCGGTCGAGCTCGGCCTTGGCGGCCGGGTCGAGGCTCGCCGGCTCGACGTTCTCCTTGGCCGCGCTCATGGTTCAACCCTAGACCGATCATGCCGCCCGCCTCGACCGCTCGACCCGCCGCAGGCCCGCGACCCAGGCCTCGGCGTCGATCTCGCCGCGGATCAGCGCCGCCAGCCCGCTCAGGGCCCTGGCCGGACCGCCCGCGGCCGAGGTCGCGGCGGCCAGCAGCGGCACCGCGTCAAGGCCCTCGGAAGCCTGTCCGATCTGGGCCGGAATCTCGTCCGCCGGGGTCCCCCGGCCGAGCAGCTCGCCGGCGCGGCGGTTGCGCCCCGACGGCGCCATCACGGTCGCGGTCAGATCCCCGACCCCCGCCAATCCGGAGAAGGTGGAGAGGTCGGCGCCGCGACCGATCGCGTGCTCGACGCACTCGCTCCAGACCTGGGCGGCGGCGATGCCGGCGGCGTTCAGCCCGTGCGGCTCGGCGGCGGCGGCGGCCAGCGCGGCGGCGTTCTTCGCGGCGCCGGCCATCTCCACCCCGGTCACGTCGCGCGAGCGCTCGCAGACGAGACCGGCGCGGTCGAAGACGCCGCCGAGCTGTTTGCGCAGGTCGGCGTCGGCCGAGCCGAGCACGAGCGCGGCCGAGCCGGAGACGGCCTCACGGGCGTGGGCGGGGCCGCCGAGGCAGGCGATCGCCCGCACCCGCACCCGCTCGCCGACGTATTCGGCCGGGAGCTGGCCGAGCGGTGCGATCAGGCCCTTGGTCAGCAGCAGCATCGCCGAGCGCCCGCCGACCCGATCGGCGATCGCCCCCACCGCCTGCGGCAGCGAGCCCGAGGGGATCGCCAGGCAGACGAGATCGAGGCCGGCCAGCTCGACCTCCGGGGCCTGGAGCACGCGCACCGAATCGGGCAGGCGCACGCCCTCCAGATAGCGGCGGTTTTCGCGCGCTTCGTCGATCTCGGCGGCCTGCGCGCCGGTGCGGGTCGCCAGCTGCACCTCGAGGCCGCCGCGGGCCAGCAGCACGGCCAGCGCGGTGCCCCAGCTGCCGGCGCCGATCACGGCGGCGCGGCGCATCGGCGGCAGCCCGCCCAGGTCCTCCCACTGCAGCTCGACGTTGGGCCAGATGCGCGCGGTCACGGTCGAGGCCAGGCCGCGGGACGGGTCGGCGGCGCGGGGGAAGGTCATTGCCCTGCCCAGCCGGACCCGGACCCTGCGAGGCCGGATGCGCCAGCCGCGACGGACGTTTTCGGTGCCGATCACGGCGGTGGGGATCACCGGCGCCCCGGTCTGCAGCGCCAGGCGGCCGACGCCCCGCTTCGGCTCGCCCAGGGCGCCGCTGCGGGTACGGGTGCCCTCGGGGAAGATGCAGACGGCGCCGCCGCGCTCGACGACGAGGCGCGCGGTCTCCATCGCGAGCACGTCGGACTCGCCACGGCGGATCGGGAAGGCGCCGAGGCGGGAGAGAATCCAGCCCTGCCAGCGGCGCTCGAAGAGCTCAACCTTGGCGACGTAGCTCATCGGCCGCCGCCAGGGCAGGGCGCCGCCTATCGCGAAGGGGTCGAGGAAGCTGCGGTGGTTGGCGGCGACGATCAGGCCGCCCTTGAGGCGGGCGTGCTCGCGGCCGGTTCGGGTGTAGCGGAAGTAGGCGAGGAAGAACGGGGTCATGAAGATCCTCGCCAGCAGATAGACGGCTCGGTTTACGCCGTGGCGGCGGGTGTAGTCGTGGTATCGCCGGAGGCGCTCTTCGGTCACGGAGAGCGCTACACGGATAAGGGACCAGGGTTACCGGGGGCGAGCTACCAAGCCTGGTCTATGAGCAGCTCGAGCTCGTCGCCGGTCGGCGGCTCCGGCGTGAAGGCCAGCTCCGGGCGGAGCTGCATCGACTCCAGCGCTTCTGGAAGCTTGCTTCGGTCCGCTCCTTGTTCGCCCAGGCCTGGTGGATTTCCGCCCAGCTCGAGGATGCGAGGTTCGATCGCGTCGGGTTGGGTGCCGATCGCCGTCGCAAGTGGCTTGAGGTTGTCTGGGACACGGGAGGCCATGTAGGCCATTGCTCGGGGGAGGATTGCTGCGTTGGTTCCTGCGTGGGGGCTACCGCAGACCCGGACCAGGGTTTGGCAGATCACATGGTGCAGGGCGAACATGCCCGAGTCGATCGCGTAGCCGCAGAGGATCGAGCCCACTGCCAGGGCGTCTTTGCTTCGGTCGGCGGGGTCTTCGTCCAGGGAGGAGGCAATCAGTTCGGCTCCTCTCAGGGCGGTCATTTCCGAGACCGGATTGGTGAACGGGGTGTAGAGGGAGTCGGCGCCGTGGGCGAGGGCGTTCATCGCGCTGGCGCGCAGCTCGGGCTCGGGGGCGCTGGTCATCGCTGCCGGGTCGGCGATCACCAGGTCAGGGCGGACGAGGGCTTTGGCGCGGCTCTCGGCGCCGGCGGGGAGGCGGTGGATGCCGGTCATCTCGGCGCCCGACATCGTCGTCGGGATCGCGGCGACGCGGGCGCCGCTGACGGCGGCGATCGCCTTCGCGGTGTCGATCGTCCTGCCACCGCCGAGCGCGACCAGGTTCGGCGCGCCAACCGAGCCGAGCAGCGCGGCGGCCGCTTCCGGCACCGGCCCGGCGGGCACCTCGTGCACGGCGGCCGCCGCTGCCGCCAGCCCGGGGGCGACCTCGAGGTGGCGAGTCGTCGAGAGCAGCTCGAACGGCACCATGCCGTGCTCGGCGAGCAATCTCGGTGCGCTGCCCACCCCGCTGGCGCGAAAGACGACCGAGCGCCCGGCGTCGCGCCAGAGGAAGTTGCCGTTCACCCGGTGGAGAAGGTTCGCGGGTTGACGACCGGGCGCAGGTTCGGTTCGACCTCCGCCCGCAGGTGCTCGTAGTCGGGCGGCAGCGAGAGCTTCTCGCCGAGGTGCTCGAGCGGCTCGTCGACGGCGAAGCCGGGGCCGAGGGTGGCGATCTCGAAGAGGACGCCGCTCGGCTCGCGGAAGTAGATCGAGCGGAAGTAGAAGCGGTCGATCACCGGGGTCGGGCGAGCGCCGGCGGAGACCGCCCTTTCGCGCCAGGCCTCGTGCTCGTCGATCGTCGAGGCCCAGGCGACGTGGTGGACGCTGCCCGCACCCTGCAGCGCCCGCTCCTCGGGCGGCTCTTCGTATACGTAGAGGCCGCCCCGGCTCGAACCGCGGGCTTCCCAGCCCTCCTCGCCGAGCGACTCGAACTCGAGCGCCTCGAGCAGCGCGCTGCTCTCCTCGGGGGCGCCGCTGTAGGCGCAGACCGCGTGGAAGCCTTGCAGCGCCAGCTCGGCCGGCACCTCGGGGTGATCGGCGATCAACGGCTCGTCATCGACCTCGACCACGGCCAGCTCATGGGCCAACCCCTCCGGGTCGGAGAAGCGCAGGCCGCCGCCGGCGCGCTCGGACTCGATCCCGCCGGCGCCGAGCCGCTCCTCCCAGAAGTCGAGCGAGGCGTGCGAGCCGACCCGCCAAACGATCCGGTGCACGTCGCCGGCACCGGCGCGGCCCGGAGGCACGCCGGGGAACTCGAAGAAGGTCAGGTCGGAGCCGGCGCTGCCCTTCTCGTCGGCGAAGAAGAGGTGGTAGACGGTCGGGTCGTCCTGGTTGACGGTCTTCTTGACCAGCCGCAGCCCCATCACCCCGGCGTAGAAGTCGACGTTGCTCTGCGCATCGGCCGTAATAGCGGTGATGTGGTGGATTCCCTCCAGCTTCACTGGGTCACGTATACCATCAGGCGATGAGCCGCGGTCGCCGACGCCTCGTACGAGCCCTGGTCGTGGCCGGCTCGCTGCTGGCCTTCCTCAGCGTCTTCGCGATCTGGAGCGAGCGCCAGGCGCTCAACACCGAAGACTGGGTGACCACCAGCGGCCACCTGATCCAGAACGAAACGATCCGCGAAGCGGTCGGCAACTACCTGGTCGACCAGCTCTACGAAAACGTCGACGTCGAAAAGGAACTGAGCGAAATCCTCCCCGGCCAGACGAAGCAGCTCGCCGGCCCCGTCTCCGGCGGCCTGCGCCAGGTGGCCGGCGACGGCGCCAACCAGGTGCTGCAGAGCTCGACCGCCCAGGAACTCTGGAAGAGCGCCAACCGGAGCACCCACGAACAGCTGCTGGAAGTGCTGGAAGAAAAAGGCGACACGGTCTCCACCGAAAAAGGCGAAGTCAGCCTCAACCTCGGCAGCCTCGTCACCAACCTGGCCAGCCAGGTGGGGATCGGCGCCAACCTGGCCGAAAAGCTGCCGCCCGACGCGGGCCAGATCACGGTCCTGCGCTCGGACCAGCTGAAGACCGCGCAGAACATCGTCGTCGCGGTCAAGGGCCTGGCGCTGATCCTCTCGCTGCTCACCTTCCTCTGCTTCGGCCTGGCGATCTACCTCTCGCGCGAGGGCCGCTGGGTAACCGTGCTCTACTGCGGCATCGGCCTGGTCGCGGCGGGCTTCGCCGTGATCGTCGCCCGCGAGGTGGCGGGCGGGATCGTGGTCGGCCAGCTGGTCAGCGAAGACAGCGTCAAGCCGGCCGCGGAAGCGGCCTGGTCGATCTCGACCTCGCTGATGACCAGCATCGCGACCACCGTGATCGTCGTCGGCGTGCTCTTCGTGATCGCCGGCTGGCTGGCCTCGCCGACCGGCTCGGCGCGCACAAGCCGGCGCTGGATGGCGCCGGTGCTGCGCGACTTCCCCGGATACGTCTACGCCCTGCTGGCGGTCGTCGTCGGCATCTACTTCCTCTCGGCTCCGATCCAGAACCTCCGCACCTTCCTCACGACCCTGGTGATCGCCGGCATGGCGGCATTCGGCATCCACGAGCTGCGCCGGCAGGCGGGTGAGGAATTCCCCGACGCCGACTACGGCGAGGCCTTCGGCCGCACCAAGGACCGCGTGGTGGGCGCGGTCAAGGACGCCAACATCGGCGAGCAGGTGTCGAAGCTGCGCCTGCCCGAGATGCGCAAGCCCGACGGCAAGAGCGAGGCGCCGACCGCGACCCTCCCCGTCGACAGCGAGGACGCCCGCCTGGCCCGCCTCGAACGCCTGGCCACCCTGCACGAGAAGGGCGTCCTCACCGACGAGGAGCTGGCCGCCGAGAAGGCTCGCGTGCTCAGCGGCGATAAGAGCGGCTGACCGACGAACCCAGAGCCCGCCTCCGGAATCGAACCGGAAACCTCCTGATTACAAATCAGGTGCTCTACCAGTTGAGCTAGGCGGGCAGTTCTTGCCTACTTACTCAGCGTACGTGGTCGACGACGGCTATGGCCCTCCGTCCCGATTTGGAAACAAATGCCGCGTCACGACATAGACGACACCAACGATTTGGACCACCGTGGCAGCCAACCAAACCTGAACGACCGATGTGGACAATTCCCAGTCCTCACCAGCCCAGGCAAACGCCGTGAATATCGCATTGACGGCCAAGAGCTGACCCCCAAGCAAGATGAGAATCCACGTCGCGTACCTGTTCTTGAGCCTATGCTCAAGCTCGGCCGCCTTGCGCTTAAGCTGGATGGCTTGCGCCCTGTCCCGCTCCGGGAGATGGCGAAGCTCCTCGGGAAGCCTCGACTCACGCGCAGCGCCCGACTGGAGGACATCCTCGACCGCCGCTTTTGCAGCCGCATCTGGATCGCCAGCTTCCCGGGCGTCGCCGCCGGCGCCTTCCGCCTCGTTAGCCATTGCTAGGCAGGCTGAGAAGCAGCGGTCATCAGCCCTAGGTTCTTGAGCCGAAACTGCATGGCTTCACGGGAAACCTTGAAACGAATCGCCATTTCGAGATCCCCCATGCCTGTTTCGGCAAAGGACCTGACTTCATCCTCAGGCATCAGGAGACAAGCGGCAAACTCATTCGCGTAGACCTCCTCAGGGTCTTCACCTGTCGCAGACAGAGAGTTTCGCAGGTCAACCCTGGTGTACTCATCCGCTTCTTCCGAGCGTCTCACAAAATGCCCCAGCTCATGTGCACAGGTGAATCGCCGTCGATTCTCGCTGTCGGTTTCATTCAGCAGAATGGTCGGATCTCGACCAGGTTGCTTGACCAGAGCGCCTAGCGTGTTTTCATCGAGCTGGGCTTCGAGGACGCTCAGGCCAGCTGTTCGTGCGATCGCCACTGGGTCGACCGGAATCGCACCTCCCCACGTCGCCTTGAGTAGTTTGGCGGCATCCTTCTCAGCTTCTCTCTTGGCTTGGCTTTTCATACTCTCCAATCTATACAGCACTAGGCGGTCAGCCGGGGAATCTGCCGAGTGGGCCAGATCACGTCCTGTCCGGGGAAACAGCCAGTCGGCATTTCCCGTACGAGGCGCGATTCCTCCGACAGGCGTCGGCGATGAAACTCGTCCTCTCAAGGGCAAACACATGTTCGTAATATACATCTCGCTTCAGACAGAACACCTCGCAAGAACCGGCGGGATCCGGTGATCGCCTCTTTGCCCCAGATCGTGTGGCGATGAACGCGCATTTTAGGTTCTTGCAACCCAACGAGGGCTCCCTGCTGCGCAACGCGATGCGATCTGCCTACGGCGACAGCTATGACGTGCGCTGGGTCTATGACGTCGAGGAGGTCTCAGCGCGACTGGCAGCCGGGACGTATGTTTCCTGCGTCGCGGAGACGCCAGAGGGGGAGCTGCTCTGCCACGAGGGGATGAGCCTTGCGAACGCGGGCGACTCGGTCGGGCATTCGGGACAAGCCGTGACGATGCCGGCGGCGCGGGGGCAACACCTGTTCACCCGGACCAAGCGCTTCCTGATGGACTGGGCTCGCGAGAGGGGGATGGCCGGGATGTACAGCGAGGCGACCGCCGCCCACCCCTACAGCCAGCGTGCCAACGTCGATCTCGGCGCCCACGAGACCGGCTTCCTGCTCGGCTGGATCCCGGCCTCGGTGTCAAACGACGCGGCCGGAGGCCGGCGCGGACGGCAGTCGGCGGCGCTCTTCTACACCAAGCTGAACGACGGCCAGGAGCGGCCGGTCTACGCCCCCGAGCGCCATCGCGGCATCGTCGGGCAGACGCTGGAGCTCTGCGAGCTGCGCGGCCACCTCGCGGACGTGTCGGCGGACGCGGCGCTACCTGGGCGGACCGAGCTGCACGTCGCGGTCGACTCCGACCACAACCTGGCGCTGATCACCGTCCACCGTCCCGGCGCAGATCTCGAGGCCGCGGTGAGCGCCGAGCGCCACCACCTCTTCCACCGCGCCGGGCTCGACGCGGTCTACGTCGACCTGCCGCTGGATACGCCGGCAACCGCGCTCGTGGCCGACCATCTGGAGCGCCTGGGCGTCTCCTACGCCGGCGTCTTCCCCAACAGCCGCTGCGACGGCGATGTGCTGCGGATGCAGTCCCTGCACCGCGTCCGGGTCACGGCGGACGACGTCTCGGTCGCCTCGGACCACGGCCGCAAGCTGCTCGACTACGTGCTCGCCGACCTTCCCTAGAGCGGCGTCTCGCGCGCAGCGAGGTGGGAGCCGACCTTGCGCTTGACCCGCTGCAGGGCGTTGTCGACCGTCTTGGTGTCGCACTCGAGCCGCTCGGCGGTCGCCTCGTAGGAGTGGCCGTCGAGGTAGAGCGAGAGGACGCGGCTCTCGAGGTCGGAGAGGACTCCGGAGACGCCGGAGAGACAGGAGACGAGGCTGTCCAGCTCTTCGGCGGCGATCACCTGGTTGACCGGGTCGTGGACCGTGGGCCCGGGCAGGATCTCGTCGAGGGTCGTGTCGGAGTCGCCCGCGGCGGCCGGGGTCTGGCTGAAGGAGACGTACTGGTTGAGCGGCGTGTGCTTGTTGCGGGTCGCGGTCTTCACCGCGGTGATGATCTGGCGGGTGATGCAGAGCTCGGCGAAGTTGCGGAAGCTCGACTCGCGATCGGTGCGGTAGTCGCGAATCGCCTTGTAGAGGCCGAGCAGGCCTTCCTGGATCAGGTCGTCAGCCTCCCCCCCGAGCAGGAAGTAGGACGAGGCCTTGAGGCGGACGAAGCCGCGGTAGCGACGCACGATCGCGTCATAGGCATCGGTGCGACCGTCCTTCGCGAGGGCGACCAGATAATGGTCATCAAGCTCAGGTTGAGGGTTAGCATCAGCCGGTCTGAGCGAGCCGTTGAGGCGGCCCGACGGTAGCTGAATTTCCTGGGTCGGCGAAGATAGAGCCACAGATCCTTCTCCTTGCGAAGGGTCGTGGCGCCTTACCTCCCCTGGCGGCGCCCTGTATGGACCGGGGTCATCTCAGACTCAAGCTGAGGTTCACCCTTGTTGGCGCGTTAGTTTACGACGGAACGGTGTTCTGTCAACCCCATGCAGGGATTTTCTGCAACCGCCGTTGCAGGTGCTACCGCTGCCGAATCGCCTCGAAGAGCAGCGCGGTGGCGGCTGCAGAAACATTCAGGGAAGCCGTTTGACCTTGCTGCGGTAGGGCGATGGTACCGTCGCAGGCGGCTGATACGCGGGGGCGGATGCCCTTTCCCTCACCGCCAAGGACCAAGATGGTGGGCCCAGTTAGATCGACGTCCCAGGGAGCGTGTGACGCATTGGCATCGGCTCCCCAGAGCCAGAATCCTGCGTCCTTGGCTTCGGCGAGCCAGTCGGCGAGGTTGCGGACTCGGGCGATCCGCAGATGCTCGACGGCGCCCGCTGAGGCCTTGCACGTGACGGCTGTGACCTCGGCCGAGCGGCGGTCGGGGATGACCACGCCGGCGGCGCCGGCGGCCTCGGCGGAGCGGCAGACGGCGCCGAGGTTGCGCGGGTCCTGGACCTGATCGAGCGCGACGATCAGAGCGCTGTCTACACGCAGCAGCTGGTTCGGGTCGGCGTAGGGATAGGGATCCACCTCTGCGACCACGCCCTGATGGTCCGGAGATCCACAGAGCCGCTCCAGCTCATTGGGCGACGTCTCGGGCGCGCGCCAAATGCGCTGGACCCGACGCCTCCCTCGTTCCGCCTCAGCGACGGTCTGCTTGCCGTAGATCATCTGCGACGCATCCGACATTGACCCCCCTCTGGTGTGGTCAATGTCGGATGGACGACCCGAAGGCATGCCTAGCCCCTGGGCACGAGCTTCGCGCCCTCGGTGCCGTCCCGCACTTCCCAGCCAAGCTCAGCCAACCGATCGCGAATCTCGTCTGCCCGACCAAAGTCCTTAGCCGCCCGGGCGGCCTGCCGCTCCTCCAGGAGCTTCTCCGACTCGTCGTCGGCCACAGCTCCCTCATCCGGCTGGGTAAGGGAGCCGAGGCCGACGATCGCGAGCATCTCCGCAAGTGCCCCAGGCGCTCCAAGAACATCACCCCGATTCGCTTCCCCCACAAGCTCAAACACCTCGGCCATAGCCCTCGGCGTATTGAAGTCATCGGCGAGCGCGTCTCTGAAGCTCTCGACCCGTGAGGCCACCGAATCGTGCGGGGAGCCGGGGGAGGGTCCGGCAGAGCCTCCCCGCTGTTGCTCTGACGGACCCTCCCCCGGCTCCTCCCCACCAATCGGGTTCTCGCGAAAGAAGTTCCTCAGCCGCTCGACCCGAGCCACAGCCTGCTCCATCTGCTCCGGCCCAAACGCCAACGGCTGCCGGTAGTGCCCCGAGATCAGGTAGTCGACCACGGCCTCGCGCCCGTACTGATCCAGCGCCTCGGACAGCTGGAAGATGTTGCCCTCCGACTTCGACATCTTCTCGGCCCCGGTCTCGATCATCCCGTTGTGCATCCAGGCCCGCGCGAACGGCCGCCCGGCGCCCTCGGACTGGGCGATCTCGTTCTCGTGGTGGGGGAAGACCAGGTCCGAGCCGCCACCGTGGATCGCGAAGGACGGCCCCAGCTCGGCCTCGGCCATCGCCGAGCACTCGATGTGCCAACCGGGCCGCCCGGGTCCCCAGGGCGAGTCCCAGGAGGTGTCCTCGCCCGCCTTATGCGCCTTCCAAAGCGCGAAGTCGAGCGGGTCCTCCTTCAGCGAGGCCGAGCCGGCCTCCTCGCCCTGATCCATCTCCTCGGTACGGCGGTTGGAGAGCTTGCCGTAGCCGTCGAAGCTGCGCACCCGGAAGTAGACGTCGCCACCGGACTCATACGCCTTCCCCGCCTCGATCAGATCGGCGATCAGCGCCAAGATCCCGGAGATCGTCTCGGTCGCCAGCGGCTCCGCGTCGGGCCGCCCCAACCCCAGCCGATCGGTGTCCTCGAAATAGGCCCGCGTCATCCGCTCGGCAAACGCTCCGGACTCCTCCCCCGCCTCGCCCGCCGCCGCGTAGATCTTGTCGTTGATGTCGGTGACGTTGACCACCAGCTTCGCCGAGTAGCCCTCCGACCTCAAGAACCGGGCAAGAAGAGAGAACACAACGAACGGCCGAGCGTTCCCAATGTGAATCCTGCTGTAGACCGTGGGGCCGCAGGCATAGATCCCGACCTCGTCGCTCGGGTCGAGCGCCGCGAGGTTCCCGCTCAGCGTGTCCTTTATCCGCACCTCTCGCATCGGTGCGGATGCTAAAGAGGTCTAGAACGTCCGGTATCCGGAGCCCGAAGCAGTCGTCTCTTTGCGAGACCACGAAGGCGCCGTTGCGTCGGCCGCGGCAAGGACCTCGCGCCGAGCCCGTGACGTACTGGCCTTGATCTCATCCTCAGCAGCCCGTCGCACCCGCTCCTCGCGCTGCTCAGCCTGCGTCCGGATCCGGTCCGACTCCGCTTTCAGCGCCTCCTCGGCGCGTGCCCTGGCCAGCTCGGCCGCCTCGCCTTCGACCTTCTCGACCAGGCTGCGCACCCGCTCCTCGGCCTCGCGCCGGACGTCCTCGGTGCCGCGCATCACCCGCTCCTCGATCTCGGCCTCGAGCCGCACGGCGATCTCGTGAGCCTCCGCGGCGGCGGCCTCGGCTTCGGCGGCGCGCTGCTCCGCCGCGGCGACCCGCTGGTCGGCCTCGAGCTGGATCTGCCCCAGGGCCTCCTTGTGGCGATCCTCAGCCTCGCGCCCGGCCCGCTCGACCTGCTCGGAAAGCGAGCGCTCTGCCTCGGCCCTGACCGAGCTCAGCTCGACGGTGAAAGCTTCGCGATCCCCCTGGGCGCGCTGTTGAGCCTGCTCGAAAGCGTTCTCGGCACGATCGCGCGCGGCCTCGGCCTGGGCCACGCTGGCCTCGGCGTCCTTGCGCCTGCCGCGCTCGGCGGCGAGCCGCTCGCGGCCCTCCTCGCCGATCCTGCGCAGGGTCTCCATCGCCCGCTGCTTGACCTCAGCCTGGACCTGCTCGAAACGCGCCTCGGCTGCGGCCACGCGCTCCTCGCTGACCCGCACCCACTCGAGCGCCTGCCTGGCGGTCTCGTGCAGCTCCTCAGTCGCCGCCCCGACCGCTTTCAGCTGCACCGCAGGTTCGCCCATGAATGGCAACCTACTATCCGCATCGGCGGGCCAGCTACCCGAAAACCACCGGGAATGCCGCAATTTGGGAGGTGTCCGGCTACGCCGAGCTTGGCGTCTCGCGGGCATGCAGCTCGCGCTTGAGCACCTTGCCGGTGGCGTTGCGCGGCAACTCGTCGAGGAACTCGATCTCGCGCGGCGCCTTGTAGGAGGCGAGGTTGGCCTTGATGTGGGCCCGCAGATCCTCTTCGGAGACATCGGCCTCGGCCGCCGCGACGACGAAGGCCTTGAGCCGCTGGCCGAACTCCTCGTCGTCGACCCCGATCACGGCCACCTCGACCACGGCCTGGTGGTCGGCCAGCAGATCCTCGACCTCGCGCGGGAAGACGTTCTCGCCGCCGGAGACGATCATCTCGTCGTCGCGGCCATCGATGAACAGCCGCCCGGCCTCGTCGAAGTGGCCGACGTCGCCGGAGGACAGCAGCCCGTCGATCTCCTCCTTGCCGCCGCCGCCGGTGTAGCCCGAGAAGCGCAGCCCGCTGCCGACGAACACCCGTCCGATCGTGTCGGGTGCGGTGATCCGCTTGGCGTGCTCGTCGTAGAGCCGCACCGTGCAACCGACCGGTGGCCGGCCCACCGTGCCCGGTGCCTGCTGCCAGTCCTCGGGCGTGGCGACTGTCGCAACGGCGACCTCGGTAGAGCCGTACAGGTTGTAGATCACGCCGCCGAACAACTCCATCGCACGGGTGCCCACCTCGGGCGGCAGCGCGGAGCCGGCGCAGAAGATGATGCGCAGCGCGGACGTGTCGTGCGCGCGGATCTCGTTTTCGTCCAGGTTGAGGATGCGCTGCAGCATCGTCGGCACCACGACCAGTTCCTCGACCCGGTACTTCGCGAGCGTCTCGAGTGTGACGCGCGCGTCGAACCGGCGGCGCAGCAACGTCGTGGAGCCGAGTGTGAGCGCGAGCAGGAACTGCGAGAGCCCGGTGCCGTGGAACAGCG
>DATASN010000006.1:0-16206 GCA_036269215.1 Solirubrobacterales bacterium
ACGTCATTGCGGGCCTTTTGGTCGTGGGGATTGTGGCGGCAGCTGCCTGGATCGCTTCGACCTTCGACGCTCCAATTGCGCTCTGGGTTGTAGTGCTTTTGGGTGCGACTGTCTTCGCGGCCGGCGTCTTCCTGGGGCGCACGAAGCGTTGGAGCGAGGATTTGCATGCTTATCAGGCTGACCTGATTAAAGAAGCCATCCTCGCCCTTCGAGACGTAGCTGCGGGACATCTCGATATCTCTTTTGAGGAGTTCATTGAGCGCGGGGTTTTGGCACCTGCACGATTTGGCCTTTCCCTCGTCAGCAACGAGGAAATCCGTCTCTCTGTCCTTAAGTTCGACGAGAGTGCTCAGACATTCCAAATGATCTACGAGTCCGGACATTCTTTGGGCCGGAAGAACAACTTCTCGCTTCCGAAGACCTCAATCGCAGGGCATGCATTGGAATCCGGTGATCTCCAATGGACCAACAATGTGGATGGCGACAAACGCTGGAGTCCGCATCCACTTGCCAACAACGACCGGCGCTATGGCTCGCTGGCCTCAATGCCAATCATCGTGGGAAACGAGCCCGTCGCCGTCCTCAACGTAGTTTCGAGCCACAAAGGGGCATTTTTGACGGGCGATCTAACATATATCGAGCTTCTAGGCGGCTTCATCGGGCTGGCGTGGGCATTGAATGACGACGCCGGGTCGTCGCATAGACTCGACACATCGGAGGAATCGAACGCGACCGAGAGAAAGGGAACTTGATGGCACATGGATCAATAGCAACCGGCCCGTCTAGCCTCTATCTCGATCTACTCAAAGGCGATATCTCGCCTGAGGATTACGCCAAAGAGGCTAGGAAGAAAGTCCGAGAGGACGCTCGAAAGCCTCCGGCAAAAGCTGCTGCGCAGCCTCAGCAAATCTAACTACTGCCTCACTCGCGAAGGTCGGAGCCCCGCTGGCTACTCGTCGACGAGCAGGTAGCGGCCCGAGGCGGCAGCGACGGCGAGGCCGCCGCTGATGTCGCGATCGGTGTCGGAGAGTGCCTGCAGGGCGAAGCCGTCGGCGATCGCGAAGAGGTAGGAGACGATCGACTCGGCGTCGTGGCGGAGGCTGAGCACGCCCTCGCGCTCCTTCGCCCTGAGCACGTCGGCGACGTGGGAGCGGGTGCGCTCGAAGAGCTGGCCGACCTCGTGCTGAATCTCGGGGTTGCGGCGGCCGGCGCTGAAGAGCTCGTAGAGGAGCAGGAAGAAGGCCGGCTCGTTCTCGATCATGTCGGTGAGGTTGGAGAGGAGGACGTCGATCACGGCGTCGACGGTCTGCGCCTTCCCCAGCGGCTCGTCGAGTCGCGCCACGCGGATCTCGGCGTCGCGCCGCACGACCTCGACCAGCAGCCGCTCCTTGGTCCCGAAGTAGTAGTGGAGCAGGCCGCGGCTGACCCCCGCCTCGCGGGCGACGTGCTCGAAGGTGGAGCCGGCGGCGCCGCGCTTGGCGACGCTGTCGCGCATCGCATCGATGATGCGCTGCGCCTTCTCGCCGCTGAGCTCGCGCTCCTTGATCGCCGCCTCCATAAAATCAGTTTACGTAGCCATGGCGGATAGATGACCGGCGCCGAGTGACGTGCCCGAGGGGACGTGACTGGCCAAGCTGGGCGCCGCACGCCGACGAGCGAATAGCAGCGCTATTCGTGAGGAGACGGGTGGTGATCCAGCGCCGCGCCAGGCGCGTCATCCGCGGGTGCGGCGCTCGGGGGCGGTCATCTATCCGCCGTTTATAGAAGTCGTGCTGGTGTACTCGAACTCCTCCTCGGCGCCGAAGAGGGCGTCGAGCACGGTCTTGCGCGCATCCTCGCTCAGCACCAGGGCGACGGCGGCGCCGACCAGGGCGAGCAGGACGAGCCGGCCGAGCTTGCTCTTCTTGCGCTTCCTCGGCGCGCGCAAGGCTTCGGAGGCGTCGCGCAGGTTCTCCGCCGCAGTCTTGAGATCGCGCTGCACCTTCTTGTCGCTCGTAACCGCCTTGACCGCACCGCCGTTGCCGGCCGCCCGGCTGTATGCGCCACGCGCCGCCTCGAAGGCCTTCTTCAGGCTGTCTCGCAGCTCTTCGTCTTCGACTAGGCGCTGCACGTAGGGATTCTCGCGTGCGGTCGAATAGAGATCGGCGGCCTGGGTCGCCTTGGTTTTGCTCATGCCTTCTCCTCGCTGAGTTCCTGGGGGACGGTCAGGATAACTCGCAAATCGTTTTGTGTCAGGGCGGGCTGATCCCATCCAGCAATACCCCGTTGGTGCGGAAGCCAAGCTCGGCGGCGCGCACGATCCCCAGCCGCAGCGGCCTCAGCCCCGGGCCGGGCGTCGCGTAGCGGCGCAGGTAGAGGCGGCCGACCTGTTGGTAGCCGACCTGGCGGAAGCCGGGGCCAAGCAGGCGGCGCGGGGGCGGCGGCGCGGGGCCGTCGGAGATGAAGTCGACCTCGCCGACCCACCATCTGAAGCCATCGGACGGCTGCACCTGGATCGAGCCGGTCGAGAGGTAGTAGCGCAGCGACGCCTTGCCCAGGGTCCAGGTGACCATCGCCCGCGGCACCCTCGGTTCGCCCAGCGCCGCGGCGACCGAGTTCCAGTCGGGCCGCTGCAGGGCCGGCGAGATGCCGGCCCAGATCGAGAAGCCGAGCGAGTAGGCGACCAGGGCCGCGGCGAGGATCGCGCCGCCGCGGCGAGCGTTGCGCAGGGTGAAGCCGACCGCGACGGCGACGAGCAGCGGCACCAGCGCCGGCATCAGGTTGCGGGCGAGGACGTAGTCCTTGCCAGGGGCAAGCAGGCCGAGGGCCACCGGGACGAGCACCGCCACCGCCCCGATCGCAAGCGGGATTCCCGCCGCCCGCCGCCCGCGTCGATCGCCGCGGGCGAAGACGCGCGTCAGGGCAACGACCACGAGCAGGAAGGGGACGAGGGCCAGCAGCGGGTGCTCGGGCCGGGCGATGATGTCGCCCGTCTCACCCAGCATGAAGGTGAGCCCCGTCTCCCAGAGACGGTGGCCGAGGGTGCGACCGCCGATCCACTCGGCGTGGCCGCTCGACATCTGGTGGATCGCCAGCGGCGCCAGCAGCAGGCCGGCGGCGGCGATGATCCCGATCCCGGGGGCCGCCTCCCTGCCTCGCCGCCGCAGCAGCCAGATCGCCTCGGCGGCGATCGGAAAGGCGGCGAAGTAGTGGGTGGCGAGCGCCAGCGCCGAAGCGACCCCCCAGGCGATGAAGTCACGGCGCCTCCCCCGATCGAGCGCCCGCACGAAATAGAGCAGCGAGAGCGCCGTGAGCAGGACGAAGAGCGAGTAGGCGCGGGCCTCCTGCGAGTACCAGAGCAGCATCGGGTTAACCGCGACCAGCGCCGCGGCGACAATGCCGGCGCGGCGGCTGCTCAGCTCGGCGCCGAGCAGGTAGGCGACGGGGACGGTTGCTACGCCGGCCAGGGCCGAGACCGAGCGCAGGCCGAGCTCGCCGGTGCCGAGGGCCTGGGTCCAAAGCCAGGCCAGCACGTAATAGAGCGGCGGCGCCGACTCGCTGAAGCCGACCGCTTCCATCGCGTGCCAGAAGCCGTCGCGCAGGACGCGGCTGGCGGTGACGATCTCGTCGTGGTGATAGCTCTGCACCCCGAGCGTGGCGAAGCGCAGCGCCGCGGCGGCGACGGTCAGGCCGGCGACGATCCAGAAGACCCGCGAGCGCGCCCGCACGGCCGCGCCGACCGCCTCGCGATACGTCGACAGGCTGCCCCTGCCCAGCGCCCCAGCGACCTCCATGCCGCTAGGCCAGCGCCGCTTCGATCGCCTTCGATACCTCGTCCACGTAGACGAACTCCAGCTCGCTGCGCTCGTGCTCGGGAATCTCGCTCACGTCGCCCTCGTTTCGCTCCGGTACCAGCACCCGCTTGATCCCGGCCCGCTGCGCCGCAAGCGACTTCTCCTTCAAGCCCCCGATCGGCAGCACCTGGCCGGTCAGCGTCACCTCGCCGGTCATCGCCACATCGTTGCGAACCGGTCGGCCGCTGATCAGCGAGGCCAGGGCCACGGTCATCGCCACCCCGGCCGAGGGACCGTCCTTGGGCACGGCGCCGGCCGGCACGTGGATGTGGATGTCGTGCTCGGCGAACCATTTCTCGCCCAGCTCCGGCGCCGCCTCGCGCCAGTGGCCGCGCACGTAGGAGAGCGCCGCCTGCGCCGACTCCTTCATCACGTCGCCGAGCTGGCCGGTGATCGTCAGCGTCCCCGAGCCCGGCATCGAGGTCGCCTCGATGAACAGCACGTCGCCGCCGGATGGAGTCCAGGCGAGGCCGGTCGCCACCCCCGCGACCTTGGTGCGACGCCGCTGCTCGGCGAAGACGCGGCGGCGACCGAGCAGCTCGCGGGCGCGCTTGGCCGAGATCTTCACCTTGCCGTTGCCCCTGCCCTCGGCGACTTCGCGGGCGACTTTGCGGCAGATCGTGCCGATCTGGCGCTCCAGGTTGCGCACACCGGCCTCGCGCGTGTACTCCTCGACGATCGCCGCCAGCGCCGGATCGGCGAACTCGATCTGCGAGGCCTTCAGCCCGTTGGCCTCGATCTGGCGCGGGACGAGGTACTTACGGGCGATCTGCTTCTTCTCCTCCAGCGTGTAGCCGGCCAGCTCGATCGTCTCCATCCGGTCCTGCAGCGGGCCCGGGACCGTGTCGAGGACGTTCGCGGTGGCGATGAACATCACCTCGGAGAGGTCGAACTCGAGGTCGAGGTAATGGTCGCGGAAGGAGTCGTTCTGGGCGGGGTCGAGCACCTCGAGCATCGCCGAGGATGGGTCGCCGCGGAAGTCGGCGCCCATCTTGTCGATCTCGTCGATCATGAAGACGGGGTTGCGCGAGCCGGCGTCGCGCAGGGCGCGCACGATCGTCCCCGGCAGGGCGCCGATGTAGGTGCGGCGGTGGCCGCGGATCTCGGCCTCGTCGCGGACGCCGCCGACCGAGATCCGCTCGAACTTGCGGCCGAGCGCTTTCGCGATCGAGCGGCCGAGGCTGGTCTTGCCGACGCCGGGCGGGCCGACGAAGCAGAGGATCGGCCCGGGTGAGTCCGGCTTCAGTTTGCGTACCGCCAGGTACTCGAGGATGCGGTCCTTGACTTTCTCCAGGTCGTAGTGGTCGGCGTCGAGGACCGTGCGGGCGTGGGCGATGTCGAGGTTGTCCTCGGTCTCTGCAGACCAGGGCAGCTCGGTCAACCACTCCAGGTAGGTGCGGATGACGCCGTGCTCGGCCGCGGCGGGCGGCAGTTTCTCCAGCCGCGAGAGCTCGCGGTCGGCCGCCTTCTGGGCATGCTCGGGAAGTTTGGCCGCCTCGATTTTCTCGCGCAGTTCGTTGACTTCGGCCTGCTGCTCGTCGGTCTCGCCGAGCTCGTCCTGGATCGCTTTCAACTGCTGGCGCAGGAAGAACTCGCGCTGGCCTTTGTCGATCTCCGACTGTACCTGGGTCTGGATCTGGGTGCCGAGCTGGACCACCTCGAGCTCGCGGGCGAGGATCTGGGAGAGGTGGCGGAGGCGGGCGACGACGTCGAGCTCCTCCAGCAGCCGCTGCTTCTCCTCGGTCGAGATGCGCAGGGCGCCGGCGATCAGGTGGGCGAGCGCCGCGGGGTCGTCGAGGTTGGCGACCGCCATCTGCAGCTCCTCCGGCAGGTAGGGGATCTGCTCGATGATCTCCGAGAAGGTGCGCTGCACGTTGCGGGTCAGCGCCTCCAGCTCCGGCCCCTCCTCAACCACGTCGGAAAGCTCGCCGATCCGCGCCACCAGGTAGGGCTGCTCGGCCACGTAGGGGCCCAGCCGCACCCGCTGCGTGCCCTGGACGAGGATGCGCAGGGTTCCGTCGGGCACCTTCAGCATGCGGGCGACGACGCCGACGACGCCGACCTCGTAGAGGCCTTCCGGCCCCGGCTCCTCGTTCTCGGGATCGCGGGCGGCGACCATCGCCAGCATCCGGTTGGCGCCGAGCACGTCGTCGACCAGCTTGATCGAGCGCTCCTGGCCGACGGCGAGCGGCGTCAGCGTCTCGGGGAAGGTGACGGTCTCGCGCAGGGGCAGGACCGGCAGGGCGTCGGGCAGCGGCTCGGTGACGCGAATCACGTCCTCGGCGTCGAGCGAGTCGACCACCTCGAGCACCGGGCTGCCCTCCATCAGTCCCTCCCGATCGGGACCCGACGCGTCGTCTCCGCCGGATCGCGCAGCGGCAGCTCGATCCTCAGCACCCCGTCCTCGTAAGTCGCCTTGGCCCGCTCGGCGTCGACGTCGACCTGCAGCTCGACGATCCGCCGGAACGGCCCGGAGGGAATCTCGACCTGCTGGTAGACCCGCCCCTCGGTCTCCTGCACCGGCCGTTCGCCGACGACAGCCAGCTGCCGCCCCGAGACCTCGATCCCAACATCGGAAAGCTCAACCCCCGCCAGATCGACCTTGACCACAGCCCGCTGAGGTTCCCCGCAGTAATAGACATCGACGTTAGGAGTGAAGCCCCTGCTCCTGCGAGAGACGTACGTGGTCCGTGCCCAGGCATATAGATCGCGCTCCGGCATGGTCAAAACATAACCAGACCGAGCGCTCAGGCTGTCTGCGATGCCCAGCGCGGCGGCCGCATCAAGAGCACGGGCTGCTTCGGCGGAACCAGCCCCTCGGGGCGGTTCGGCCGGAACGTCGTGCAGGGCTCCTCCAGCTCGAGCGCGCAGAGCAGGTTCCTGCGGAAGTAGCAGTCCTCGCAGGTGGGGGGCTTTGGCTTGCGCGGCACGGCTCGCATAGTGGCACCGTCGTGCGTCTTCCGTGCGTGGCATTCCCGCAAAGCGCAACGTCTTTGACACAGTCTCGTCACATCTTCCCCGCGTCTTGCGGAAGCCGGGTCTGGCGGCCGTTACCATTGCCGCTGGATGGAGACCTCCAGCCAGACCGACAAGCTCGCGGCCTCGCCGCAGCTGTTCGAGAGCGAATTCCTCAACTTCTTCTCGCGCGTGCACCCCGCGGTGCCGGCGATCGTCTTCGTGCCGGTCGTCGTCGCGGCGGAGTGGCTGGGGGCCGACCGCGGCTACGACGCCTGGCAGCTGGTCCTGCTCACCCTTGCCGGGATCGGGATCTGGACCCTGACCGAGTACTGGCTGCACCGGCTCGTCTTCCACTGGGAGCCCGACAACGCCTTCGGGCGGCGGATGCACTTCATCATCCACGGCATCCACCACGACCACCCCAACGACAAGCTGCGCCTGGTGATGCCCCCGGCCGTGGCGATCCCCCTGGCGACGCTCTTCTTCTTCGCCTTCGTCCTGCTCTTCGGCACCCCGGCCGCCTACCCGCTCTTCGCCGGCTTCATCGGCGGCTACCTCGCCTACGACTACACGCACTACTACGTCCACCACTTCGTCCCCAGGTCCGAGTTCGGAAAGCGCCTGCGCGAGCAGCACATGCGCCACCACTTCCAGGACCACCGCTACGGCTTCGGCGTCTCCTCGCCGATCTGGGACGCCGTGTTTCGGACGTTGCCGGGCCGGCGCCGCTAACGCAGCGCTATCTCCAACTCGAAGCGGGCGTCCGGATCGTCCAGTTGGTCGCCCAGCAGCTCGCGCAACCGCGTGACGCGGTAGCGGGCGGTCTGCGGGTGGACGTGCAGCGCCGCGGCCATCGCCACCGAGTTGCCGCGATGGCGGACGTAGGCGAGCGCCGTCTCCCGCATCCGCTCGCCCGCCTTCTCGGTGAGCGGGTCGAACGGCGCCAGCCTGCGGGCGGCGATCCGCTCGACCATCGCGCTGCCCTCGAAGAGCAGCAGGTCGGCCAGGTGGTCCTCTGCCCGAACCAGGCCGACTGACGGCACGGCGCCGGATTCGCTCGCCCGCAACGCGGTCTTCGTCAGCTCCCAGGACTGGCGCAGCCGCGCCGGCTCGCCCGCGGGCCCCAGCACGGCGGCCGAGTCGGCCACCGCCCGCTCGATCTCGGCGGCGCGGCCGGGCCCGCCTGGATCGGGCAGCAGGACGCAACCGAGCTCGTCGATCCGGGTGGCCAGCGAATCGGCGGGCAGGCGTCCGGAGAGCCGGGCAAGGCCCTCCTCGGCACAGGCGAGCGGGGCCAGCCGGCGCGGGATCCTCCATCCGGCTGCCTGTGCCGCGGCCCGCAGAGCGGCCGGCTCCGCGGCGGGCTCGCGCATCAGCAGGGTCGCCAGCTCGCGGCGTCGGCGCCGGCGCAGGCCCTCGATCTCGGACTGCGCCGCCGCGTAACCGTCAACCGAGTCGGCCGAGAGCTCGTCGATATAGGCGAAGATCGCCTCGGCGAGCAGGCTGAGGACCTCGGAGTCGAGCTTCGCCCGGCGCCCGGCGCCAGCGAGGCGCCGCCAGGCGACGCGGGCGCCGACCCGGTAGGCCGCCTGCAGCGAGTCGAGCGTCCGGCCCTGTCGCAGCTCCCCCCGCCCGAGCTCGACGTAGACCTCGCGGCCCAGTCCGCGGCCGGCGTCCGGATCGCGGATCAGGGCGACGAACTGGCTCAGCGCCTCGGCGACGCCGGTGCGGATGCCGCGGCCGAAGTTGCCCTCCAGCGGCCGTTCGTACTCCGGCACCTCACGCGCGATCGTCTCGAGGATCTCCCCGGTCACCGCCTCCAGCTCGGGCTCGATCAGGTCGGCGACGGCGCCGGAAAGGCCGCGCCAGGGCTCAGATTCGACAGAAATTATCATTCATCTAATAAAAACTAGGCGCATTAAGTTGTCTAGAGCCTAATACTTATGCGGGATGGCCACGTAGTTTGCCTCACCGTGCACGAGATGACCAGAATCGAGAAGGCTGCCAACCTGGGTGCGGTCGTCGTCCCCTTCCTCGCCACGTTCGTCGCGATCGCGCTGCTCTGGAACCGGGCCGTCGGCATCGGCGATCTGGCGATCGCCGCGGTGATGTACGTCTTCACCGCGGTCGGGATCACGGTCGGCTTCCACCGCCTCCTCACCCACCGCTCCTTCCAGACCTCCAAGCCGCTCGAGTACGCGTTTGCGCTGTTCGGCTCGATGGCGGTGCAGGGCCCGGTGATCTCCTGGGTGGCCGACCACCGAAAGCACCACGCCCACACCGACGAGGAGGGTGACCCGCACAGTCCCCACGTCGGCCATGACGGTGGTGTGCGTGGCGTCCTCGCGGGGTTGTGGCACGCACACTCAGGCTGGCTAATGTCCACCCAGGGCAGGGCCGACTGGAAGCGCTACGCACCCGATCTCTACGAGGACCCCGGCATGCGCGCGATCTCCCGCCGTTTCGCTCCTCTCGTGTTCGTCAGCCTCGCCCTTCCCGCGCTGGCCGGCTACGCGATCAGCGGCACACTCGCGGGGGCGGCAACGGGCCTGCTGTGGGGAGGGTTGGTGAGGATTTTCTTCGTTCACCACATCACCTGGAGCGTCAACTCGGTCTGCCACTACTTCGGTACGCGCCGGTTCGACACCGATGACCGTTCCACCAACGTCTTCTGGCTCGCCCTGCCGTCGCTCGGAGAGTCATGGCATCACAACCACCACGCTTTCCCACGCTCGGCGGTACACGGCCTGCGCCGCTGGGAGCTAGACCCCTCGGCTTTGATAATTGGTGCGATGGAGAGGCTGGGACTTGCCCGAAACGTGGTGCGTATCTCACCTGAGCGCCAGGCGCAGCGCACTGCCTGAACCGGGCTTCATCCGGTCCACTTCGTCCAAATGGCCAGAGTGACAACCCTTAATTTGACTATACGAATAGTCACTGTAACTGTAACTGTGCCACACTCCGGGAAGCTGACGACCCGGGAGGCAAAAAGGCTCACGGGATGAAAGGAAGGAAATGCCCAGCACCAGCAAAGTACTCGACGAGGCTCTTGACCTTGTCAAGAAGCGTCTCGCCGAGCTTGACGAGGAGCGCAAGCGCCTCGAGCGTGCCCTCGCAGAGCTTGGTGGAACCATCACCCACCGCCGCCCTGGCCGGCCCCCCGGCTCGGGCAAAAAGCGCGGGCCGGGTCGCCCACGCAAAACCGCAACCGCCTCGACGAGCACAGCGGCTCCCCGCCGTCGCCGTCGCCGCGGTGGCACCCGAGCCGATCAGGCGGTCGCCCTGGTCGAGCAGAACCCGGGAATCTCAGCGTCGGCAATCGCCAAGCAGCTGAAAATCAAACCCAACTACCTCTATCGCGTACTCGGCGAAATGGAGAAAGAGGGTCGGGTGAAGAAGAAGGGGCGCGAGTACCACCCCGCCGGCTGACGCCGACTTCAGCGCTTTGAAAAAGCCGGCCCTTCATCGGGCCGGCTTTTTCATGCCCAGCTCCGGTCGAGGGAGCTTGGGTCAGACGAGACCGAGCTTGGCAACCGCGTCGCGCTCCTCGCGCAGCTCGGCGGCAGTGGCGTCGATGCGGGTGCGCGAGAACTCCGGCACCTCGAGGCCGTCGACGATCGACCATTCGCCGTCGCTGCAGCGGCAGGGGAAGCCGGCGACGATTCCCTCCGCGACACCGTAGGAGCCGTCGGCGGGAACGCCCATCGAGACCCAATCGCCCTCGGGCGTTCCGAGAACCCAGTCGTGCACATGGTCGATCGCCGCGTTGGCCGCCGAGGCCGCGCTCGAGGCGCCGCGCGCCTCGATGATCGCGGCGCCGCGTTTCGCCACGCGGGGAATGAACTCACCGGCGATCCAGGCCTCGTCGTCGACCGCGCTCCAGGCACTCTGCCCGTTCACCCTGGCGTTCACCAGGTCCGGGTACTGGGTGGTCGAGTGGTTGCCCCAGACCGTCATGTTGGTTACCTCCGAGACCTTCTTGCCGAGCTTGCTCGCCGTCTGCGCGATCGCCCGGTTGTGGTCGAGGCGCATCATCGCGGTGAAGCGCTCGCGCGGAACGCCGTCGGCGTTGGACATCGCGATCAGGCAGTTGGTGTTGGCCGGGTTGCCCACAACCAGCACCCGCACGTCGGCGGCAGCGCCGGCGGCGATCGCCTTGCCCTGCGGCTTGAAGATGCCGCCATTGGCCTCGAGCAGGTCCGCCCGCTCCATGCCCGGGCCGCGCGGGCGCGCACCGACGAGCAGGCCGACGTTGCACCCGTCGAACGCCGGCACCGGATCGTCGAAGATGTCGATCCGGCTCAGCAGCGGGAAGGCGCAGTCGTCGAGCTCCATCGCGGTGCCCTCGGCCGCCTTGACGGCGTCGGGGATCTCGAGCAGGCTCAGCTCGACCGGTGTGTCGGGGCCGAGCATCTGGCCACTGGCGATACGGAACAGCAGCGCGTAGCCGATCTGTCCGGCGGCGCCGGTGACGGTGACTTTCACAGGGGTGCTCACAAAATCTCCTTTCGAATTCCCGCCGACGGGACGAAATCCTCGGGATAGCCGAGGATTTCGTCCCGTCGGCGGTGAGGAAGCTAGGTCATGGCTCGTTGCAGGGCCTCGTCGATCGAGGCTAGGAACTTCTGCGTGGTCTGGTACTCCTGGTCGGGACCGATCAGGAGTGCGAGGTCTTTGGTCATTCGGCCGCTTTCCACGGTCTCGACGCAGACGCGCTCCAGGGTCTCGGCGAATTCTGAGACCTCGGGCGTCTCGTCGAGCCGGCCGCGGGCGGCCAGTCCGCGCGTCCAGGCGAAGATCGAGGCGATCGGGTTGGTCGAGGTCGGCTTGCCCTGCTGGTGCTGCCGGTAGTGGCGCGTGACCGTGCCGTGGGCGGCCTCGGCCTCCACCGTCCTGCCGTCGGCGCTCATCAGCACGCTGGTCATCAGCCCGAGCGAGCCGAAGCCCTGGGCGACGGTGTCGGATTGGACGTCGCCGTCGTAGTTCTTGCAGGCCCAGACGTAACCGCCCTCCCACTTCAACGCCGCCGCCACCATGTCGTCGATCAGGCGGTGTTCGTAGCCGATTCCCGCCGCCTCGAAGTCGGCCTTGAACTCGCTCTCGTAGACCTCGGCGAAGAGGTCCTTGAAGCGTCCGTCGTAACGCTTCAGGATCGTGTTCTTGGTCGAGAGGTAGACCGGATAGCCGCGGTCGAGGCCGTAGCGCATCGAGGCGCAGGCGAAGTCGCGGATCGAGTCGTCGAGGTTGTACATCGCCATCGCGATCCCCGGGCCGGGGAAGTCGTACACGTCGAGCTCGACCGGCTCGGAGCCGTCCTTCGGCGTGTATGTCAGCGTCAGCGTCCCCTCGCCGGGGACGACCATGTCGGTGGCGCGGTACTGGTCGCCGAAGGCGTGACGGCCGATCACTATCGGCTTGGTCCAGCCCGGCACCAGCCGCGGCACGTTGGCGATCACGATCGGCTCGCGGAAGATCACGCCGCCGAGGACGTTGCGAATCGTCCCGTTTGGCGAGCGGTACATCTCAGCCAGGCCGAACTCCTCGACCCGCGCCTCGTCGGGGGTGATCGTCGCGCACTTGACGCCGACGCCGTGCCGCTTGATCGCGTTCGCCGCGTCGACCGTGATCTGGTCGCGGCTGGCGTCGCGGCTCTCGATCCCGAGGTCGAAGTAGATCAGCTCGAGATCGAGGTAGGGCAGGATCAGCTGCTCCTTGATGAACGACCAGATGATCCGGGTCATCTCGTCGCCGTCGAGCTCGACGATCGGGTTCTTGACTGCGATCTTCGCCATGCGGCGGGCGATGCTACCGATGGGGTGGCACAATCTCCTCGATGTCCACCGCCGAGCGCCGCTCCTCCGCCACCCACCGAGTCTTCAACCAACCGCCGCCGCTGGAGGACTACAACCCCTTCGACGCCGACCGCCCGCTGAGCGAGGCGCTGCGCCGCGAGGGCGCCGAGTGGGCCGAGGATCGCGCCCGCGAGCTGGGGGCCGTCTGCGGCTCCCAGCAGACGATCCGCTGGGGCTTCCAGGCCAACGAGAACAAGCCGCAGCTGCGCACCCACGACCGCTACGGCAACCGCATCGACGAGGTCGAGTTCGACAGCTCCTGGCACGAGCTGATGCGGATCGGCATCGGCAACGGCCTGCACGCGATGCCCTGGCGCGAACCCGGGCCGGGCGCCCACGTCGCCCGCGCCGCCGCCTTCATGCTGCTGATGCAGGCCGAGAGCGGCGTCGGCTGCCCGATCTCGATGACCTACTCCGCGATCCCGGCGCTGCGCAAGCAGCCCGAGCTGGCCGCCGAGTGGGAGGAGCGCTTCCTCTCGCTCGACTACGACGAGCGCTCGCTGCCGGCCGAGCGCAAGAGCGGCGCCCTCTGCGGGATGGCGATGACCGAGAAGCAGGGCGGCTCCGACGTGCGCGCCAACACGACCACGGCGACGCCTTTGAACGGCGGCGGGCCCGGGGCCGAGTACGAGCTGGTCGGCCACAAGTGGTTCTGCTCGGCGCCGATGTGCGACGCCTTCCTCGTCCTCGCCCAGACCGACTCGGGCATCTCCTGCTTCCTGATGCCGCGTTGGACCCCCGACGGTGAGCGCAACGCCTTCCACATCCAGCGGCTCAAGGACAAGCTCGGCAACCGCTCCAACGCCTCCAGCGAGGTCGAGTTCCGCGGCGCCTGGGCGCGCATGGTGGGAGAGGAGGGCCGCGGCGTGCCGACGATCATCGAGATGGTCAACCACACTCGCCTCGACTGCGTGATCGGCGCCGCCACCGGCTACCGCGCCGGGGTCGTACAGGCGCTCAACCACGCCGCCCACCGCTCCGCCTTCGGCACCGAGCTGATCGACCAGCCGCTGATGCAAAACGTCCTCGCCGACCTCTGCGTCGAGTCCGAGGCGGCGACGGTGGCCTCGATGCGGCTCGCCCGCGCCTACGACGAGGTCGCCGCCGGCGACAACGAGGCGACCGAGTTCCGCCGCCTCGCCAACGCCGTGCTCAAGTACTGGCTCTGCAAGCGCGCGCCCTCGCACGCGGTCGAGTGCCTCGAGTGCCTGGGAGGCAACGGCTACGTCGAGGAGTCGGGGATGCCCCGCCTCTACCGCGAGGCCCCGCTCGCCTCGATCTGGGAGGGCTCCGGCAACGTCCAGTGCCTCGACGTGCTGCGGGGCATGGTCAAGAACCCCGCCTCGGTGGAGGCCTTCTTCGCCGAGGTGATGGAGGGCGCCGGCGCCGAACCCAAGCTCGGCGCCTACGTCTCATCGCTCAAGGACGAGATCCCCGGCGACATCGAGACGATCCAGACCCGAGCCCGCCGCATCGTCGAGAAGATGGCCATCGCCCTGCAGGCCTCGCTCCTTGTCCGCTACGGCGACGAGGCCGTCGCCGACGCCTTCTGCACTTCCCGCCTGTCCGGCGATTGGGGCAACGCCTTCGGCACGCTTCCCGCAAGCTCCGACTTCAAGCGCATCATCGAGCGCCACCAGCCCGCTTAGCCGCGTCGCGCAGCGCCCTGCCGACCTGCTCTGCGGTGATTACGCCTGAAAGGCGGCCGTCGATGTCGACCGCCATCACGGCACCGAAGCGGCGCATCGCCCGGTTCGCGAGCAGCGAGTCCAGCGGTGCATCGTCGCGGACCTGGAAGGTGCCGTCGTCGTGCTCGACCAGGTCTGAGACGTGGGAGGTGGCGCGAGACATCTCGGGAACCTCGTCTGCTTTGTCCCGGACGACGAGGCCGAGGAAGCGATGGGCCGCGTCGACGACCGGGAACCAGGGCCAGCGGTAGCGCAGGAAGTACTCGTCCAGCGCCTGCTCGACGCTCAGCTCGTCCGGGATCGCGACCGGTTCGCGGTCCATCACGTCCGAGACGCAGAGGTCGCTGAGCGGGGCGGTGATGCTCGTCTGCATCGAGGCCGCCCGGGCCGAGCTGTTGATGACGAGGCCGATCAGGGTCAGCCAGATGCCGCCGAAGGCGTTGCCGCTGAAGACCATCAGCAGGCCGCCGACGACGAAGATGTAGCCGAAGACGCGACCGAGGTTGGCGGCGAAGCGGGTCGCCGAGTTGCGGTCGCCGGTCCGCCACCAGGCGATCGCGCGGACGATCCTGCCGCCGTCCATCGGGAAGGCGGGCAGCAGGTTGAAGACGAGGACGAGCAGGTTGATCGAGGCGAGCCAGCCGATCAGCGCCATCACCCCGGAGACGCCGGAGCCGCTCTCAATCAGGAAGGCTCGCCTGAACTCCTCCGGGCCGACCGCGGCAAGGCCGATCGCGGTCAGGGCGACAACGATCGCGAAGGTGACCAGCGGCCCCGCCACCGCCACCTTGAACTCGGTCGCCGGGCTGTCGGATTCGCGGTCCATCCGCGCCATCCCGCCGAAGATCCAGAGCTGGATGCTTGAGATGCCGATCCCGTTGCGCTGCGCGGCGAAGGCGTGGCCGAGCTCGTGCAGGACGATCGAGCCGAAGAAGCCGATCGCACTGGCGACCGCGAGCACGAACGGGGTCGAGGCGGAGCTGCTTTCCCCGAGCACGTTCCCGTAGAAGCTCGAGAGCCAGAAGATGACCAGGAAGAGGACGAAGAACCACGACCAGTCCACGGCGATGCGGATTCCCCGCACGTGGAAGAGCGTGATCGATTTGCCGCCCAGCATGTAGACATGGTACGCGGCGGCACTCTGCGTAAGCGACGCCCGAGGTAAGCGACCAGCCCGGCGAGGCTCGTTCGCCTGGCCGCCCTGCTACAGGGCGATGTCATAGGTACAGAGCGTGTCCGCGGACTCGACCTCGATCGTGGTCTCAAGGTCGATCAGCTGGCTGAGCACGGATCGAACCGGCTGGCCGCCGTGGACGAGGTGGCGCCCAGGGGGATCAGGCGGACATAAGGCGCCAGGAAGGCCACAGCCGCCTCGAGGTCGCCGCTATTTGCCCAGAGCTGCCCCGGAGCCGATCAGGGCGTCTCGGCAGCCCCGCAGGGCTCTTTCGGTCGAGGCGGGCTGGATCGCCTTCAGCGGACAGACCGCCAGGCCCTTGCGACAAAGACGGCGATCGGGGCCGGTTTGTCCCGTGGCAGCTTGTAGGGCTTCACCTGGGCCAGGGCGGTGATCCGCAGCCCTTCCGGACTGCACGGTGACCGCGGGGGCGCTGGCGGCGCCGAGGAGGGCCAGGGTAAGCGCCAGCGCCGTGCCCAGCTCCGCCTTGACACCGCCTAGCGGCGATGGTGCTTGCGATGGCGAACCTTGCACTTGACCTTCACCGCGGTCTCGTAGTCGTCGTGCTTGCCGTTGTGGCCGCTGAACTTGACCTCGGCGGAGTGCTTGGCGGCGCAGAGGTCGGTCGAGTTTTCAAACAGCCCCTTCTTGCCGCCCGCAAAGGAGAAGGAGGCCCATTCCACCGGCGCATCGGGGACCGT
>DATASN010000007.1:0-43320 GCA_036269215.1 Solirubrobacterales bacterium
GGTAAGCGACTGCGCCGTGAGTTGCCCGTGCTCTGCGCTTAGCCAGGTTGCTTAAGCCTGCTGTCGCGGTTCTTTTTTGAGGGCGATATCCCAAATCTCCCCGTCGTCTCTCAGAGGCGTTCCTTGACATAGGAGCGACCCCTCGGGTCCACCCGATGCAACCGGGCCGCGCGGTGGACAACAGGGGCGATGGTGGGAGTGACGAAGATCGGCCGCGCCAACGCCAATTACTGGATCGAAGCCGTAGCCGAAGGCGGCGATGATTACTACACGAAGCCAGGCGAGGCGCCGGGCGAGTGGATGGGCGAGCTGGCGGCGGAGCTTGGCCTCACGGGCGAGGTTGACCGCGACGCATACGCTGCGGTTCTCGCCGGCAAGCATCCCCTCACCGGCGACGTCCTGGTCGCTCGGCCCAAGCCTCGGAAGTTCGTAGACGCCGAAGGGCGCGAGCGGCACCTCGACCCGATCCTCGGCTACGACATTCGCTTTGCCGCGCCGAAGTCGGTCTCCTTGCTCTATGCGGTCGGCTCGCCCGAGGTCCGCGCCGCCGTCCTTCGCGCCCACGACCACGCCGTTGCCGAGGCGGTCGGCTACCTGGAGAGGACCGCGTGTTTCGTTCAGCGGGGCAAGGGCGGCGTCTCAATCGAGCCCGGGTCCGGATTCCTTTCGATGAGCTTCCGCCACCGCTCCTCGCGCGCCGGCGATCCTGCCCTTCACACCCACCTCGTCACCGCCAACATGACCCGCGCCGCCTCGGATGGGCGCTGGCTCAGCCTCGCCAACCCGAGGCGCCAGTCGCCGCTTCTGCGCGAGGCGAAGGCGGCGGGCCACGTCTACCAGGCGGCCCTTCGCGCCGAGCTGACCCGCGAGGTCGGCGCTGAGTGGCAAGCGGTCGTCAACGGCTACGCCGACCTTGCGGGCATCGGGCGGCCGGTGATCGACCACTTCTCCCAGCGGCGCGCGGAGATCGTCGCGGCGATGGCCGAGCGGGGGACCAGCTCCCCGGCGGCCGCCGAAGTCGCCGCCTACCGGACCCGCGACGCGAAGGACTACGCGGTTAACCCCGACACCCAGCGGGAGGAGTGGATCTCGCGCGCCGCCGAGTTCGACCTCACCTCCGAGTCGATCGACCGGATGCTCGCTCGCGGTCGCCGCCGCGAGCCTCGCCCGATCGGCGCCCAGCAGCTCGACCGCGCCCTCGCCGACCTGGAGGCCCACCATTCCCATTTCGATCGGCGAGACCTTTTGTCTGCGGTGGCGAACCAGCTCCGCGAGGGCGCCGACGCGGCCGCCCTGGAGGCGGGGGTCAAATCCCTGCTTGATGGTCCGCAGCTGATCCAGATTCACAAGGGGGCAGGCCCACTCGACTCGACCTATTACACGACCCCTCGCCTCTGGCAGATGGAGCAGTCCTTTATGGCGACTGCGAGAAAGGGGGAGAGCGCCGGAGCCGCCCTGGTCGATGGCGCCACGCTCGCCGGTGTCCTCGACCGCCACCGCTACCTCAGCGACCAGCAGGTCGAGATGGTGCGACGGCTCACCACTGGCGGCGAGCGGGTCGTCGCGGTCGCGGCGCTGCCCGGGACGGGCAAGACCACGGCGCTCGCCGCCGCACAGGAGACGTGGGCGGCGGCCGGGATTCGCGGCGTCGGCGTCGCCACCGCCCGCAGCGCTTCCGGCGAGCTTTCCGATGCGGGGGTTCCGGCGACCTCGGTGACCGCCTTCCTGATCCAGACCGGCGAGCTGGCCGAGCGGGGTATCGCGCCGTTGCCGCCGGGGACGGTAATCATTGTCGATGAGTCCTCGACCACCCCGACGCCTCACATGGCAGCACTCGCCGACCTCGCCGAGGGCTGTGACGGCAAGCTCGTCTTGATCGGCGACCCTCGCCAGATCGGCGCGGTCGGTCCCGGTGGCCTCTACGGCAACCTGGCCAACGAGATCGAGCCGGTCGTGCTGACGCAGATCCGCCGCCAGCGCGATCCGGTGGACCGCGAAATCGTTGAACTCGCGCATGAAGGTCGCGGCTCTGACGCGCTCGACGTGCTCCGCGCTCACGACCGCCTGGTGATCGCCGACACCCTGCCCGAGGCACTCGACGCCCAGGTTCTCGACTGGCATAAGCGCTACGCCGCCGGCGATGACGCGGTGATGATCGCCCGCCGCACCCGCGACGTCGCCGAGCTGAACGAACGCGCCCGAGAGCTGCTTGTCGCAGACGGCACCGTGGCGGCTCAGTCGCTGATGGTCGGCGGCCAGCACTTCGCCGTCGGTGATCGCGTCGTCACTCGGATCAACACGCCCCAGGTGTCGAACCGCGAACGCTGGGAGATCGTCGGGGTCGATCAGGCCAAGCACCACCTCTACCTCCAGCGCCTCGGCGTCGAAGGCGAGGGGGTGCGGCTCGACCGCACCTACCTGGAGAAAGTCACGCCTTCGCGGGAGCCGGCGATCCAGCACGCCTACGCGCTCACCACCTACAGCACCGAGTCAAAGACCTTCGACTCGGCCTTCGCCCTGCTCGACTCCGGCATCAGCCGCGAGGACTTCACCGTTGCGATCTCCCGTAGCTCCGGTGCCACCACCGCCTACGGCGTCGCCGCCTCGGAGCTGACTGACGCGGACTTCGGGCCGGGGACGCGGGAGGTGGAGGACATCGCCCACGATCTCCGCGTCGGTGCGGAGCGGGCGGCGGGCGAGTACGCCGCGGTCGAGGTCGGGGCGCGAAAGCGGGTCGAGGCGATGGCGCCGCTCGACTTGGCAAGGCGACGGGCGGAGCTTGAGCGCCGCCGCGCCGCCGCCTCCGAGCGCTCCCCCGCCGAGGAGCGACTTACCGACCTCGAGCGGCGCATCGACGCCGCCAAGTCTCGACTCGCGGAAGCCGACGGGGAGCGCGCCAGCGTCGGTGCCGCGCAGCTCCGCCGCCTTGAAGGCGAGCGCGACGGCCTCACCGTCGAGGTGGCGACCGCCGCGCCCCGGCAGTTCGGCCTCAACGGAGCCGAGCGGGCCGAGCTCGCCTTGATCGAGCACCGCCTGGTCGACCTGCGCCGCCGCGCGGTCGCGTCTGAGCGATCGCAGACGAGCAAGCTGATCAAGGAGAGCCTCGGGGAGCGTCCCAAGGACCCGTTGAACGCCTCGCTCTGGAACAACGGCGTCGATGCAATCCACAGCTACCGCCAACGCTACGGCATCACCTCCACCGGCAAAGACCCGCTCGGCGGCAAACCCCGCGACGCCGCCCAGCGACGGGATCGGCGTGAGGCCGAGCTGCGCCTCGCCCGGGTGCAGAAGCAGCTCGGCAAACAGCGGGTCCGCAGCGCCGAGCGGGCCATGCGAATCGCCCGCTGAGGTCGCAGGTAGCTCCCGGCGGCGGGGGAGGCCACGCCGCCCGAGGATCGCACGCTGCGCGTGCGGGGCGGCTGCATGGCCTCCCCGCCACAGAGCCGGACACTTGAAAGAGAGCGTCGAGCGCGAGTCCTTGACCGTCTTCTTCGCGCCGAGCGCGGCCGGCTCATGCGCCAGGCCCGCTACCACTCCCGCCGCCACGACGATGCGGACGATGCCCTGAGCGATGCCTGCGTTCAGTTCCTCCGCTTCTACGATGGCCCGCCCGGCGACGATGCCCTGCGCTGGATGCTGCTCGTCATCAAGCGCTGTGCCTGGGCGATCCGCCGCCAGGCGGTAGCGCGCGAGTCCCGCTACCGGATGAGCGCCCGCGACCATGAGGACGAGCGGGTCGAGGCGATCATCCCCGACGATCGCATTGGCACGGCCGAGCTGGTTGAGCGCGCCGAGGAGACGGCGAAGGTGTTGGTCCTGGTCGAGCGATTGAAGCCCGACGAGCGCACGGCGCTGATCCTCTTCGGCCTCGGCTGCACCTACAAGGAGATCCGCGAGCTGCGGGGCTGGAGCGAAGCGAAGCTGCACCGCTGCCTGGTCGAGGGGCGGGCGCGGGTGAGGGAATTGCTTGAGAGGGGGGACAGTTAGCGATGCCAGCGCCTTTGTCGCACATGGACGAGCTGGGACAGATCGAGTTCACCGACGCGCTGAGCCGCCTGCAGGGCTTGATCGGGACAGAGATCAAAGCCACGGTCAACTTCTACGGCCAGTTCTTCGGCTGCGGGTTGCAGGGGGAGTTGAACCGCGTCGAGACCCTGCCGCCCGATCACGAAGCGATCGCCTTGGTCTTGGACGGGCAGACGGGCTTCTACCTCGACCCCGCCGACACCAAGGTCTACGTCGGACCCGAGAGCCAGGAGAGCGGCTGGCTGGAGTTTCGGACGGCCTACGGGATTTCCGTCGTCGTGGAGCGTGCCGCAATGGATGGTGGGGCCTTGGCGGTCATTGGCTGAGACGTTCTCGCAAACCGTCAGCCGTTCTGACTCTGCGCCCCTGAGAGAGGCAGAGGCTTTCGCCTCAGCGTGTTCTGAATGTCCGCAGCCGGATACGAGCACGATCCCGCCTGCGAGCATCAGTGCAGCGCCACGTCGCGAGCGGCGGCTCGGCCGCCAGCCCTGGCTTCGTGCGAACCACAGCAGGCCGCCGAGGCAAAGCAGCGCGGCCACGTAGAAGTTGAGCCGCAACCCGAAAATGTGGTGGGCGGGGTCAACACGCAGCGACTCCTCGAAGATGCGGAAGGCCGAGTAGCCGGCAACGTAGAGGGCAAAGAGGCCCGGCGGGCGGATGCGCCGGTGGTGGCCGAGCCATACAAGGAAGGCGGCCAACGCCAGGTTCCAGATCAGCTCGTAGAGGAAGGTCGGGTGGAAGGTGGCGAAGCTCTCGTAACCCGCCGGCCGGTGAGCCGGTGAGATTTGCAGCGCCCACGGCAGGCTGGTCGGGCCGCCGAAAAGCTCCTGGTTGAAGTAGTTGCCGACCCGCCCGATCGCCTGGCCGACGAGCAGCGCCGGTGTCGCAGCGTCCACGAAGGCGGCGACCGAGACCCCCGCCCGCCGCAGGCGCCAAACCCCGACCAGCGTTCCCAGCGCAATCCCTCCCCAGATCCCCATGCCACCGTCCCAGACGGCGAACGGCCCCCACCAGTGCGCCGGCACTTCGCCCGAGCTGGTCAGGTCGAAGTAGAGGCGCCCGCCGATCACCCCGGCGGGGAAGCCCCACATCGCCACGTCATAGACCAGGGCGCGCGAGCCTCCCTGCGCCTCCCAGCGACGAATCGTGATCGCCACCGCCGCCGCCAGCCCGACTACGTACAGCAGCCCGTAGACGTGGACATCGAATGGGCCGAGGTGAAAGCCGCTTGAGGCGGGGCTAGGGATCGAACCGCTCATGGGGCGGATTCTGCCGCAATGCGAACGAGGGGGAGTTAAAGAGAACGAGTCTCACTCTTATGTTAGGGTGCCCGCGTCCGGCACGGCAAAGGCCGCCGCCGGGACTTCCAGCCACCCGCTTTCAAGGAGACCCGATGCCCCGATCAAGCGCCCGCGCTTCCGCTGTCCTTCTCATCCTCGCCGCGCTGGCGGCGGCGCTGCTCGCCGGATGCGGAGGGTCGGACTCGAGCGCCACCAGCTCCTCGGGCAAGCTGAACGTCGTCGCCGCCGAGGACTTCTGGGGCAGCATCGCGCAGCAGCTCGGCGGCGATCAGGTCGAAGTGACGAACATCATCTCCAACCCCGCCGCCGATCCCCACGACTACGAACCGACCTCAGAAGACGCGCGCACGATGGCCGGCGCTCAGATGGCGATCGTCAACGGCATCGGCTATGACCCGTGGGCCTCAAAGCTGCTCGCCGCCAACCCCAGCTCTGGGCGCACGGTCCTGACGGTCGGCGACTTGCTCGGCTTGAAGGAAGGGGACAACCCCCACCAGTGGTACTCGCCGGTCTCCGTGCAGAAGGTGATCGAACAGATCACCGACGACTACAAGCAGGCCGACCCCGGCCACGCCTCCTACTTCGACGCCCAGCAGCACCGCTTCGAGACGGTCGGCCTCGCCCGCTACCACCGCTTGATCTCCCAGATCCGCTCGCGCTACGCCGGCACGCCGGTCGGCGCTTCGGAGAGCATCTTCGCGGCGCTCGCCCCGTCCCTCGGCTTGAAGCTCCTGACCCCGACCGGGTTCCTCGACGCGATCTCCGAGGGCACCGACCCGACGCCCGCCGACAAGGTGACCACCGACAGCCAGATCGCCGACAAGCAGATCAAGGTCTGGGTCTACAACAGCCAGAACGCGACCCCTGACGTGCAGCGGCTGAACGACGCCGCGAAGGGGGCGGGCATCCCGATCGCTACCGTGACCGAGACCATGACCCCCGAAGGCGCCAGCTTCCAGGCGTGGCAGTCGCGCGAGTTGGAAGGGCTGGCGGCGGCGCTCGCCAAGGCAAGCGAAGGGGGATGAGAACGCAGGCCACCAGCAGCGGTGCCGAGCCGGCCGGCCAGCGGGAGGCAGCGAAGGCGATCAGGCTTGAGCGGGCGACGGCGAAGCGCGGCGGCCGCCCGATTTGGTCGGGCGTCGATCTCAGCGTCGGCCAGGGCGAGTTCGTCGCGGTGCTCGGTCCCAACGGCTCGGGGAAGTCGACCCTCCTCCACGTCCTGCTCGGCCTCCTGCCGCTGAGCGACGGCAGCGCCACGGTCCTCTCTGGCCGGCCGGGGTCCGCCAACTCTCAGATCGGCTACCTGCCGCAGCGGCGCAGCTTTGACTCCGGCACGCGCGTTCGTGGAACCGACCTGGTGCGGCTCGGCCTCGACGGGACGCGCTGGGGGTTCCCGCTGCCGGCGCCGCTCAGCGCCCGCGGGCGCGCCGCCGCTCGCCGCGTCGAGGAGTCGATCGAGCTGGTCGGCGCGAGCGCCTACGCCGCGCGGCCGATCGGAGCGCTTTCGGGCGGCGAGCAGCAGCGACTGCTGATCGCCCAGGCGCTCGTTCGCCGCCCGCGCATCCTCCTGCTCGACGAGCCGCTCGACAGCCTTGACCTCAGCAACCAGGGCGCGGTCGCGGCGCTTGTGCAGCGGATATGCGAGGTCGAGGGGGTGACCGTCTTGCTGGTCGCCCATGACGTTAACCCGATCCTGCCCTATCTCGACCGGGTGATCTACTTCGCTGGGGGCGGCGTCGTCGAAGGACCCCCGCGCGAAGTCATCACCGGCCCCACGCTGAGCCGCCTCTACGGTGTGCCGGTCGAGGTGCTTGAGACCTCAGACGGCCGCCTCGTCGTCGTCGGCACCCCGGAGCCCCCGGCCCACCACCACCCGCGCCACGGTCATGCTCATTGAGCTCGCCGGCCTCTCCTTGAACCCGGTCAGCGACCTTGAACAACTGACCGAGTTCCCCTTCATGGTGCAGGCGCTTGAGGCCGGCACGATCGTCGCGGTGATGGCCGGGGCAATCGGCTGGTTCATGGTGCTGCGTCGGCAGACCTTCGCCGGGCACACGCTCTCGGTCATCGCCTTCCCCGGCGCAGCCGGCGCCACGCTGGCGGGCCTGCCGATCGCACTCGGCTACTTCGGCGCCTGCGGGATCGCAGCACTCGCGCTCTCCCAGGTCAGCCGCCCTGGCCGGGAGTCCCCCAGCAGCGAGTCGGCGGCGATCGGCACGGTGCAGGCGTTCGGCCTCGGCCTCGGCTTCCTTTTCGTCACCCTCTACAGCGGCCAGCTCAGCGATCTTGAGTCGCTGTTGTTCGGAACCTTCCTCGGGATCACCGCCGCCCAGGTTCAGACGTTGCTCTGGGTCGCGCTGGCAGCCCTCGCGGTTCTCGCTGTGATCGGGCGACCTCTGCTGTTCGCCTCGGTCGACGGGGCCGTCGCCCGAGCGGCCGGAGTGCCGACCGGCGCGCTCGCGCTGGTCTTCCTGCTGCTGCTCGGATTGGCGGTGGCTGCGACGGCAGAGATCACCGGTGCCCTGCTGGTTTTCGCCCTGCTCGTCACCCCGGCGGCGACCGCGCAGCAGATCACCGCCCGCCCCGGTCCGGGCCTGGCAATCTCCGTGGCGCTCGCGCTGGCCGTCACCTGGCTCGGCCTCGGGATCGCCTATTTCTCGCCCTACCCGGTCGGGTTCTGGGTGACGAGCCTCTCCTTCGGCCTCTACGTCGCGGTTCGGCTCCTCCTAGGAGTCCTCGCCCGTCGCGGCCTCGAGCCGCTCGGAGCGGCGGCCTGATGTTCGCTCACGAGTTCATGCGCAACGCCTTCCTGGCCGGCAGCTTCGTCGCGCTCGCCTGCGGTCTCGTCGGCTATTTCGTCGTCCTCCGTAGCCAGGTCTTCGCTGGCGACGCACTCAGCCACGTCGCCTTCACCGGGGCGCTCGCCGCCGCGGCGGCCGGGATCGACATCAGGCTCGGCCTCTTCGTCGCGACGATCGCCGTGGCTATGGGGATGGGCCTGCTCGGCGATCGAGCCCGCCCTGACGATGTTGTGATCGGCTCCGTCTTTGCCTGGGTGCTCGGCCTCGGCGCCCTTTTCCTCTCGATCTTCACCAATGGCTCCAGCGGCGAAAACGGCACCGCCGCTGTCCGCGTCCTGTTCGGCTCGATCCTCGGGCTCTCGGCCGCCGATGCCCGGCTCGCCGCAGTGATCGCGCTCCTCGCCGCGCTGGCGCTGCTCGCCATCGCCCGCCCGCTGCTGTTCGGCTCGCTCGACCCCGACGTTGCACGCAGCCTCGGCCTGCCGCTGCGCGCCGTCGGTATCGGCTTTTTCGCTCTGCTGGCGGTGGTCGCCGCCGAGGCGACTCAGGCGGTCGGCGCCCTGCTGCTACTCGGCCTGCTTGCGGCGCCGGGAGGCGCCGCGCGGCTTCTCACCGACAACCCCTGGCGGGGTTTGGCGCTCTCGGCGGCGCTGGCGCTTGCCTCGATGTGTGGCGGCCTGGCGCTCAGCTACGAGGTCGCCTCGCTGCCCCCCAGCTTCGCGGTGATCGGGATCGCCAGCGCCTTCTTCGCGCTCGCGGCGCTTTTCGCGCGGCTGAGGTCGCCTCTCTCCGTTACCGATCGGGGAACCGGGGGATCGGTCTCTAGGATCGAGATATGACGACGGCCACCCAAACGAGCTGGGCCGAGCACGCCTTGGCCACCCTGCAAGCCGCCGGCTACCGTCGCGGCGGCGCCCGTACCGCCGTGGTCGAAGCGCTCGCGCGCCACGATTGCGCCGTCACTGCCCTGGACCTGGACGATGAGCTGCGTCGCCGCAAGCCGGCGGTCGGGCGCGCGAGCATCTACCGCGCCCTTGAGCAGCTTGAGCAGCTAGGCGTGCTCCGCCGGCTCGAAGTGGCACGCGGCGTCGCCGGCTACGAGCGGATCGAGCCCGACGGCGAGCACCACCACCACGCGATCTGTCGCGACTGTGGCCGGATGATTCCGTTCGAGGACGCCTCGCTGGAGCGAGCGATCGACAAGGTGAGCGGGCGGATGAGCTTCGATGCCGCCGAGCATGAGGTGACGATCCGCGGCCGCTGCGAGCGCTGCGCCACCTGAGACGGCTTCGCTAACGAGTCGCGGTTGCGTGAGTCGCAGCCTGCGCCGTCGTCGGCGAGGAGGCGTTCGGGGCGAGATGGCTGCCGGAGGCGAGGACCCCGGCGGCGAGGATTGCGGCGGTGGTGAGCTTGAGGCGGCGCTGGGTCATCCAGCTAGGAGAGTGGGTGGCGATCCAAGCGCGCATCCCGGTCGCTGCGGCTCCTGCCGTCATCGCGCTCGCCATGCACTGCATGCACATGGGCTCACTGTAGCCGCGATTGCCTCAGTACCCGACTGGATGGCGAACGACAAAGCCTTTCGGATAGGGCGGTTCGTTGTGCCAGCGAGGCCCGGTGGTGCCGGCGGCGTCGCCGCCGGTGTCCCAACGCAGCCCAGCGATCAGCGCGTAGACGTGCTTGCGGTTGGCGTAGATCGTGATCCAGCTACCCGGCCCCGGAGCGCCCCAAGTCGTGAACGACCCTGACACCAGCGGCGCTTCGAGCAGACCGCCGCCGTGCAGCGCGTAGCTGACCGACCCCGAGCAGTCATAGCCTTGGTCCCACCAGCGGGCGTGCCCACCGCCCCAGACGTACGGGGTGCTGCGAATCCGGTTGGCGGCCGCGATCACCTGCTTGACCACTGACGGAGCGCCCGGCGGCGCCACCGCCTTTTCGCCGACCAGGGTGGATATGGTCGCTTCGCTGGTCGGTGCTTCTTCCGGGGCGGCTTCGGGCCTTGGCGAGAAGCCGCCCGGAGACGCCTGGGCGACGGCGCCGAAGGCGCAGGAAATCACCAGGACCGCGAGCGTGGTGACTAGGACGACGCGGCTGATTACGTCGAAGCCCGTCGCCCTCTGCCGTCGCTTTTCTCGCGCTCTGGCTCTGTTGCTCTGCCTCACCTCGACTACATCGGGCAAGGATCTCGGCGGCTGAGCTCTGCATCTTGAGGCCCAGCCTCACGATCACAATGATGCCCGTGCGGTAGTGGCGAACACGACAACCCGGGCGATCTGAGGCAGTTTCAGCCTCCGTTTCCGCACCCGCAGCCGAAGCAAGCGGCCTTCCAGCTGGACAACAGGGGTGAATGGACGCTCTGCCCGAAAAACGAGGTGCTCAGAGCCGTTCTGAGCCCCTGCGGCGAGCCCCCGCGTGTGATCGCTCAGGCATTCGCGCGGGTCAGGCCGCCCTTGCGGGAGCCGTTGATGTGCCCTCGATTTTGCACGCCTGCGGCGTGCTTGGGACGGGCACCGGCTCCCGCAACGGGCGGAGCCAGATCGAAGGAGGCTGAGATGGCTCAGACGTTGGACACCTTGATCAGAGAGGTCGAGACCGGCGAGCAACACCTCACCTACGAGGGGCTGAAAGGCCGTGACACCCGCGAGCCCGAACGCCTCGTTGACAGCTTTGCCTCGGTGCTGAATCGCATGACCACGGCCGAGCGGATCAGCGCCTCACGCCACGGCGGCTTCACCCGCTGGGAGCGCTGGGTGTGGGCGGCCCGCTACCCCGAGGAGGTCCCGCTGATCAATGGCGAGGTCGAGTGGATCGCCTGCAACATGGCCGACCTCGATCCCGACTGACTAGCGCCAACGCGCTCGACGGCGCCCGGTGACGAGCCTCAGGCGCTCCTCCCGTTCCTCCACCTCGACCCGCTCGGCGGCGACCCGCAGCGGCACCGCCTCCCCGGAGGCCCAGGCGCTTTGCGGCTCCTCGCCCGCGTCCGGCTTTCGCAGCGGCACCGTCTCCGGCTCTCGCGCTCGAGAGGTCGTCGCTTCGCTCATCGCTCGACCTCCTCAGCGCCGGTGCCGTCGCGCAGCCGTCGCAGCTCGGGGTCCGCGTACCAGGGCCGCAGCTTGATCTTCGCCGGCGGCAGATGCCCGTAGACGAGGAGGCCGGTGCCGGGGTTGCGCTGGCGCACGACGTTGGCGGGGGCTAGGTCGCGATAGGTGTCGCCCTCGGTCTCCGAGCGCCGCCCTTTCTCGCCGGTGCTGCGCGAGCGTTGCTCGAACTCCCCGGCACCGAGGACGCGGGAGACGTAGGAGAGAGTCTCGGGGTCGGAGATCCCGGTGCCGAACACCTTGGCGCGGTGATTGTTGACGATGGTCGACGCCCGCCGTCCGTAGCGCGAGCTGACCTGAGCCATGTCCTGAAAGACGCTCAACAGCTGCACTCCCTGTCCGGCGCCGGTCGAGGCGATCTCCGCCAGGTTCGGGATCGGCGCGATGTTCGCGCACTCGTCCAACAGCAGCAGGAGAGGCGGGTCGAGCGGCTTGCCGGTCGTGGCGACGGTCTCATAGACGACGGCGAGCAGCTCCTGCACGAGCATCGAGAAGACCGTCCGAAGGCGCTCCTGCTCGTGCAGCGGCGCGCAGAGGTAGAGCGTGTTGGCGCGGCCGTCGAGCAGGGCGGTCGGGCTGTAGTCGGCGCCCTTCGTCTCCTCCGCGACTCGCGGGTCGGCGAAGGCAGCGACGATCATCTCAGCGGTCGTGTAGACGGAACTGCGCTGGCGCTCCTCGCGGTTCTGCGTCGCCTGCCAGGCGCGCAGCGCCGCCGGCTCGCCCGTCTCCTTCAGCAGCTCCTCGATGTGCGTGTCGTTGACGTCGGGCCCTTCGTCCAGCCAGCGCACGACGGAGGCCATCGTGCGCCCGCTGGCCGCGGCGGCAAAGAGCAGCGGTGCCAGAAGCTTCTCCGCCGCCGCGTACCAGAAGTCGGCGTCCTGCAAGCCGCCCGAGCCGGTGCGGGCGGCGGCCGCAAGCCAGTGGGCGACCCTCATCGCCCCGCGCCAGGTTCCCGCCCCCCACAGCGGCGTCGCCCGCGACGGCTCAAGCCCCGTCACCAGCGCCGGATCGAAGACCATCACCTCGCCGAGGCGCTGCCGACGGCCAACGGTGTCGATCAGCAGGTCGCTCTTGATGGAGGTCGCCAGGACCGGCCCTTGCCACTCCAGTAGAGCGGGGATCGCCAGCCCGGTCGTCTTGTGGCTTTCGGTTGGCGCGAAGGCGATCACCGACTGCCGCTCCTGGGCGGCGAGCAGCGTTCGCCCGCTCCAGCCGAGCGTCAGCCGACGGCGCTGCGAGGCGGGCACCCTCAGCGGCGCCAGGTCACGGCGACTCGCCCAACTCGCGCTCGGCGCCCGCCGCCGACCGCGGCCGAGGGCGAGCAGCTCGTCGAGCTCGAGGAAGCGGTGCCCGGCGAGGCCGAGGCCGCAGAGGCCCGCGAAGACGAGGACGGCGCTCGCGTAGAAGCCGGGCGCTCCGGGGAGCGACGAGCGCGCCCCGCGCGGCCACGCCGCCCGAGGGTCGCCCAAGTGCGAGGGCAAGCTCAGCGCCGTCACCACCAGTTCGCTCAGGCCGACCGACGTCCAGCCGTCGCCGAAGGCCAGTCCGGCGAGTGCGCCGGTCAGCCAGATCGTCCCCAGCAGCGTCGCCGCGATCGCGGCCAGCCCTAGATAGAGCTGGCGCTCCTCACCGGTCACGTCGCCTCCCGGCGCTCGACCATGCGCCAGTCGGTGTAGACGACCTCGCGCTCTACCTGCGAGACGCGGTGCTGCACCAGGAACGAGCGTCGCCCGACCATCCACAGCGCCTCGCCGAGGCGCAGCGTCGTCGTCAGCTCCGCCTCGGTTCGGCTCAGGCCGAAGCGGGAGCGCAGTAGCTCTTGCTGGTCGTGGGGCTGGCGGTAGATGACCTTCGTGTCGGCATCGCCGATCAGCCCCTCGGCGATGCGCGCCTCGCGCGAGCCGGCATCGCCGGCGGCTCCAAGGTCGGTGAGCCGGTGGACGACGACGATGTTCTGCACGCCGAGGGCGCGGCAGAGCTTGAAGCTGGCCTGGAGCCACTCGGCGACGCCGATGTGACTGGTTACGCGCCAGCCCTCCTCGACCACCGAGATCAGCTTCGGGCTCTCGCGGCCCTCCTGCTCGGCGGCCTGCTTTCGCTCCAAGAGGATCGCCTGCTGCCAGGCCGAGCAGCAGGTCATCAGGATTCCCAGCGCGGCGGAGTCACGGACGGCGCTCAGGTCGAGCACCACCAGGGGCGCATCAAGGTCGAGACCCTCGCTCGTCGGCCCGTCGAACATGCCGCGCAGGTCCCCAGCGCATAGCCGTTGCAGGGCCAGCGCCGAGGAGCGGTTTGACTCGGCGAAGTCCTCGCGGCTCGTCGCCGAGACCCCCTGCACCATCGCCTCGCGGGGATGGAGCAGGGCGTCGACCACCATCGGCAGCGTCGGCTCGGCGGCGCCCGATTCCGCGTCCACGACCTCCAGCGCCACCCGCAGCCCGGCGTCCTCCTCCGGACTCAGCTCGCGTCGGAGCGCCGCCTGCGTCACCGAGCGCAGGAGGCTCAGCGGTCCCTCGCGGCCGCCCCGCGGACTGAGCGGATTCAGTCGCACCCAGCCACCCGGCGCAAGGGTGATCGGCTGCACGCCGAGCGCCCTCGCCAGCGGCCAATACTCGCCCTTCACGTCGAGCACCCATGCCTGCCGTCCAAAGACGGACTGCCGGTAGATGTAGGTCTTGACAAGGCTCGACTTGCGCGAGGAGAGGCCGCCGAGCATCAGCATGTTCGGACCCGGCAGGTGGGCCGGGTAAAGCGCCCACGGGTCATACATCCAGGCACCGCCGTAGGCGTCGCGGCCGATGTAGGTGCCGGGTGCTCCGAGGCCGCCCTGCCCGAGGAAGGGATAGACGGACTGGAAGTGAGCGGTCGTGCCGCCGTGCCCGGGCCGCTCTCCGGGCCGCCTCCTCATCGAAGCCCTCGGCAGAGCGGCAGGGTGAAGGGGAAGCCCGAGTCCTGCTCGCCGTAGAGGCGTTGCAGGCCGAGGCGGGCGAGCTGCGCCGCGTGCTCGACCTCCGACTCGGCCCGCTCCAGCTCCTGCGCCGAGCGCGCCGAGGTCCGCACGTAGCCAGCCCAGCGCATCTCCGCGTGCCCGTCGGCCAGCTCCTCCTCGCGGCGCGAGGCCGCCTGCTGGCGGCGGCGGATTCGCGCCGTGGACATGAAGCCTTGGCGGTTGCGGTTGATCTCCTCCGCGACCTCGGCGGTCTGCGCCGCCTCGGCGCGGCGCATCGCCAACGAGTAGGGGACCGGCTCGATCGTCACCGCCACCGTCCGCAGGGCGCTCGTCTGCATCAGGAGCGGCGCCATGAACATCGGCCCGACATCCGAGCGCGGCCACGACGCGATCCAGTAGGTCGCGTGGAAGGCGGAGTCGGTGCGGTAGGTGGACCAGGCTGCCTCGTCGGCGAGTGGTCCCATCAGGGCCGGCTCGACACCCTCACCGCCATCCTTGCCGAGACTGGCGCGGGCGCGCGCTTGGCGGCCGAACGGGTCGAAGGCGTCGCGGATAAGCGCCGCATACTGGCGCGGGCGCAACAGCCCCGAGACCGAGACCTCGGCGATCGTCAGCCGCTCGGCGAGGCTCTCCGCCTCGCGCAGGAGCAGCTCGCAGGCCGCCTCGACGCCGCCGCCGAGGCGGCGCAGCTCGCGGGCGCCGCGCCGTTGGTCGATCTGCAACGCGATCAGGACCTCGTGCTCGGTCGTCTGCGGGGCAGCCGACTCGACCAGCTCGATGTAGGAGCGCACCACCTCGGAGTCGAGCGGCACAGCGCGGTCGCGTTGGGACTGGAAGTGGGCTGCCAGCTCGTCGCCCTGGCCCGGGACCGTCTGCTCAAGCCACTGGAGGCGGCGGATCGGGCTGCCGTCGCGGGCGCAGCTCGCCAGCACCGCGCCCCAGGCGTCGAGCGCTCGCTCCTGCTCGGCGCCGTCGCGCATCGCAAAGGCTCCCGCTCGCACCGCCAGGGCGGCGGTGAAGGTTCCGTCGCGGCGGTCCTCGATGACGCCGACCTCCTCGGAGCCGTAGGGCACCGCGAGCAGCTCGACCCCGGCCAGTTCCGGCGGCAGCGAGGTCTCGTGCTCCGCCTCGCCCTCGCCGCCGACGTGCGCGCCCCCGGCCGGCGCCGTCGAGCGGTGGCCGCTTTCGGCGCGACGCCGCCGACGCGCCCACCGCCACACGACCGGCGCCCACTCCTCCGCCGTGCGGCCCTCGAAAGGCACGCAGATCGCGGCAACGGCGATGCACAGCGCCAGCACTCCGACGATCAGGCCGAGCGCGCTTCGCATCGCGTAGAGCGCCGCCAAACCGCCCAGGGCGCCGGCGGCGACGATCACCACCTGGCCCGCCCGCAGCGGGCCGACGACGGCGCGCTGCTCGAGGGGACCAAAGCGATAGCGCCGCGCGCTCACGACTTCGCCCCTTTCTCAGGCTTCGCCTGTGGCGGGTCCGGCGCCGGCCGCGGCGGCTTCTCGCTGCCGCTCGGCGTGCCGCCGCCGTCGGCCTCATGCAGCTGGGCGCCGCCGCGCGGCTCGGTTGGCTCGTCGACCGGCGCGGCGCCCGCCGAGCCGCCCGTCTCCTGGGCGACTGCCGTTCCCTGCATCCGCTGAGCGGCGGCTTTGGTGCCGCGCACCGCAGCTGCGGGTACCGCTGCCGCCGCGCCGACGCCTGCGCCAGCTCCGGCTGCCGCTGCCTCGCCGCCAGCGGCGCCCCCGGCCTCGCCACCACCACCGCCCGCTCCCGCGCCCGGGCCGCCGCCTCCGCGCGGCCCGCCCGCCTCGGGTCCGGCGCTGCCGCCGCCTTTCTCACCGGCGTTCCAGAGCGTCGCGCCCGACTCGCCCCAGTTGGAGTGGGCCATGTTGCGGAGGATCTGGACATCGCTGGCGATCTGGACGCCGCTCATCGCCCCGCCCGAAGCCGAGCGGCGTCCGTAGGCGGCGCCCATCGCGCCCTCGGCGAAGGGAACGAGTTTGAGCAGGACGAAGGGGGCGAAACAGGCCAGCAGCATCAGCGCCGAGGCGGCGAGGATGTGCTCGACCCGCCCATCGGTTTCGGCGACCAGCCCGGCGGCGAGCGAGATGATCGAGACGATGACGAACTTCGAGCCGATGATGACGACGAGCAGCTCCCCGGTGCGGCGCAGGGCGCCGGCCCAGCGCGGCCAGATCGACGCTGCCAGCGCCATCGGCATGAACAGGGCGACCACGTAGATCGCCGCGTCGCGCATCAGCAGCTCCAGCCAGACCATGAAGGCGGCGAAGGCGCCGATGATCGCAGCGAGGAAGGTGACGAAGAGCGGCACCTCGACCGTCCCCGCCGCCTTGCCGACGGCCGCGCCCGCCGGTTCGCTGCCCCCGGCGCTGTCGACTTCCTTGCCGACTTCACCCCCGGCTTCGCCCAGGCCGGTGATTGCCGCCTTGAAGAAGTGCTGTGAGTTGTCGTGGCTCGCGGTGGCGATCGCGTGACACATCCCGTCGGTGGCGACGAGGAGCAGCTGCACCACCGTGTAGGCGACGCTGGTGGCGATGAAGGCGAGCGGCAGGTTGATGAGCACGACCCGGGCCAGCAGCCCGGCATTGCCTTGGGCCAGCCCCTCCAAGACGGCCAGCAGCAGCATCGTCAGCCCCATCAGCGCCGCGATCTGCGCCATGCGCCCGTACTGCGCGAGGAAGCCTTTCGTGGTCAGCTGCGGCGTCGTGGTTTCGTCGATGCCCTTAACGACCTGCCCGATCAGCCAGCTCGCGCCATCGGCGACCCAGGTGGTGATCTGCTCGAAGATTCCGTTGCCGACTCCTTTGAGGGCGTCGGTGATCGGCGCGGTGACAGCGCCCGTCACCGCTCCGCTAACCGAGTTGCAGGCATCACCGACCGGGTTGCCGCCGCCGACCAGGCCCCCGGTGATCGCGCCGACGCCCTCGGTGACGACCCCCGCCGGGGCGCTGCCAGCGTCGCAGAGGGGGTTCGCTTGGGCGGGCGGGGGCGAGGGCTGCGCGAGGACGATCAGCGTCGCCAGTAGGCCAGCGAGGAGGCCCGCCGCCAAGCATCTAGGGAGCCAGCTCATAGCTTTCAAGCCCCCGCGCCAGGTCGATCACGTCGTAGGCGCCGAGCGGACCCGGTTTCGTCGCCAGCTTCGGCGTCGGCCCGAAGCCGCCCCGCGTTTCCGCGATCCGCCAGCGGCCTTCCATCCAGACGAGCTCGGTGTGGGTCAGGCCGAAGTAGGCGGCCGGTTCCACGGCTTCGGCGTTGCCGAGCAGGGTGAATCCCCAGGTGAGGACGCGGGCGCGATCGGGCTCGAAGGACTCGACCCGGTAGCCGATCGGGATCGCCGAGTAGAGCGTCTGCACCCGGCGCCGGACCCCGGCGCCGATCGGTCCCGCCGCCAGGCGTTCGCCGCCCGGCGAGTTCGCCGCCAGCATCGTCGCCGCGTAGTCGGGCGTCGCCACCGCTTCGATCCGGGCCTGCAGGACACCGGGCCGCAGGACCGCCGGGGTGGCGAAGGCCCGCTGGTAGGCGGCGACCGCCTGGGCCGCCCCGCGGGGCGAATCGGGGAAGGAGACCGGGACGCCGGCGAGCGACCGCGCCGCGCCGGCTTTGGCAGGTGTCGCGGCGCGGTCGCCGCCGGAGCTGGGGGAGGAGAGGGAGTGGCCGAGCAGGATGCCGACGAGCAGCGTGGCGATGCAAGCGAGGGCGAGACGTCGCCGCCCCGGCGCTGAGCCTTCGGTGGGCGAGCGCATCACTTGACCGCCTGCCCGGAGGTGTAGAAGAAGTTGATTAGGGCCGCCCCGGCGCCGACGACGAAGGCGGCGATCAGCGAGTAGAGGACCTTCTGTTTGCCGTCAGAGGCGTGGCTGAAGTTGTTGGACTTGCTGCCGAGCGCCCACTGTGCGGCACCGATCAAAAGGCCGGCGGCGCAGCCGAGCAGGACCACGGCGGCGAGCCAGTTGACGAGTTTTTCCAGCGCCGGTGTCCCCGGTCCCCCGCTCGGGTTCGGTTTGATGCTGACGGCGGCGCTCTCGACGGCGAGCTGGAACTTGACGAAGACTGCGAGTGCCACGATGGACTCCTTTGGCTAGAAGTGCCTCTGCACTTCCGCTGTCCAACGCCGCCCTCGCTTGCATCGGCCTCGACCGAAATTGGTCGGACAGGGGGATCGGCAGGGGTTCGTCTGCGCCTCGCCCCAGGCGCTTACGACACCCCGAGGTCTGGGTCGCTACCGGATTTCGCAGGTGGCGACGACGACGAAATCGGCGCGTGCGGCGCCGCCCATGTCGGAGGCAGCCGTCACGGTCCATTCCCGCTTGACCGGGCCGGATGCCACCGTCTGAAAGTGGCCGACGATCGCCGTGATGCTGCCGTGGTTCCACCGCAGACCGCCGGAGATCAGCCGCTCATTGTGCTTGCAGTTGGCGTGGCCGTGGGCGTAGTTGAACTGACCGTCGTTCGCGGTGGTGTCGGTGTCGACGATCTTCCCGAAGCGGTACTTGATCTTGCCGTGGTGGGCTGAGCTGGTTGCGGTCGGACCCGACCGTGCGAGCGCGCTCCCACTTAGCACGAGCATCCCGATTGCGGCCACGACCACGACGGTCGAGCGGCGGCTGAGCTTGATCTTCATGGCGTGTCCTCCTTATTTGACCCGAGCATGTGGTGATTTACCGCCTCACTCGGATGTAGCGAGGCACGGAGTGGCCTCGCACGTAGGGATACCCATTCTGTTCGGGCACGACGGCGTTGAAAACGAACCTCGTAGTCCTCGGCACCGGGGAGAAGGCATAGGCGACGCGGTAGTGACAGAGCGCATCGGTCTTTGCGCGTCGGACGAGAAACCGGCGCTTCGAGCCAGGCACCGTCCCGCGCATGACGACGACACGCAGGGCGCAGCTCGGCCCGGCAATCTCCCCGGAGAAGTAGATGCGTTTGTGGACACGGGTGCGATGGCGGCTCAGGTGGAGCGTCACGCGGGTCCGCATGTGGAGGGTCAGGTCGGTGGAGGTCTGGAACGCTCCGAAGCGGTAGGCGACCCGGAAGGACCGCGAAGGGCCCCGGCGGACCTTGAACGTCCAGCCGCCGTTTTCGTTCGTCGTCGCGGTGCCGATCAGGTGGTAGGGGCGGCCGGGGAGGTCGGTGTGACCCTGGAGGCAGACCTGGGCGTTGGCGACCGGGTTGCCCGCCGGGTCGCGGAGGCGCCCGCGAATCAGAGCGCGGTTGCGGAAGGCCAGGGTCCGCTCGCCCTTGTGGTTACCCGCGAAGCCGGCGGTGATCGTGTTGCCGCCACCGACCGATGAGCCGGGGCAGAGGTTGTTGACCAGCACTTCCTTCGATTCGCAGGCGGCGTTGGGCGTCCCCGTCTGGGCGTAGTCGTAGGCGCAGACCGAGATCGAGTTGACGCCCTCCCGAAACGGCGCTTGCGCGGTGTCGAGGGTGTAGGTCTTGCCGAAACTCGGCGGGCAGGGCGAGAGCCGCGAGGTCATGTTCCCCGGCAGGGGGTTGCAAGACCCGGAGAGATCGTCGCCGCTCGCCCCCTGCCCGTTGACGACTACCTGGACCGACTGCAACCCGGCGCCTTGGTCGGCGGCCGAGACGGAGATCGTCTGCGGCCCGCGCAGTTCCGCCCCCGAGAACATCGAGCCGCCGATCGAGATGGTCGGAGAAACGACGTCAGTGAGCTGAATGCGGACCTGCTTTATGTAGGTGTGCGCTCCGCCTGCTGCTCCGACGCAGCGGTTGCCTTCGTTGGGCTGGGTGCATTCCAGGCGAGCGACCAAGAAGCGCCAGTTGCCGGCCGGGATGCCGGACTCGTGTCCCTGGTCGTCGTTCTGGTTCTCGTAGGAGAGGCCCCCGCCGCTGTCGGGGGAGACCGCGAGGTAGCCGTGCTGGCCGGATTCGGTCGCCAAGCGGCTGAACGTCGATCCTCCGGTGATGTAGGTGCCCGCGGGCGCCGTCCACACCCAGGCGCCGAAGCCGCCCTGCACGGTGCCGGTTTCGCCCCCGGCGAGGGTGTGGGTGATTTGGAGTCCGGGCGCCGAAGGGGAGCAGTCCGCGCGCGGGGTGTAGTGGGTGGTCGAGGCGGTGAAGCCCGCATCGTCGGCGCCGGTGTAGACGCCCGGCGAACACTGAGCGACGATGTAGCTGCCGGCCTGGGCGCTCGACGGGAGGAGAAAGAGCGCCGCCATCAGGGCGGCGGGCAGCCACCAGAGCACGTCGGTCAGTTGTCGGGTCGCGTCTCTCATCACTTGCCTCTCAGGGTCCGAACTGCTGGTTTGCGACTTGAGTGGGGGTCGAGCTGGAGCTGCTCGCGCTCGATTCAGAAGACGGAGGCGGGCTGGATTCGGCGACCGGCGCGCCGCTCGTTTCCGAGCCTCCCGCCGCCGACTCCAGCGACTGCGACGCGACCGCTTCGGTCGCGTGTTTCGTGTGTTCCGCGCTCGCGGTGGCACTGCCACCGCCGCTCCGCTGCTTGTTGCCGTTGGCCGGGCTAGGCTTCGTTTCAGGAGGCGGCGAGGGCGCGGGGTTGGTCCTCGGGTTCAGGGGAGCGACGCGCGGCGTGTCGGCGACGTTGCGCTGCTTCGGCGCGGGCGCGCTCGCACCGCCTCCGCCGCCGATCAGGTTCACTCCCCCGACGCCGGGGCCGACCACTCCGCTCGCAAGGCACGCGAGCGCGGCCGTGGCGCAGACCCCGGCCGCCCGTCCGGCGCTGCCGCCGATCGCGGCGGTCGCCGGCGACTCGGCGCCACCGCCGAAGGGAAGGCGGCGCGCGAGATCCTGCGCCCGCGCCCAGCCGTGGCCGGCGCCCCGGCTGACCGTCTCGGCCACCGCTTCGACGCCGGCCGGGAGGTGCGGGGCTGATGCCTTTTCTGCCAGTGAGATGTAAGCGGCGAGGCCGACGATGATCTCCAGCTCGTCGAGGCTGTCGACCCCGAGCAGCTGGTGAAGGTGCTTGCGCGCAGCTTCGTGGCAGCGCTGTGCCTTGGAGGGATGCCAGTGAAGTTCGCGGGCCGCTTCACGGACGGCCATGCCCTCGAAGTAGGCAAGCTCGAGTAGCCGTCTCTCCTCGACCGTCAGTTGGTCGACCGCCTCCTGCACCTTCCGCAGTCGGTCCTCATCGAGGGTCACGTCCTCGGGGCTTCGCCCCAACTCGTCCTCGATCGTCTCGGCCTTGTCGGTCGAGACGATCTGGGGCGAGCGACCCTGCGCTTCCAGCAGGCTCTTGGTCCGTCGCCAGGCGCAGGTGATCAGCCAGCCCGCCGGGCTGTCGATCTCCTCGCCCTCGGCGACCTTGCGGCTGTATTCGAGCGCCGCTGTCGCAAACAGGTCGTCGCCGTGGCTGGCGATGAACTGCGGTGAAAAACGCTTGCGTCGGAGGAACTGGATGAAACCCAGGCGGGCCTCCTCCAGCTGGGACTGCTTCAACTCACTGTTGGCTTTGCGTCCGTACATCGGCTCTTTCGGAACTTCGATGTTTACGACGAGCCAGCCAAAGCGCTCATCTCCATTTTAGGTATCTGCGCTCTGGCTGCTACCCGGACTGTCCAGCGCGGAAGCCATTTGCATCGGCTCAGCTCGAAAACGATGCAAACCGACCTGCCGCTGGACAGCAGGGGCGGATGCACCCCGCCCGTCACATCTCGCCGTGCCGCCGCGCCGGGGCATCGCTCGGGCTGGCACTCCTCGCCGTTGCCCTCGTCGGCTGCTCCTCGGCTGACACCGACACCCAGGCCAGCTCCTCACTTTTGAGCGGCGCGCGCGGCGGGTCGATCGCCACCGACCAGCTCGCGCCCGCCGCCCGCCTCGCCCACCTCTTCGCCTACGCCTACGCCCGCAGCATCTACAGGCGTCGCCCACCCCGGCTGCCGGGCGCCTCCGCCGCCCTGCGCCGCGATCTCTTGGCGGCGGCGTCGAGGGTGCCGCCCGCTCGTCGCGGGCTCCACCCTCGCGCCCTCGCCGTGACCCTGCGGCCGCGCGGGGCGGCTGCGCTGGCCGGCACGGTCGAGATCGGCGACGGTCGCTCGCCGCCGTTCTCGGTCGGCTTCCTCGTTCGGAAACAAGGCTCGCGCTGGCGAGTCGTCACCATCTCGTCGCCGGGCTGAGGGTGCCGTGGAGGCCGGCTCACTCCCAGCTCCCTGCGCGCCGAAGCTGCTGCTCGGCCTGCCACTCGGTTTGCTCGCCGCCCTGATCGGGGTCCTCCTCGCGGTCACGGTGATGTTCGGCGCCTCGCCGAGCTGCGGCGGCGGCAAAGCCGTCGGCGCGCTCAGCTCGAAGGTGCCGAAGCGCCTGGTTCCGATCTACGAGCAGGCGGCGGCGAAGTACGGGCTGGGGGAGGAAGGCCCGTCGATCCTCGCCGGGATCAACTGGGTCGAGACCGGCTTCGGCACGAACCTCGGGGTCTCCTCGGCGGCAGCCGAAGGCTGGATGCAGTTCCTCCCGTCGAGCTGGGAAGCCTTCGGGGTCGACGGCAACGGCGACGGCATCAAGGACCCCTACAACCCCTGGGACGCGATCTTCGCCGCCGCCCGCCTGCTCCGCGCCTCCGGTGCTCCGCAGGACTGGCACGGCGCGATCTACAGCTACAACCATGCGGAGTGGTACGTCGCCGAGGTCCTGGCGCACGCACACCGCTTCGCCGGCGACGGCACGATCGAAGCCGCCGGCGGCGGCTGCGCGGCCGCGGCGAGCGCGCCCAACGAGACCGTCGCGCGGATGGTCGCCGAGGCCGCCCGCCTCAGCGCCCTCCGCCCGACTTCCGAATACGTCTGGGGCGGCTCCCACGGCGCCTCGCCGACTCCGCCCGACGGGCCCTTCGACTGTTCGAGCGCCGTCAGTCACCTGCTCCAGATCGGCGGCTTCGGCAACCCGACGATGGACACCACCGCGCTCGTCCGCTGGGGTGAACCGGGACCGGGGCGGTGGGTGACGATCTTCGTCAAGCCCTACGGCGCCGACGCCCACACCTTCATCCGCTTCTCGGCGGGAGTGACGCCGCCGAGCGAGCGCTACTGGGGTACCTCGGGGATCGTTGCCCCCGGCAAGGGTCCAGGTTGGATCGGCGAAGACAAGTTCTCCGCCTCCTACCTGGCCGGATTCGAGATGGGGCGCCCGCCGGGGCTGTGATGGCGTCGGGACTTAACAGCTCGCCGCCCGCTGACTTGCCTGCACGGATTGTCCGCGCCCCGCTTGGGGGGACCACTTTGGCCGGCTGCGGACTTGAACCCCCATGCCCGACAGTCGGCATTCCGGGGGTGGGGGCGCGGTGGATCCGCACATGCAAGCCAGCGTCCCAGCAGGAGGCTCACGATGGCGACGGCTGATCGCCTTCGCGCTCGCCGAGGATCGGAGGGCTGCCTGTGGACCGCGCACGAGGTCGCAGAGCTGCTCGGCGTCTCGCACGAGTACGTGTGGCAGCTCTCCCGCGAAGGTCGCATCCCGACGGTCTCCCTCGGTCGGACCCGGCGCTATCGCAGGGAGTCGATCCTCGCCTGGATCGAGCGGATCGAGTCTTCAGGCGGACAGGTGTGACGGAGGCCACCATGGACGCCGCTAACAACAGGAAGCGCTCCTACGGCTCGGGCTCGCTGTTCTCCTACCGAGGCTCCTGGTACGGCAAGTGGCGACTCGGCGAGCGTCAGGTCAAGCGCAAGATCGGCCCGAAGCGAAAGCCGGGCACTCGCGACGGGCTGACGAGGTCTCAGGCCGAGCGGGAGCTGCGGAGGCTGATGCGGGAGGTCAAGCCAACCCCGCAGGAGCGGCTTACCCTGCGTGAGGTCGGTGACGCCTACATCGCCCATCTGCGCGACTACCTGAAACGCAAGCCGTCGACGGTTCAGGACTACGGAATCATCCTCGGCAAGGCGGAGAAGGGCCTGCCGCGAAAGGGCATCGACGCACTCGACGCGGACGACGTCAGCGGCTACGTCGCGGTGATGCAAGCCGAGGGCCTCTCCCCGAAGACGATCAACAACCGTCTGAACTTCCTGCACGGACTTTTCAACTTCGCAATCAGGCGAGGCTGGGCTCACGCGAACCCGGTGGCCGCGATCGAACGCCCCCGCGCGGGGGACACGGACCCCGACATCCGCTTCCTCGATCGCGATGAGATCGAGGCGCTGCTGGCGGCAGTGCCCAACGACTCGCTCGGCAAGGTCGAGCAGCCGTTGTACGTGACGGCGACGATGTGCGGCCTTCGGCAGGGAGAGCTGCTGGCGCTGCGCTGGCTCGACGTCGACTGGAAAGCGAGGGTGATTCGCGTGCGGCGCAACTACACCCGCGGTCGCTTCGGCAAGCCGAAGTCACGGCGCTCGACCCGTTCGGTGCCGATGCCGCGACGGGTCGCCGCGGAGCTCAGGCGACTCCACAACCGCTCCGACTACACGGGAGACACCGATCTCGTCTTTTGCCACCCGGACACCGGCAGTCCCTACGACGCCTCGAAGATGCGAAAGCGCTTCAAAGATGCCGTCGCCGACGCCGGAGTCCGGCCGGTCCGCTTTCACGACTTGCGCCACACCTTCGGCACGAGGATGGCCGGCGCGGGCGCGCCGCTGCGGTTCATTCAGGAGTGGATGGGCCACCGCGACTACAAGACGACCGAGATCTACGCCGACTTCGCCCCCGACCCCTCCCAGGAGGCTGGCTGGGCGGAGGCGGCGTTCGGGGACGAGAGCGACGAGGAAGGCAATAGCCCGGACGATCGCGATCCGGACTCGCCGCCCGAGACTGAAGAATGAGGAGCCAGTCTTCCGGTGATCCTGGCGAACGACTCCTCAGCCGGTACCCTTTAGGTCAGATGGCCGATGATCAAAGACATGTCTTCGCGGCTTCCTCCGACCCTGAGCAAGCGGTTGAGGTGCCGACGGTGATCGACGCAGACGAGCTTGCCAAGGCTCGCCTTGATGAGCGCTGGCGCGAGTTCTGCCTGAACGCCGAGCAGTACGTGGCGGAAACGACGCGGCCGAGCGTGCGCACCAGGCAGCCCGCCTAGCTCTCGGAGACGAGCGGCAGCCAGAGTCGGCTTCGCTGCTGGCCGTCGGCGTCGGTTCGCTTGGTGAGCGATGCCCGAAAGCCGAAGTGCTCGCGCCAGTAGTCCTCCGTCGCGGCGTCAAAGGGATCGACGGCGATCACCGCCGCCCCGACTCTCCGCGAGCCGATCTGGCCGATGCCGACCGCGTGGCGAAGGATGGTCGCGGCGTCCACGTTCGCGCCGGCCGCGCGCGCAAGCCAGAGGATGAGCACGGCCCCTTGGCGCGGATGGCTGGCCGAGATCCCCTTGCGGTGCTGGGATCGCAGCTCGACCTCGCTCATTCCCAGCGAGTAGAAACCGGCGACGGCGCCCTCGATGAGCAGGACGTAGGTGGCGATGTGGCTCGTCTCCCGGAGCGCCCGCTCCTTGAGCCAAGCTGCGGCAGCATCACCAGCTCGGCCAGGGGGTGCTTGGAAGCGTTCGATCGCACGGACGAGCGCTGGGTCGGCGCTGAGCTGCTCTCCCGTCAGATGAACCCACTCGTGCTCGATCACGGTGGCTCAGGCTATCCGCCGCTTCCCGCCTGGGACGCGCTCCTGCGCGGCGCTCGGTGAACTGGTCTTCGGGAGAGGCCCTCGGCGGCTGGCGAGAGCACCTCTTTTCTCACCGCCCGGCAAGCTCCTCGCTCGGTTCTCCCTCGTCCGAGAAGTAGGAGCATCGTGCAAGTCCATAGGCCACGAAGACCCGATCCATGGCGGCGCGCGTCGCGCCCGTCAAGTCATGCAGAAGTCCGTCCACGCTGTAGTCGCCCCTCCAATCCAGATGGTCGGTGCTGAGCGGCTTGCGGTCGAAGGCCAGGTAGTTCGAGCCGAGTCCGAGTTGGCTTCCCTTGCCATCCTCAAGCGATACCCACACCCTCAGCCTGCCGAAGTAGCCGACGCGCCGGTAGTTGATCGCGAAGTAGCCGAGCACGTCGTGCAGATATTGAGCGATCGAGAGTGACGGGATCGAATCGGCCCAACTCGCGAGCGACATTCCCCACTCGAAGACCCCGTTGCGGAACAGCCGCAGCCGGCGAGTTAGTTGATCGTCTTGCTCGCGATCCGCGTGATAGCCGTCAGCATCCCATCTCAGCGAGAGGTCAATCTCCTGTGAGCGACCCCAGCGCTCATAGTCTCCGTCGTCGGGGAATGCCCGGCTGTCGGCATCGAGCATGGGCAGCAAAGGATCGGGTGCGTCGATCGGCAGGGCGAGGACGCCGAGCCAAGGACCGGGCTCCCGATTCGTCTCCGGGGACTCCACCACCGCGCCCTCGGGGCGGACGATCAGCGGCAGTCGCGCCAACCGCTCGACGGCGCGACTTTCGTTCCTTGTTGCCTCCGCGAAGGCCGTCGCCAGCTCATGCTGCTCCATGGGGCGGGTCTTCAGCCCGACTCGCACGTAGCAGCGCATCTCGCCGTAGCCGTCGACCATGTGCGGGACGCCGAGGCGAGGGAAGGCACGCACCACCAGGAAGTAGCCGCCGCCCTCGGCCTCGATCTGGCGGGCCTCGAAGTTGAGGGCAGGGTGGACTGCCGAGTCAAGCACGTCCTCCAGGCGGCTGCGGGCGTCTCCGTCGGCCAGCGGCGTCGACTTGGCGGGGATGCGCCGACCGTCCGCCAGCTCTTCCTCCTCGACTCCGTAGATGAGAAGGCCGCCCTGGGCATTCGCGAGGCCGCTCACATCCTTGGCCGCCTCGCTTCGCTTCTTCGGCGTCTCGAGGTCGAGCTGGCGCTTGTACTCAAGCCGCTGGCCCTCTTCGATCTGCTCCTCGACCAGGGCCAGCACGTCGGATGCCTCCCACTCGTCGAGGGGCTTGGTCAGTCGGCGTGTCATCTCGGTCGTTGCCATGTCGGTTCCAAGGCCACCGGGCTTGCGTCGCCCCATGAGATGCGAAAGGCTCACTGTGATCGGTGTCAGGACGCTTGATCTTCGCAGGGGGCGCCGACGCAGCTCGGGAGGCGGGAGCGGGTACCAATTCGGGTACCAATTTGAGGGAAAGTCCCCCCAACTCAGGGCAACTGAGGTAGCCTCCACAGGCACGAATCAAGTGGGTTGAAGGAGTCGGAAAGACCTCATAACCCGAAGGTCGCGGGTTCGAATCCCGCCCCCGCTATGGCCGTAGTAGCGCAAACGTCGCTCAGGTCTTTCACTTGACTGAAGGCGCTCGATACGAGCGCCTTCAGTCGTACTAGGCCGGCGTTTCGGTCGATCTCCACTCGCAGCCGGAACGCCTCGAACACCGAGCGGCGCAGCTCGGGATCGGCTTCGGCCAGCGGCTTTGCGAGGTCGGGTAGGGAGTCGAGGATCGCGGCCGCCTCCTCGACATCGAACCCCTCGCCGTTCCGCGCTGCCTGGTCGAGCTGGGCGATCGCGGCCTCGACCTCCTGACGCTCGGCTTTCAGCTCGCGGATTCGCTCGCCGACGACGGCCGGATCGACGCCGGCCTCGATCGCGCCGAGCTGGCGCTCGATCCGCTGATCGACCTCGCTGAGCTGGCGGCTCGCGCGCTCCCGCTCGGAGCCGTCTTTGCTCTCCTGTTCCGCCGCCAGGGTGGAGCTTTGCTTGCGGAAGTGGGCGAGGCGATCGGGGCCGAAAACCCGCGTCGCGAAGAACGCGTCGATCAGCGTCAGCAGGCTGTCCTCCCGGACGTACTGCCATTTGCCATGCCCGGTTGCCTCGGCGGCGGTGTCGCCGTAGGAGAGCCGGTAGCCGCAGGTGTAGTAGGTGCTGCTCTTGCGGTGCTTGCCGTGCATCCGCAGCGGGTTGTGGCCGGTGGCGCAATGGACGATTCCGCGCAGCTGGTAGAAGCGGTTCTGGGTGTAGCGGCGACGGTTGCCGCCCTGGCCGGTGCTGCGCGCTTTCATCTCCGCCTGCACCCGCTCGAAGTCCTCCTCGGAGACAAGCGCCTCGTGGCGCTGATCGGCCTCGACCCAGTCCTCCGGGCTGCGACGGACCAGCGGCCCCTCGCCCTGCTTGACAGCGCGGAAGTCGAGCCGGTTCCAGTACAGGCGCCCGGTGTAGACGTGGTTTTCGAGGATCGAGCGGATCGTGCTCTTCGACCACTTGCCCGAGGTGTTGCGCTTGGAGTCGACGTGGCGAGGTGGAGGAGGGCCGCCGGGGCGGTTGAGGTGGTCGGCGATCTCCTTGTAGCCCGAGCCGGAGAGGAAGCGCTGGAACATCTCGACGATCACCGGCGCCTGCTCGGGATCGCGGGCGAGGCGCGACTTCGTGTCTCCGGAGCGGGCTCGGCGCGGATCGGGATGAGCCTCGTGCCGCAGGCGGTAGCCGTAGGGCGCGCGACCGCCGTTGCGGTAGCCCTGGCGGGTGTTCTCGGTCTGCCCGCGCCGCACCTCGCGGCCGAGCTTCTCGACCTCGAACTGGTCGAGCGCCTGGAACATATGGCGGATCAGCCGCCCCTCCGGGCTGGTCTGGTCGCCCGCGCTGCGGGCGTAGAAGACCTCGACGCCGGCCCGCGCCAGCTCGCGCTCGTAGGCGAGGGCGTGGAACAGCTCGCGGCTGAGCCGCGAGGTCGAGTAGACGATCACCGCGTCGAAGCGCCGCGCGTCTGGCTCCTTGGCCTCGCGGACCAGCTCGCTCCAGCCGACCCGATCGTCGCGGCGGCCGGCCTCCTGGTCGGTGAAGTCGCAGACGATCCGGCCGCCCAGCTCCTCGGCCTTCTCGGCGCACTCATTGCGCTGGGAGGGAAAGGAGATCGTCGGGTCCTGCTTGTCCTTGGTCGATAGGCGTCCATACCAGGCGAATTTGCGCATCAGGATCTCCTTCCAGTCTCGGTGGGTGCAGACGATACGATTCGTCCGTGAACAAGGCCGAACTTCGCGAACAGGTTGAAGAAATGACAGAGGAGGAAGCGGCGGAGGTCAAGCTCATCTACGCGCCCGCTTGGCCCGACGAGGCGATCCCGATCGAGGAGATCCGCAGAGGTGAGGATGCCGAGCTGCCGGAGGCGTGGAAGACCTTCGAGGACGGCACGCCGCAGCCGGATTGGGTGGCGCTCCTGCGGGAAGCCCGGGATGGTCGATGAACGTGCGACGCCGGGAATACGCAGGCGCGGCCGGTACGCTTGAGCCATGACCGCGAAGGAGAAGTTGCTGCGAGAGGTGCTCGACCTCGACGAGGCCAAGGCGGCGCGTGCGCGGATCGTCGTTCCCGACGAGCTAGCCGATGAACCGGAGATGGCTCCGCTCCCAGCAGGCTGGGGCGAGACGCTGACCGGCGAGCCGATGCCCAACGTCGCAGCCGCGGTGCGGCGCTCTCGCGAGTCCCACTGAGCGTGCTGGTCGTAGACGCGAGCTTGGCGGTCGAGCTGTCGCTTGACAGGGTCGGCGAGCAGGCGAGCGCCGGCCTTGACGATGGAGGCCAGCTCATCGCGCCGCCGCTGCTTTGGAGCGAGGTGCCTTCGGTTCTCCACGAGATCGCTTTTCGCGGCGATATCTCCAATGCTCTCGCCGAGCTGGCGTTGCAACGCTTTCTGGCCGGGAAGCTGTCGATCGGCGAGCAGCGCCCGGACGGCTTGACCACGGCGGCATGGGAGGTCGCCGAGGCATTCGGCTGGGCGAAGACCTACGACGCCGAGTACGTTGCGCTGGCGAGAGCCAAGGACTGCCGCCTTGTGACCGTAGACGGCAGGCTGCGTCGAGGCGCGGATCGGCTGGGCTTCGTGGTCACGCCGGCTGAGCTTTGAGATAGCGGGCGCTCGAAGTCTCATTTCGCTTCCTCCAAGGTGCGCTCGATGAACTTGGCGACCCGCACCGAGCTGCGCGATGCCGCGGTGCGCAATCGCCGCGGCGTGGTGAGCCCCCGCTCCAGGGCTTGGCGGATCGCCATCTGAATCTGCTCGGGCTGCGTGCCGGTGGCGAGCGAGTCGACGATCGTGCGCTCGGGTTGCGTCACCGGCAGGCCGGCGATCTTGCAGACCTCCCGCTTCGTCGGCGGCGCGTTCAGCGTGTGCAGGCGAACGCCGGGGCGGCGGCGTTGCCCTCGCTCCGAGCGCGGCAGCGAGAGGTGAACCGCGTTGGGGATCACGTCCGAGAGCTCGTGGAGTTCGAGCGCGCTCTCGTGCGAGAGGACCGCTCCCACGTCCCGCAGCGGAAGCCAGGCGACCATCATGTGCTCGTAAGGGCTGGGCGGGAAGTGCCGCAGCCGGTAGAGCCCTTGCCGCACGCGCAGGTACCGCCCGCCAGGCCGGGCGTGATGGCTCAGCGTGCTGCGGTCCATTCCAGCGGCCACTGCCTGGGGGGCGGTGAAGTATCCGGCCTGGGCCTCTGCCTGGTAGTAGAGACCATCATGATCCACGTCAGACATATCATGGATGTTAGCGGGTACATTCCTGCCCTTTTCTGTCGGCTTTAGCCCGCTGATAGGCCAGGAGCAGATCGAAGATCGCTTTGGCCTGCTCGCGCCGGAGCTGGTCGTCCAGGGCCGATCCGGGCGGCGCCTGCTCGATCGAGACGCGGACCTTTAGGTCGTCGACCGGGGTTGCGGCCCGCCGATCATGGCTGGGCCGCCGTTTGGCTCGCCCGTCCCCGGCACCTCTACTGCGGTCGGGTCTCAAGCCCTGCTCCACAATCGAGAGCAGATCTGCTCTATGAAGTAGAGCAGCGAGATCAGCCTCCCAGCCAGTCGGTCGGCTGCTCGGGGTTGCGGAAGTCGCGGAAGATCGGGGCGAACGGGCCTTCTGCCTGGAGGTCCTCGAACAGGCAGAAGGAGATCGCCACCTCCTGCGCGCGGGCGAGCTGGGGATCGCTTCGCAGCAGGGCGATGGCGGTGAGCGGCGGCGCTCCAGCACGCCCCGGCTTCCGCCGGCGAGGACGCAATGGACCGGCGGGAAGACCGGATAGCGCAAGCGCCACAGCGGCTCGCCGTCCCCGCCGGCCAGCCGGTACAGCTCGGCGTAGCGGACCAGCTCGGCCGCCAGCCGGTCGACCGAGAGGGTGGCGCGGTCGATCTCCAGGAAGCGCTGCTCGATCGCGACCCCGCTCCCGTCAAGGCGCAGGTAGGTGAAGACGGCATCGGCGATCAGCGCGCGCCGTCGCCGCCCGCGCCCGTAGTTGAGTGGGTGGGAGACCTCCTGGCGCCAGGCGAAGGGACCGAATTCATCGCCCCGCTCGCGCGCGGTGGAGAGGAAGCAGATCGCCGAGTCGTTGACCGCGAGCGTGTGGGCTTGAAGCGCCCCGGCCGCGTCCTCGGCGCCGATCAGGCGCGGCTCGCCGTCCAAGACGCCCGCCTCCCTCGTCAGGCGAGCGCCGTGCTCGGTGACATGCCAAAGGCGGCGCGGCGTGCCGTAAGGAGTCTCGATGTAGCCGGCGAGCTCGGCCTCGCCGAGCCGAGCCAGGAGCTTCTGCGCCCAGCGGTAGCTGCGATCTGGAAGGTGGATGGTCCGCACCTGAGCCGTCGAGAGGATGCGATGCTGGGCGAGCGAGGCGACCACCTCGATCCCCGTCTGCGAGCAGGCCGATCGGAGGGTAGCGAGGTCGGTCACGCGCCCTCCTCGGTCGGTGCCCAAAGCGGACCCGGCCGGGCCGCGCCATCCTCGCCCGCCGGGGCCGACCCATCGGCTGCGCCCGGCTTGCGCCGCAGCTCCTTGAGCTTGGCGAGGATGCGGGCATCGAGGGTTTCGAGGTGGGCGATCACCTTGTCCCTCCGGCCCGGCGCAGAGCCGCCTACGGCAGGGTCGAGACCGAGCGCTTCCTGGTGGGTTTCTACTACGTCAGCTCAGTCACCAAGCCCGTGCAGCCATAAAGGGGCTTTGGGCGCTTGGGCTTCGCTACACGGCTGCTGCGAGACAGGCCTGCTCGCCGCTTGTCGAACTTAGTAGCCCGGAGGATGCCGGGCGACGAAGCAAGCGGTCGGGACTATGCCTTCGTGCCAGCCCGATTCGGACTGTCAAACGCCGAGAACGTGGCGGATGAACCCGGACTTTGCATTCGTGTATGCCTCGCGATCGTTTGCGAAGCGATCCGCGAGCCTCCGCTTTAACGCGACGTATTCCTCCGCGACCTTCGGATCGTGCCGTAGGCGGTCGCGGAACGCGAACTCGTCGGCGTAGCGCTTTGAGTCGACCGGAATGAGGTGGAGGTGGTGCGTGCGGCGGCTCGGATGCGGCTTGCAGAACCAGTGCATCTCCTCCGAAAGATACGGCGCATACAAGTAGTCAAGGCCAGCCAGTGGCTCGAAGCACGCCCGTGACTCATCGAGGTCGCGGACCCCGGCCAAGATGTCGATGATCGGCTTCGCCGCCAGTCCCGGAACCGCAGTGCTGCCGACGTGATGTATGCCACCGACGGCCCATTTGCCAATCGCCGCCGCGAGGGTGGCCTGCTCCTCCTCGAACCGCGCGGGCCAGGAAGGATCATATGAGGAGAGTTGAATCGGCTCGTCGGGAGGCATCGTTTCCGAGGGTGTTTGAGATGGGTCGATGGGCGAATCCTCGCCTACCGTAGGGTGGTGGATCCAATGGGAAGCGCCCTGCTGTTTTATCTCGATGAGACGTTGATGATCGAGGAGCCGGCGGCCGTTGCCGCCTTCGCCGCGACTGCTGAGTTTGCGGCGACGCGCCACGAGATCGCCCCCGAACTACTGGCCTCAGGGGCTCGCTTCCGAGCGCGGGAGCTGTGGTACGCGGTATTTGCCGATGTTGCGGAGGCTCTGGCCGGGTTGGCCGAGTCTCACCCCTTGGCGGTTGTCACCAACGGCGCCGGATGCCTTCAACGCGAGAAGCTGGCTGCTTCTGGCCTTGGCGATCTCTTCCAGTCGGTGGTCGTCTCTGCCGACCTCGGCGTTGCCAAGCCCGACGCCTCGGTCTTTCGGCACGCCCTGGGTCAGCTCGGCGTTGACAGCGCCGACGCGGTGATGGTCGGCGACAGCATTGCGAAGGACGTAGACGGCGCGCTCGCGGCCGGACTGGCGGCGGTGTGGGTCAATCGCAACCGGAGTTCAGCGCCCGCCGACCGGACGGACGTAATCGAAATCTCGACTCTGAGTGACCTGAAGGAGGCGTTGGGTGAGTGACCAAGAAGCGATGGTCAGCAAATTGGACCCTCTCATCTCCGAAAGCGCATCGCTGCTCGAGCTGGTGGAAGCAGTGCGGTCGCTCGACTACGGGCGGCCGAGTGACCGCAGCGTCGATGGCATGTTGCGCGAGAGGCGCGGTACGTGTTCGACCAAGCACCTCTAGTGCGCGCGGTACTGCGGGAATGCGCGTCCTGCTGGACGGCGTGCGCTTGCAGCTCCCGGTGATCGAGTTGAACGGCGCATTCGTCTCCGACATGCAAAGCGGCAGACACGTCGCCAGCAACGTCCTTTTCGCCGAGGACGCATGTGCTGTGCTGGACGTGATTCTCTCGACCGGGGTGGACCCGGTCGTCTCGACCTGGGACGGCCGCCGCGATCGAGTCCACTTCGGAACCTGTGCCAACGATTCGATTAGCTGGTACATCGAGGAGAAGCGGAAGCATCGCGATCCGCGGCTGACGCCATGCACCGACCTCCTGGCCGTTGCTCGAATTGAGGAGGTGGCGCAGATCACCACGTTTGCACTGGATCAAGAGGCTGCTGCTTTGACCGACTTGCTCGGCAGTGCGATCGGCGCGGAGGCGAGGGTTCACGCCGCCGGCAACGTGTATTGGCCTGGCTGGACCGAAATAACGATCCAGCACCGCGCAGCGGAGAAGGGGCGGCGATTCCAGCGCTCCTCAAGGCTTGCGCTTTTGCGGACGCCGAGGTTATCGCGTGTGGCGACCACCTGAACGACCTCGGTCTGTTCGCTGCGGCGGCGCGCAGCATCGCTCCGGCAAACGCCCACCCAATGGTGCTGGAGAATGCCACGGAGATCGTCGGATCAAATGACGAGGACGGCGTGGTACGGCACCTGCTCGACTGCCACGCTGCATTTCAGTAGTCGCCGAGCGCCTATTTGACGGCGACAATCAGGGCCAACTCCAGCCACTTGAAGTGGCAATCCACTTCCGAAAAGGCGGCTTCTCGTAGCCAGCCGATCTGCTCGCCGAGCTCGGCCAAGCGATCGGTCGGGTCGTCCTTGACCCTGCCGATCTCGCGACGAAAGCGCTCGTGGAGGCGCGACGACGCGGACAGCACAAGATCGAGATTCGCGAACACTCCGCCGGGTGCGAGAAGGGCGTGTATCTCTCCGAACAGCTCTTGCTTGCGCTTCGATAAAGGGATCGCCATTGAATCGCTCCTGGGCTCGGTCCAGCATCGGCGCGGACGAATCGAGCCCTATCCCTTCCGTCTCGGAGTAACGACTGCGAACGAGAGCCAGCAGCCGCCCGTCGCCGGTGCCGAGGTCGGTGAATCGTGTGATCTGCTGGGGCAAGGCGGTCAGAAGCATCTCCTCGGCGATGTCGCGATGAGGTATCTCCCGAGAGAGATACTCAGCGACACGTTCGCTGTCGGACCACTCGCTAGACACGCTAGGCGCCAGCTCGCCCGTAGTTGTCAGCGATGCGAACCACGTCGTCGAGCTCAGGCGTGGAGACCTCAACCACGACCGCATCCTCAAGTGCCTCGATCGTGTGGACCTGTCCCGGCTGGTTGCGCCAGGCGGCACCCGCCTCCAGCTCAGTCGTCACCAACGAATCGGCGCTCGGTCCTTGGCTCAGACGCAGCCGCCCGGATAGGAGGTAGGACGTCTCGTCCTTCTCCTCGTGGAACTGGATCGAGAGGCGCTGCCCGGCCCGGACGTGAAGGAGCTTGCCGGCGTAGCGCTCGGTCTGGGCGAACCACAGCTCGTGCCCCCAGGGCTTCTCCACGCGGCGCGGTAGTTTCCCTTCCTGCATTCAGCGGGGCAGTCTGTCCGATTTGGCGTCGCTGCGCTGTCTCCGCGCCCCCGACTCGGCGTTCATCCAGCGACGCCGGAGTACCATCTGCGGGTGAGCGTCCGCCGCATGCTTCCCGATGAGCTTGAGGCTGCGGTTGGCGTGTGGCGCGCGGCGAACGTCGCCCGAGTCGCTCCGCACGGGGCGGAGCGAACCGCCCGTATCCGCGAGAAACTCTCGGCCTCAGACGCCCTGGCGTTCGTGGCGCTCAAGCCAGAGATCGTCGGCATGGCGCTCGCCGAGCCTGGCCGCTTCGATGACGGCGCCGGCGAGCTCGATCCGACCCTCCTGCATATCTCGATGGTCTTCGTGCACCCCGCCGAGCAGGGAACAGGGATCGGCAGCTCGCTTGTCCTGCATGTTCTCGACGCAGCCCGCTCGCTGGGCTACCAGCGGGTGGGTGTCTGGACATACCGCGACAACACCCCCGCCCGCAGGCTCTACGAGGGTGTCGGGATGGCAACTACGGGCAAAACCGCGGGTGTGCTCACCCGCACGCAAGTCCAATACGGATGTCTCCTCGCGGCCTAGGCGAGACGACCACGACAGGCGACCATCTGAGTCAAAGCAGCCGCTCGACCACCAGGACATCTCGCCAGGTGCCGTCGAGTTTGCCGTGGCGGCGATGCAGGCCGACCGAGGTAAAGCCACAACGCTCGACCAAGCGGATGCTCGCAACGTTGTCGGTGAAGAGCTTGCCGATCATCTTGTGAAAGCCGCTGCTTCGAGCGGTGGAGGCGAGCGCTTCGGCGAGCTCCGTGCCGATTCCGCGGCCACGCACCGCCGCATCCACATAGACGCTCGCCTCGCCGATGTCCGCGTAGCACTGGCGATCGCTGTAGGGGGCGAGGCCAGCCCAGCCGATCACTTTCCCGCTGCCGGTGCTTACCAGCAGCGGGAACCGCTCATTGCCGATTCGTGCCTCGAAATCCTCGGCAGTTCGTGGCGTGGTCTCGAACGTGGAATCTCGCTCCCGTATTGCGGCGTTGTAGATCGCGCATATTGCTTCGCCATCGCTGGCCGTGGCGCCGCGAACCTCGATTTTCTCGCTCATAGAGGCATTCTCGATGGCTGTCGGCACGCAGGCAATGGCCGCGTGTCCAAAGCGCCCTATCCAGCCTGTGCGCGGCCCGCTCTGGCCTAACGCACTTGGAAGGAGCCGGAGCGGAGGTAAGCACCCAGCAGATCGAGCGCATACGCGGTTGGAGGATGGAGCGGCTCGGGTGGCACTTCAAGCTCGAAGAACCCTGCCGCGGTTGACTCCTCGCCATCGGGCACGGCGTCGCCCCGCCAAGCTCGCCCGGCGCTCGAGCAGCTCGACGCCGCCGTCCTGCGCGAGCGCTTCGGTCGCCTCTTCGCGTCGCTCTGGCAGGCCGTCGGTGGCTTTCGGATCGGTGGCCTCGCCGCCCTGGGGAAGAGGGTGGGGGAGGCGGTGCGCGCCGGCCAGCTGCCGCCCTCGCGCGCCCGTTCGATCGCCGGCTACTTGGTGCTCGCCGCCGCTGGCGTGCCGCAGGGCGCCCGGCACACCACCTACGAGCTCGAGCGCGAGTGCCGCGAGCTCGGCCTCTCCGTCTCGCTGCTCCAATCCCCCGAGCGTCGCCTCGATGTCGCCACGATCCTCGAGGAGTGCCTGGCGCCGGAGGCATGGGTCTAGTCGCCTTCCGCCCACGGACCTTCCTCCGCGGCAAAAGCCTCTCGCAGGGCGTTCCTCGCCTCTTCCACAGTGTCTTCGACGAGCGCCCTGAAGCAGCCGTCCTTGTCGCCGAATCGTTTGCGAATAGGTCGGCAGGCTCACTTTCGCGCGGCTGAGCAGCTGCTCGATCCTCAGGCCCAGGGAGCCATACTCCCCGACCAGCTCCTCAGTAGCCAGCAGGATCCGGCGCCGCCGCTCATCCGCCATGTCCCCTCGCGCGAGTGCGGTCCTAGCTTCCCCACGGCTGCCCGGCAATGCTCGCATGGTTCCGAGCATAACCACGGACCCTCGCCCGGACCCATCTGCACAGCCATTTCAGAAACATAATCCTTCTTCTCAGGAACCCAGGCTTGTATTCTGCCGCCGCCCGTGCTTAGATAGCCAACGCGGTACGCCTAACAACTTCTGGGAACTATCAACAACCAGCAGGACGGGCCAGGAAGCACCACAGGGAACAAGCGGACCCCCGCGGGAACGGGGGGCCAGGGAACAGGAGAGAGCATCGTGAAGTCAGCAGCACCACCGACCAGGGGACACAGCCTCGGCGCGACCGCGCCGAGCGGCGAGTCCCATGCGCCCCACTTCTCCGTGGCTCTCCCTGGCCCGCGGAGTCGCACCAGCGGCGCGGGCGGCCTCCAGCTCCAGGGGGCCCGTCCCGGCTCCCCGGCCGGCGCCGCCCGCGGCCGCTCCGCCTCTTCGGCCTCAACCACCCCAAGCCGGGCCGCAGTCACCGGCGCGACGAGCTCGCGCCGGTGCGCAGCGACCCCGAGCGGCTTTGCCGCGAGTGGGTTGACGGCGGACCCGGCGCACAATGCCTCGCCGTCTGCGGGGCCGGGCGCAGCCCGCCCTGCAGACCTACCCGCCTTCTCCCTTTCGAACCACGCTTCCGCAACAGGGACCACCACCCCCGCTACGTCCCTCACCCGTATCGCCAGCTCGCTTCTAACAGTCAACGAGCGGCCGATATCCGCACAGACCTTTCGAGTCATACCCCTCACCCACCGCACCACCCTCCGGCCCTCGCCTCCGGCGAGCACCGGGACTAGCCGGGGAGTCCCGGCAGGACCAAGCAACCCAATTAGGCCGGCGAGGGAAGCCGGCCACCAGGAGGAGAACTAACCGATGCTCAAACGACGCCTCAAAGAACCCTTCGGCAAGGCTGGTCTCACGGTCGCCATCCTCGCCCTCGTCCTCGCTATGGTCGGCGGCGCCTACGCCGCCTCCAACTCTTCAGGCGGTGGCAAGGCCACCGCTTCGGCCAAGGCCAAGAAGGGCCCTCGCGGCCCCAAAGGCGCCACCGGTCCAGCAGGCCCGACTGGTGCTCCCGGCACCAACGGCACCAACGGCAAAGACGGCACCAATGGCATCAACGGCACCAACGGCAAATCCGTAGTCGTCGCCAGCTTCGACGGTGAAAACGAACCCGCCGGCGAACCCTGCAAAGAACAGGGTGGCAACGAACTCGAAGTCGAAGGCTCCGGCATTGTCAACTACGCTTGCAACGGCGCCGAAGGCGCCCTTGGCACCGCCGGCACCAGCCTGCCGACGGGAGCCGTCGAGACCGGCAAGTGGGTTTCCTCTGTAGTTGCTGGATTTTATGTGGGTCCGATCTCCTTCACCGTGCCGCTTGCCGCTCCCTTGAACGCAAGCCACGTACACCTCGAAGGCGAATCCGGATTCTCCACCGCCTGCCTCGGCAGCGAAGAAAATCCGACGGTCGCGGCCAACGGCAACCTCTGTGTCTACGAGGGTTACATCGGTTCGGCCACGCCGGCTGGGATCTTCTCCAGCTTCAACACGATCAACAGCGAAGAACCGGGAGCCTCAAACAGCGGTGCGCTCGCCGTCTTCTTCGAAGGCGGCGGCTTTGGCTCCTGGGCGGTCAAGGGCGGCTAGGACTCCACGCGCGACACCCCGCCCGGCATGTGCCGGGCGGGGTGATCCGCTCCCCACTGCCAACCAGACACCAATCCCCACAACCGTCACCAAAGGAGAGTAGGCAGATGACAAGATTTACAAAGGCATTCATGCCCTGCTTCGCTGTCTGCCTGCTTACGGGCTTGGTCTTCGGCGCAGGATCCGCACTTGCCGGCCAGACCCACGTCCTGCTGGAAACCTTTGGCTCGGTCGCCCAGCCGACCTTCAATAGACCCGCCTCGGCAGCTGTAGACCAGGCCACCGGCGACCTACTCGTCATCGAAGCAGGCGCTGGCCGCATCTCCCGCTACCACTCTGACGGCACCCCCGCGAACTTTTCCGCGCTTAGCTCGACCAACTTCATCGATGGACAGCCTGGCGAAGCCGATGCAACCGCCCAGGGGGGGCTGCACTTTGCCGACGACGGTTTCGACTCCCTTTATTCCCAGATTGCCATCGACAACTCCGGCACCGCCACCGACGGCGATTTCTACATCACCCAAGACAAAGCCAGGGGAGGGGGTGTGCAGGCGGTCGACATCTTCGCTCGCAGCGGCGAATACCTCGGCCAGATCACCGGAGGGAGTTCCTCCAGCTTCCATGAAGTGGAAGGAGTTGGCATCTCACCATGCGGTGTCGCAGTTGACTCCAGCGGTGATCTTTACGTGGGCGGAGCGGAAGAAGAAGAAATCTATAAGTACGACCCCACCGCCAACCCTCCCACCAACACAGACCAGGTTGCCGCCTTCCCCTTCACTGAACCCTGCCATCTGGCCGCAGGCGTCGGACCAAGCACTGGCTCCCTGCTTGTCAGCGCTTTCGTTAATGGCGGCGTCTACAAGCTCGATGCCGCCGCGGGCGACATTCTCTACCAGATCGACTCCTACGGGGCCCGTCAGATCGCGATCGATCCAGCCAACGGCGACCTCCTCATCCCCCCCGTCGCCGGAGGATCGCCGCATTTCGGCGAGTTTGACGTCTCCGGAGATTCCGGAGCCAAGCAACTCTCGAGCTTCGCTGCTCCCCCCGTCATCGCATTCGACGGCACCAGCGACCTCCTCTATGGCGGCGAATCTGGACCAAGCGCTAACTTCAGGACCTATACCTCCCTCGTTCCTCTCCCCGATCTCACCACTGGCCCCCCGGCGGCGATCGGCGAGACCACCGTCACCCTCACCGGTACCGTCAAGACGAGCGGCAAAGAACTGACCGAATGTCGCTTCGAATATGGTCTCACTACCGCTTACGGAAGTACCGTGCCCTGCACGGAGTCCCCCGCCCAGATCGGTACTGGCACTGCCGAAGTCCACGCTCCCCTCAGCGGCCTCGCGGCTGCAACTGTCTACCACTACCGTCTCCGGGCTGCAAACGAATACGGCCAGGCCGAATTTCCGGGCGCTGACCGTTCTGTCGAGACGGTTGCTCCCCCCGAGATCCTCCTTAGTGGCGCTGAGGACGTTACTGCCCATACCGCGACGCTTAAGGCCCAGATCAACCCCCACAGCGCCGACACCACCTACCGCTTTGAATGGGGACTCAGCGGCGCCCCCTACGAACACGTGACCTCCGACCTTCCGATCGGCTCTGAACCGGCGCCCAAGACAGTCACCCAGCGACTCCAGGGCCTTTCAACCGGTACGCCTTACCACTACCGCGTCATCGCCGAAAGTCACTGCCGTCCGGAAACGGCTCCCGGCGAAGTTTGCGCGCGCCAGGCACCCGACCATGTCTTCACCACCTATCTTCCCAGTCCTCCGCCCGAAACCGACTGCCCCAACCAGGCTCTGCGCTACGGCGCCTCGGCCCTGCTGCCCGACTGCCGCGCCTATGAGATGGTCAGCCCCGTCGACAAAGAGGGCGCCAACATCCAGATTGTCCGGAATTCAGAGATGCCCACTCAGGCCAGTCCCGACGGCGAGCGGTTCACCTACGCGAATGCATTTGAACCGGTCTTCGCCGGCCAGCCCTCGAGCAAGGTCCTCGACCAGTACCTGGCGACCCGCGGCGCCGATGGCTGGACCGACAGGGGGATTAACGCGCCGCTCGGGCGCCAGCTGCAGGCCGGCGGCGACATCAGCTACCCCGCCACTGAAACCGCCGCTTTCAGCGACGATCTCTGCAGCGAGTGGATCAGCGACTACAACTACACGCCGCTCACCGCCGACGCCCAGCAGGGCTTCACGAACCTCTATCGCCAGGATCTCTGCGGGCCCGGCGGCTTCGAAGCGCTGAGCACCGCGTCGCCGCCCGAAGGCGCCAGCCAGGCCTACTTCGAAACGCGGTCGCTGCAGGGCTTCTCCTCCGACGGCACCCGCGCCTTTTTCACCGCCATGACCGCGCTCACCCCCGAAGCGCTGCCCGGCGCTGAAACCGTCTCACAGATCTATGAGCACCTCGCCGGCGGCGGCCTTCACCTGGTCAGCGTCCTGCCCGGCGGCAGCCCCGCCCCCGGCAAAGCTTCATCGGGCGCCCAGGTGGGCGGTGGCTACACCGACGTTAGTTTCGGCAACCTCGCCCGGGCCGTCTCTGCGGATGGCTCACGCGTCTACTGGACTTCGCACGTGCTCGCCGGAGTCGGAGACCTCTACCTGCGCACCCATCCCGAGCAGGGCGTCGTCGCCGGTGAATGCTCGAAACCCTCCAAGCCCTGCACGGTACCGGTCGGCAGCGGCAGCGAAAGGTCATTCTGGACCGCCACCCCCGACGGCTCACACGCCCTCTACAGCGAGGGCCCGCTCGCCAGCAGCGGCGAAGGTCAGGCGACCCTCTACCGCTTCGACGCCGCCACCGAAGCCCACACCCAGATCGCCGAACACGTCCGCGGCGTCCTCGGCGCCTCCGAAGACCTCTCCCGCGTCTACTTCATCTCCACCGACCCGCTCACCGGCGCCTCCGAAAACGAAGCGGGCCAGAGGGCAGAAGCGGGCCAGCCCAACCTCTACCTAGACCAAGAAGGGATCTTCACCTTCATCGGCGTGCTCGCCGAAGACGATCAGACTTCGAACGCCTACAAGCTCGGCTCGGTTGACCCCGCCTACAACGTCGCTCGGGTCAACCCCAACGGCTCGCGCCTCCTCTTCGGCTCCCGCGCTCAGCTCACGGGCTTTGACAACACCGACGCCGCGACCGGCAAGCCCGACACGGAGCTCTTCGCCTACGCGGCGGGCGGGGCGCTTCGCTGCGTCTCCTGCGCGGCCAGCGGCGAGCTGCCCCACGGCGCAGAGCTCGGGGTCGGACATACCGGCAATCACAGCTCCGGCGTTTGGGGCGCCGCCTGGATCCCCGCCGACAGCAATCCCCATTACGCACCCAAGGTTCTTTCGGCCGACGGCAGCCGGCTCTTCTTCAACAGCCTCACCCCGCTCCTCTCCCGCGACACCAACGGCGCCCAGGACATCTATGAGTGGGAGGCGCCGGGCACGGGGCGCTGCACGACGGAAAAGCCCGCCTACCACGCCTTCAACGGCGGCTGCCTCTACCTTATCTCCTCGGGGGAAAGCCCCACCGCATCGGTCTTCATCGACGCCTCCGCCGCCGGCCGCGACGTCTTCTTCACCACCGAAGCGGGCCTCCTGCCCCAGGACCCGGGCCTCGTCGACCTCTACGACGCCCGCGCCGAAGGCGGCTTCCCCCAGCCCACCGAAGCCGCCGCCTGCGAAGGCGAAGCCTGCCAGTCGCCGCCCGCACCTCCCCACGACCCCACCCCCGCCTCGTCGAGCTTCGAAGGGGCGGGCAACGTCCCGCCGCCGTTGCGCTGCCACAAAGGCAAGGTCCGCCGCAAAGGCCGCTGCGCCGCCAAGAAGCACAAGCACGCCAACGGGCGCCACCGAGCCAACCCCAACCGAAGGACACATCGATGAAGCGCCTCAGCGCCACCATCGCCCTGCTCGCCTGCCTTTGTCTGCCGGCGGGCGCCCGTGCTGATTTCGGCATCGTCTCTCCCGACGCCGCCGTCACCGAAGCCGACGGCTCGCCCGCCACCCAGGCCGGCTCCCACCCCTTCGCCCTCACCGACTCCTTCGAGCTCAACTACTCCGGCGAAGGCTCCCAGGCCTTCCCCGAAGGCCGCCTCAAGGACGCCCTGCTCGCCCAGATGCCGGGCCTGGTCGGCGATACCACCGCCTACCCGCGCTGCTCGACCGTCGACTTTCTCGAAAACCACTGCCCCGACGACACCGCGATCGGCGTCACCGCCAGCGCGCTCACCGAACCCGACGGCTGGAACGGCGCCGCCGTCTACAACCTCGTCCCGCCGCCCGGGGCGCTGGTCCGCCTCGGCTTCCATGTCGTCGCCGTGGCGATCACCGTCGACGTCCGCCTCGAGCACTCCCCGCCCTACGCGCCACTGGCCGCCGCTCGCAACATCCCCCAGTCGCTGAACGTCTTCGCCAACAAGACCCAGCTCTGGGGCGACCCCTCCGATCCCGCCCACGACGCCCTGCGGGGCTCCTGTTATGCCCAGGCCAACGTCAAAGCCGCACATGCCTCCGAATTCGAATTCGAAGACGAAAACGGCGGTAGCTGCCCGGTTGCCCGCAACCCCAAGCCCTTCCTCACCCTGCCGACCCGCTGCGCCGGCGCCAACCCGACCACCTTCGCCCTCGACTCCTACGAAGCCCCCGGCTCCTACCTGCCCGACGGCTTCCCC
>DATASN010000008.1:0-31548 GCA_036269215.1 Solirubrobacterales bacterium
AGCGCCTGGTTGCCGTCTCGGAGGTCGACGCTCGCCCAGACCGGCGCGCCGGTGATACGCGTGTCTGGCCAGACCCGGTCCGGCAGCTCGACCCGTGGGTAGGGCGCGTACTTATGGAATGGCATCGACACAACTACCTCCCGCTCGCAATTTCGCTTCTTCTCCGTGCTGTTCTCGCGGCTCAGCGGCCGCCACGCGTTATTCCCCCCGAGGGGGGAGGAGGAGAAGAAGTCGAAGCGAGGAGCAGTGCATCGAGGTCAGCATACACCGGCGCCAAGCCCAATAAGACGCGAGCGAGTCAGTGCGTCAAAAATGTCGAACTTAGTACCCACTTAGTACCCGCTGTCGAATCGTAACCAGATCTGGACCACGAAAAAAGCCCCGTTTCCGGGGCTTTCTCCTATAGCGGGGGCAGGATTCGAACTGCGACCTTCGGGTTATGAGGATGACCGTGAACTCGTCTGGACTACGTGGAGCACGGTTCAAGCGGTTTTCGCGGGATTGAGTTACGTGAAGGTCGGCTGGAATCCGTGGGCACCTTGCCCCATTTCCTGCCCACCGGCTCCGGCGACAGGGCTCGTGCTCTCAACTGGATCACCAGGGCTGTCAGCGAGGCTCGGGAAGTTGACACAAGCGCTCCGCTAATGTGAGCGCCGTCAACATAATGGGACGAGCGGAAGGTGGGCAGATCGAATGACACGAAAGGCGCTTATTACCGGTGCAAGCTCTGGAATCGGCAACTCGCTGGCACTGAAGCTTGCCCGTCGCGGCTATGACCTCGGCCTCGGCGCCCGACGGACGGACGCACTGCAGGACCTACGCGAGGAAATCCTGCAGCAAAACCCTGACCGACGAGTCGAGATTCGCGAGTTCGATGTCACCAACTACGACAAAGTCCCTGTCTTCGTCGAAGAGCTGGCGACAGCGTTGGACGGCCTTGACATGGTTATCGCCAACGCCGGGGTGGGGGCAACGGTCTCGTCGGCCACGGCCATGCGCGGGCCGACCGCGCCGTCATCGAGACCAACGTGCTCGGCGCGATGGCGACGATCGACGCGGCCATAAGCCTCTTTTTGCGTCAGGGACGAGGGCAGATCGTGGTGATCTCATCGGTCGCGGCCTTCCGCGGCCTGCCCGGATCGGGCTCCTACAGTGCCTCGAAGGCAGCGATCGCCACCTATGCGGACGCCGTGCGCGCCGAGGTGCACGGCCTGCCGATCAAGGTCACGACCCTGTACCCCGGCTACATCGACACGGCGATCAACCAAGAGATGACCCGCCGGCCATTCCTGATCGACCTCGACAAGGGCGCCAGGCTGATCGCCGACAAGATCGAGCGCGGCGCCAATTCTTCAACGATCCCCGTCTTCCCCTGGAACGTCGTCTCTCGGATTCTCAAAGTGCTCCCGACCGCCGTGGTCGCGAAGGTCGCGGCGACCGAACGCGCCGACGACTGACGGCCCGCCGGGCCGTCTAGGCCGAGTGCTTGAGCGCCGACTCGGGCAGCGAGACGGTGATCAGCTCGGCGATTCGCTCAGGGTCTTCCAAGGGCGGCATATGCCCCAACCCCGGGACCAAAGTGTGTTCGAGTGCGCGCGACGGCGGAAGCGTGACCCGTCCGTCCCGGTCGCCGAAGACCAGCTCGGCGGGCGCCCCGCAGGCGAGCAGGCGCTCGGCCAGCGGCGCCGCCGCGAGGTAGGCGTCGATCCCCCGCGAGGAGGCCACCAGGTCGCGTCGTCCGGTCGCGCGCAGGTCGTCGACCGAGCGGTCGGGGACGCGCGCGCCCGGCGCGAACGCCGAGGCGAGGCCCTCGCGCTGCTGTTTCTCGGTCGCGAGTGCCCAGAGCAGGTCGCCGATCCCCGGCACTGCCAGCGCCCGCTCGACCGGGCTTTCCACGCCGCGCCGGCTCTCGGTCGCCCAGGGCGGGCAGAGCAGGATCAGCTTCTCGGCCCGGTCGGGGTGCCGCTCGGCGATCGCGGTCGCGACCAGGCCGCCGCGCGAGTGACCGACCAGGATCGCCGGGTCGGGGATCAGCGCGGCGGCCGCGTCCGCCTCCTGCTCGATCGACTCCCCGCCGGCCAGGTCGAGGACGTAGACACGAGCGTGCGGCTCGATCAGCGGCAGCACCCGATCCCAGGAATGGCGCGTCCCGGCGAGCCCGTGGATGAGGACGACCGCCGCCGCGTCGGGAGGGCCGGCGACGAGCGCGCCCACCGCCATCAGGCCACCGCCTTGACCGGCGCGTTCAGCGGCGCCGGCCTCGGCAGCGGCCGGTGGACCAGGTGCGCGGCGGGGTCGAAGCTCCGCGTCCGCCGCCGGAAGCCGAAGGTCGTGCCCGGCCAGATGTTGACGTTGCGCCCGTTCTCGTCCAGGTACCAGCTCTGACAGCCGCCCGCCGTCCACACCGTGCCGTCGCTCATCTCTTCGATTTCGGCGGTGTAGGTGTCCTGCGCGGCCTGGGTCGGCTGCACGTCGGAGAGGCCGTGGTCGCGGGCGTAGGTGACCGCCGCCGCGATGTAATTTGCCTGCGACTCGAACATGTGCAGCACCGAGTTGTGCCCGGTGCCGATGTTCGGTCCGTGCATCAGGTAGCAGTTCGGGTAGCCGGCGACCGTGGTGCCGAGGTAGGAGGTCGGCTTGCCGCCCCAGCTCTCGCGCATCGACACGCCCTCGGCGTCGTAGATGCGGTCGGTCAGCGGCAGGCCCATGGTGCGAAAGCCGGTGCCGAGGACGATCGCGTCGACCTCGTGCTCGACGCCCGCCCGGTCGACGACGCCGCACTCGGTGATCTCCCCGATGCCGTCCGTGTTGACGCTGACATTCGGCTGCGCGAGCGAGGGCAGGTAGTTGTCGGAGAGCAGGATGCGCTTGCAGCCGAGACTGTAGTTCGGCGTCAGCTTGCGGCGCAGCTCCAGGTCCGGGACCTGCTGCCTGAGGTGTTTGCGCGCCGCCTGCTCGGCGATCCGCATCAGCCGCGGGTGCCAGAAGGCGACGATCATCCACTCGAACTGCAGGTAGATGCGAGCCCGCGCCAGACGCTGCGTGAACGGCAGCGCCCGGAACACCCGGCGGGTGCGCGCCGAGATCTCGTGATCGTGGCGCGGCATGATCCACGGAGGCGTGCGTTGGAACAGGGTCAGGTGCCCGACCGTCGGCTGGATCGCCGGCACGAACTGGATCGCGGACGCCCCGGTCCCGACCACCGCGACCCGCTTGCCGGCCAGCTCGACGCTGTGATCCCAGCGGGCGGAGTGAAAATGCGAGCCCTTGAAGCTCGCCAGCCCCGGCAGGTCGGGGACGACGGGCTCGGCGAGCGCGCCGGTCGCCACCACGACGTGCTGCGCCGTCCGCGTCCCCCCCGCGGTGTCGAGCTCCCAGAGCTGCGCGTCGGCGTCCCAGCGCATCTCCTCCACCTCGCAGTTCAGCACCAGCCGACCGCGCAGGTCGAACTTGTCGGCGACGTCGCGGAGGTACGCGTACAGCTCCTCTCGCTTGGCGAAGACGTTGTGCCAATCGGGGTTCGGCGCGGACGACAACGAGTACAGGTGGCTCTTGACGTCGACCGCGGCGCCCGGATAGCTGTTGTCGCGCCAGACGCCACCGACCTCGCCGGCGCGGTCGATCATCGCGAAGTCCTCGACGCCGGCCTTCCGCAGGCGGATCGCGGTGGCGATCGCGCCGAAACCGGTGCCGACGATCGCGATCTGGTTATGGGGCACGGTGCTGCTGTTCATGGCTGGGATCTCCAGGATTGGTGGATCGAATCGGGGAAGGGCCTACGCCGCGAGCGCTGGTCAGGCTCGGCTCTCCAGCCAGCCCTTGTAGCGACGCAGGGCGCGCCGCTGTTCGCGTTGGTCGAGCATCAGCGCGAAGAAGGGATGGGTTCCGCCCTTGGGGTCCTTGCCACGGGTGACCCGCCGCATCTGATGGCGGACCAAGGCCATGCCCGCGGCCGAGGCAAGCGTCTTGTCGGTCCAGGTGACCGGCCGCAGCTGCTCGGTCGCCTCCCCACCGGCCCGCCAGCGCCTCGGCAGGTCGGGGGTGATCGCGATCGCCGTCCCCATCCCGACCAGCGCGACGCCGCTGAGGAGCACCGCCTCGGCCGTCTCGCGGCGGGTGATCCCGCCGGTCAGCATCAGTGGCAGGCGACTGGTCTCGGCAAGGTCGGCGGCAAGGTCGAGGAAGTAGGCCTCGCGCGCGACGCTGCTGGTGTCGGCTGGGCGGCCGGACATCGCCGGGCTCTCGTAGCTGCCGCCCGAAAGCTCGACCAGGTCGACCCCGAGCGGCTCGAGCATCGCGATCACGCGGCCCGCGTCGTCGGCATCGAAGCCGCCCCGCTGGAAGTCGGCGGAGTTCAGCTTGACGGCGACCGCGAACGAGGACGGCACCGTGGCGCGGATCGCCTGCACCACGTCGAGCAGCAGGCGGGCGCGGTTCTCCAGCGAGCCGCCCCACTCGTCGTCGCGCTTGTTCGCCAGTGGCGAGAGGAACTGCGAGATCAGGTAGCCGTGCGCGGCGTGGACCTCGACGCCGTCGAAGCCGGCCTCCTCGGCGCGCCGGGCGCTGGTCGCGAAGCGTTCCACCGTCGCCGCGATCTGCTCCTCGGTCATCGCGACCGGGCGACCGAAGCGCTTGCTGTGTTTGCCGAGCTCCATCGCCACCGCCGAGGGCGCCCAAGTGACTCCCGGCATCCGGGCCTGCACCTGGCGACCGGGGTGGCTGATCTGCATCCACATCGCCGCGCCGCCGGCCTTGCCCGCCTCCGCCCAGCGGGCGAACGAGTCGATCGGGGCGCGGTCGTCGAGCACGATTCCGCCGGGACCGGTCAGCGCCTCGGCGTGCACCATCACGTTGCCGGTGATCAGCAGGGCGGCGTCGCCGTCGCCCCAGCGGCGGTAGAGGGAGATCAGCCGCTCGTCGGGGAGCTGCGAATCGCCCGCCATCCCCTCCTCCATCGCTGCCTTCGCGACTCGGTTGCGCAAGGTCGCGCCTGATTGCAGGACCAATGGAGAGAACAACTCGCTCGACACCGAAACACCGCCTTTCAAATGTTGACGGCGTTCACATTAGCCAAAAGCCGTGAACGGTGTCAACATCAGGGGTCGATGTCCCCTGCCAAGACGGCCTACCACCACGGCGATCTGCGCTCTGCGCTGGTCAACGCTGCACTCGAGCTGCTTGAAGAGGGCGGCGAGACCGCGCTGTCCCTGCGCGCGGTCGCCCGGCGGGCCGGGGTCTCCGCGGCCGCTCCCTACCGCCACTACGAAGACCGCGAAGCCCTCGTCTCGGCGGTTGCCGCGGTCGGCTACCGCGAGCTCGCCGAACGGCTGGGCGCAGCGCACCCGGCGCCGTCGACCCCGGAGCAGCTGGCCGACGTTGCGGTCGCATACGTCCAGTTCGCGCTGGAGCGGCCTTCCCTGTTCCGCATCATGTTCGGGGAGCCCTGCAACCGAGACAACGACGAGCGTGTCGTTGCCACCGAGGCGGTGACGCTGTACTTGCGCGAGATCGTCGCACGCTGCTTCCCGCAGTCAAACCCCGAGGCGCTCGCGCCGGCGATCTGGGCGCTCGTCCACGGTTTCGCGTTCCTCTTCCTAGACGGCAAGCTGGATGCCCCCAGCCCGTCGGCGGTGGCCAACCGGGTCACCGCTGCGATCCAAGCGCTGCTCAGCGCGACCATCCACGGCGGGCGCTCGGCGGAGAATTAGCCTCCATGCCCTCACCCGAGCACCCGCTGACCGGTCGTTGCGCCTGCGGCGCAGTTCGTTTCGTGGTGACGCAGCCGTTCCAATCTGCGGGCTACTGCCATTGCCGCCGCTGCCGGCGGCGCAGTGGTGTCCCCTGGAGCTACAACGGCCTCGTCGCCACGAGCGGCTTCGAGCTGACTGCGGGCTCCGAGACGGTCAGCCATTGGCAGCCCGAGGGCGGCGGTCGTCGCAAGTCCTTCTGCCGCAGTTGCGGCGGTCATCTCTTCAGCGGCGATCCCGAGCGCGAAGATGACCTTGCAGTTCGGCTCGGCGCCGTCGAGGGCGATCCAGAAGTAGAGCCAACCTGGCGCATGTGGATTTCATCCGCCCCAGACTGGTGCCCGATTCCCGAAGATGGGTTGCCACGCTTTACAGAGAGCCGCACGACCGAACAGCCACACGGCTAGGTGCTCGGTCGTTTGGAGCCCTAAGAGCCCCTTTTCCCGTGCCTACCTCAGACCGGGAGGCGTCACCGGTGAGCGGGTACTACGGTCAGTGTCGATGGCTGGAGGGAACGTGGAGGGAACGAAAGGAGCTGGATCAGCACTTTCCTGACCCTCATTGACCTGAGCTGACCTCAGCCCAAATCGAGGGTCGATAGAGCGCAATCCCAATTCCCATGCCGGATTGCGCTCTAGAAAGCGGAGGGGGTGGGATTCGAACCCACGAGCCGCCTTACGACGGCCAACGGTTTTCGAGACTGCCCCGTTCAACCACTCCAGCACCCCTCCGAGGCACTGCAAAGCCAAATCCTAGCTAGGCCGAATCTGGAGGGAACGAAACCCGATCTGAAGCGCGAGGCCAGCGACTTGCGGTGGAAGGCCTCAGGTGCAAATCTCGCTGAGTTATGCGCTGGGTAGCCGCACCGCGACGCGGAGGCCGCCAGCTGCCCGGGGAGTGAGGGTGAGGGTCCCGTCGTGGGCCTGGACGATGCTCTTGGCGATTGCCAGGCCGAGGCCGACGCCCGCGTGGTCGGTGTGGATGCGTTCGGTGCCGCGAAGAAACGGCTCGCTGAGCGTGGAGACCAGCTCCGGCGTGAGCTCCTCGCCGGTGTTCTCGACGATGAGCTCCGCGCCCTCCGGGTGGACGCCGGTCGTCACCCACACGGTGCCGTGGTCGGGCTTGTTGTGGACGATCGCGTTGTGCACGAGGTTCGTGGTCAACTGCAGCAGGAGAGCCTGTGAACCGGTGACGAGGGTCGCCTCTCCGGAGGTCTCGATGGTGATGGCGCGCTTTTCCGCGAGGGGTAGCAGCGTCTCGGCGGCTTCCTCCGCCATCAGCGACAGGTCGACCACTTCCCGGGTGAAGGCGCGCTGGTCGGCGCGGCTCAGCAGGAGAAGTGCCTCGGTGAGCTCGATCGCCCGGGTGTTGGCATCGTGAAGTCGCTCGACGAGCTCGCCGTCTTCGCGGTCCGGATCGCTCCGGGCCACATCGAGAAGGGTCTGGGTGAGCGCCAGCGGGGTGCGTAGCTCATGGGAGGCGTTGGCCGCAAATCTCTGCTGCTCGGCGACGTGCACCTCGAGCCGGGCGAGCAGGCCGTCGATCGTGTCGGCGAGGTCCTTTAGCTCGTCGTGGGGCCCCGCCAGCGCCAGGCGCTCGTTCAGGTTGTGCTCGGAGATCTGCCGCGTGGCCGCCGTGATCGTGCGCAGGGGGCGCAGGACTCGGCCCGCGACCAGCCAGCCGAGTGCGATCGAGACCACGGTCATGATCGCCAGCGCGATCCCGGCCTTGAGGAGCCCGTGGTGGAGTTCCACGGAGGAACGGCGGACGATCTCGTCGTACCTCAGTCTGGTTTCGGCGGCCTGGCCGGCCGTTCCGTGCGCGGCCCCGCTCGGGACGATCAGGTCGACCCCGGTGGTTTCGCGGAAGATCAGGTAGGTGATCGCCAGCAGCACCGCGCCGGAGACGAAGAACAGGCCGCCGTAGAGAAGGGTCAGGCGCAGGCGGACGGTCCACGACGGCCGGCGCAGCAGCCGCCCCGGGGTGATCCGGGTGAGCGAGAGGGCCTTATCCAAGGTCCTCTTCCTCACGCTCGGCGTCAGGTCGGGCATCGATGCGGTACCCGACGCCGGGCACCGTGGCGATGACCGGGGGCTCACCGAGGCGTTTGCGCAGCCCCGACACGGTGATCCGCACGGCATTGGTGAACGGGTCGGCGTTCTCGTCCCACGCCCGTCTCAGGAGCTCCTCGGCGCTGACGACACCGCCTTCGGCGGCGACGAGGACCTCGAGCACGGCGAACTGCTTGCGGGTGAGCGCGACGTAGCGGCCGTCGCGATGGACCTCGCGGCGGAAGGCGTCCAGGCGCAGGCCGGCGATCTCCCGCACGGGTGGGGTGTTGTGGGCGCGCCTGCGGTCGAGCGCTCGGAGGCGGAGCACGAGCTCCTGTAGCTCGAAGGGCTTGGTCAGGTAGTCGTCGGCGCCGAGTTCGAACCCCGTTGCCTTGTCGTCCAGTCGGTCGGCGGCGGTGAGCATCAGGATCGGCATGCCGCTGCCGGAGGCAACGATCCGCCTGGCGACCTCGTCGCCGGAGGGGCCGGGGATGTCGCGGTCGAGGACGGCGATGTCGTAGTCGTTGGCACCCAGCAGCTCGAGTGCGGTGTCGCCGTCGAGGGCGATGTCGGCGGCGATCGCCTCCAGGCGAAGGCCGTCGCGGACGGCCTCCGCCATATGGGGCTCGTCCTCGACGATCAGCACACGCATGCCCCGATGCTAGGTGCCGGGGCATATTGCGGGCATATCGAAAACCGCATACGCCCCGACAACACCTCGCCACCCATCCTGCGCCGTGACCTACGACAAAACGGCAAAGGACTTGGAAATGAGGAAGAAGGACTGGTTGGTGGTCTCGGTGCTGGCGCTCTGCGTCTTCGGCCTGGTTGCCTGCGGCGGGGGCGGCTCGAGCTCGGGGGGCGGCGGCTCCGAAGAAGAAGCGGCGCTCGAATTCACCGAATGCCTGCGCGCCCACGGGGTCGAAGTCGAAGACCTGAAGCCCGGGCAGAAGAACATCGAACTCCCCGAAGGCAACGATCCGGCGAGCAAGAAGGCGCTCGCCGCCTGCAAAGGCAGGCTCGGCGACTCAGGCCAGGAACTGTCCGCTTCAGAAGGGGAAGAATTCCGCGAAGGCTGGTTGGCGTTCGCCCGCTGCGTGCGCGCGCACGGCGTCGACATGGGCGACCCGGAATTCCGCGGCACCGGCCAAGTGCTACTCGACACCAAAGGGATCGACACGAGCTCGCCTGCCTTCGAAGCCGCCCGTGAAGCCTGCCAGGGGAAGACCCTGGAACTCCACGGCATCAACATCGGGGGCTAGCGTGGCGACGGAGGGACGGGGACGGCTGCGGCGCGGCCTGGCGGCGGCAGGCCGGCGGCGACCGGCGGACGTGGTGGCGGTGGCGGTGCTAGTCGCCGCGGGGGCGCTGGTGCTGGCGCTCGGCGGCTCCGGCGGGGATGCCGCGACCGGCCCGTCCTCGTCCTCCGGCGCCCCCGGCACGGTCGCGCACCGCACCCTGGCCGAACGCCTGACCGCCACCGGGACGGTTGGCTACGCCGACGAAAGCACCTCGCTTGGCCGGCACAGCGGGACGGTGACCGCGCTGCCTGCGGTCGGCGCCGTAATCCGCCGCGCCGAAACGCTCTACGCGATCGACGGCGAACCGGTGTCGCTCCTCTACGGCGCGGTCCCCACCTACCGGACCCTGTCCGCCGGGGTCGCCGACGGCAAGGACGTCGAGCAGCTCAAACGGAACCTGCGGGCGCTCGGCTACGAACCGGGCACGGTCGACGAAGAATTCACCTACGCGACCACCGCGGCGCTCGTCGCCTGGCAGGAACACCTCGGGGTCGAGGCGACCGGCGAGCTCGAAATCGGGCAGGTTGCCTTTCTGCCCGGGCCGCGGCGGGTGACCAGGCTCGAGGCGACGCTCGGCGAAGCGCTGAAAGCAGCCCGCAGCAGCCCCGTCCTCAACACGAGCTCGATCCGCCGCGTGGTCGCCGTCGAGCTCGAAGCCGGCCAGCAGTCGGTCGTCCATCGCGGCCAGAAGGTCGCGGTCCTCCTCCCCGGCGGGGCCGAGGTCGCCGGCAACGTGACCGGACTGGCCGCGGTCGCCGCGGCGAGCGGCGCCGGACCTCCTGGCGAAGATGAAGAACAGCCCAAGGTCGAGGCGACCGTGTCTCTCGCCGTCGGGCACCGGACCGCGGCGCTTGCCGGGGCCACGGTCAGCGTCCGCTTCACCCAGCAGGTCCGCAAGCACGTGCTCAGTGTGCCGCTGACGGCACTGATCGCGATCGGCGGCGAACGCTTCGCGGTCCACCTTGTCGAAGGCGGTGCCCGACGGCAGATCGTCGTTACCCCGGGCCTCGCCGCCGACGGCTACGTCGAGGTCGAAGGCAAGGGGCTGGAAGCCGGGATGCAGGTGGAGACGGGCGAATGAGTGAGGCGACCGTCCTCGAGCTGCGCGATGTGCGCAAGTCCTATCCGGGCGGGGTCGAGGCGCTTCGCGGCGTCTCGCTGAAAGTCGAGCGTAGCGAGCTGACCGCGATCGTCGGTCCCTCCGGCTCGGGTAAGTCGACGCTGCTGCACGTGATGGGGACGCTCGACCGGCCGAGCGGCGGCACTGTCGCGATCGAGGGCCGCGACCTCTCCCGAGCCTCCGACGACGAGCTCTCCGGCATCCGCGCTACCCGGATCGGCTTCGTCTTCCAGCAGTTTCATCTGCTCGAGGCGGCACCGGTGATTGAGAACGTCGCCGACGGCCTGCTCTACGCCGGCGTGCCGGCCCGCGAGCGGCGCGAGCGCGCCGCCGCGGCGCTGGCCCGGGTCGGCCTCTCCCACCGCGAACACCACAACGCTTCGAAGCTCTCCGGCGGCGAGCGCCAGCGGGTCGCGGTGGCGCGGGCGCTGGTCGGCGAGCCGGCGATCGTCCTCGCCGACGAGCCGACCGGCAACCTCGACACCAGGACTGGCGGCGAGCTGATGGACCTGCTACGAGGACTCAACGAGGGTGGCGCGACCCTGGTGATCATCACCCACGACGAGGGGATCGCCGCCTCGGTGCCGCGCCGGGTCGCGGTCCGCGACGGGTTGATCGAGAGCGACTCGGCGGCGGTGCCGATCCGGTGAGCCGGTTGCTGCCCCGCGACCTGCTGCGACTGGCGACCGTCGGCCTGCGCACCCGCAAGCTCCGCGCCGCCCTCTCGGTGCTCGGGATCTCGATCGGGATCGCCTCCCTGGTCGCGGTCCTGGCGATCTCCGAAACGAGCAAGGCGGACCTGCTGGAGAAGATCGAACGGCTCGGGACGAATTTGCTGACGGTCGGCCCCGGCGAATCGCCCTTCGGTGAAGAAACGAAGCTGCCTGCAGCCGCCGCGGGTCGCATCCGCCTGGTGGAAGGAGTCGAATCGGCCGCCGGGACGACGATCGTCGAAGGCGCCACGGTGCGCCGCAGCTCCTACGTGCCGGCCAACATCACCGGCGGGATCTTCGTCGAGGCCGCCGACCCGGAGCTTCTGGCGACGCTCGAAGGGGCGACCGCCTCGGGGCGTTTCGTCGACCGGGCAACCGAACGCTACCCGGCGATCGTGCTGGGGGCGAAGGCGGCGAAACGACTCGGCATCCACGGGGTCGACGGGATCGTCCAGGTCTACGTCGCAGGCCGCCTCTTCACCGTGATCGGCATCCTCGAATCGCTGCCGCTCGTCCCCGAACTCGACAGCGCCGCGCTGATCGGCTATCCGGCCGCGGCCCGGTTCTTCGGCACCGGGCGCGACCCGTCGACCGTCTACGTACGCGCCGAGGAGGGGGAGGCGAACGTGCGCGGCGCGGCGGCGCTCCTCCCGGACGCGGCCAATCCCTTCGAACCCACGGAAGTCGCGGTCAGCCGTCCCTCCGACGCGCTCGAGGCGCAGGCCGCCGCCGAAGGCGCCTTCACTTCGCTCTTCCTCGGGCTCGGCGCGGTGGCGCTCCTGGTCGGCGCGATCGGGATCGCCAACGTGATGATCATCTCGGTGCTGGAGCGCCGCGCCGAGGTCGGGCTGCGCCGCGCCCTCGGTGCCCGCCGCCGCCACATCGCCGTCCAGTTCCTCGGCGAGTCGTTCGTGTTGGGGATCGCCGGCGGCGTGCTCGGGGTGCTGCTGGGTGTCGGGGCGACCGGCGCCTACGCCGCCTACGAAGGGCTGACCCTGCTGATGCCGGCCGTGGCAGTCGCCGGTGGCCTCCTCACCGCCTGCCTGCTCGGAGCCGTCGCCGGCCTCTACCCGGCGATGCGCGCTTCCCGCCTCACCCCGACCGAGGCGCTGCGGACGACGTGACGCCCTCGAACCATCACCAGCTCGCCGAACGCCCGCGGACCTCCCGCGTGCCGTCGCGCCGCGTCTACTCGTCCGCCGGCCGCCGCCGAAGAGTCTTGGCTCGAGGGGCGATCACCGCCCTCTTTCTCGTCGCCCTCGTGATCGCCTGGATCAGGGTCGAGGAACCGGGGTCGGTCGCGGCCCACCGTCACGCGAAGGCGCCCGCCACCGCTCTTCCCGTGCACCTCGACTGGCCGCGCGAAGGGCAGGCGGCCGTGGCGGTCGATGGGTTCGGCACCTTCACCGGACCGGGCACCGAGACCCCGGTGCCGATCGCCAGCGTCGCCAAGGTGATGACCGCCTACCTGGTGCTGAGGGAAGACCCGCTGGAACCGGGTGAGGAAGGCTTCATGATGGAAGTCACCGAGGCGGACGTTGAAGACTTCCACCAGCGGGTCGACTCCAATCAGTCGGTGGTCGTGGTGGAGGCCGGCGAGGTTCTGAGCGAGCGCCAGGCGCTGGAGGCGCTGATGCTCCCCTCCGCCAACAACGTCGCCGTCATGCTGGCCGTCCACGAGGCCGGCAGCATCGAGGCCTTCCTCGGCGAGATGAACGAGGCCGCCGCCGAACTCGGGATGGGGAAGACCCGCTACACCGATCCCAGCGGCCTCGAGGACACGACGGTCTCGACCGCCGCCGACCAGCTGAAGCTCGGCCGCGCGGCGATGGCCGATCCGACCTTCGCCCAGATCGTCGCCATGCCCTCGACCGTCCTGCCGGTCGCCGGTGAAGTCGCCAACCTCAACGGACTGGTCGGCCACGAAGGCTTCGTCGGGATCAAGACCGGCTCCGACGACGCGGCCGGCGGCTGCCTCCTCTTCGCCAGGCGGATCGAGGTCGACGTCCGCACCCGGACCATGATCGGCGCCGTCCTCGGCCAGCGCGACGGCGACCTCATCGACGCCGCGCTCGCCGGCGCCAAGGTCCTCGCCGACTCGGCCGCCGCTGCTGCGCGCAGGTAAGGATGATCCCCCGGTGATGGTCGTCCCGTGGCGCCAACAAAAACTTGGAGGACGCGGACCTCGAGGGGAGGTGCGAGGGAAGGAAACGTGAACCCAGTTTTCGAGACCGCTCCGTCCGACAATGAAGCACCGCTGAGGCGGCCTGGCTCGCAAAATTGGTACCCGATTGGTACCCGCCCGTCGGTTTCCAACCAAGGTCAAGACATAGAAAAGGCCCCGCTAGCGGGGCCTTTTCGTATAGCGGGGGCAGGATTCGAACCTGCGACCTTCGGGTTATGAGCCCGACGAGCTACCTGGCTGCTCCACCCCGCGGCGGTCTTGGCATGCTAGCAACGTGGGGGTTGTGGGCGAGGTGGCCGGGGTGGCGGTGCAGCGGGCTTTGCGGGACCGGTCGCTTTAGAGTGGCGCGGCGATGGCTGGGGATTCCCACAGGGTGGCGGTGGTCGACATCGGCTCCAACTCGACTCGGCTCCTGATTGCCGAGGTCGACGGGGGGCGGGTTTCGGAGATTGAGCGGCAGAGCCGGGTTACGCGGCTCGGGCGGGGCGTCGATCTTTCCGGGCAGCTTTCCGCCGAGGCGATCGAGGCCGCCTGCATGGCGGTCGGCGACTACGTCGCGCTCTGCCGCGAGGCCGGCGTGGAGAGGATCGAGTCGATCGCGACCAGTGCCGTCCGCGACGCCTCCAACGGCAGCGCCTTCGTCGCCGAGCTGCGCGAGCGCTTCGCGCTCTCGGCCCGCGTCCTCGACGGCGAGGAGGAGGCGCGGCTCACCTACGTCGGCGCCACCTGCGAGCGGCCCCCGGCCGAGCCGACCCTGGTCGTCGACATCGGCGGCGGCTCGACCGAGCTGATCGTCGGCACCGGCGCCGAGATCGCCTTCCACGCCTCGCTGCAGGCCGGCGTCGTCCGCCACAGCGAGCGGCACATCTCAAGCGATCCGCCGACCACGCTCGAGCTCGAGGCCCTCGCCAAGGACGTCCGCGCCCTGATCGAGGCCGCGATCGGCAACCAGCCCGCCGCGGCGGCCGTGGCCGGAATCGCCGTTGCCGGCACGCCGACCTCGCTGGCCTCGATCGAGATCGGGCTCGAGCCCTACGATCCCAAGCAAGTACACGGGCATACGCTGACCCTGGGCTCGATTCAACGGCTTCTCTCGCAATTGGCATCTGCCCCTCTGTCCAAACGGGTCGAGATCACCGGCCTTCACCCCGACAGGGCGCCTAACATCGTCGCCGGAGTCGTGATCCTGGTCGAGACGATGCGCGCCTTCGGCCTCGAGCGGGTCGTCGTCTCCGAGCACGACATCCTCTACGGCACCGCGATCACGACTGTTTCGGCTCTGGGCTGCGGGTAACCCCGTATTCCCAATCAGGGGCTATTACGTGGTCCGGGGTGGACAGTCGGGTTTCACAACCCCGTACATATGGGTCAAGAAGCCATCCGAACCCATAAAACTTGGTAGCCTCTATCTACTTAATTATAAGTAGTCGCGATTGTGGTGACTGGACGCAACGGACAGCCGGACACATAATCGACGCATCGGGGAAAGAGGTGGGGCATACCTACCAAACTGACCCGGTAAAGGGCTCGGGCGATTGCCGCATCATGGCGCCTCCCGCCGCCTGAGTCCACCAAATAAGGACTGGTCCCTGAAGACGTACCCCTGCCCGTCCTGAGGGACCAACTTGAATCGGCCGCCAGAGATGGCGGCCGATTCTATTTGGGGCAAGCAAGCCCGCTTCCGCCCGCTCAAGCCAGATTCGATTTGCGCGGATAGACGACCTCGGGGTCGGTGAGGACGTTGACCAGGGTCGGCCGCCCGGACTCGAAGGCCCGTTCCAGCGCCGGGCGCAGCTCGGCCGGCTCGCGCACCAGCACGCCGTCGCAGCCGAGCGCCTCGACCATCCGGTCATAGCGCGTCTCCGGGCGCAGCTCCGCCGCCACCGAGTAGCCGTAGAGGAACTTCATCGGGTGGTGCTCAAGCGCCCAGATGCCGTTGTTGCCCATCACGCCGACCACCGGCAGGCCGTGCCGCGCCATCGTGTCGAACTCGATCCCGGCGAAGCCGAAGGCGCCGTCGCCGAGCAGCAGGCAGACCTGCCGCTCCGGGTGGGCGAGCTTGGCGCCGATCGCCTGACCCGGCCCGGCGCCAAGGCACCCGAACGGCCCCGGGTCCATCCAGCAGCCCGGCTGGTGGGCATCGACGAAGCGCCCGGCGTAGGAGACGAAGTCACCGCCGTCGCCGACGACAATCGCGTCGTGATCGAGCACTTCGCCCAGCTCCCTGTAGACGCGGGCGGGATGAAGCGGCGAGCGCGCGTCGTCCAGCTCCTCCCGCTCGGCGGCGCGCTTCCCCTCCTCCACCTCGCGCAGCTGCTCCAACCACGCTCCGCTGTTCCTTTTCCCCGCTCCTCCGCGCAAAGGAACAGCGGAGCTTGTTATTGCCGCCAGGCCCGCCGCGACGTCGCCGACCAGATCGACGTCGGGCGCGCGGTTCGCGCTCAGCGCGTTCGGCGCTGCGTCGAGGCGGATCAGCTTCGCCCCCTCGGCGATGCTGGCGCCGAAGCCGAGGCGGAAGTCGAGCGGCACGCCGATCACCAGCGCCACGTCGGCGCCGCCGAGCCCGGCGCCGCGGGCGCGGCTGAAGCAGAGCTCGTGGTCGGCGGGCAGGCAGCCGCGGCCGAGGCCGTTGAGGAAGACCGGGATCCCGAGCGCCTCCGCCAGCGCCCGCAGCTCGTCCTCGCCGCGGCCCCAGTAGAGCCCGGTGCCGGCCATGATCGCGGGACGCTCAGCCCTGGCGAGCAGCGCCGCGGCCTCCTCGACCCCCTCCGCCGGACTCGCCTCGACGCCCGGCGCCGGCGGGATCTCGAACTCGGCCTCGCTGAAGACCACGTCGAGCGGGTAGTCGACGAAGGTCGGCCCGAAGGGAGGGGCGAGCGCGAGGTCGAGCGCCGCCGCTGTGCGGGCCGCGATCGCCACCGGCTCCTTCACCGTCTCGGCCGACTTCACCAGCGGCGAGACGAAAGGCAGGTGATCGATCTCCTGTAGCGAGCCAGAGCCCCAGCGCAGCTCCGGCGCCCGGCCGCCGAGCACGCAGACCGGCGAGCAGTTCGCCTGCGCGCCGGCGATCGCGCTGAGCCCGTTGGTCACCCCCGGCCCGGCCGTCAGCGCCGCGACCCCCACCCCGCGCGTCGCCTTGGCGAAGCCCTCGGCTGCGAATGCCGCCGTCTGCTCGTGGCGGACGTCGACGATCTCGATCCCCTCGGCCCGGCAACCGTCATATATTGAGAACAGATGTCCCCCGGAGAGGGTGAAGAGGTGGGTGACGCCCCGCGACTTCAGCACCTTCGCGACGATCCTTCCGCCGTGTTCCATTGTTTGAGCCTATAGGCACGACCTGGATACCATCGCCCTGCCCGGGTGGCGAAATCGGTAAAAGCGGCGCCCTTAAAAGGCGTTGCCCCACTGGGGGGCTTGCGGGTTCGAATCCCGCCCCGGGCATCAATTTTTGGATACCTAAAGCCGCACTAAAAAGTGCGGTGGTACCGCAACTACCCCGCTGCTACGGTGTCTCTGAGCTAGAAGACAAACGCCTTCCCTGGTTCTAGGAGGATTCGCTTGGAGGCTTCAGCTCTCACTCATGCCAGTCGCCGCGGACTCCTAGCCCGGCGCTCCCCGCTGCTCAAACTTCAGGGCGACGAGCGCCTGATCGCGATGGCCCGCGCCGGCAACCCCGGTGCCTTCGAGGCGATCGTCGACCGCTACCAGGGCCGCCTGCTCGGCTTCTGCCGCCAGATGCTCAGCTCGACCGAGGACGCCGAGGACGTGCTGCAGGAGGTCTTCGTCAACGCCTACCGGGCGATGCTCGCCGACGAGCGTGAGATCAACCTGCGCCCGTGGCTCTACCGGATCGCCCGCAACCGCTGCCTCAACCACCTGCGCAAACCGACCGCCGACGCCCAGGAATCGATGGACATGGTGCCGACGGTCGAGGCGGCCTCGACCGCGGAGAAGGTCCACAACCGCGAGGAGTTCCGCCAGCTGCTCACCGACGTCGGCAAGCTGCCCGAGACGCAGCGCTCGGCCCTGCTGCTGCGCGAGATGGACGCGATGTCCTACGAGGAGATCGCCCAGGCGATGGAGACCAGCGTGCCCTCGGTCAAGTCGCTGCTGGTGCGGGCGCGGATCTCGCTCGCCGAGGCCAGCCAGGCGCGCCAGCTGACCTGCGGCGAGGTGCGGATCGACCTCGCCGAGGCGGCCGAGGGGCTGCGCAAGCTCTCCGGCCCGGTCCGCCGCCACGTCCGCGACTGCGAGGAGTGCGCCGACTTCCGCTCCCAGCTTCGCTCCAACGACAAGGTGCTGGCGGCCCTGGTGCCGGTCGGCCCCCTGGTCGCCCTCAAGGGCTTCATCGCATCCAAGCTCGGCCTGGGAGGTGCAGGTACCGGTGGCGCGGCGACGGCGACAGGCGCCGGCGCCACCGGGGCCGGCGCTGTCGGCAGCGTCGGCGCAGCGCTCAGCTCGGGCGGCGCGGCCAGCGGCCTCGGCGCGGTCGGCGGGGCGATCGGCACCAAGGCCGTCGCCGGCGTCGTCACCGCCGCCGTGCTCACGGCCGGAGCGGTCGAGGTCAAGCAGCAGGTCGAACCGGCGCCGGTCAGCAACGCGCCGGCCGCGATCTCTAGCGTCAACAGGGGCCCGATCACGGCGCTATCGCCCGGCCGCAACGTCGGCGTCAGCGCCGAGCACGCGGGCGCGCAGCCGATCGAAGCCGCCACCCCGCCCGTCGTCCCGGTCGAAGCCGAAGCGGCGCCGCGCGCGACCGAACCGGTCGAAACGGAAATAGCCGCCGATCAGCCCGGTGCGGACGGAGAAGGCGCCGAAGCCACGGCCGGCATCGGCGGCGCGACCCCGTCTGGCGGTGCCGGCGCCCCCGAAGCCGGCGGCACCGTCGTCGTCACCGTCGGCGGCAGCCCGCCTCCGGCCACGACTCCGGCGCCACCCGCCGAAGCCAGCCCGCCGCCGCCGAGCGAACCGCCGGCCGAAAGCAGCCCGCCGCCGGCCGAAAGCCCGCCGCCCTCCTCGGTCGAGCCGGAAAGCCCGGCGCCCGAAGGCTGAGGCCCAGCGCCTCGCCCCTGCCGGCCTCTACCCGAGGCCGATCACCTTGAGGCGGCGCATCAGGCAGGTGCCGGCGAATTTGCGCGTCTCGGCGAGCGAGTAGCCGAACAGCTCCCAGTCGTCTCCCTGCGGCGCCCAGGGCGGCGAGAGGACCCCGTCGGCGACCGGCAGCGACTCCTCCAGGGTGCGCTGGATCGCCTGCTTGTAGCGCTCGTCCTCGCGCGCCTTCTCGCGCAGGAAGACGGAGCCGAAGGCGACGTGGCGGTGCTCGTCGCGGGCGACGTTCTGGAAGCCTTCGACGAATGCCGGCAGCGTCCCTTCGCGTTCGTTGTAGTCCATGATGAAGTGCTGCCCGGTGAGGGCCAGCATCCCCTCGATCACCATGTGGTAGAGCGTCACCGCCTCGACCAGGGCCTCTGTGTCCTCGGGCTCGATCGAGAGGCGGTCGGTGCGCTTCTTCAGCATCTCGTCGAAGAGCCGGCCAAAGTTCTCGTTGAGGTGCTCTGAGGTCTGCACCAGCATCTGTGAGAGCTCGTCGGACTCGAGCACCCCGACCTCGCGGTAGAAGCGCTCGAAGAAGCGCACGTGACGCGCCTCGTCGGCGATCTGCGTGCAGAGGAAGATCCGCTGGTCCTCGGTCGGCGCGGCCCGCATGATCGGACCCAGCTCCTCGGCCACCTTCTGCTCGCCGATGAAGAAGGAGGAGAGCCCGTACATCCGCTGGAAGCGCTCTTCGTCGTCGAAGCGCTCGTTCCAGTCCTCGCGATCGCGGCTGAAGTCGAGCTCCTGGGTCTGCCACTGCTGGCGCTCCCAGAGCATGTAGAGCTCCGCGTAGGTGAGCAGCTTGACGTCGGCGGTGCGGTCCGCCGCCTCGTTCAGCGCCGGATCGGCGGTGGCCTGGAAGTCGGCCCGCCCGGTCCTCGACTCGGTCCCGGATGCCTCGGTCGTGCCCATCGGCTGCTCTCCTCCTTCGACTGCGCGGTTCGAGCGAGACTAGCACCGCCCTGGCTGCTCAGCCAGTCGAATGCGACTCCCCAGGCGCCAGCACGACCACGGTCGAGGAGGTCTGGGCCTCGACCTCGGCTTTGAACGCGGCGGAGTCGGTCTCGATCGGCGGGAAGGTGTCGAAATGCATCGGGATCACGGTGCCGGCGCCGATCAGCCGCGCCGCGGCCACCCCGTCGTGGCGGTCCATCGTGTAGTGGCCGCCGATCGGCAGCAGGGCGACGTCGACCGGGTTGCGTTCGGCGATCAGCTTCATGTCGCCGAAGAGGCAGGTGTCGCCGGCGTGGTAGACGGTCGTCCCGCCGAGGTTGATCAGCAACCCCGCGGCCGTGCCCACGACCACGCCGGAGGTCGGGCTGAAGGGGGACTCGGCCGAGCCGGGAAGGGTGCTGGTGTGCCAGGCGGGCACGAGCTTCACCCAGCCCCACTCGAAGCGCACGGTGCCGCCGAGGTTCGGGTCGTGGACCGTCTCGACGCCCTGCTCTGCGAGCCATTTGGCGATCTCGACCACCGCGACGCACTCGGCGCCGTTGGCTCTCGCCACGCCGACCGCATCCGCCATGTGGTCGGCATGGCCATGGGAGATGACCACGTGGGTCGGGTGGACCTCCCCGGCGGTTGCCACCGCGGCCGGGTTGTTGGGCTTGAGGAACGGGTCGACCAGGACCCTTGCGTCGCCCTCGCTCAGCTCGAAGCACGAATGCCCGTGAAACCTGATCTCCATCTCTCAGCCCTCTCCTTCTGGATCTTTGCTCTCTGTCATCTCGCCATGGAGTGCCCAGCCGACGGCAACTCCAACCATCATCCCCATCCGCGCCTCCTCGGCGAGCAGCGAGCGGAAGGCGGCGACCCGCTCGTCGGGGTCGGGCGCGGTGGCCGCCTTCAGCGACTCGGCCGCGTGGGACTCGCCGAACCAGCCGCCCTCGGCAAGGGCCGCGGCGAGCACCTTCTGCAGCTGCGGCGCGGCGCGGGCGACGATCCGCTCCGCCTCGGCGAAGCGCTCGGCGTCGATCAGCCGTTCGATCGCGGCCTCAAGCTGCTCGTCGTCGTGGTCGGCCGGCACGAAAGTGAGCCTAGCCTGTCAGTGGTCGCGCAGAGCCGAGGCCGCGAGACCCGCCAAACCGCCTACAGCGCCGCCGACGAGGCCGGCGAAGGGGTCGGCGGAGGAGACGAAGATCGGCACCGCGAGTAGCACGGCTGCCGCGACGACGACGCCGATCGCGTCGTAGTCGTCGTCGATCGCGCCGTGGGCCTCGGCGCGGCGAATCGCGAACCAGGCGGCGACGGCACCGAGCGCCATCCCGTTGCCGCCCGCGATCACCTCGATGTCGCCCCTGCCGTTGGCGATCCCGCTCGCGACCAGCATCCCCAGCGAGCCGCAGGCGATCAGCAGCAGGGCGGTGGGGGCGGTGCCGAGGCGCCGCTCGATGCCGGTCGCGAAGATCGCCAGGCCGACCGCGACGACGAAGAGGTAGCCGACGTCGCCGTAGGCGAAGGGAGCGGTGAGGAAGCGCCACCACTGGTCGAGGAGGGGCACGACGATGCCGCCGTAGGTGCCGAGCGCGTAGCCGGTCGCCTTCTGGATCAGCAGCAGCGCGGCGGAGCCGAGGATCGCGGCCATCGTCGCGTAGGGGCGGAAGGGCACCGGCGCGTCGCTGTGGCGGGCGCGGCGGAGCCTCGGTCGCGAGCGGCGGCGCGGCTTCGCCTCGAGCCCGTCTCCCCGGCGTTCCAGCTTCGGCGCGCGCTTGCGCAGACGGGCGCCGCAGTACGGGCACTCGGTTACGTAGGGACTGACCTCCGAGCCGCAGTTCTTGCAGATGACGCTGAGCTCAGTCTCACTCATGGTCAGTCGAGGATAACCGCCCGGTAGCCAGCGCTCGAACCGCGGCCGCGGTGGCATACTGCCCAAACACCCGTCTTCGAGGAGGAAAAGCGTGGAGTTGAAGAGTCTGACCGAGCAGAAATCGTTGCTGGCCACCCTGGCCCCGGGCAAACGAGCCCGGCTGCGACGCCTGCTCTTCGAGTTCGGCCCCGGCAACGGCACCCTGATGCTGCTGCCGATCGATCAGGGCATCGAGCACGGCCCGCGCGATTTCTTCCCCAACCCCGCCTCCAAGGACCCCGACTACCAGTTCCGCCTCGCCGCCGAGGCGGGCTACTCGGCCCTCGCCTGCCAGATCGGCATGGCGACCAAGTACTACCCCGACTACGCCGGCCAGGTGCCGCTGATCCTCAAGGTCAACGGCAAGACCGACATCCCCTCCTCCGCCCAGGCGCTCTCGACCTGCAACGCCAGCGTCGAGGACGCGGTGCGGCTCGGCGCCGACGCGGTCGGCTACACGCTCTACGTCGGCTCGCCGCGCCAGGACGAGGACCTCGCCCAGCTGCGCCAGGTGCGCCAGGACTGCGACCGCTTCGGCATGCCGCTGGTCGTCTGGTCCTACCCCCGCGGCGAAGCGATCGAAGCCAAGGGCGGCCCCGGCTCCTTCTACGCGATCGACTACGCGGCGCGGATGGCGATGGAGCAGGGCGCCGACGTGGTCAAGCTCAACATGCCGAAGATCAACCCGGACAAGGACAAGGACGCCCCCGCGCCCTACAACGAGATGCAGGTCGACGAGGCGGAGGCGATCCGCCAGTGCGTCGAATCGGCCGGGCGCTCGCTGGTCGTCCTCTCCGGCGGCTCCAAGGTCGACGACGAGACGGTGCTGACGCACACCCGCGAGATCATGCAGGCGGGCGGCTCCGGGGTGATCTTCGGCCGCAACGTCTGGCAGCGCGAGTGGAACGACGCGCTGGAGATCATCGCCCAGATCAAGGAGACGCTGCTCTCCAGCGTGCGCCGCATCCCGTAGCCGAGGGGGGGAGAGATTGCCCGCCCCAGGGCTTAGACAGGGGTGGAACGCACGCGCAGACGCGATCAGCTCGGCAGCCTGGCGCTGCTGCTGATCGCCGCGCTGCTGATCCTGCGACCGTGGGACGGTGGTGGTGGGGCCGGCCTCGACGAAGGGCCGGCGGCCGTCGAGGCCTACGTCATCCGCGCCGTCGACGGCGACACGATCGAAGCGCGGATCGACGGGCACGACGAATACGTCCGCTACATCGGCGTCGACACCCCCGAGACGGTCAAGCCCGACACGCCGGTGCAGTGCTTCGGCCCGCGCGCCTCCTCGTTCAACCACCACCTGGTCGAAGGGCGGCAGGTGCGGCTCGTCTTCGGGGTCGAACGGCGCGATGTCTACGGCCGGCTGCTCGCCTACGTCTACCTGGGGCACCGCTTCGTCAACGCGATGCTGGCCCGCCGCGGCCTCGCCCGCACGCTGACGATCCCTCCCAACGACCGCTTCGCGCCGCTCTTCCGTCGGCTCGAGCTGCACGCCGCCAGGGCCGGCCGCGGCCTCTGGGGCACCTGCCCGCCCTAGGCCCGGCCGGAGCCATCGTGATCGATCGCACATTTCCTGCGCCTGCAAGCTCGCGTGCGCCTTTGCTACGGTCTCCCGCGGCCCACGGGCCACCGATCTATGCGAATGCGTCAGAGCATCTCCCAGTTCGAGACCGCCTTCGAGCAGGAGACATCACTGGAGCGCCGCCGCCGCGAGCAGCTGCGGCGGCGTGCCGCCAACCGCTCACGAGCGCGCCGGATCACCCGCGTCGAGCAGGAGAGCAAGGTGCGCTTCAGCGTCCTCGCCGTCTGCCTCACCGTCACTGTCGTCGTCGTCGTCGTCTCGATGTTCGAGGCGCTGGCCTTCGTGATGTCCTAACGGCCGTGCCCACGACCGCCCCGGTTGAATAGACTCGCGCGCCGATGCCACGACGCTCACTGAAGCCACAGCTGAATCAGATCCGCGCCTGGGTCCGCCAGGGCCGCACCGACGCCTGGATCGCCCACCAGCTCGAAGTCAGCACGTCCGAGCTGCGCGAGTTCCGCAAACAGCACGGCTTCACGCCCGACGAGGAGGACTCCGCCTCGGGCGAAGTCGATCTTCGCGACGAGATCGAGGCCGAGATCGAGGCGGCTGCCGCCGAGGAGCCCGAAGAGGAGGAGGAGGAGGAGGAGGAGTCCGACTCGGAGGGGGAAGAGGATGGCGACGAGAGCGAGAAGCAGGAGCGCTCCGGCGAGGCCGGCGGCGAGCGGCCGAAACGGCGGCGTCGCCGCGGCAGGCGCGGTGGGCGCGGGCGCCGCAAAGACCTTGAGGCGACCTTCGACCACGGCGAGACCGACGGCTACGGGCTCTGGCTCGACCCCGCCGTCAAAGACAACCCGGTCTACGCGGAGCACTGGGCAGGAAAACGCGAGGTCACCGTCCGCATCGACGCCGACCAGATCGTCATCCGCCGTCCTGGCGCGCCTGAGCCCGACGACTCAGACGACTAAGGCGTATTCGGGATCCGTCGGAGCGGGGCGTTGACCGGTCCGCACATGGAGGCGTCCAGCTTGCCTTGGATTCGCCAGATGGTTACGGGACCGTCGCGCTTGATGGGGGTGGCGGCTTTGTCGCCTCGTAGCCATGTTGCCTCTGGGGAGAAGATTGGGTTGCTCGTGTGGAGGAAGTTCAGGAATGGGGTCGTTACCAGGTAGTCGAGGTTGGCGGCATTGGCTGCTGTGCGGAAGGCTGTGCAGGTTGGGATTGCGTTGTAGGCGCCGTTGGGGCCCTTTTCGCCCAGGTAGATGACGTGGTTGGAGAGGCTGGTGCCGTAGAAGCCGTACTCGAGGAAGCCCGCGGTGGTGCCGGCGAGGCCGATGCGGGTGTCGTTCTTGTCGCGGGCCCAGCTGTAGACGGCGTCCAGGTGCAGGCCGGGGATTTCCGACTCGGGGCCGAAACGGTCGCTTAGGTAGTGGCGCTGGAGCGGATAGCCGATCGCGACGATCAGCAGGGCGAGTGCCGCGAATCCACCGGCGATGACGCCGCGAGCTGCGCCTCGGGCCCGGGCGAGGAGCAGAGCTGCCGGAATCGCGACGGCGAGGATGGCCAGCGGGATGCCGAAGGTCCGGGCTGGGTCGCGCAGGACGGCGTCGGAGCGGTCGGTGATTACGAGAACCGCAAGCAGGGTTGCGAGAAGCGCCCATTGCCACCGTCCCCGCAGGTGCCGTGGGGCCAGCGGAAGCAGGGTCAGGCCGAGGAGCAGCGGTGGGATCGCGTAGCGGATGTTTATGCCGAAGCCGACCGGGGCTCCCTCGGCGCCCGCGGCACTCAGGGGGGTGAAGAGGTAGGCGACGAGGCCCAACAGCGCTACAGCGCCCATCCAGCGCGTCACGCTGTCCCTGACGTAGAAGAGCGCCAGCAGGCCGCCGGCGATCGCGCCGAGCAGGACCAGCGGCCAGAGGGCGCCGAAGGCCTGGTGCAGGCCCGGCTCGAAGTAGTGGCGCCAGACGCCGGTATCGGTCGCGTAGTGGACGATGTCGAAGTTGGGCCGCCCTTCCTGCAGGCGCTCGGGGTGGGGCAGCGAGATCGGCCCCAGGCTGGTCGCCTGCGGCAGCGGATTGCCGGCGACGATCAGGTTGCGCAGGTACCAGTAGCCGCCGCCCAGCAGGGCCGGGACGAACCACCAGCCGGCGGTCGCCCAGCGACGCCCGGCCGGCGCCAGGGCGATGACTGCGATGGTCAGCGCGGCTGCCATCGCTACCGCCGTGGACTTCGTGCCGACTGCGAGACCGGCAGCTAGTCCAGCGGCGGCGATGGGCCAGGGCCAAGCGTCCCGGCCGGCGGGTCCTGTCGCGGCAGGGGACCCACCGCCCCTTCCGGTAGCTAAAGCTTCCTCAGGGGCGGTACCCCCTACCGCGCCACCCGCCAGAGGGGGCGCATTGCCTGGCCGTAAGCCAAGGTCACGACGGGTCGAGGCGGTGATGAGGATCGCGGTGGCGGCAAGGAGCAAAGCTGCAGCGACTAGGTCGTTCTTGGCGGCGCCGGGCTCGCGGACGACCAGCGTGTGGCACTCGAGGACTATGGCTGCAGCTACGACGGTCAGGTGGCCGCGACCATAGGGGCGGCCGATGCACCACGCCGCCAGGAAGCTCAATGCCAAGAAGCCGAAGTTCAGGAAGAGCGAGAGCGTGTCGCGATGAGTGAGCAGGATGCCCGTCGCGTGGAGCAGCTCCGAGTTCTGCGGGTAGAACCAGTTCGTGAAGACCGTCTCCGGGTAATGCAGTCCGGTCACCGAGTGGCTCTGCACGATGTCCGCCGCGAAGGGCATGTGGTACCAGAGCGAATCGAAGTTGAAGATTCCCCGGTCCAGCGCGGCCTTGGTCGTGAGGCCCCAATGCGCGAACACCAGCGCAATCACCCCAACGGTCACGAGCCACGACAGGGCGCCGGGGCCGGCGGGTCCTGTCACGGATTTGGAACCACCACCCCTGCGGTGCAGTAGCTCCTCAGGGTGGTCCCCCAAATCCGTGCCACCCCCCGGCAGAGGCGGCCGTCCTAGCTGCGAGGGATGGATACGCCAGGCAACGGCCGCTGAGATCAGCAGGGACGAAGCAACGAGGGTCCAGGCGTAGAAGAGCCCGACGGTCCCGAGAATCTCACCGAGCCAGATCAGCAGCGCGATCGCAACGACGGCCTCCACAAGGCGCGCAGGCGCCCCCTCCCAGGCCGGAAGCAACAGTCGGCGCAAGCTGTACGCGGTGAATCCCAGCGAGAGGCCCACGGCGGCCAGGGCCAGGGCGCTGAGGATGTACGAGCCGGCGCTAACCACCGGGGGTCCCCAGGGGCGGCTCTAGAGGCCGCGGACGACCACGGGGGTTTCGCCCGGGCCGACCATGCCCTGGGCGCGCGCCTTGGCGTCGAGGACGAGCGGGTCCTTGGCGTGCTGGACGCGCCAGTGCAGGCGGGTGTTTTCGTGCTGGGCTTCGTGCAGCTGGATCCGCGCCGCGGTCGTCGCCGTGTAAGTCTTGACGAAGTCGACCAGCGGGTTCAGATACGAGTAGAGAACGAGGAACAGCACCACCGTCAGGGCGACGCGGCCGACGCGATCCCAGTGGATCCGGCTGCCGCTGCGGCGTGCCGCGGGTTTGCGCCGCGGAGCGGCTTTGCGAGTGGTCGCTGTGCGGCGTTTTGGCCCGGTCGCGGTGCGTTGCCGCGTCTGGGCGCGTGCTGCCATGCCCGCTCCTACGCGGTCGAGCCCGGCATTCCTTCACTAAGCGGACCGTTGGTGGAACGCCTGCAGGCCCGGGAACGACGCCGAATCGCCCAGTTCCTCCTCGATTCTCAAGAGGCGGTTGTACTTGGCGACGCGATCGGAACGTGAGGGAGCGCCGGTCTTGATCTGGCCCGCCCCCGTCGCCACCGCCAGGTCGGCGATCGTCGTGTCCTCGGTCTCGCCCGAGCGGTGCGAGATCACGGCGGTGTAGCCGGCCTCGGCGGCAATCCGGATCGCCTCCAGCGTCTCGCTCAGGGTGCCGATCTGGTTGACCTTGACCAGGATCGAGTTGCCGACCCCGAGCTCGATCCCGCGGCGCAGGCGCTCGGGGTTGGTGACGAAGAGGTCGTCGCCGACCAGCTGGACGCGCTCGCCGAGCTTCTCGGTCAGCAGCTTCCAGCCCTCCCAGTCCTCCTCGTCCATGCCGTCCTCGATCGAGAGGATCGGGTAGCGCGAGCAGGCGTCCTCCCAGTACGTCGCCATCTCCGCGGAGGAGAGCGAGCGTCCCTCGTGCTCGAGCACGTACGCGCCGTCCTCGAAGACCTCGCTGGTCGCCGGGTCGAGGGCGACGAAGACGTCGGAGCCGGGCTCGTATCCAGCCGCTTCGACGCCCGCCAGCACTGCCTGCAGGGCCGCCTCGTTGGACTCGAGGTTTGGCGCGAAGCCGCCCTCGTCGCCGACCGCGGTCGAGTGCCCGCCGGCGGCGAGGCTCTTCTTCAGCGCGTGGAAGACCTCGGTGCCGACCCGCAGGCACTCCGAGAAGCTCGCGGCCCCGGCGGGGACGACCATGAACTCCTGGAAGTCGACCGAGTTGTCGGCGTGGGCGCCGCCGTTGAGCACGTTCATCATCGGCACCGGCAGCAGGCTCGGCTCGCCGCCCCCGTAGAGCGCGGCGAGATAGCGGAAGAGCGGCTCTCCGGCAAGCATCGCCGATGCCTTCGCGGCGGCAAGGGACACCCCGAGGATCGCGTTGGCGCCGAGCCTGGCCTTGTTGGGCGTGCCGTCGAGCTCGACCATCGTCCGGTCGAGGCCGGCCTGATCGGCGGCATCGACGCCGGTCAGCGCCGCGGCGATCTCGCCGTTGACGTTTGACACCGCCCTTGAAACGCCCTTCCCCGCCCACGCCTCGCCCCCGTCACGCAGCTCGACCGCCTCGAACTCGCCCGTCGAGGCGCCCGAGGGAACCGCCGCGAGGCCGCGCGCGCCGGACTCCAGGGCGACTTCGACCTCGATCGTCGGGTTGCCGCGCGAGTCGAGGATCTGGCGCGCGTGGATCGATGCGATTGCGCTCATGGGCGCGCCAGTCTATTCAGGGCGACGGCTATTCGCCGCTGGGAACGGGTGCGGCCCCGGCGGGCAGTTCGGCGCTTTCGGGCGCCGCCGCTTTTAGCTTCGAGGGCCGCGGGCGCTGGGCCAGTTTCTGGCCTTCGCGTTCCAGCGGGCTGACCGTGCCGGGCTGGGCCGGTTTGACCTGGGGAACGATCGCCGCGCACGCTTCCGCCGGAGCTTTGGGGTTGGCTTCGAAGCAGGCTTCGTTGGCTTCGGGCGGGCGGCCGGTGCCCTTGAAGTTGTCGCAATGCGGGATCAGGTAGCCCGAGGCACAGAAGGTGCGCGACTGCCAGCGGCTGCCGTAGTCGCGGACGAAGCGAGCGAAGGTCTGTTGTTTGGCCTGTTCGGCGAGCTGCGTGCTGATCTGCGATTTGGCTTCGTCCAGCGACTGGACTTTTTCGGGGGTGATGTTCATCACCTCGTAGACCACGAAGGCTTTGCCTTCGTTGAGCGGCCCTTCGACTTCGCCCTGCTTGGCGGCGAAGACGGCGGCGTCGAGCGCTTCGGGCAGCTGGCCTTCGGTCACGCCGGACTGCAGGCCGCCGCTTGCTTTGGTCGTGTCGGTCGAGTCTTCTTTGGCGACTTTTTCCCAGCTTTTGGTCGAGTCGTCCTTTTCGAGCTTCTTCTTCGCGTCTTCGACTTTCGCCTTGTCTTTGTTCTTGACGACGCGGATTTCGCGCGTTTCGGGCGTCGTGTATTGGCTCGACTTCGCCGCTTCGAAGTAGTCCTTGATTTCGCTCTTGCTCGGCTGCGGGGCTTCTTCGGTGACCTGTGTCTGGATCCGTTCGCTGAGCATCTGGATCGTCACCCGCTGGTTGACGTCGGCCTTGGTGAAGTGCGCTTCTTTGAGGAATTCCTGGTACTGCTTCTCCGTTTTGAAGGCCTGTTTTTTCAGTTTCGTGAGTTCTTTGGCGATTTCCGCGGGCGTCACCGAGATGCCCATTTCCGCCGCCTGGCCCTGGATCCAGATCGCGTCGAGCACTTCGCCCAGCGCCGTTTCCTGCAGTTCTTCGTATTTTTCCGTGCCGGGTTTGGGGACCGGTTTGATCTGGCCCTGGGCCGCGGCCTGGAGCAGGGCGCGGTGAAACTTCGCTTCGGTGACTGGGCTGAGGCCTTCGGGAGCGTCTTCGACTATCGCGACCGAGCCGGAGGGAACGCTGGGATTGCCGATTCCCTGGGCGATCGCGAAGATCGCGAAGAGCAGGATGAAGAGAGCGCCGAAGGCGAGCAGCGCGAGCCGCTGCAGGCCCGCCGAGTTCTTCCCTTGCCCCTTAGTCGATGCCACCGATCGGGCAGCATAAATCAAATGCTCGGCGAGGGTGCTCTCCGGGTCAGCCGCTGAGGCTTGCCTCGGCCTCCGCGGCCTGCGAGTGCTTGGCCTCCCTGATCGCCTCGGCCATCGCCAGCACCGCCGCCAGCCGCGCCTCCGGCTCGTCGGGCACGCGCATCGCGGCGGTCTTCTCGCGCCACTCGTACAGCGCTCCCGCGAGCTTCTCGCGCAAGAGCCCGGCAGCCTCGGAGTCGAGCTCGACCCCGGTGACACTGAGCCGCCCGCCGCGGAACTCGACGCTGCGCGCACCGGCGAGGCCGAGCTCGATCCGCGCCCGCTGCAGGGCGAGGAGGTTCTCCGCCTCGGGCGGCGGCGGGCCGAAGCGATCGCCGAGCTCGTCGCGGATCGCGCGCAGCTCGCCCGGCTCGCGGGCGGCGGCTATGCGGCGGTGGACGTCGATCTTGGCCGCCTCGAAGGGAATGAAGGCGGCCGGCAGGTAGGCGTCGACCGGGACGTCGAGCCGCACTGGCTCCGGTGCCTCCTCGCCGTCGCCGGCGGCCTTGCGGGCGAGGCCCACCGCCTCGTCGATCATCTGGCAGTAGAGCTCGAAGCCAACCGCGGCGACGTGGCCGGACTGCTCCTCGCCGAGCAGGTCGCCGGCGCCGCGAATGTCGAGGTCGCGCATCGCGATCTTGAAGCCGGAGCCGAGCTCGGTGTGGTCGGCGAGGGTCGAGAGCCGCGCCGCCGCGTCCTCGGTCAGCGCCTCCGCCGAGGGGTAGAGCAGATAGGCAAAGGCACGCTCGCGAGAGCGGCCCACCCGGCCGCGGATCTGGTAGGCCTGGGCCAGTCCGAGCTGGTCGGCGCGCTCGACGATCAGCGTGTTGGCGCTGGGGATGTCGAGCCCCGACTCGATGATCGTCGTCGTCACCAGGCAATCGGCGTCGCCGCGCAGGAAGCGGAGCATCGCCTCCTCGAGCTGCTTCTCGTCCATCTGACCGTGGGCTTCGAGGAAGCGGGCCTTCGGGACGAGGCCGCGCAGGCGTTCGGTCACCTCGGGCAGCGAGTCGATCCGGTTGTGCAGGAAGAAGGCCTGGCCGCCGCGCTCCAGCTCGCGGTGGATCGCCTTCGCGACCAGGTCCTCGTCGTAGGGCCCGACGTAGGTGCGGACCGGGCGGCGGCCCTCCGGCGGGGTCTCGATCGTCGAGATGTCGCGCAGGCCGGCGAGGCTCATCTGCAGCGTGCGTGGGATCGGCGTCGCCGAGAGGACCAGCACGTCGACCTTCAGCTTCAGCTGGCGCAGCAGCTCCTTCTGCTTGACCCCGAAGCGCTGCTCCTCGTCGACGACGACGAGGCCGAGGTCCTTGGCGCGGACGTCGCGCGAGAGCAGCCGGTGGGTGCCGATCAGGATGTCGACCTTGCCCGCTTCGAAGTCGGCCAGCACGGCTTTGACCTCGGCCGGCTTGCGCAGCCGCGAGACGCCCTCGACGACGAAGGGCAGGTCGGCGAGGCGCTCGCGGAAGGTGCCGAAGTGCTGCTGGGCGAGGATCGTCGTCGGCACCAGCATCAGCACCTGCTTGCCGTCGGCGGCGGCCTTGACCGCGGCGCGCAGCGCCACCTCGGTCTTGCCGAAGCCGACGTCGCCGCAGACCAGGCGGTCCATCGGCTGCTCGGCCTCCATGTCACCCTTGACCGACTCGATCGCTTCCACCTGATCGGCGGTCTCGCGGTAGGGGAAGGCCGCCTCCATCGTCATCTGCCACTCGCCGTCGGCGCCGAAGGCGTGGCCCTTGCGGGTCCGCCGCTCGGCGTAGAGGTTGAGCAGCTCGCCGGCGATCGCGCCGGCCGCCTTGCGGGCGCGCGCCTTCATGTTCTGCCAGCGTCTGCCGCCCAGCGCCGAGAGGCTCGGCTCGCCGCCGGCGCCGACGTAGCGGCTCAGCTTGGCGAGCTGGTCGGTGGGGACGTAGACGCGGTCCTCGCCCCTGTATTCGAGGTAGAGGTAGTCGCGGGTGACGCCGCCCACCTCGCGCGTCTCGAAGCCGGCGAAGCGGGCGACCCCGTGGTCCTCGTGGACGACGTAATCGCCGACTTTGAGGTCGCTGAAGGCGAGCCGGCCGCGGCCGGCGCCTGGTGCGCGCGCTTCGGCGCGGCGGCGCCGGTGGACGAGGCGGCGGAAGGGATAGACGGCGAGGCGCAGCTCGGGGCTGACGAAGCCCTCGCGCAGGCGCGCCTCGGCGAAGCTGAGCGCCGGCTTGGGCGAGAGGCGGCCGCCCTCGAGCATCGCCGCGTCGATCCGGTCGAGGCCGTAGCGCGCCCGCTCCGCCTCGCCACGGTCGTCGAAGGCGACGACCGTGCGGTAGCCGGAGCGCACCTGCTTCTCCAACTCCGCCTCGGCCTCCTTGACGCTGCGCGCCGGCGACTCGGCGCGGGCGGCGCGGAAGGCGCTCTCGTCCTCCTCGCTGGCGGTGCGAAAGGCAAGGCTGGCGCGAGCGGCAAGTGGCTCGGCCACGTCGACGTAGAGATGACGGGCGTCGTCGGCGTGCATCGCCGTGGTCGCATCGTCCCAGTGGTCGCGCAGGGCCGGCTCGATCTCCTCGGCGGCGGCGAGGATCACCGCGGCGCCCTCGGGGACGAGGTCGAG
>DATASN010000009.1:0-127774 GCA_036269215.1 Solirubrobacterales bacterium
ATCTCCTTGACCTCTTCCTTGGCCAGCTTGTGGAAGACGATCACCTCGTCGATCCGGTTGAGGAACTCGGGCCGGAAGACCTTTTTCAGGTCGCTCATGATCCGGTTCTTCATGTCGTCGTAGGACATCCCGGTCTCGTCGTTGACGGTGAAGCCGATCGAAGTGTTCTTGGCGATCTCCGAGGCGCCGATGTTCGAGGTCATGATCACGATCGAGTTGCGGAAGTCGACCGTCCGCCCCTGGGCGTCGGTGAGCCTCCCGTCCTCGAGGATCTGCAGGAGGATGTTGAAGACGTCGGGATGGGCCTTCTCGATCTCGTCGAGCAGCAGCACCGAGTACGGCTTGCGCCGCACGGCCTCGGTCAGCTGGCCGCCCTCGTCATAGCCGATGTAGCCCGGCGGCGAGCCGACCAGGCGGCTGACCGCGTGCTTCTCCATGTACTCGGACATGTCGATGCGGACCATCGCCTCCTCGTCGCCGAAGAGGAACTCGGCCAGGGTGCGGGCGAGCTCGGTCTTGCCGACCCCGGAGGGGCCGAGGAAGATGAACGAGCCGGCCGGCCGCTTGGGATCCTTGATCCCGGCGCGCGAGCGGCGGATCGCCTTGGAGACGGCGGTGATCGCGACCTCCTGGCCGATCACCCGCTTGTGCAGCTCCTCCTCCATGCGGATCAGCTTCTGGGTCTCGGCCTCGGTCAGTTTGAAGACCGGGATCCCGGTCCACATCGAGACGATGTCGGCGATCTCTTCTTCGCCCACGTCGGGGCGCTCGCCGTTCTCACCCTCGGCCCACTCGTCCTCGAGCTGGCGCTTGCGGGTGGTCAGCTGGCGCTCGGTGTCGCGCAGGTTGGCCGCTTTCTCGAACTCCTGCGCTTCGATCGCGGCCTCCTTGTCGCGCCGCGTCGTCTCGATCTCCTCCTCGAGGTCGCGGTAAACCGGCGGCGCGCTCATCGACTTGATCCGCATCCGCGAGGCGGCCTCGTCGATCAGGTCGATCGCCTTGTCGGGCAGGAAGCGGTCGGAGATGTAGCGGTCGGCGAGCTCGGCGGCGGCGCTCAGCGCGTCGTCGGTGATGTTGACGCGGTGGTGCTGCTCGTAGCGCTCGCGCAGCCCTTCGAGGATCTTGACGGTGTCCTCGACCGAGGGCTGGTCGACCTTAATCTGGGCGAAGCGACGCTCCAGCGCCGAGTCGCGCTCGAGGTACTTGCGGTACTCGTCGAGCGTGGTCGCGCCGATCGTCTGCAGCTCGCCACGGGCGAGCGCCGGCTTGAGGATCGAGGCGGCGTCGATCGCGCCCTCGGCGGCACCGGCACCGACCAGGTTGTGCAGCTCGTCGATGAAGAGGATGATGTCGCCGCGCTGGGTGATCTCCTTCATCACCTTCTTGAGGCGCTCCTCGAACTCGCCGCGGTACTTGGAGCCGGCGACCAGGGCCGCCAAGTCGAGCGTGTAGATCTGCTTGTTCTTGAGCAGCTCGGGGACTTCGCCCTTGTTGATCCGGGCGGCCAGCCCCTCGACCACGGCGGTCTTGCCGACCCCGGGCTCGCCGAGCAGCACCGGGTTGTTCTTGGTGCGGCGGGAGAGGATCTGCATGATCCGCTCGATCTCGGTCTCGCGACCGATCACGGGATCGAGCTTGCCCTCCTCGGCGAGCTTGGTCAGGTTGCGACCGAACTGGTCGAGCAGCTTCGAGGACTTCTTGCCCTCGCCGGAGCCGCCGGGGCCCGCGCCGGCGCCCTGGCGGCGACCGCCGGGACCGGAGAGCATGCGGATCACCTCGTTGCGGATCTTGTCCGAGTCGGCGTCGAAGTCGAGCAGGATGCGGGCGGCGACTCCCTCGTTCTCACGCACGAGGCCGAGCAGGATGTGCTCGGTGCCGATGTAGTTGTGGCCGAGCGAGAGCGCCTCGCGCAGGGCGAGCTCGAGCACCTTCTTGGCGCGCGGCGTGAAGGGGATCTGACCGGAGGTGACCTCCTCGCCGGAGCCGACGATGCGGACCACCTGGGAGCGGACCCGCTCGGTGGTGATGTCGAGCGACTCGAGCACCCTGGCGGCGAGGCCCTCCTCCTCGCGCAGCAGGCCGAGCAGGATGTGCTCGGTGCCGATGTAGTTGTGCTTGAGAGTGCGCGCCTCTTCCTGCGCCAGGACGACGACTTGACGGGCTCTCTCTGTGAATCGCTCGAACAAAAAGCCTCTCTATCTACCCAACGCGAATCGGCCGGGTAAGTATCGGAGACACCCTTCGGTTATCGGGAGGTGCCCATGTGCCCTTTAAACGATACCGAGAGCGTCCAACCGGCCTCGGCTCGCAAATCTCCGCTCGGAGCGGCTTTTGACCCGCTCAGCTGCGCATCGCCGGGAAGAGCACGACCTCGCGCACGCTCTTCGCCCCGGTGAGCAGCATCACCAGGCGGTCGATGCCGATGCCGACACCGCCGGTTGGCGGCATCCCCTGCTCGAGCGCGCCGACGAAGTCCTCGTCGTAGGGCTGCGCCTCTTTGTCGCCGCGGGCCAGCTCCTCCGCCTGCTGCTCGAAGCGGCGGCGCTGCTCGTCGGGGTCGTTGAGCTCGCTGAAGCCGTTGGCGATCTCCATCCCGCCGGCGAAGGCCTCGAAGCGCTCGACCAGCCCCTGCTCGGAGCGGTGGGACTTGGCGAAGGGCGACAGCTCGACCGGGTAGTCGAGGACGAAGGTCGGCTGGATCAGCCGCGGCTCGACGTGCTTGGATAGCAGGCCGTCGACCAGCTTGCCCCAGCCCTCCTCCGGGTCGGGCTCGGTCCCCATTGCCTCGGCCAGCGCCTCCCGGGTCGGGTGCTCGGCGATGTCGATGCCGCTGGCCTCGCGGATCGCCTCGCGGAAGGTCGCGCGTTTCCAGGGCGGGGCGAAGTCGATCTCGACCCCGTCGCGCTGGACGACCGTCGTGCCCAGCACCCGCTCGGCGACCTCGGCGACCATCGTCTCGACCCGCTGGGCGGTGTGCGAGTAGTCCGAGCAGGCCTCGTACCACTCGAGCATCGTGAACTCGGGGTTGTGCTTGTGCGAGATCCCCTCGTTGCGGAAGTCCTTGCCGAGCTCGTAGACGCGGTCGATGCCCCCGACGACGAGCCGCTTCAGGTACAGCTCGGTGGCGATGCGCAGGTAGAGGTCGCGGTCGAGCGCGTTGTGGTGGGTCCTGAACGGCCGCGCCAGGGCGCCACCGTAGAGCGGCTGCAAGACGGGAGTCTCGACCTCGACGAAGCCGCGCTCGTCGAGCCAGCGGCGCACCTCGCTGACCGTGCGGGCGCGCAGGCCGAAGAGCCGGCGGCTCTCCTCGTTGGCGATCAGGTCGAGCTCGCGGTGGCGGTAGCGCGTCTCGACGTCCTCGAGGCCGTGGAACTTGTCGGGCGGCGGGCGCAGGCTCTTGGCGAGCAGCCGCCAGCGGTCGATCGCCAGCGAGAGCTCGCCGCCGCGCCGCGTCGCCAGCGCCGTGCCCTCGACGCCGACGATGTCGCCGAGGTCGAGGTCGACCAGGACCCCGTAGGGCTCCTCGCCGAGCAGGTCCTCGCGGGCGTGGAGCTGGATCTGGCCGCTGCCGTCGCGCAGGTCGAGGAAGCAGGCCTTGCCGTGGCCGCGGCGGCCGACGATCCGCCCGGCGACGCGATGGCGCGACTCGGTCTCGATCCCCGGCGCCAGGCCCTCGTGCGCCGCCCGCACCTCGGCGACGTCCTCGCGTTCCGCAAACTCGGGCGGGAAGGGGTCGAGGCCCGCCTCGCGCAGCCGCTCCAGCTTCTCCCGCCGGTCGGCGAGGACATCGGAGAGTTTCGGCTCTTCGGTCTCGCCCATTGGAGCGAGACCCTATGCGGTCTCGATCTTGGTGATCTTCAGCTTCTTCTTCGGGCCTCGAGGAACTTCGACCGTAACGATGTCGTTGCGCCTGTGGCCGATCAGCGCTTTGCCGATCGGCGACTCGTTGGAGAGCTTGTGCTCGAGCGGATCGGCCTCGGTCGAGCCGACGATCTGGAACTTCTGCGAGTCGCCGGACTTCTGGTCCTTGACGTGGACGATCGAGCCGAACCGGACCTCATCGGTGCCGATGCTCTTCTCGTCGATCACGGTGGCCCGGCGCAGCCGCTCTTCGAGCTGGGCGATCCGCTGCTCGAGCAGCGCCTGCTCGTTCTTGGCGTCGTCGTACTCGGCGTTCTCGGAGATGTCGCCGAACTCGCGCGCCTCCTTGATCCGCTCGGCGACCTCGCGTCGCTTCGCGGTCGAGAGTTGATCTATCTCCTCCTTGAGCTTCTCGAGACCCTCAGGGGTGATTACGGACTGGCGACTCACTTGTCCTTACCTCACTTTGCTGGATAAGACGGCGGGAAACGGCTCCTAGACCCAAAAACGCCCAGGTGCGGCGGCATTCGAATCACCACACCAGGGCCGGAAGTCGCGGGATTATAGCGAGGGCGCGGGAGCGGCCAGATCGCCGATCAGGCGGCGGGCCCGGGGCAGGTCGGCGTGCCGCTGCAGCTCGAGCGCGAGCTCGGGCGATGCGCCGAGGGCATCGACGTACCAGGGGTAGAACTTGCGCAGGTAGCGACCGGCCCGCTCGGCGCCGAGGTGCTCCTCGGCGCAGTCGATCACCCAGAGCAGCTCGGCCGCGACCTCGGCCCGGTCGGGGGGCTCGCTGCGGCGGCCGGTCAGCTCCTCGAAGACCCAGGGGTTGCCGAGCGCGCCGCGGGCGATCATCACCGCGTCGGCCCCCGACTCCGCGTAGGCCCGGCGCGCGGCCTCGGCGCTGTTCAGCCCGCCGGAGACGATCACCGGCACCTCGACCCGCTCGACCAGCTCGCGGGTGAGGGCGTGGTCGGGCTTGCCCTTGTGGCCGATCGTCGCGGCTCGCGGGTGAAAGCCGATCGCGGCGACGCCGGCCTCCTCGGCCAGGCGCAGCGCCAGCTCGAAGCCCGAGCGGTCGCCCGCCTCGATCCCGGAGCGCAGCTTCACCGTCACCGGCAGGCCGCTGCCCTCGGCGGCGCCGCGGGCGAGGGCGAGGGCGAGCTCGTGGTCGCGCAGGAGCTCGGCCCCGGCGCCGGTCCTGCGCACCTTGCGCACCGGGCAGCCCATGTTGATGTCGATCAGGTCGGCGCCGGCCTCGGCGGCGATCGCGGCGCCCGAGCGCATCGCCTCGGGATCGTGGCCGAAGAGCTGGACCGAGACCGGGTGCTCGTCGGGGTGGATCCGCATCAGCTCGCGCAGGGTGCGCTCGTTACGGTGGTGCAGGCCGAAGCTGGAGACCATCTCGGAGACCGCCAGCCCCGCCCCGTGGCGCTTGGCCTGCAGGCGCACGAACCAGTTGCCGATCCCCGCCAGCGGCGCCAGCAGGACGCGGTTGGCTATCTCGAGGTCGGCGATCCTAAGCGGATCAGTCAGCGGGGGCTGTGGACTTGTCTCGCTCATAGATCAGGCGCAGCCCCTTGAGGGTAAGCATGTCGTCGACCTCGTCGATCGTCTCGGTGAAGGGGCCGATCGTCTTCGCCAGGCCCCCGGTGGCCAGCAGCATCGGGTCCGGCAGCTCCTCTTCGATCCGGCGCACGATGCCGTCGATCATCCCGGCGAAGCCGAAGACGAAGCCGGACTGGATCGCGGCGCGGCTGGAGCGCCCGATCGCCGCCTCCGGAGCTTCGAGGTCGATGCGGGTAATGCGGGCCGCGCGATCGATCAGCGCCGTGAGCGAGATCTCGAGGCCGGGGCCGATCGCGCCGCCGAGGTATTCGCCCTCGGCCGAGACCACGTCGACGTTGATCCCCGTGCCGAAGTCGACCACGACACAGGCCTCGCCGAACCGCTCGTAGGCGGCGATCGAGTTGACCAGGCGGTCGGCGCCCACCTCCAGCGGGTTGTCGATGCGAATCGGCATCCCCGTCTTCAGCCCCGGGCCGATGGTGAGGCAATGAGCACCGAGGTAGCGCTCGGAGAGCTGCTCGAACTGGGCGCCGAGCGGCGGCACCACGGAGGAGACGCAGACGGCGTCGACTTCGTCGAGTGACATCCCGCAGAGAGCGAAGAGCCCGGCGATCCGCTCGGCGAGCTCGTCGCCGGTCGCCCCCGAGCGCGTCTGGAAGCGCCAGTGCTCGACCAGGCGCTCGCCGTCGAAGGCGCCGAGGTGGGTTTGTGTGTTGCCGACGTCTACCGCGAGGAGCACGGCGCGATTATCGCCTAGGATGGCCGTCGTGGAGGCCCGCCTGTTCGTCATCCCCGCTTCGCACCCGAGCGTCGCCGCGCAGCTGATGCTCGAGCACAAGGGCATCGCCTACAAGCGAACCGACCTGCTGCCGGTGATCTCCAAGGGCGTCCTGCGGGTCGCCGGCTTCTCCGGCATCACCGTCCCGGCGCTCAAGATCGACGGCCGCCGCGTGCAGGGCTCACGAGAGATCGCCCGCGAGCTCGACCGGCTGGCGCCCGAGCCGCCGCTCTTCCCGGCCGACGCCGAGAAGCGAGCCGCGATCGAGGAAGCCGAGCGCTGGGGCGACGAGGTCCTGCAGCCCCCGATGCGCCAGATCCTCTGGTGGGCGATCAAGCGCGACAAGGAGCCGCTGCGCAGCTACTCGGAGGGGGCGAAGCTGGGCCTGCCGATCTCGCTGGCGATGAAGACCGCCGCCCCGATCGTCGCCCTCTCGGCCCGCTTCAACGAGGCCGACGACGAGCACGTACGCCGCGGCCTCGCGGAGATGCCGGCGATGCTGGACAAGATCGACGCATGGATCGCCGCCGGCGTGCTCAACGGGGAGCAGCTCAACGCCGCCGACTTCCAGATCGCCCCCCGCCTCGGCCTGGAAATGACGATCGACGACCTGCGGCCCGCGATAGAGGGCCGTCCGGCCGGTGAGCTGGCCAAGCGCATCGTCCCGAACTACCCCGGCAAGACCCCGCCGATCCTGCCGCCCGCCTGGCTGCAGCAGATCCGCGCTGCGAGTGTCGCCTAGATAGGCTGTCCGCGACAGCGGGAGGCTGTCGCGGAGCGCTGCGACTGAATTCGTTGACGAGTGAGCGGGGGCACGATCAATGTGGTTCGCCTATATGGACGAGACCGGAAACACCGGTCGCAATCTCAAGGATCCGAATCAACCCATCCACCTCGTTCTGACCATGGCGGTGGAGGAGTCCAAAGTCCGCACCCTCCACGAGCACGTCCGAGAAACCGCCCGCGAGCATTGCCCCGGCAACTGCAAAGAGGACGACTTCGAGTTCCACGGCAAGGAACTGTTTGCGGCCGAAGGCTACTTCTCAGGGATGTCGCCTAAAAAGCGGATCGAAATCTACGACGCGGTCTTGCGCGGAATCGAGGTAGCGAACGCTGAAATAGTCATTCGCGGAGTCAACAAGCCGGATCTACAGCGCCGCTATGCGAACCCATTTCATCCGCATGACATCGCGCTGATGTTCACGATTGAGTCGGTTGAGCGCCTCGCGAGAGATCGCGAATGCCGCGTGCTCCTCATCGCCGATGAGGCCAAAGAGATCGAGGATGCCGCACTCCGAGACCTTGCCAACTATCAAGAGCTCGGCACAAGCTGGGGTTGGAAGACCGAGCAGATAGAACGCATCGTTGACACGATCCATTTCGTCCCATCGCACAGGAATCCAGCGATCCAGCTAGCCGACTGCGCCACCTTCATCGCTGCTCGAATGCGGAAGATACAGGCTGGCCTCGTTGCGAATGATCGTTCTGCCGGCGCGGTAGCGGAACTTTGGGAGCAACGAATCGAGCCCTTCATCTGGCACGACTCAATCTGGCATCCACCCTCATGACCATAAAAAAGAGCCCCGTCTGGAACGACGGGGCTCTCGAAGTGGGTGCCGACCAAGGGGACGAACCCTGAAGCTCGCTAGTGCGAACCTGCTCTCAGCCAGCAGACAGAAAGTAGCAGCCGGAGCGGATCGACCGATCAGCCCCTCGGTGGAAATGGATCTTGGCCATAGCTGTCGCGCTGACGGATCCTCCCGTCCCGGCCATGGATGATGTGCTCGGAGCGATTCCCGCGAGCCAGCCTGCGACCAGCCTCAATCGCCTCACCCTGGGTTCGGAAATGCGTTGCTCCAAACCCCCCCTCGATTCTCACGTTCCAGCCACCGTCGCTGGGTACCACATGGACGTTGTTGCCCATCGTCGCGCCCTCCTGAATCTACTTGAAGTCCGGTTTACGAGTCTGACAAGAGCAATGGACGGCTCAGACGCCCAGCTCGCTGCCCGGGGCCAAGCGCGCTCAGGGCATCGGCCAAGCGAACGCCATCGGGCAAAGTCAAATTTGGGTCTAGCTCGAGCAGCGGGGCGAGGACGAAGCGGCGGCTGGTCACCTCTGAGTGGGGCAGGGTGAGCCGCTCGGTCTTCAGCTCGAGGTCGCCGAGCAGGAGCAGGTCGATGTCGAGTGGGCGGGGGCTGTGGCGGGGGGCGTCGAGGGCGCGGCCGCGCTCGGCCTCGATCTCCTTGCAGAGGTCGAGCAGGGCCTCTGGCTCCAGGTCGGTGCGGATGCGGATCGCCGCGTTGAGGAAGTCGGGCTGGTCGAGCACCTCGCCGACCGGCTCGGTCTCGTAGGCCGACGACACCGCCTCGACCTCCACCCCGCGCTCGCGCAGCAACTCGATCGCCGCTCGCAGGTGCGAAGCCCGGTCGCCGACGTTGGAGCCGAGACCGAGGTAGCCGGTCCTCGAGGTCAAGCGCTCAGGCCTCTTCGGCTTCGTCCTCGTCGGACTCGGCAGAGCGCTCGTGGACTACCTCGACCGCTACCTCCTGGATCGCCAGCGGCAGCGGCGGCTCCGGCTTGGCGGCGCGGACGCGGACCGACTCGCAGCCGTAGCGCTCCATCAGGCGCTCGCCGATGACCTGGGCGAGCCGCTCCAGGGTGCGGTAGCTGCGCTCGGTGGCGGCGAGGGCGACGATGTCGCAGACCTCGGCGTAGTCGACGGTGTCCTCGATCCGATCGGTGAGCACCGCGTCGCAGTCGGGCACGTCGAAGGAGATGTCGAACTCGAGCCGCTGGCCGACCTCCTGCTCGGAGTCGCTGACCCCATGGTGGGTGTAGATCGAGAGCCCGCGCAGCTCGACCTCAACCCGCGATTCGATCCCGTTGTCGTGCGACTCCATGCCAGGAACCTACCCAAGGATCGCGTTCGCGACGCGCATCGCCTGCCCCATCTCGGCAACGTCGTGGACCCGCAGCACGTCGGCGCCCCCGGCCGCGGCAAGGACGGAGGAGGCGATCGTCCCGCCGATCCGTTCGTCCACCGCGGACCCGTCGATCCGCCCGATGAAGCTCTTGCGCGACGTGCCGATCACCAGCGGCCGCCCCAGCTCGCGCAGCTCCCCCAGTCGCCGCAGCAGCTCGAGGTTGTGCTCGACCGTCTTGCCAAATCCAATCCCCGGATCCAGCCAGATCCGCTCCTCGGCAATCCCCTCGCCGACGGCAGACTCGACGCGTGCGGCCAGGAACGCCTTGACCTCGTCAACCACGTCGTCGTAGCGAGGATCGCCCTGCATCGTCCGCGGATTCCCGGGCATGTGCATCAGCACCACGCCAACCCCCCGCTCAGCGCACAGCCCCGCCATCCCGGGATCGCCCCGCAGGGCGGTCACGTCATTGACGATCGAAGCACCAACACCGATAGCCGCCTCAGCCACCACCGCCTTCGAAGTATCGATGGAGACCGTCGCTTCACCGGCAAGCCCTTCAACCACCGGCTCGACTCGGCGCAGCTCCTCCGCCGCGTCAACCTTTTCAGCCCCTGGACGAGTCGATTCCCCCCCGACATCCAGAATCTCCGCCCCATCCCTAAGAAGCTGTTCGCCATGCTCGATCGCGACGGTCCCCTCCAAATACCGCCCCCCATCCGAGAACGAGTCGGGGGTCACGTTGACGACCCCCATCAACTTCATTGGCTGCCTAGCTGGCGTCGCCGCCGGCGAACCCCGGACGCGGCCGGGGAGCCGTACGAGGACCTTCGCGCTGCGCCCGTTCGGGCTCCGGCGCCGAATCGACCGGCTGCGCCGGCTCCTCCTCGTCGACAAAGATCTCGTCCTCAGGCTTGCCGTCGAGCAGCGCGACGAACTGATCGGCGTCGATCGTCTCGCGCTCGAGCAGGATGTTGGAGATCCGGTCGAGCTCCTCGCGCTTGTCGGTGAGCAGGTCCTTGGCGGTCTGGTGGGCGCCCTCGACGATGCGGCGGATCTCGTCGTCGATCTCGCGCGCGATCTCGTCGGAGTAGTCGGGTTCGGCGGAGAATTCGCGACCGAGGAAGGGCTGGCCGCGATCGTGGCCGAAGACGCGCGGCCCCAGGCGCTCCGACATGCCGAAGCGCATCACCATCTGCTTCGCCGTCTCGGTCACCTTCTCGAGGTCGTTGGAGGCGCCGGTGGTGATCTCGCCGAAGACGATCTCCTCGGCGGCGCGGCCGCCGAGGGTCATCGCCATCGTGTCGGTCAGCTCGGCGCGCGAGGTGAGGAACTTGTCCTCGGTGGGAAGGCTGATCGTGTAGCCGAGGGCCTGGCCGCGGCTGATGATCGAGATCTTGTGGACCGGGTCGCAGTTGGGCAGCAGGTGGCCGACGATCGCGTGGCCGAGCTCGTGGAAGGCGGTGATCAGGCGCTCCTTCTCGCTCATCACCCGGGTCTTCTTCTCGGGGCCGGCGATCACCCGCATGATCCCCTCCTCGAGCTCCTGCATGGTGATTTCGCGATTGCCGTTGCGAGCGGTGAGCAGCGCCGCCTCGTTGATCAGGTTGGCGAGGTCGGCGCCGGTGAAGCCCGGCGTCTGGCCGGCCAGCGTGTCGAGCTCGATTTCCTTGGCCAGCGGCTTGCCGCGGGTGTGGACCTCGAGGATGTGCTTGCGGCCCTTGCGGTCGGGGCGGTCGACGACGACCTGGCGGTCGAAGCGGCCGGGCCGCAGCAGCGCCGGGTCGAGGATGTCGGGCCGGTTGGTGGCCGCGATCAGGATGATGTTGTCCTTCATCTCGAAGCCGTCCATCTCGACCAGGAGCTGGTTGAGCGTCTGCTCGCGCTCGTCGTGGCCTCCGCCCATGCCGGCGCCGCGGTGGCGACCGACGGCGTCGATCTCGTCCATGAAGATGATGCAGGGCGAGTTCTGCTTGGCCTGCTCGAAGAGGTCGCGGACCCGGCTGGCGCCGACGCCGACGAACATCTCGACGAAGTCCGAGCCGGAGATCGAGAAGAACGGCACGCCGGCCTCGCCGGCGACGGCGCGGGCGAGCAGCGTCTTGCCGGTGCCGGGGGGGCCGTAGAGCAGGACCCCCTTGGGAATGCGGGCGCCGAGCGCCTGGAACTTCTTCGGGTTCTCGAGGAATTCCTTGATCTCCTGCAGCTCCTGCACGGCCTCGTCGACCCCGGCGACGTCGCGGAAGGTGATCTTCGGCGCGTCGACCGACATCCGCTTCGCCTTCGATTTGCCGAAGTTCATCACGCGACTTCCGCCGCCCTGCATCTGGTTCATCAGGAAGATCCAGAAGCCGAAGAAGAGGACGAAGGGGATGATGTAGGTGAGTAGCGAGAGCAGGCCGGAGCTGCCGCTGCCGTGCACGGTCGTCTTGACGTTGCTTTCGTCGACCAGTTCGAGCAGCGATTGCTCGGTGTTGGGCGGGTAGCCGGTCGAGAAGCTTTCCCCGTCTTCCCCACCCTTGCCCTTCTCCTTTACATCGAGCGTGTTGTCCTTGGTGTTGACCGAGATTTCTTCGATCTTGCCCTGGGCGATCAGCCCGCTCTTGGGCGCGACGAGCTCGTTGTAGGACGGCGCTTCGGTGGTGCTGCCGCTGAAGGGGCCCAGCTTCTGGACGAGGAACGCGAGCAGCACGACCAGCAGGATCGGGAAAGCCGCGCTCTTGAAAAAACGCCTCACAGGGAAAAATCAGCGTACCAGGGCGGTTTCGGCATCTAATCGTCCAACGCAGCCACGTAGGAGAGGTTGCGGTAGCGCTGGGCGTAGTCGAGGCCGTAGCCGATCGCGAAGCGGTTGGGGATCTCGAAGCCGAGGTAGCGCGGCGAGAGGTCGACGCGCAGGCGGTCGGGCTTGGTCAGCAGGGCGCAGACCTCCAGCGAGGCGGGGTTGCGCGCCTTCAGGTTGCGCATCAGGTACTGCAGCGTCAGGCCGGAGTCGACGATGTCCTCGACGATCAGCACGTGGCGCCCTTCGATCGGCGCGTCGAGGTCCTTCATGATCCGCACCACGCCGGAGGAGTCGGTCTGCGAGCCGTAGCTGGAGACGGCCATGAAGTCGACCTCGCAGGGCACGCTGATGTTGCGCATCAGGTCGGCGAGAAAGAGCACCGCCCCCTTCAGCACGCCGACCATGAAGAGGTCCCGGCCCGCGTACTCCTCGCTGATCTGCCGCCCCAGCTCGGCGACGCGCTTCTGCAGATCCTCGCTCGAAACGAGGATCTCGCCGATCGAGGGGTCGCTCATCGGTCGCGAGACTAGCGCTCGGTGCGCAGGACGCCGCGCTCGACCACCGCGCGCACGCCGCCGCCTAGGTCGAGCATCGCGGTGCCGGTGCGCCGCAGGGCCGCCACCTCGTCGGCGTGGTTGGCGGCGCCCGGCACCGGACGGCCGGCGGCGCGATCGGCGAGCCGCTGGACGACCAGGCGGCGCAGCGCCGGTGCCAGCTCGCCCAGCCGCCGCAGCTCGATCGTGCCGCGATCCGACCCGTTCGAGCCGGCGAGCTCAGCGTCGACGAGCGCGTCGAGCACGTCCGCCTCGTCGCGCAGCAGCTCGGCCGTGCGCAGCACGTTGCGCGCCGCCGCCGGGTGGATCCCGGCCAGCGCCGGGAGGAGGCGGTGGCGCACGCGGTTGCGCGCATAGGCCTCGGCGGCGTTGGTCGGGTCGTCGCGCCACTCCAGCCCCCGCTCTTCGCAGTAGGCGGTCGTCTGCTCCCTGGTGAAGCCGAGCAGCGGCCGCACCAGGCTGCCGTCGCGGCTGCGCATCCCCAGCAGCGCCCGGCGGCTGGGCGAGGAGGCGAGCCGGTAGAGGATCGTCTCGACCTGATCGTCGGCGGTGTGACCGGTCGCGATCGCCGCCCCCTGGCCGAGCGCCAGCCGCGCCGCGGCCGCGTAGCGAGTGTCGCGCGCCCAGGACTGCAGGTTGCCGGGGCCCTCGGGACGGCGCGGCCGCTCCACCTCGAGGCGCAGGTCGAGCCGCTCGCGGAGCCGTCGGCAGTGCTCCTCGTCGGCGTCGGAGTCGTCGCGCAGGCCGTAGTTGACGTGCAGCGCCGTCACCGCCTCCGTGCCGAGCAGGCGTGCGAGGAGATCGACCAGGCAGATCGAGTCCCGCCCGCCCGACAGCATCGCCACCACCGGCACTCCGGCCGGAAGCAGGCCGCCGACGCGAACGCTCTCGATCATGGCCTCGGTATCGACGGCGCCAATGCCCTTCACGCTGCTGAGTGTAGGCAGCCACCTGGCCAAGGGCCAGATGGGAAGCCGGCATCGAGGAGGAGCGGGTAGCGCGGATCCAAGAGGCACACCGGCTCGATATCAAAAGCTGAGAGGCCTACGCCGCCGCCCGGACCACGAATAGCGGCGTCGGCGCGGAGAAGCCCTTGAGGCTGACCTCGCCGATCGGCTCGCAGCTGAGCGCCCGCTCCCCCAGCGTTTCGCTGACCCGATCGGTCACCAGCACCTCACCCGCCTGGGCCCGGTTGACCACCCGGTGGGCGAGGTTGACGTGGGTGCCGAAGTAGTCGCCATCGCGGTAGACAGCCTGCGCGTAGTGGATCCCGACCCGCGGCTGGGGGCGCTGCGGAAAGCTGCCCAGCAGGCCGACCGCCCAATCGGTGAGCGAAGCTGGGTCGGGCGAGACGACCATCACCTCGTCGCCGATCGTCTTCACGACCGTTGCCTCGGGCGGAAGCGTCGCCTCGACCGTTTCAACGAAGTTCTCGACCACGTCGAGCGCCTCCAGATCCCCCTCCTCCTCGGTGTAGCGGGTGAAGCCGGTGAGGTCGATGAAGCAGAGCGTGACCGGGACGTGGTGTACCTGCGACGTCGTCGTCTCCAGGTCGATATCGCTCTCCATATGACCGACGACGTCCTGTTCGAGGAAGAAGCGCAGGTAGCGGGTGTGCAGGTACTCCGTCAGCGGGGCGGCCAGGGGCAGGATGTCACCGGCCAGCTCGCCCATCTCCTCTGCCATCTCCAGCTCCGGCACCGCGTCGCGGATCAGCGGTTCATGCACGTAGAGGTGGAAGAGGCGCACCTCGGCGTCGGCGATCCGCCGCAGCGACTGGACGTAGACGCGGACGAGCTGGAGGAAGGCGACGAGCGGGAAGCCGGCGGCGAGCACCCGGGCGCAGTGGCGCAGCGCCCGCACGTCCTCGGGGCTGAGCAGGCGCTCGCGCTCGAGCGGCGTGCCGAGGATGACGAGGATCCGCTCGACCAGCTCCGGCTCCAGGCCCGTCTCCGCGGCGACCTCCTCGACCGTTGCCTGCTCCTCCGGCCTCGGGAAGAGGTCCTCGGTGAAACCGAACGCGAGGCGCCCCTCGCGCCCGGCCCGCTTCAGGTCCTCGAGCGAGTGGCCGCGCTCGCGCATCCGGGCGACGACCCGCGCCTGCGCCGCCGCCGCCGCGGTCCAGCGGCCGCGGCGAACCGGCAGGACCTTTTCCTCCGCCCAGCGTTTCAGCGTGCCGGCCGAGACGCCGGCGCGCCGCGAGGCCTCGCTGAGGGAGATGCGCTCGTCGCTGGGCATCGCGACCCGAGGCTAACCCAGAGCAGGTCACGACGGCGAGCGGCCGCCATAGTGTCCGTGGCGATGCCCGCGTACCTGCAACCGACCGCGCCGATCGCCGCCGCCGCGGTGCTGGTCGGCGATCCCGGCCGAGCGCTGCTGCTGGCCCAGGAGCTGCTCGAGGAGCCGAAGATGAGCAACCACGCGCGCGGGCTCTGGGGCTACTCGGGGCGGACCCCGCGAGGCGAGGCGCTGACGATCCAGGCGACGGGGATCGGCGGCCCGAGCGCGGCAATCGTGCTCGGCGACCTGGCGGAGCTGGGCGTGCGGCGCGTGGTCCGGGTGGGCACCTGCGTGGCCCTCTCGAAGACCCGCAAGCTCGGCCACCTGCTGCTCGTCGGCGAGGCGGTCGCGATGGGAGGCAGCGCAGCTGCGCTCGGCGTCGACAGCGGCGAGGCCGTGCTGCCCGACCCCAGCCTGACGGCGCGGCTGGCCGGGGAGCTGGACCGGGGCGCCGCGTCGAGCGCGATCGCCAGCTTCGACGCGCATCCCGGCGAGCAGACGCCGCCCGTCGGCGTGGTTGCGGCGGACATGCAGACGGCCCCCCTGCTCGCCCGTGCGCATTCGCTCCAGATCGAGGCTGCCGCGGTCCTGATCGTCAACGAGATGTCGGGCGCTGAGGAGCCGCTGGAGAAGAGCGCGCTCGAGCTCGCCGAGAAGCGCGCCGGGCGCGCCGCCTCCTTCGCACTCTCAAGCTAAAGTCGAGGGTTAGTCTTCGGCTCCGGCGCGCTTCTGTGCGGCGAGGGAGCGGCGAATCTCGCCGAGATCGCGAGCGACGCGGTCGACCTGGTCCTCGACCTCTTCCAGGCGCTGCGAGAGCGAGCGCAGGCGCCGCTCCAGCCGCTCGACGTCACCGGCCGAGGGCAGGTTGAGGGCGCTCATCGCCGCTTGCTGAGCCTCGACCGCCTTCTCGCGGGCACCGAAGGCCGCCGCCAGCGCGTTCTCGAGCACCTGGCTGTCGAGCAGCGCCTGGGCGAACTCGCCGATCGCCTGCTCGCTGCGGGCCCGCAGCCCGTCCGGATCCTCGTAGTCCATTGACATCAGCTTAACCGGCGCATCCGGCCTGGCTGAAATCCTCCCGGCCTGCCGGCATGAGACAAACGTTGATTAAGGGCTTGTTGGGGGCAGCCGCGAGCCGTTGCGCACGCCTGGGCGAGCAAGTAGCTTGGTCGGGCCTGTTGCGCGGGGAGAAGGCGGACATGGGCTGCACCATCTGTGACAGCGGGTATACAGGCGCCGTGGTATGAGAAACAAGCTCGCACTGACCATCGCTCTGGCCAGCTTCGGCGCCGTTACGGCGCTCGGTGTCGGCTTCGCGGGCGCGGAAGGGGTCTCCAGCGGCGAAACGACGGAAACGGCCGCGCCGCTCTCGACCACGCCCGCCGTCCCGGCCCCGGCCTGCTCGAACGAAGTCGACGACGACGGCGACGGCCGCGTCGACATGGGGGACCCCGACTGCAGCTCGCCCGCCGACACCAGCGAGGAACCCGAAGCAAGCGAAGGCGCGACCCCGAACAGCAGCGTCGAAGCGCCTGCCGAGCCGCCGCCCTCCAGCTCGAAGGGCAGCTTCAAGACCGGCACGACGATCGATGCCGGCAGCGGCGGCGTCCATCACAACGAAAGCCTCGGTGACGCCAGCGGCGGGGGCGGCAATTCCGGCGGCGTCACGGCGCCGCCGGCGACGGGCGGCGTGCAGCTGCAGGCCAAGGCGCCCAGCGGCGGCTCGCAGTACTCGAGCGGCGGCTCGCCGACCGAAGCCAACCCGACGACGACGATCGCGCCCTTCGGGCCTGCCCCGCAGGGGGTTCCCAACTTCGTCATCGACTCCTTCGAGATCCCGCCCTTCCTGCTGCCGATCTACCAGGCCTGCGGCACCGAGTACGGGATCCCCTGGGAGGTGCTGGCGTCGATCAACAAGATCGAGAGTGACTTCGGCACCAACATGGGGCCCTCCAGCGCGGGCGCGATCGGCTGGATGCAGTTCCTTCCCTCCAGCTGGGAAGAATTCGGCCTCGACGCCAACGGCGACGGGCGCAAGGACCCCTACAACCCGGTCGACGCGATCTGCGCCGCGGCCCACTACCTCAAGCTCAGCGGCGGCTCCAGCGACCTCTACAAGGCGGTCTTCTCCTACAACCACGCCGACTGGTACGTGCAGGAGGTGCTGAGCACCGCGCGCGCCTACGGCAAGCTGCCGCCCGACCTGGTCGGATCGCTGACCGGGCTGACCGAGGGCGCCCACTTCCCCGTCGCCGCCGACTCCAGCTACGCCGACGACCTCTCGGTCCGCGAAGCGCTGAAGCGCTCGGCACCGGGGGCCGAAGGGGTCGACGAAAGCGCCGCCAAGGTGATCTCCTCCTCGCCGACCCGGCGGGGGATCAACATCTTCTCCCACCAGGGAGCGCCGGTCGTGGCGGTCAACGACGGCACGATCAAAGCGATCGGGACCTCACCGAAGCTGGGCAAGTTCATCGTCCTCGAAGACGCCTACGGCAACCGCTACACCTACGCCGAGCTGGGCGAGATCGTCCGCGACGGCGGCGGCATCCTCGCCGCCAACGGCCCGCGGCAGCCGCTGGTCGATACGCAGAACCTGCGGCCGCGGCTGTACGCGCTGCCGGGGCGGGCGGCGAAGGGCCGGCCCGCTGAGGGTGGGAGCGGCGACTCCACCTCAACTCTCAAGGTCGGGTCGAGGGTTACGGGTGGCGCCGTCATAGCCCGGATGGGCGACGGCTCCGAAGGCGTCGAACCGCACATCAACTTCGCGATCAGGCCGGTCGGCGCCGGCGCCGCCCAGATCGACCCGAAGCCGATCCTCGACGGCTGGAAGCTGCTCGAAGCGACGGCGATCTACGGCGCCGACGGCAAGAACCCGCTGGCCGGCGACCTCAGCGTCAGCGGCGTGCTGCTCCTCCCCAAGGAAGCGCTCGAGCAGCGCGTCCTGCACGACAAGAACCTCTCGATCTACGAATGCGGACGTCAGGACATCGCCTCCGGCAAGATCGACCGCCGGGTGCTGGCGGTGCTCGAGTACCTCGTCTCGAAGGGCTTCCAGCTGACGATCACGGCGCTGGAGTGCGACCACAGCACCTACACGACCTCCGGCAACGTCTCCGAGCACAGCACCGGCGACGCGGTCGACATCGCCGAAATCGACAGCGTCCCGGTGACCGGTCACCAGGGCCCGGGGACGCTGACCGATGCGCTGATCAAAACCGTCCTGCAGCTGCAGGGGACGATGCACCCGCACCAGGTGATCTCGCTCGAGGACCTGCCCGGAGAAACCAGCTTCGCCCTGCCCGACCACTACGACCACGTCCACATCGGCTACTCGCCCGCCTCCGAAATCGAATACGTCAGTCCCTTCCTCTCGGCCACGACTGGCCGCATCGACCAGGGCGTCGACTTCACCGGGACCGGGCCGATCGCCGCCGTCGGCGACGCCGAAGTCCTCTCGACCGGGGCGCCGGGCTGGCCGGAAGGCGGCGGCGTCCTCTACAAGCTGCTCAGCGGCCAGCGCGCCGGTCAGATCATCTTCGTCTACGAGGGAGTCCAGGCGACCGTCCACGCCGGCCAGCACGTCTCGGCCGGCGACCAGATCGCCACCTTCGTCCCCGGCGGCTCGATCGAGATGGGCTTCGCCGATGCCGCGGGCGTGCCGCTCAGCCACGCCGAATACAGCGAGGGCGTCGAAACGGTCTGGGGCCGTGAGATGGCCTCCTTCCTGACCGGCATCGGCGGCGCCAGCGGCCTCTCGCCGAGCCTCGGCCAGCTCTCGCCGCAGAAGTGGAACCGGCTGATGCAGCGGCTTGGCGAAATCGACAACCCGCAGGTGCCGACCGGCCCGTCCCAGTACTCGGTGCCCGATTCCGAAGCCAAGCAGGGCGGCGGCGGCGGCGGAACCGGCCGACCGGCCGGCGACTGATTCGCGCAGAATTGGGTCTTTGACCCGGCTCTTCGGATTCGCCCAGCTCGAGTTCGCCGGCACGCTGGCCGTCGCGGACGGCCGCTACGTGGTCCGCGACGACGACGGGGAGCGGGTGATCGTGCTCGAAACGCTCGGCGCACCTGCGCCGGCCAGGCGTCGACGACGCCGCCCGCGCGGAGTCGAGGCGGGCTCGCCGCCGGCAGAGCTGCCGCTGACCAGGGCGACCGTCGTACGGGCCTCGGAACCGTTTGCAAGCACCGACGAGGCGACTGCCTGGCTGAAACAGGCAAGCGGCGAGGAGGAGGCGATCGACTTGCTCCTCGCCGAGGCCATGGGCCTGCTCAACCGTGCCCTCCATGCCCATTCCGTCGCCAGCGGCGATCCTCACGTGCAGGCGCTGACCCCACGCCACGCGGTCGTAGTCAGGCTCGGCTTCGGCAGCGGCGAGGAGGTCGCCGACGGCGAGTTCACGGCGGCGCTCGAGGTGGACGCGCAATCCGGCGCCGTCTCGCGCCGCCAGCAGCGCGCCGAGGAGCTGCGCCCGCAGGAGCGACTGGCCGCTGTGCTCGGTGGCCGCGGGCGGCTCGACGCCTGCGAGACGCTGATCCTGCGAGCGCGAGCCGACCTCGACAGCAGCCGCGAGCGCGAGGCCGCACTGCAACTGCGGGTCGGCCTCGAGGCGCTGCTGATCGAGCTGCACGGCGCACTCTCCGACCCCGGCCACGAAGAAGACATGACCGCGCTCAAAAGCCGGCGCCACGAGGCGGGTGAGCTTGCAAACGCAGCGCTCGTGGGCGATCTGAACCCAGCACAGCTCGAGAGCCTGCGCGAACTGCTCGCCATCTCCGAGCGCGTACTCCGCCGCCGCCGCGTGCTCAGCGGCTGAGGGAGAGGTGGCGGGCAACAACCGCGTCGAGTAGAGACTCGGCGATCTCGTGGGCCTCGGCCAGGTCAATCCCCGCCAGCGAAGGGACGCCGATCACGGTCAGCCCCGCGGCGCGAGCCGAGGCGACGCCGGTCGGCGAGTCCTCGAGCGCGATCACGGCCGGCCCCGGCTCGACCCCGAGCCGCCGGCAGGCCTCCAGGTAGGGGTCGGGCGCCGGCTTCGGCGCCGCCACCTCGTGGGCGCTGACGACGACGTCGAAGCGGTCGGCGAAGCCAACGATCTCGAGCGAGCGCCACACGAAGGCCAGCGGCGAGTTGGAGACGAGCCCGATCGGCGTGCCGCGCCGCCTCAGCCCGTCCAGCAGCTCGCCGGCACCGGCCATCGCCTCCACCCCGTGCTCGAGCTCGACGACGACCAGCTCGTTGAGCTCGTCGATCAGCTCGACCGCGCGGCCCGGCTCGCCGAGGCGCTGCTCGAGGACCGCGCCGGCAATCGTCGCCGAGGTGCCGACCAGCTCGCGCTTGTGGGCCGCGGTGAACTCGATGCCATGCCGCTCGAAGAGATCCTGCTCCGCCCGCGTCCAGACCGACTCGGTGTCCAGCAGGAGGCCGTCGTTGTCGAAGACGACGGCGTCGGGGAGGGGCATCGCCATCGCTGCTGAGCATATGGTTGTCGCGTGCCGTTCCACGTCGAGGTCAGGTCGCCGCCCCAGCACGCTCGGGTCTTCAACGTCGGCGATACCGAGCTGGACCAGCTCCTCAAGCCCTGGATCGCCGGTCACAGCTTTGAATTCGGCGAACAGGAATGGGAACCGCGCGAGAGCACGTTGACGATCCTCGAGGGCAAGAAGCTCGAGGGTCCGGACCTCGCCTTCGGGCAGGGTTGGTCAAACGCGCTTCGCTCCTGCGAGGACGTGACCCGGCAAATGGTCGAGTCGGCCGAGCTTCGCGTGCCGCTGGCGCCGGTCGTCTCGGTCAGCGGCGACTCGGTTGACGAGGCGGTGAGTGCGATCGCCTCGGGCGGTAGCGCCGAACCGCTGGAGTGGTCCGAGGCGAAGGCGCGGATCGACGGCCGCGACCCGGCGGTCGCGGCCGTGATCCTGGTCCTCAGGCCGTCTGAGCCTGGGCCGCCCCGAAGCTGAGCGCCACCCCGCGCGGCACCACCAGCACCGGCTCGGTGGCCGTCTCGATCACATAGTCGCTGGCGGCGCTGAGGGTGACCTTGCCCACCGGCGACTCGGGCCGCGATCCGACCACAAGCAGGTCGACAGGGCCTGTGCCGGTCTCGCCGACCTGAGCGCCCAGCGCCGCGGCAAGGCTGCGCCCGGTCTCCGCCGCAGTCTCGTCGCCCTCGTCGATGACGCCGACGGTGTTGACGCTTACCGACGGGCGCGAGTGCAGGCCGGCGGGCGCGACGGCGATCGCCGCCGGGCCGCCGAGCAGGAGCTTGTGGGCCGGGATCCCCGGCTTGACGGTGCCCGGGGCGGTACGGTACTCGGAGCCGAAGACGATCACGTCGGCGTTCTCGCGTTCTGCCAGCTCGGTCAGGCCGACGCTGGTGCCGGCGTTGACGACGACGTGTCGCGGCATGTCCGGCGCGCCAACCGAGGCTGCGCCTCGGGCCAGCAGCTCCTCGGCCTCCTTCTCTTCGAGCGCTCCGCCCTGGGAGTGGCGGACGTAGGCGAGCGAGAGCTCTGCGCCGGAGTAGGCGAGCAGCCTCCCCAGCGCCAGCGCGTCGCGGTCGTTGTCGGTGTCGTCGTAGGAAACGATGATCTTCAGGGCCATGCGGCGCCTCCTCGAAAGTCGAATGGTTCTCAGCTTGGAGCGATGGTGGCACCGAGTTGGCATTAGCACAACTGCTATTACCGATGAATGAAATAAGCTTTACTTATGTTGAATGCCTCCCGGCTCAACGTCTTTCGCGAGGTGGTCGCGAACGGCTCCTTCTCTGCCGCCGCCGACGCGCTTTCCTATTCCCAGTCAGCGGTATCGCAGGCGATCGCCACGCTCGAGGGCGAACTCGGCGCCTCGCTGATCGAGCGCAATCGCGGCGGCATCCGCCCCACCGCGGCGGGGGCGGCCCTCGCCCGGCATGCCGGCGGGATCCTCGCCGGCATGGAGACGGCGGAGGCGGAGATCGAGGCGATCGCCGCGGGCCGCGGCGGCCGCCTGCGCACGGCATCGTTCCCCACCGCCGGGGCGACGCTGATGCCGCAGGCGATCGCCGGCTTCCGCGCCTCGCACCCCGGCGTCGACGTGACCCTCGCCGAGGGCGAGCCGGAGGAGATCGCGCCGCGCCTGCGCAGTGGGGAGTTCGACTTCGTGCTGCTGTTCGAGTTCGAGGGGGTCGGCGAGAGGCTGGGCGCCGGGATGAAACGCTTCGAGCTGCTCGACGACCCCCTCCACCTCGCGCTCCGGGCCGACCACCCGCTGGCCAGGCGCAGGCAGCTGACGCTGACCGACCTGCGCCGGGAGTCGTGGGTACAGACCTCGGCCTCCAGCCCCTGCGCCCGGCACGTGGTCCGCTCCTGCCACGCCGCCGGCTTCGAGCCGAGCGTCTCCTTCGAGAGCGACGACTACCAGACGGTGCAGGGCCTGGTCGCCGCCGGCGTCGGCGTCGCGCTGATCCCGCAGCTGGCGCTTTCCACCGTTCGGCCGGACATCCGGGTCCGCGCCCTGCACCCGCAGAGCCCCGTGCGCAAGGTCTTCGCCGCCACCCCGCGCGGCGCTGCGGTGACGCCGGCGGTGGCGACGATGCTCGCCGTCCTGCGCGAGGCATCCAGCGCTCAGCGCAGCGACGCGGCCTGAGCCGGTCGCGTCCGTGACGCCCGGAACGAAAACCGCCCCCGAGGAGAGGGCGGGGGCGGTTTTCGTGCTTCTGTCGTGCGGCCGTGCTCAGCGCCCCGGCCGTTTCTGCCCCGAACCTAGGGGGTTGCTCCACCTGCGGCCGGCGTCGGTGCCGCCTGTGGGATCCCGGAAGGGAACCCGAGGGAAGGCACGTCGGACGGGTACACCTCGTGGCCGTGGACGGCGATGTCGCCTTCCTCCATTTCCGCCTCCGACATCCGCAGCGGGACGACGAGGCCGACCAGCTTGAGCAGGATGAAGGTGCCGATCGCGGAGAAGACGATCACCCAGAGCGCGGTCAGGGCCTGCCACTTGAGCAGCTCCAGGCCGCCGCCGGAGATCGTCCCGGCCAGGGTGGTTTCCGCCATCGCGCTGTTGGCGAAGATCCCGACCAGGAGGCCGCCGGCAAGCCCGGCGAAGCCGTGGGTGTAGACGACGCCGAGGGTGTCGTCTACGTTGCGGAATGGCGCCATCCGGCTCAGGTAGTTGAGCGCGAAGTAGACGAGCGTCGAGGCGACGACGCCGATGACGATCGCGCCCCAGCCGTTGACGAAGCCGGCCGCCGGGGTAATCGCGACTAGGCCGACGATCATGCCGTTGACGCTGCCGATCAGGCTCGGCTTGCGCCCGGTCGCGTAGTCCCAGGCGACCCAGACCAGGAAGGCGACCGCGGTGCAGAGGTTGGTGTTGAGCACAGCGGCGGAGGCGATGTTGCCGGCGGAGTACCAGTCACCACCGTTGAAGCCGTTCCAGCCCAGCCAGAGCAGGCCGGCGCCGACGGCGACCATCGCCAGGTTGTTCGGCGCGTCGACCTCGCGGTCGCGTTGCAGGCGCGGGCCGATCACCCATGCCGCCACGAAGCCGGAGACGCCCGCGGCGAGGTGGATCACGTAACCGCCGGAGAAGTCAACCGCACCGTGCTGGGCGAAGTAGCCGCCGCCCCAGATCAGGAAGGCGTTGATCGTGTAGACGAGCACCGTCCAGAGGCCGACGAACGGGATCCAGGCCTTGAAGTTGATCCGCCCCAGCACCGAGCCCAGCATCAGCAGCGGGGTGATCGCGGCGAAGACGATCTGGAAGTAGGCGAGCGTCGACTGCGGGAATTCGATTTCTTCGGAGACCACGGGCAGCAGGGGTATGTGGCCGTGCCCGAGCTCGCTGGCGCTGCTCAGGATGGAACCTGGCTGGCCCCACATATTGGCCAGGAAGCTGCTGCCGCCGGCGCCAAATATGTGCATCGGGGTTCCGAACGCCATTCTGAACGCGAACAGGCACCAGAGGATGAGCACGATCGCGAAGGCGACAAAGGCCATCATCATCGAGTTCACCGACCAGCGCTTCTGCATCACGCCGCCGTAGAGAACGACCAGCCCCGGGATGCTCATCAGGCCGACCAGGGTCGCCGCGGTGAGCTGCCATGAGTTGGCACCTTCGCTCAACCACGGTATGGCACCTACGCTCAACCAATCCATTTGATCCGGTGTTTCCTTTCTCGTTGTTACGCCGAGTAGCGTGGCTTTCCGTCGACAACCCTGCCGCGATGCGGCCCCGCCCAGTACGTACAGGCGTCTAAAGATCGGTTGAACGGGTTCTCCCAAATGTCGAGATCGGGGTCGAGCGGCCTGCGCTAACGTGGTCGCGATGCCGCTCGAAGGGCACTTCCAACGCGTCAATACCCCCCTGCGACGGCTGACGAAGCGGGAGCGCAACGTCGTCATCACCGGCGTTGCGGTGACCTTCGTCTCCCTGGCGACGCTGCTCCTCGCCACCGCCGGAGACAGCCGGCCGCCGCCCGCGCGAGGCTGCATCCGCGCCTCCGTCGCCGGGCGCACCGGCGCCGAGCTGATCCAGGCCTGCGGCATGGAAGCAAGGGAGCTCTGCGCGCGCAGCCTGGGCCGCGACGAGCCGCAGTTCGCCGCGATCGCCGCGAGCTGCGCTGAACAGAGCATCCGCCCGCTCGCCGCGCCGGGCGCAGCCGCGGGCTAACCGAGCGCGGCGAGCAGGGCGCGCAGCTCGGCGTCGACCTCGCCTTCGAGCCTGACGTCGGCATCGCCGTCGTAGGGCGTCGGGCCCTTGGTGACGATCGCGAGCTTGCCGCCGCGCTCGAGGGTCACCGCGGGAAGGCCGGCCACGGGGTACACGGCCAGCGACGATCCGACGCAGATCAGCAGCTCGGCCCCTTCCGCCATCTCCTGTGCCTGCGCCATCGCGCCCTCGGGCAGCATCTCGCCGAAGAGCACGACGTCGGGCTTTACCGGGCCGGCGCAGCCGGCGCAGAGCGCGACGCCGTCGGCGTTGAAGAGCGCGTCGACTTCGTCGAGGCCATAGGAGGCAGCGCAGCGACGGCAGGACGAGGTCTCGATCGAGCCGTGCACCTCGATCACATTCTGCGAGCCGGCGGCGCGGTGCAGGCGGTCGATGTTCTGAGTGATCACACCGTCGATCAGGCCGCGCCGCTCCAGCTCGGCGAGGGCCGTATGCGCGCCGTTGGGCCGCTTGTCGCCCAGCGACTGGAAGCGCGGCCGGTAGTAGGACCAGAACCGCGCCGGATCGCGCTCGAAGACGTCGATGTGAGCGACCTCCATAGGGTCGACGTTCGCCCACAGCCCCGTCTCCGGCGTACGAAAGTCCGGGATCCCGGAGGGCACCGAGACCCCGGCCCCGGTAAGCGCCACCGTGCACCGCGACCCCCGAATGAGCCCAGCCAGCTGCTCAACCCCCGCCGACGGGACGAAATCCTCGGCTAGGCCGAGGATTTCGTCCCGTCGGCCCCCGTTGTCGGTTACTTGCCGCTCCATTTGGGGGTGCGCTTGCCCAGGAACGCCGAGATGCCCTCTTTGGCGTCGGCGCTGCGGAAGGCGGTGGCGAAGCCCTGCTTCTCGGCCTCTATGCCCTGGTCCAGGTCGCCGGCGTGGGAGACGGTCTTGATCTGCTCTACCGCCAGCGGCGCCTGGGCGGCCAGCTTGCGGCCCCACATCAGCGCCGTCTCGAACAGCTCGTGGTCGGGGACGACGCGGTTGACGAGGCCGGATTCGAGCGCCTCGCCGGCGAGGATCGCGTCGCCGATCAGGTTCATCTCGAGCGCCTTGTTGGGACCGACCAGGCGCGGCAGGCGCTGGGTGCCGCCGAAGCCGGGGATGATCCCCAGCTTGACCTCGGGCTGGCCGAAGACGGCCGCCTCGGCGGCGATCCGCACGTCGCAGGCCATCGCCACCTCGCAGCCGCCGCCGAAGGCGATCGCGTTGACCGCGGCGACGGTGGATACGCGGGCCTGGCCGAAGTCGCGCAGCAGCGCGTGGGCAGTGTGGATCAGCTCCTCGCCGCCACCCTCGTCCATCCGGGTGAAGGCCTTGATGTCGGCGCCGGCCGAGAAGACGACCGGGACCGAGGAGACGATCACCATCGCGCCGACCTCGCCGGAGGCCTTGACCCGCTCCCAGACCGTCTTCAGGTCGCGGATCATGTCGGGCGAGACGGCGTTCATCGGCGCGTTGGCGAGCCAGGCGATCGCGACCTCTCCGCGCGTCTCAAGCTTCACCGTCTCGGCTTGATCGCCCTCGTCGGGCTGCGGGTAGGGGTAGAAGCCCTGTCCCGACTTCAGCCCGAGCCGGCCCTGGGCGACGAGGCGGCGCAGCAGGACCGGCGGGGTAAAGCGGCCGCCGTGGCGCTCCTGCAATCCCTCCATCCGCTCCAGCACCGCGTCGAGACCCTCGACGTCGGCTTTCCAGAAAGGAGGCAGCAGCCCTTTGCGCGGGTCGAGCCCGGCGCCGGCCATCATCCCCAGGTCGATGTCGCGGACCGAGCAGACCCCCTCCTCGACCAGCAGGCAGGCCTCGATCAGGGCCCGGCAGGTGAACAGCGCGACCAGCTCCTCGGCATCGGGCTCCCCGTCCCCGGGGACGTTCTGCTCGCCCTCCTTGAAGAAGCCCTCGCCGCCGGACTTGGCGCCGAGCTTGCCGTCGGCGACCAGCTGCTTGAGGCCCCGGTGGACGTAGAAGGTCTCCCCATAGGACTCGCCGAGGTGCTCGGCGACGTGCAGGACGGTGTCGAGGCCGAGCAGGTCGGTGAGGAAGAAGGGGCCCATCGGCGCGACCTTGGCGGCGGCTATCGCCTCGTCGATCGCCTTCAGCGAGAGGCCCTGCTCCTCTTGGACGCGCCAGATCTCGCCGATCGTCGCCATCAGGATGCGGTTGACGACGAAGCCGGGCACCTCGCCGCAGACGATCGGCTGCTTCTTGATCGCCTGGGCGAAGTTGTAGGCGACCGTAGCGGTCTCCTCGGAGGTGTCCTCGCCGGCGATCACCTCGACCAGCGGCATCACCGAGGCCGGGTAGAAGAAGTGGAAGCCGACGACCTTGTCGGGGCGCAGCGTCGACTCGGCCATCTCGGTGATCGAGAGCGAGGAGGTGTTGGAGGCGAGGATCGCGTGGCCGGGCGTGGCGGCGTCAAGCTCGCGGAAGACGGCCTGCTTGATCTCCATCCGCTCCGGCACCGCCTCGACGACGAAGTCGACGTCGCCGAACTCCGCATAGGAGGTCGTGCCCGTGACCAGTCCCATCACCTCGGCGAGGCGGGCGTCGGCCTGCTCGGGGGTCAGCTTCTCCTTCTTGACCAGGCGGGAGAGCTGTCCCTCGGTGACGGCGCGAGCCTTCTCGAGCGCGGCGTCGACGAACTTCCGGTCGATGTCCTTGACGACGACGGGGATGTCGGCGGCGGCGATCGCCTGCGCGATCTCACCGCCCATGGTGCCGCCGCCGACGACGGCGGCCTTGGAAACGAACATTGGCTTGGAATCCTCCAGGTCGGGGGCGGCCGAAGGCTATACGGACGCGTTTTCGGGGGCGTGTCTGACTTTGTGGTGCCATATGGACCGATAAGGTCAGACACGCCCTTGGCGCCAGGGGGTACAAGGGCCGCGGGCGAAACTTGTACCCGGGTACAAAGGCATCCTTTATCGACTCCCATTAGGCTCTTTTGGCTCTTCTAAAGGGAGTGGACCGGTAACCGACCGTGCCCGCCGACCGGGTGCGACGCCAAGCGAGGACGACCAGAGCGATGACCCGTATCCGCCAGCAGAACGTGACCGCAGCGCAGTGGAGCTCCAACGGAGAGTCCCTCGGCGCGCTTGACCTGACCCAGCCCGAGAACGAAGCATTCGGCGCCAACGTCTTCTCCGTCGCCGTGCAGCGCGAACGCCTGCCCGGCGACGTCTTCGAGAAGCTGCAGGGGGCACTGGAGGCCGGCGAGGCGATCGACGCGGCCACCGCCGACGCGGTCGCTACCGCGATGAAGGACTGGGCGCTGGAGAAGGGCGCCACCCACTTCACCCACGTCTTCCAGCCGCTGACCGGCTCGACCGCCGAGAAGCACGACTCATTCTTCGAGCCCGCCGGCGGCGAGGGTCGCGCCCTCGCCGGCTTCTCGGGCAAAGAGCTGATCCAGGGGGAGCCCGACGCCTCCTCCTTCCCCACCGGCGGCGTCCGCGCCACCTTCGAGGCGCGCGGCTACACCGCCTGGGACCCGACCAGCCCCGCCTTCATCCTCGAGAACCCGAACGGCTCGCTGTTCTGCATCCCGACCGCCTTCGCCTCCTGGACCGGCGAGGCGCTCGACGCGAAGATCCCGCTGCTGCGCTCGATGGACGCGCTCTCACGCTCCGCGATCAAGGCGCTGGGCCTGCTCGGCGACAAGCAGAGCAAACGCGTCTTCACCACGGTCGGGCCCGAGCAGGAGTACTTCCTGATCGACGAGCAGTACTTCTTCGAGCGCCCCGACCTGATCTCGACCGGGCGCACCCTGTTCGGCGCCAAGCCGCCGAAGGGCCAGGAACTCGACGACCACTACTTCGGCACGATCCCCGAGCGGGTGCTCGCCTTCATGCTCGAGTCCGAGCTCGAGGCGCGCAAGCTCGGCATCCCGGTCAAGACCCGCCACAACGAGGTCGCGCCGGGCCAGTACGAGATCGCGCCGGTGTTCGAGAACTCCAACGTCGGCTCCGACCACCAGCAGCTGATGATGCGGACCCTCGAAAACGTCGCCCGCCGCTACGGCCTGGTCTGCCTGCTGCACGAGAAGCCCTTCGCCGGCATCAACGGCTCGGGCAAGCACAACAACTGGTCGATGGGGACGGACACGGGCTCCAACCTGCTCGAGCCGGGCGACACGCCGGCCGACAACGTCCACTTCCTCTTCTTCTGCGCGGCGGTGATCCAAGCGGTCAACAAGCATCAGGGCCTGCTGCGCGCCTCGGCCGCCGACATCGGCCAGGACCACCGCCTCGGCGCCAACGAGGCGCCGCCGGCGATCATCTCGATCTTCCTCGGCCGCGAGCTGGAGAAGGTCTTCGAGGCGATCGCCACGGGCGAGGGCGACCCGCATACGCCGGCCTCGTTCCTCGACCTGGGGGCCACCGTACTGCCGCCGCTGCCCAAGCACGGCGGCGACCGCAACCGGACCTCGCCCTTCGCCTTCACCGGCAACAAGTTCGAGTTCCGGGCACTGGGGTCGAGCATGTCGCTCGCCTTCCCCAACACGGTGCTGAACACGATCGTCGCCGAGGCGATCGACGAGCTCGCCGACAAGCTGGAGGCGAAGACGAGCGGCGGCATGGACGTCGCCGAGGCGGTCATGGAGGTCGTCAAGGAGTCCTACAGCGCCAACAAGGCGATCTGCTTCGACGGAGACAACTACTCCGAGGAGTGGCACGCCGAGGCGGGGCAGCGCGGCCTGAAGAACCTGCGCACGACGCCGGACGCCCTGCTCGAGGTGCTGGCCGACCAGTCGATCGCCGCCTTCGAGAACTACAACGTGCTCTCGAAACGGGAGCTGGAGTCCCGCTTCGAGGTCTGGATCGAGCAGTACGCGCTGCGGGCGAACATCGAGGCGGAGACCACCTTCTCGATCGCCAAGACGATGATCCTGCCAGCGGCGATGCGCCACCTGGCGCTGATCAAGGAGGCGGGCGTCGCTCAGGCCGCCGGCGAGGTCGAGCTGCTCATCGGCGACCTGATCACGGACCTCGACGCGCTCGGGAAGGCCAACGCCGAGCCGGTGGAACTCGAGGGCCTCGAGCTGGCGATCTTCGCCCGCGATCAGCAGCTCGCCAAGAGCACCGCGGTGCGCGAATCGGCGGACAAGTTGGAGAAGGTCGTCGCCGACGACCTCTGGCCGCTGCCCAAGTACGAGGAGATGCTCTTCATCAAGTAGCTCTCCCGGGGAATCCCGATCAGGGGTTCCGCTTAACTTTTTCGGTGTGGCGGAGCCTGCTGACGCCTCAAGGTCGGCGCCGAAAAAGTACAAGACGCTCCACCCCTGACCGGGATTCCCCTCATCGTTTGCCGGTGCCGGTTCCATTTGGGCCGCTGAGCGAGACTGTGACCTGACGCTGCTGGCCGTTCTGGCCGGTGTTCGTGCCGAGGTCGGCGCCACCGCCGATCACGCGCTTGCCCGCCGGGCAGGCAACCGTCTTCACTTCGCTGAGACCGCGCGGGCTCCCACTGTTTTCGACGAAGACTTCTTTGAAGGTCTGGCTGACCACCTCGTACTTTCAATCGCGCGGCAGGACTCGCATCTTCAGGCCGCCCCGCGGCGAGAGGGTCGGCATCTGACGCACCGTCATCGTGCGGCCCGGCATTGCGTCGAGGCGATGCTGCTGCAGCAGCATCGTCGCCACCAGCTTCACCTCGATCTGGCCGAAGCGCTTGCCGATGCAGATGCGGCGACCGCCGCCGAAGGGGACGTAGGCGCCGCGCGGCAGGGCGGCCTTGCGCTCGCGGGTGAAGCGCTCGGGGATGAAGGCCTCGGGCTCGGGGAAGACCTCGGGAATGCGGTGGCTGGCCCAGGAGCAGTAGTTGACGTAGGCGCCGCGGGAGACTTTGTGGCCGTTGAACTCGAAATCACGTACCGCCCGGCGCGGGCCGATCCATGCGGGCGGGTATAGCCGCAGGACCTCGTCGAGGACCATGTCGAGGTAGGGCATCTCGCGCTCGAGCAGGTCGATGTCGGGCGCCTCGCCGTCGAGCACCCGGTCCTGCTCCTCGCGGAGCCTGGCGAGCACCTCGGGGTGGCGGGCCAGCTCGTGCATCATGAAGGTCAGGGTCGAGGTCGAAGTGTCGTGGCCGGCGAACATCAGGGTCATCGCCTGGTCGCGGATCTCCTTGTCGGCGAAGCCCTCGCCGGCCTCGTCGCGCACGCCGACCAGGAGGCTGAGGATGTCCATCCGGTCCGGGTCGGGGCTGGCGCGACGCTGGGCGATCTCGCCGTAGACGATCTCGTCGAGGACGGCGCACGAGCGGACCATCTTCGACCAGGGCGAGCGGGGCCCGCGCAGCAGCCGCAGGTGGAAGTCGATCCCGTAGAAGCCGAGGGCGCGCTCGAAGTGCTCGGCCGCGGCGGCGCCCTTGCCGGCCTCGTCGGGATCGAGGCCGAGCAGCGCCCGCATCGCGATCCGCATCGCCAGGCCTCGCATCCACTCGTAGACGTCGACGACCTCGCCCGGCTGCAGCCGGGCGATCGCCGGTGCCGCCTCGGCGACCATCGCCGCCACCGACGCCGCCACCTGCTCGCGGTGGAAGGCGGGCATCATGATCTCCCGCGCCCGGTCGTGGTAGGCGTCGTCGATCGTCAGCAGGCCGTCGCCGAGCAGCGGGATCAGGTCGCCGAAGCTCGACTCGCGCCAGTGGAAGCTCTCCGGATGGGCGACGGTGATGAAGTGGTTCGCCTCCGGGCCGAGCATGAAGATCACCGGGTGGTGGAGCAGGCGGGCGCTGAAGATCGGCCCGTGCTCCTCGTAGAGGGAGAGCAGCAGCGGCAGCGGGTCGCGAGCCGCCTGCAGGGTCCTGCCGAAGCTGAAGCTCTGCGGCCCGGGCGGGTAGGTTCCCCGGGCGCGAACCTTGACCTCGGCCCGGGCGTCGTCGAGAACACGCACCACTGGGTTGGCGCTGAGCTGCTTCGGCGGCGGCACCCGCCGCGACGTCGTCGGAGTCTCGGTCGGCATCGGACGTATGGTATTTGGCTGACCAGCCAGGTTGACTGCCCACCGGGCGTAGCCGCGGATCAATCCCAGAGGACTCCATGTGCCACCGGGGGCTGCAGACCCCGGATCGCCTCATCCGCCGGAACCCACCCGCCCTGGCCCTGGCGAAGCAATCGAAGCTCGCGAATGGCGTTGAGGTCTCGGCTCAATGTCTTCTCCGTCTTCGTCGCGTAGGCGGCGGCAAGGCGCGGGCTGAGCTCGCGGATACGGCGCTTGGATACCGGCCTTCCGGTGGCGTGGAACTCGCGTGAGAGGTCGAGCACCAATCTCAGCCTTCGATTGTCGGTCTCGCTTCGCAGCTCCCCGAAAGACTGGTATACGAACTGCGCCCAGCGATCCTGGAACTGCTGCTTCCAGATCACATCGAGCTGCTCGCGAAGCTGGTCGACAAAGCCCTCCGTCGCGTAGACGATGAAGGAAAGGGTCCCGTTTCGATCCCTGCTCGAGATCGCGAGCTGCCGGTAGTACTCGGACCGAGTCTGGTTGTAGTGGTTGGAAAGCAGCTGGCAGGTCGGCACCGGAAACCCGGCCGAGAGCAGGATCTGCAACTCGAGCAGGCGCGCGGTCCTGCCGTTCCCGTCGCCGAAGGGGTGGATCCAGGCAAGGTAGAGATGGGCGACGACCGCCTTTACGATGGCCAGGGGCGCCGCAAGTCGGGGCGCGTCCGAGGGCGCATCGAGCTCATCGCCATTGAGCCACTCACAGAGCCTGGCAAGAAGGAACTCCGCATCCTCGGCCGGAACGGCGCGGTATGGCCCAACCGTCACCGAGTGCCTGCGGATCTCGCCTGGGACGACGCCCTCCTCGAGCTCGAGTCCGTCGAGGATCAGCCGGTTGTACTCGCAAAGACGCTCGACGGAAAAGGGAAGGACGGGATCGTCCAAGAGCTCTTTTCGCCCGAGGTTGTAGGCCGCGAGAACGTTCTCGATCTCGCGCTCGAGATACTCCCGCGAGGGCGGCAGCTCGAGGGTCCGGTCCAGGATCCGGCGCACCTCGTCCTCAGACAGGGTGTTGCCCTCGATCGCCGTGGTCGCCAGCATTCCCTTGGCCAGGTAGACCTGCAGCAGCTCTCCGGCGGCGGCCGGCGAGAGCAGCGCGCGTCCGACGTGCTGGCACTTGGACTTCGCCTCGCCGAGAAGAGCCCAGGTCGAAGGCTTTGCGTGGCGCAAATCGACCTTGAAATCGATGTGCCGGTGAGTCTCCAGATATGCCTTGGACATGCGTCCCACAGATTATAGGCCAAAATATGTCCCAAATTATGTCCCTTGCGATGTCCCCGCTGTAGCTGCTGCGAGCTGGCCGCAGGCCGCGTCTATGTCGCGGCCGCGGGTGAGGCGAACCGTTGCGGTGAGGCGGTGTTCGGCGAGGATCGAGCGGAAGCGCTCGATCCGCTCCGGCGGTGAGCCGTCGTAGGCCCCGGTCGGGTTGTAGGGGATCAGGTTGACCTTGTAGGCGCGCGAGTCGAGCAGCGCGGCGAGCTCGCGGGCGTGCTCGGGACGGTCGTTGACGCCGTCGAGCATCACGTACTCGACGAAGACCTTGCGCCGGCGGCGGGCTCGGTAGCGCTCGCAGGCGGCGAGCACCTCGGCCAGCGGGTAGCGGTCGTTGACCGGCATCAGCTGCGAGCGCAGGCCGTCGTTGGGGGCGTGCAGCGAGAGCGCCAGGCCGATCGGCATCTCACATTCGGCGAGGCTGTCGATGCCGGGAACCCAGCCGACCGTCGAGATCGCCGTGCGGCGGTGGATGACGCCGAGCTCGGGCAGCCGCTCGCAGGCGGCGAGGACCGCGTCGAGGTTCATCGTCGGCTCCCCCATCCCCATGAAGGCGACGTGGTCGATCGCTTCGCCGCGGCGAAAGTGCAGCGCCTGGTCGAGGATCTCGTCGGCGCTGAGGTTGCGGCCGAACTTCATCTGCCCGGTGGCGCAGAACGAGCAGGTCAGCGGGCAGCCCGACTGCGAGGAGAGGCAGACCGAGCGGCGGCCGTCGCGGTAGCGCATCAGCACCGCCTCGATCGGGCGCCCGTCGGCGGTGTGGAAGAGCGCCTTCACGGTGCCGTCGTCGGACTTCGCCTCCGCCTGGAGCAACAGCGTCGAGAGCGGCACCGCCGCGGCGAGCCGCTCGCGCAGCGCGGCCGGGAGGTTGGTCATCTCCTCGTAGGAGCCGGCCCCGCGCGCCACCCACTCCCAGACCTGGGAGGCGCGGTAGTCGGGCTCGCCGATGTCGGCGAGCGTGCTGGCGAGCAGGGCGCGATCCATCGCCTGCCGAGTGTACGGCCGGGCGCAGGGCTGGAAGCGAGTAGATTCGAGAGCCGATGAGCGGGCAGGCGAATCGCGCCGAGAGGTTCAAGGCCCTGCACGAGGGCGAGGGGCCACTGCTGCTTCCCAACCCCTGGGACCCCGGCTCGGCAAAGTTGCTCGCCTCGCTCGGCTTCGAGGCGCTGGCGACGACGAGCGGCGGCGCGGCGGCTGCGCTGGGTCGGCTCGACGGCTCGATGGCGCTCGAGGAGGCGATCGCGAGCGCTGCCGCGATCGTCGAGGCGACCGAGCTGCCGGTGTCGGCCGACCTCGAGAACGGCTTCGCCGACGACCCGGGCGGAGTCGCCGAGACGATGCGGATGGCGCTCGACGCCGGCCTCGCCGGGGCCTCGGTCGAGGACTACACGAGGCGCGAGGAGAAGATCTACGACATCGGCTTCGCAGCTGAGCGGGTCGCCGCGGCGGCCGAGGTCGCGCACGGCGGGCCGTCGCAGCTCGTGCTCACCACGCGGGCCGAGAACCACCTGTACGGCGTCACCGACCTCGCCGACACGATCGCCCGCCTGCAGGCCTACCAGGAGGCGGGCGCCGACGTCCTCTACGCCCCGGGCCTCGCCCGTCTCGAGGACATTCGCCAGGTCGTGACCTCGGTGGACCGGCCGGTCAACGTGCTCGGCCGCCCCGGAGCCCCCTCCGTCGCCGAACTCGCAGCCGCGGGAGTCCGGCGCGTCTCGGTCGGCGGCGCCTTCGCCTACGCGGCACTGGGCGCCGCGGTAGAAGCCGCGCGGGAGCTGCTCGACGAGGGGACCTACGGCTACTTCGAGCGGGCCGGCGTCGGCCTCGAGGCCGCGCGCTCGGCCTTCGTGGACGATCCGAGCAAACCGACCGCGTAGTCGGGCCCCAGCGGCGGCATCGGCCGATCAGCCGTGGATCTTCTCGCCCCGCTCCAGCATCGCGACGAACTTCCGCAGGCGGCGCTCTCGCGTCTCCGGCTTCTTCGCCTCCTGCAGCCGGTAGAGGATCGCGTAGCGATTGGCGCTGTCGAGCGCGGCGAAGAACTCACGTGCCGCCTCGTTGCGGTCCAGCTCGTGCCGCAGGTCCTCGGGAACCTCGGCGGTGCGCTGGCCGGCATAGGCCGCCTCCCAGCGGCCGTCGGCCTTGGCCGCCTCGACCTCGGCCAGCCCGGCAGGGCGCATCGCGCCGGAGGCGATCAGGCCTTCCGCCTTCTCGCGGTTGATCAGCGACCACTTGCCCCGCGGGCGCCGCGGCGTGAAGCGCTGCAGGAAGTGCTTCTCGTCGAAGCCGCGCTTCTGGCTGTCGATCCAGCCGAAGCAGAGCGCCAGCTCCAGCGCCTGGGCGTAGTCGACGCTGGCGACCCCCGAGCCCTTCTTGGCGATCTTCAGCCAGAGGCCGGACGAGCCGGCATGGCTGTCCTCCAGCCAGGCCTCAAACTCCGCCGGCGAGGCAAAGAGAAGAATCGGCAGGTCGTCGGCCATGGACATGGATTCTTCACTCTTCCGCGAGAGAACCCGTCGCAGAGGCAGAGGCGCATGACATCTGTATCACATTCTGTGAATCGAGTGATACAGTGCCGCTGTGAGAAGCCTCCGACTCGATTCTGACTTGGACGAGCGCGTGCGACGGGCGGCGGCGATCGAGGAATCCTCGGTCTCCGAGTTTCTGCGACAGGCGGCCTCCGAGCGGGCCGAGCGCACCCTGGCCGGCGATCCGAGCGAGCGCCTCGCCTACGCGATCGGCGTCGTCAGGATCGACCTCCGCCAGGCTCGAGGCACGGGCGCGGCCTTCGCCGACCTTGTTGAGAGCGAGCATCGCGGGCGGCGGCGATGACGCTCGTCGACGCGGGCCCGTTGGTCGCGCTGATCGACGCCGGCGAGCCGGACCACGAACTCTGCGTCTCGACCCTGCGATCGATCCAGCTGCCGCTCCTCACCACCTGGTCGGCATTCACAGAGGCAATGTATCTCGTCGGTCGCGCCGGCGCATGGACCGGCCAGAAAGCCCTCTGGCAGCTCGTGCTGAGCGAAGACCTATCGATCGCGGAGCAACCGACGAGCTCCGCCGAGCGAATCGCAAAGCTGATGGAGCGCTACGCAGACCGTCCGATGGACCTGGCCAACGCCACACTCGTCGCGCTCGCCGAGGAGCGCAACGCGAAGCGCATCTTCACCCTCGATGCCGACTTCTCGATCTACCGCATACACGGCCGAGCTCGATTCGAACTGATTCCGGCGTAGCTGGGCTAAGAGCCGAACGGATCCTCGACCCTGATCCCGTCGAAGCGGCGGAAGTCGCGGTCGCGGGTGTAGATGGTGCTGACGCCGTGCTGGCGCATCAGGGCGGCGATGTGGGCGTCGGTGACGTCCTTGCCGCGCGTGGCGGCCGAGGCGGTTTCTCGGTAGACGGCGAGGAAGTTTGGTGCCTCGCCGGGGGTGCGAACGTGGTTGCGCTCGATCAGATCGCTCAGTGACGAGAGCGCCTCCGACGGCGAGAGAGGCCTGTCGGTTAGCGCTGGATTGGTCGAAAGCCGCAGGAACCCCATCGCCACGGGCCAGAACACGTAGAGGAGCTCGGGGCCGCGCCCCAGCCGCTCGACCAGGGTGCGCGCGGCCTCGAAGGACTCGCTGCTCGAGTTGGTGGCGTAGAGCAGGATGTTGGTGTCGATCGCGGCACTCAACGCTCGCCCCTTTCGAGTTCCTCACGATCGAGCAGGCTCCAGACGGCCTCCTTGTCCTCGAGATCGACCTTGAACCGTCCCATGTCCTTCGCTGCCCAGCTCAACGGCCGCGGCTCGACCAGCGCTTCCGCGCTCATGCTGCCGGCCAAAAGCTCGGACGCGAACTGACCCATGCTCTTACCCTCCGCGGCGGCGCGGCGGCGCAGGTCGGCAAGCACGGTGGCATCCAGATCGAGGGTCGTGCGAGGCATGATGTGTGATGTTAGAGATGTCGTCATCTGATGTCAACCTTTCGGGAGTAGCGGTTCGCACGACGCTAGGCGGTCCCGACGCGCGCGTGGCGCGCAGAACCGCGCGCCTTCCGCGCAGCGCGATCCCGGCTACAGTTCCAGTGTGAGCGAGCGCGACGGGATCGAGGCGCTGACCGAGGCGATCGGGCGCTACAACGAGGCCTGGAACGCGCAGGACCTCGATGCGATCGTGGCCATGCACGCGCCCGACATGGTCTTCGCCAACCACACCGCCGGCGAGACGGCAAGCGGCCCCGAGGTACGGGGGCACATCGCGAGGATCTTCGAGGCCTGGCCCGACATGAGGTTCGAGACGCGGCGGCTCTACGTGCGTGAGGGCGTCGTCACCCAGGAGTGGACGGCCACCGCCACCCACTCGAACACGCTGCGGCGCGGCGACCTCGAGGCTCCGCCTTCGGGAAAAGAGGTCAGCTGGGGCGGCGTCGACGTGATCCCCTTCGAGGACGGTTTGATCAAGCGCAAGGACGTCTACTCGGACTCGGTCTCGATCCTGCGCCAGGTCGGCCTGCTCGACTGAGCGCCCGGATCGGATCAGCGGCGCATCTGGCGCAGGCGGGTGCGGAGGAAGCCCGGCCAGGTACGGGGTCGGCCGACGGCGGCCAGCATGATCGGGCCGGAGTCGAAGTAGGAGACGCGTTCGGTGGCGAGGCCGTCCTCGCCGATGACGAAACGGTCGACCGCGTCCCAGCCGATCGGCTTGCCACCGGCGGTGCCGCTGATCGTGAACTCGATCAGGACGCCGTCGGCCGTGGCGCCCCAGCGGTGCACCTCGGCGGTCATCCCTGTGATCAGCTCGAAGAGCTCGGCAAAGGCGCGCTGCCCCTCGGCGAGCGTGTGGACGACCGGCGTCAGCGGCGCCACCAACCGGACCCGCTCGGCCAGCACCGTCTCGAGTCCCTGCGGAGTCGGCGCCCGCCAGTACTCGGCGAAGCGACGGACGAAATCTGCGGCGGCACCGCTCGCAGCACTCGCCTCAGCTCCCGGCAGCTCTCCGATCGGCCCACCTGCCACGTCCCGAGCGTACTCGAAGGCTAGGATCGGGCATTCCAGTCCCTCTGGGACCAAGCGAACTTGACGGAGGAGAGATGAGCACACACGCGGTCAAAAAGATCGACGAGATGGAGGCCGTCTTCGGCGGCGGCTTCAAGCGGGCTCGTGCAGAGCTCGGGGTCGAATCGTTCGGCATGCAGATCATCGACATGCCGCCCAACTACGAGAACTACCCCGAGCACGACCACGAGCAGGATGGCCAGGAGGAGGTCTACGTCACCCTCCGCGGCTCCGGCGAGCTGGAGATAGAAGGCGAGCGCTTCCCGCTCGATGACGACCACGTCGCCCGCGTCGGCCCCGGCGTCACGCGCAAGGTCTGGCCCGGCGACCAGGGCATCCGCATCCTCGTCCTCGGCGGCAAAGCCGGCGAGACCTACGACGCGCCGGACATCACCAAGCTGGGCGAACCCGACCCGATGGCGGCTGCCTGAGGTCGAATCGTCAACTGCCCTCCCGGCGCAGCTCGTGGCCGGGACAGGCGGTGACCGGAACCCGCGGATAGCGGGGGTAGCGCGGGTCGGTTCGCGAGCGCAGGCAGAGCGAGAAGACCGACCCGCGCGTGTTGGGAACCAGCTGCTGGTGCGCGCAGCTGTCGCATAGTCCGTGTTTTTTTGGCCGGTTGCTCATCTTGGCGACAGGCTAGCTTTGGGGGGTGGACGGCACGACAACCCTCTTCGACGCCGATGCGACCGGTCACACGGGGACGGTGGAAGTGCTGACGGTCACCTACTGCGCCGAGGACCGCAGCTACGCGGTGCTGCGGGTCGAGGACACCGGGTCGGGCGAGAGGATGGTCATGGTCGGGCCCGTCGCCCACCTCTCGGTGGGGGAGCAGGCCGAGGTCAGCGGCGAGTGGACGACCCACGAGCGCTACGGGCGACAGCTGCAGGTGCGAAGCGCCCGACCGCTGGACCCGACCGACCGCGAGGGGCACATTCGCTACCTCACCTCGCTGCGCAACATCGGGCAGGCCCGCGCGGAACGCCTCGCCGACATGCACGGCGAGCGCGTGCTGAGCGCGATCGCCGAGGATCCGCACCGCGCCTTCGCCTCGCTTCCCGGCGTCAACGACGACCAGGCGGCGGAAGCGGCAGGGGCCTGGAACGAATCGCGCGCGGTCCGTGACCTGCACGTGCAGCTAGCCCCACACGGCCTGGCCCACCTGGCCAGCCCGATCCACGCCCACTTCGGCGAGGCGGCGCTGCCGGTCCTGCACGAGGACCCCTACCGGCTAACCGAGGTGGAAGGCGTCGGCTTCCTTCGCGCCGACCGAATCGCCCTGGCGGGGGGAGTGCCGCCCGAGTCCGACAGCCGCGCCCAGGCTGCAGCCGTCTACGTCCTCTCGGAGGCCGAACAGAGGGGACACACATACCTGCCGGTGGACGAGCTCGGCCGCCAGGCTGGCAGGCTGCTCGAGCTGGTGCCCGACCCCGACGTCCTCGTCGCCGCCGAGGGGCTGCTGTTGGACGAGGGACGAGCGTACCGCCGGCGCACCCACGAGTGCGAGCTGGCCGTAGCGAGGACGCTGGCCGCACGCCTGGCTGCGCCGCCACAGCTCAAGCACGAGCCGGCCGAGGAGCCGCCGGAAGACGCCGAGGGCCGCCGCCTGACCGACGAGCAGTGGGCGGCCGTGCGCGGCGCCTTCGCGGCACGCCTCTCGGTGCTGACCGGTGGCCCAGGGGTGGGCAAGACGGCCTGCACGAAGGCGATCGTGGGAGAGGCCAAGGCGGCGAAGGTCAGCTTCGCCCTCTGCGCTCCGACCGGGCGGGCCGCCCGCCGGCTACAGGAAACGACCGGGCACGAGGCGGAAACGATCCACCGCATGCTCGGCTGGGCGCCGGGGCGGGAGCCGGAATTCAAGCCGGGGCGTCCGCTGCCCGCCGACCTCGTCGTCGTCGACGAGTCGTCGATGCTCAACCTGCGGCTGATCGAGATGCTGCTCGGCGGACTCGCCGAGTCGACCCACGTGGTCTTCGTCGGCGACGCCGACCAGCTGCCGCCGATCGGCGCAGGCAAGCCGTTCGAGGACCTGATCGCGTCCGAGCGGGCGCCGGTGGTGCGGCTGACGCAGATCTTCCGCCAGGCGGCCGAATCGATGATCACAACCGCTGCGCATGAGATCAACCAGGGTCGCGTCCCGCACTTGAAGCCGGAGCAGGGCCAGGAGCACGATTTCGTCTTCCTCGAGCAGCGCAACCCGGTGCAGCTACGAGACGCCGTTGTCGAGATGGTCGCCGAGCGGGCGCCCGGCCGTTTCGGCGTCGACCCGATCCGCGAGATCCAGGTGCTGGCGCCGATCTACAAAGGGCCGGCCGGGATCAACGCGCTCAACGAGCAGCTACGGGGGCGGCTCAATCCCGACGGCGAGCGGGTGGACGAGCGCTTCCGGCTGGGCGACCGCCTGATCCAGACTCGCAACTCGCACGAGCTGGGCCTGATGAACGGCTCGATCGTCTTTCTGGAAGACGTAGACCGTGAGCAGGAGACGGTCACCCTGCTCACCGACGAGGAGCGGACGCTGACCGTTCCATACCGGGAGACCGGCACCCTGCGCCTCGCCTACGCGATCTCGGTCCACAAGTCACAGGGCTGCGAGGTGCCGGTGGTGGTTGCCGTCTGCCACAGCTCCCACGCGGGGATGCTCACCCGCCCGCTGCTCTACACGGCGATCACTCGAGCGCGGCGCGCCTGCATCCTCGTCGGCGACGGCGTCGCCCTGAAGGGGGCGGTGCGCCGAGACGACAGCGGCCGACGCTTCTCCGGCCTGGCCGACCGATTGCGGGGATAGACGACCCTCGCCGCTCTCCTTCAGCCGACCCTCTTGACCCTGAAGCGGTAGACGGCCGGCGAGCCGTCGACGTTGCCCGCCGCGTCGCGGGCCCTGACCGAGACCACGTGCCTGCCTACGCGGAAGCGCTTCACCATGCGGGGCTTGCAGAAGCGTTGGAAGCCGGTGTCGACTTTGCAGACGAAGGTGACGCCGCGCTCGTTGGAGCCGAAGCGGAAGACCGCCTTCGCCCGGCGGCTATGGGTATGGATCGTCTTCGGCGGATGCTTGCGGAAGAAGGTGCGCGGGCGCTTGCCGTCGATCTTGAATTCGACCAGCCCGCTCGTCCCGACCCGGCCGGAGACGTCGACCCCCTGCACGACGAAGCCGTGGACGCCGTCGGGGAGCGGCGAGTCCGGCACGAACGGCGAGCTGCACGGCTGCAGCCCGCCGCCGTCGAGCGAGCAGCTGAAGGTGACCGGGCGATTGGCGGTGAAGCGAATGACCGGGCGGCGAAGTTTGCCCAGCGCGGGCGGCCGTTCGGTGATCGTGATCTTCGGCGGCAGGGCGACGCTGTTAACGGCGCCGTAGGCATTGATCAGGCCGGCGCCGACGGCGTCCGGCCCGAAGCCGCCAACGGGGGTCGCGCTTGTCGCCAGCGCCGAGCGGAGCTGGGGATAGGCGAGTGTCGGATTCGACTGCCTCATCAGCGCCGCGACCGCGGCGGCGTGCGGCGCCGCTGCCGAGGTGCCGCAGAAGCGGAAGACGCCGAAGGCTTTCGTCGGCAGGAAGAAGGTGGTCCGATTGCAATCGGTGGCGACTAGGTCGGGCTTGGATATTTCCTGGGTGGGAATCGGTTCGGCGGCTTCGGCGGAGCTGCGGACCGGGCCGAACTCGTGGTCAACGGGGCCGCGCGAGGAGTAGGGCTCGGGTTCGGTGGCGTTTTCGGCGTTGACCGCGCCGAGGCTCACCGCCGACGCCGCGCCGCTGTGGCCGACGATCGTCGGACCGATTTCGTCGCCGGCCGACGTTTCGAGCTGTTCGGCAGTCGGCACGACGTCCTCGGAGCCGTTGCCGAGCTGGACGAACTTGAGCGTCGGGCTCGCGGTGCCGGAGTGACGGGCGATCGCCAGACTGACCACTTCGGTCGTGCCGGTTTTGTTCGTCCAGGAGAGGAGCTCGAACGGCTTCGTTTTGTTTTCGTTCGTGCTTTCCGCCAGCAGTTTCCCCGAGCCGTCGAGGAGGTACGCGTCGAGGTTGGTTTCCACGCCGAACCAGGGTTCTGCCCACTGCAGGTCGAGTTCGACTTTGCCGCCCGGCTCGACTTCGAGATCGTATGTTTCGTCGACTCCAGGGCCCGGTTCGAAGTCCATGCAGTGTTTCTCGCTGACGGGCACTCCGGTCGGGCAGGTTTCGGCATCGCGAAACGGCGCCTGGTAGGAGGCGACATCGGAGCCGCCGTCGATCACGTTGTCGTTCCCAGCCGCAGAGAAGTAGGCGACGCCTTTGGCGGTCACGTTGTTGATCGCGTCGGCAATCGGTCCGTCCTGGAAGAACGGCTCTCCCTGGTAGAAGACGTCGTCGACGATCACGCTCGCGCCACCGCCGCCGCTCGCAGCCGGGACGGCCAGCCGTTCGATGTTGTGGGCGAAGCTAATTTCCCCGGTGAAGGCGGTGGCGAAGGAGAGCGCCGCGCCCGGCGCCAGGTCGTGGACGATCTGCGCCATCGCGCGGCCCTCGTCGTCGGCTTCCGAAGGTTCCAGGGGATCGTCGAGGACGTCGACCGGCGCGGTTCTGCCGCAGGGATTGCCCGGGCCAGGCAGGTCGCCGCTCGCGATGTCTTCGGCGGCGTGGGTGTGCGCTTTGCCGGACCGATCGAAGGAATCGGAGAGGATCCCCACACCGACGCCGCTGCCGTCGACGCCGAAGGCTTCGCGGGCGGCGAGGGCGTTCAGCTGCTGGTCGCCCTCGGACGTGGCGAGCCCCTGGCATTCGGTCGCGGCGAGGACGGGGGTTAGCACCTTCGAGGCTTCGGCAACCCGCGGCACCGCGGCGAGCGCCTGCAGGTCCGCAGGCTTCGCCGCGACCGTCACCGTCTGGTAGCGGCGGCTGACGTCGACGATCTGCGCCCCGGCTTCGCGGAGGCGATCGACGCCTGCGGCGGCGCCGCTGTCGAAGCGCACTTCGACCAGAACCCGGTTGCCGTCGCGCAGCGGGCTGCCCGGGCCCGATCGCGGCAGGCCAAGCTTTCCCGCCTGCGCGGCCGGCGCAGCGGTGGCGAGAATCAGCCCCAGCAGGGCAATCGAGATCCCGCCCGCTTGGAAGGGCGATCTCCGCGCTCGGGTCATCTGGCTCACGGTATCGACTGGCCTCCTCCCCACCCAACACGGCTAAACGCCCTTCCGAGCGCCGCGCCGCGCCCCCGATCCCTGCTACGGTCCGCGCGTTAGGTCGGATCGTTATCCGGCAAAGTCGTGTCTAGCGCTCGCGTCGTTGCTTTACCGAAGCCTCCGCGTTCGCAGCACATCAATGGAGGCAATTCATGCCGACTGGAACAGTCAAGTGGTTCAGCGACGACAAGGGCTACGGGTTCATCACGCCCGACGACGGCTCCAAGGACGTCTTCGTCCATCACAGCGCGATCCTGGGCGAGGGCTTCAAGTCCCTGGCCGAGGGCGCCAAGGTGAGCTACGAGTCCGAGGAAGGCCCCAAGGGCCCCGCCGCGGCGAGCGTTCAGCAGACCTCGTAGTCGCAACCGCACTTCAGCAGCAAGGAGGCCCGCCGTTCCGGCGGGCCTCTTCTTTGCCCGCCCTATCCTTCAACGCCGCTGACTTCGCCTTTAGCAGTCCATGTGTACGCAAAACGACGAAGTCAGCCCGGATCCAATGACTAGACGAGACGACCTTCGCAACATCGCCATCGTGGCCCACGTCGACCACGGCAAGACGACGCTGGTCGACGCGATGCTGTGGCAGTCCGGCGCTTTCCGCAAGGGCCAGGACGTGGCCGAGCGGGTGATGGACTCGATGGACCTCGAGCGCGAGAAGGGGATCACGATCCTCGCCAAGAACACCGCGGTCAACTTCAACGGGGTGAAGCTCAACATCGTCGACACCCCCGGCCACGCGGACTTCGGCGGCGAGGTCGAGCGCGGGCTGACGATGGTCGACGGCGTGCTGCTCCTCGTCGACGCCTCCGAGGGCCCCCTCCCCCAGACCCGCTTCGTGCTGCGCAAGGCGCTGGAGGCGAAGCTGCCGGTGATCCTCGTCGTCAACAAGGTCGACCGGCCCGACGCCCGCATCGCCGAGGTCGTCGACGAGGTCTACGAGCTCTTCCTCGACCTCGACGCCGACTCGGAGCAGATCGACTTCCCGATCGTCTACACCAACGCCAAGGCCGGCTGGGCCTCGCTCGAGGAAGGCGTCGAGGGCGCCGACCTCTCGCCGCTGATGGGGCTGATGCTGGAGAAGATCCCGGCGCCCGAGCACGATCCCGACCACCCGCTGCAGGCGCACGTGACCAACCTCGACGCCTCGCCCTACGTCGGCCGCCTGGCGCTCTGCCGGGTCCACAACGGGACGATCCGCGCCGGCCAGCAGATCGCCTGGTGCCGAGCGGACGGGACGATCCAGCGGGCGACCGTCTCCGAGCTCTACATCACCGAGGCGCTGGAGCGGGTGCCGGCCGAGGAAGCCGGACCGGGCGAGATCATCGCCGTCGCCGGGATGGAAGAGGTGACGATCGGCGAGACCCTCGCCGACCCCGACGACCCGCGGCCGCTGCCTGTGATCACCGTCGATGAGCCCTCGCTCTCGATCGTGCTCGGGATCAACACCTCGCCCCTCGCCGGCACCGAGGGAAGCAAGCTGACCGCCCGCCAGGTTCGCGACCGGCTCGATGCCGAGCTGGTCGGCAACGTCTCGATCCGGGTCAACGACACAGAGCGCCCCGATGCCTGGGAGGTGCAGGGCCGCGGCGAGCTGCAGCTCGTCATCCTGCTCGAGCTGATGCGGCGCGAGGGCTTCGAGCTGACCGCGGGGCAGCCGCGCGTGCTCACCCAGGAGATCGACGGCAAGCTATGCGAGCCGGTCGAGCGGCTGTCGATCGATGCCCCCGAGGATCACGTCGGCACGATCACGCAGCTGCTGGCCGGGCGCAAGGGACGCCTCGAGCACATGGCCAACCACGACACCGGCTGGGTGCGAATGGAATACCTGGTGCCGGCGCGGGGCCTGATCGGCTTCCGCACCGAGTTCCTCACCGAGACCCGCGGCACCGGGGTGATGCACCACGTCTTCGAGAGCTGGGAGCGCTGGGCGGGCAAGCTCCGCCTCCGGCCCACCGGCTCGATCGTCGCCGACCGCCGCGGCAAGACCGCCGGCTACGCGCTGATCGGCATCCAGGACCGCGGCACGCTCTTCGTCGGCCCCGGCGAGGAGGTCTACGAGGGGATGATCATCGGCGAGAACGCCCGCGCCGAGGACATGGACGTCAACGCGACCAAGGAAAAGCAGCAGACCAACATGCGCGCCGCCAGCGCCGACGTGCTCGAGCGCATGGCCCCGCCGACCCGCCTCTCGCTCGAAGCCGCGGTCGAGTTCCTGCGCGAGGACGAGTGCGTCGAAGTGACCCCCGAGTCGGTCCGCCTGCGCAAGGTGGAGCTGGACAAGCTAAAGCGCCAAAAGGCCGCCCGCACCTAAACCACCCTGCCGACGGGACGAAATCCACGGCATCGCCGTGGATTTCGTCCCGTCGGCCGCTAAACCGTCGCCGCTGCCTGCTCGGACTGGCTGCCCTCAGACTCCTTTGCCGCCTTGGCCTCGGCCTCCGGCGTGGGCTCCCCGACGCTGCGCGGCAGCAGCACTTCTTTGGCGATCACCAGGCGCTGGATCTGGCTGGTCCCCTCGTAGAGCTGCATGATCTTCGCGTCGCGCATCAGCTTCTCGACCGGGTACTCCTTGATGAAGCCGTAGCCGCCGTAGACCTGCACGGCGTCGACGGCGATCTCCATCGCCGAGTCGGCAGCGAAGCGCTTGGCCATCGAAGAGACCTTGCTGTTGCGCACGCCCTGATCGAGCATGACCGCGGAGTTCCAGACCAGCAGGCGGCCTGCCTCGACCTTGGTCGCCATGTCGGCGATCATGAACTGGATCGCCTGGTGCATCGCGATCGGCACGCCGAACTGAACCCTTTCCTTGGAGTACTCGGTGGCGTACTCGAGCGCCGCGCGACCGATGCCGACGGCCATCGCCGAGACGCCCGGGCGGGTGCGGTCGAGGGTCATCATCGCCAGCTTGAAACCCTTGTTTTCCTCGCCGATCAGGTTCTCGGCCGGGATCTCGACTTCGTCGAAGGAGATGGTCGCGGTATTGGATGCCCGCTGCCCCATCTTGTCCTCCTTCTTGTCGACGGAGACCCCAGGGAGGTCGGCGTCGACGACGAAGGCGCTGATCCCACGATGACCGGCCTCGGGGTCGGTCTTGGCGTAGACCGTGAAATAGTCGGCGTAGGTGCCGTTGGTGATGAAGCACTTGGAGCCGCTGATGACGTACTTGTCGCCCTTCTTCACGGCCTTGGTCTTCATCCCGGAGACATCTGAGCCGGCGTCGGGCTCGGTCAGGCAGAAGGAGGCGAGCTTCTTGTCTTCGGTCAGCATGCCGAGGTACTTCTTCTTGGTCTCCTCGGAGCCGCCGAGCGTGATCGGCGCCGAGGCGAGGCCGTTGGCCATCAGCGAGGTGCCGATGCCCGAGCAGCCCCAGCCCATCTCCTCCTCGATCAGGCAGCCGGAGAGGTAGTCGAGGCCGGGCCCGCCGTAGGCCTCGGGGATGTGGGTGTTCATCAACCCGACTTCCCAGGCCTGGTCGATGATGTCCTGGGGCCAGGTACCGTCCTTGTCGTACTCCCAGGCGACCCTGCGGATCTCTTTCTCGGCGAAGTTGTGCGCGAGCTCGCGGAGGTCTTTCTGCTCGTCGGTGAGGGTGAAGTCAACCACTGGTCGAGGCTCCTTCTTGTCGGTGCGTAAGTCTTTTCACGCGGCCTCGCCGCAGGGCGACGACCACCGATTGACTGGTCAGTCAATCAGGCCAAAGGCTACCGGATAGCAGCGCCAGAGCGAGACCCCTACCCTTGGGCGATGGTCTGCCCCCTGGCACTGACCAACGTGCAGAGCGGCTACGCGCTGGCCGCGATCACGCTCTTCATCCTGCCGATCGCCGCCTTCAGCTTCGCCCGCTCCGGGCCTGCCTGGAAAGAGATCGGCAAAGGCCGCTTCGGCGTCATGCATTCGATGCCGCCGCCGCGTATGGCGCAGCCCTCCCCGGAGATCGATCTGGCCATCCAGGCGGCGGAGGCCCGGCAGATGCTGGAGGCGAAGTCCTACCGGCGCACCCGGCGCGGCGAGGAGCCGCTCGATGTCGAGGCCGAGATGTCAGCGCTGCTCGATCACGAGCTGAGCGGCAAGGCGGGCAGGAAGCGAAACCTGGACGAGAAGCTGCGGGCCGAGGTGCGCGAGCTGGTAATCGCCCGCAACGAACGGCGCATGCGCGCCGGCAAGGAGCCGCTCGACGTCGAGGCCGAGGTGGAGCGCCAGGTTGCCGATTTCATAGGATTGGGAAACTGATGGCAGGCGCCGCCGAGGAGAATCTCTACGAGGTCGAGGAGCTGCTGATGCAGCCCGGGACCTACTTCAACCCGCAGACCGAGGTGCTGGTCGTGGTCGACGACTCGACCTCGCTCGACCAGGAGGTCTTCAACATGGAGGCCTACGAGGGCGCCGACTGGGTGCGCATCTCCGACGAGGTGCCGGTCGACGAAGACAGCCGCGACCGGGTGCTGGAGAGCTTCCAGACCAGCTACCACCCCGGCTCGAGCGACTCCGTCTCCGAAACCGCGCTGGAACAGGGCGACGAGGAGCGCGACGAGGGCGAGAATGGCCAGGACCCCGGCCGCGAGGACCTCGAGTAGATGCTCGAAGCCGGGGACGACGCTCCCGACTTCAGCTTGCCCGATCAGGACGGCAATGAGGTAAACCTCTCCGGTCTCAAGGGCGAGACCGTGGTTCTCTACTTTTTCCCGCGGGCAGACACGCCCGGCTGCACAACCCAGGCCTGCGGCGTCCGCGACCGCGGTGACGACTACAAAGCGGCCGGCGCGCGTGTGATCGGCGTCTCGCCGGACACCGTCGAGGCCGAGAAGAAGTTCGCCGGCAAATTCGACCTCGACTTCACTCTGCTCGCCGACGCCGACCACGCCGTGGCCGGCGCATACGGCACCTGGGTCGAGAAGTCGATGTACGGCAAGAAGTACATGGGCGTGCAGCGCGCGACCTTCATCGTCGGCCCCGACGGCAAGATCGCCAGAGCCTTCCCCAAGGTCTCGCCGAAAACGCACGACGAGGTCGTTCTCAAGGCCCTCGCCGAGCTGGCCGCACCCTAACGTCGGCGTTAGGGTCGATCCACGTCTCTAACGTTTTAGTCATTTTCGTTAAGGACGTCGTCTCTACGCGTAGTAGAAGGCGATCCCGAAGACCAGGTACACCGCGAGCAGCTGGACTCCCTCGAACCAGGTCGACTCGCCGTCCTGGGTGACGTAGTTGGCGATCAGGATCGCGATCACGATCGCGCCCAGCTCGAAGCCGTTGAAGACGAGGGCCAGGGGATGGGGGCCGATGAAGTAGGAGGCGAAGACGAGGACGGGGGCGACGAAGAGCGCGACCTGGGCGCTCGATCCGATCGCGATGTTGACCGAGAGGTCCATCTTGTCCTTCATCGCGACAAGGACCGCCACCCAGTGCTCGGCCGCGTTGCCGACGATGGCGACGACGATGACGCCGATGAAGAACTCCGAGAGGCCGACCGATCGCGAGGCCTCGCTGATCGAGCCGACCAGCACCTCCGACATCACGCCGACCAGGACGCCGGCGGCCGCCAGTGCCAGCACAGAGGTGCGGGTCGACCAGCTTCCTCGGTCGTCGTCCTCGTACTCCGGGTTGAAGAGATCCCGGTGCGTCTTCAGTGAGAAGTAGAGCCCCGCGACGTAGGTGACGATGAGGACGGCCGCGACCGCGAGCGAGAGGTGCTCGACGGTCGAGCCGTAGTCGACAATCTGAGCCCCCGGCAAGGGCAGGCCCCTACCCTCGACCAGGACGAAGATCGCCGGCATCAGCAGCGCCGCGGCGGCAAGCAGCAGCATCGAGGTCTGAATGCTTGCGCCGGTCCTGCTGAAGACCTGTTTTTCCCACTTCAGCCCTCCCGCAAGCATCGCCGCGCCGAGAACGAGCAGGATGTTGCCGATGATCGAGCCGACGATCGAGGCCTTGACGACCTCGTGCAGTCCCTGGCCGAGCGCGAAGAGGGCGATGATCAGCTCGGGCGCGTTGCCGAAGGTGACGTTTAGCAGGCCGCCGATGCCCGGCCCCGAGCGTGCCGCCAGCTCCTCGGTCGCGCGGCCCATCAGCGCCGCAGTGGGGACGATCCCCAGCGCCGAGGTGAGGAAGACGAGGCCGGCCGAAGCACCGGCGAGATCTAGCGCCACCGCCAGCGGGATCAGCGGCGTGAGCAGATATGGCCAGCCGTATGGAGTGCGGAGAAAGGCGGCTACTGGAGCTTCCCCGTGCAGTTCTGGATGTCGACGGGGGTGTGCGCTTCGCTGAGGCATTCGTAGTAGGCCTGCTGGCCGCCGCCGGAGCTGCCGCCCGACGAGCCGGAGCGGGAGCCACCGCTGCCTCCGTTAGATGAGGCGCCGCCCCCGCCGACGATCCCTTCCAGCAGGCCGCCGATGCCCCCGGCGCCGCCCTGGACGGCACCGAGCAGTTCGATCGGGTTGACGCCCAGCTTGAGGAAGAGGTCGCTGAGCGGCTTCGACGACGGCGGGGCGGAGATCGTCTGATCTTCGTTGACGCCGGTCAGGGTCAGGTCGAATTCGAGGTCGACTCTCTTCACGCCGTTGCTCCCCGCGCCTTCGGGCGGTTCGATCGTCGCGTCGACGACCATCCGCCGCACGATGTGGTCGTCGCCGACGTAGAGGTCGATGTGAGCGTTCTTGACCGCGTCCTTCACGGTGCCCTTGGCGGCGTCCAGTTCAGCCGCCGACGGCACCGAGCCGGCCGCTTCCAGCTGTTCGCTGCAGGCCGGGTTTTCGATTAGTTCGCCGGCGGCGTCGAGTGCGCCCGAGGCATCGAGGTCGCCGCTGACCTTGGTCGTACTCGTGCCGCCGACGTCGACGCTGCCGCCTTCGCTGAGGTTTTCGATGAAGTCCGCGATCTTCAGTTCTCCGGCCGCTTCCTGGCAAGCGGTTATTTCGCTCGATTTTTCGCCACCGGTCCCCTGCTTTTTCGCCAGCGACTGGACGTAGCTGAAGGTGGTCGGGTCGACTTCGTACTCGGTCCCCTTGTAGCCGACGTAGGCCTTGTTGCCGTGCAGCAGGGTGAAGCCGCCGTCGAAGTCGATGTTTTCGCCACCGACGGAGCCCTTCGCGGAGGCGGTCAGGTCGAGTTCGGGCAGTTCCGCTTCGCTTTCGCTCTGGAAGGGCCCGGAGAGGTTGACGTCGATGTGGCCGCTTTTTTCACCCTTGACGCCGTTCCCGACCGAGAGGTCGATCTTGCCGCTTTCGATCCCCTGCAGGGTCGCTTCGTCGACGATCGCCTGCGGGCTGTCGCTGCTGCTGCTGCCACACGCAGCAAACGCGGTTGCCAGCGCGATCGGCGCGATGAAGAGGGTGAGGATGCGGAGTCGGCTCAAAGCGGTGGGCCTCCTGGCGAAGTCGGGTTGGGCGTAGCCGTAAAGCTAGCGCGTGTCGAGCGCATTTTGGCCTCCGCTCTAGGGAACGGCTTCGACCGGCTGCACGCTTTCCTTGGGTGCGTCGAGCGCGGGTGGGCTTTCTTCGCTCAGGTTCAGCGCCAGCGGGAAGAGCAGGGCGCCGAGGAAGATCAGGATCACCCCGGCGGCGACCAGCGGGCGGAAGGCGGTGAGGTGGCCGAGGATCCCAACTGCGAAGCCGATCAGGACCAGGGCGATGTAGGGGCCGGCGCTGTGCGGCAGCAGCGTCGCGAGCGGGAGGACGAGGTCGAGCACGGAGTCGGATTATCATCGCCTTCATGGCCGATGGCTCTGTCGCCGAGGTGAAGGACGCGCTCGCCGGGGTCGGCTACCTCGCCGACGAGCCCGCGGCGCTGGTCTCCTTCCTCGCCCAGCGGCTCGGCAAGCCGATCCTGGTCGAGGGCCCGGCGGGCGTCGGCAAGACCGAGCTCGCCAAGGCGCTCTCACGCTCGACCGGCCGCGAGCTGGTCCGCCTGCAGTGCTACGAGGGCCTCGACGAGGCCAAGGCGCTGTATGAGTGGAACTACCGCAAGCAGCTGCTGCGGATCCAGGCAGGCGGCGAGGACGGCTGGGAGGACGTCCACGGCGACATCTTCGACAAGGAGTTCCTGCTCGAGCGCCCGCTATTGCAGGCGATCGCCAGCCCCGAGCCGGTCGTCCTGCTGATCGACGAGATCGACAAGACCGACCAGGAGTTCGAGGCGATGCTGCTCGAGCTGCTCTCCGACTTCCAGATCACGATCCCCGAGCTGGGCCAGGTCGCGGCGACGACGATGCCGATCGTCGTCCTCACCTCGAACAACTCGCGCGAGCTGACCGAGGCGCTGAAGCGGCGCTGCCTCTACCTCTGGCTCGACTACCCCGGGCTGGAGCGGGAGATGGAGATCGTCCGCCTGCACACGCCGGAGCTGCCCGAGGCGCTGGCCCGGCGCCTGGTCGAGGTGGTCGAGATGATCCGCGCCCTCGACCTTAAGAAGCCGCCCTCGATCGCCGAGTCGATCGACTGGGCGCGGACGCTGCTGCTGATGGGGGCCGAGGACATCGACCGCAAGACCTTCGAGGACTCGATGTCGATCATCGTCAAGCACCGCACCGACATCGACCTGGTCGCGGAGCGGGTCGGGGTGAAGCTTGCCGAGCCCATACGGCCCCAGGGCTGAGGCCGGGCCTCCCGGCCTGGCGGCGAAGCTGCTCGGCTTCTGCGAGGAGCTGCGCAGCGAGGGCGTCGCGGTCGGCACCTCGGAGATCCTCGACGCCTTCGCCGCGCTCGAGCAGGTGCCCTGGACCGCGCAGGACGACTTCCGCGAGGCGCTGGCGGCGACGATCGCCAAGTCCCAGGAGGACCGCCGGCTATTCGAGCTGCTCTTCGAGCGCTGGTTCTTCCGCGCCGGCGAGGCGGAGGCGATCGAGCGCGGGATCGAGGAGACCGAGCGCCGCCACGAGGGCGGCGAGCGGCTCGACATCGACGAGCTGCGCGAGCAGGTCCGCCAGGCGATCCTCGCGGGCAACGAGGGCGAGATGCGCGACCTGGCCCGGCTGGCGATCGCCGCCTTCGGTCGCCAGGGCGAGGGCTCGGGAGTGGTCGGCGTAGACGTGCAGCGGATCCGCCGCACGCTCGGCCTCTCGGCGGGAACGCAGACGCCGGCCGAGGACGGGGCCGCGGAGCAGGTGCCGATCGACCGCGACCAGCTCAACCGCTTCGAGCGCCACCTGCGCCGCGAGCTCGAGCGCGACCTGATCGAGCGCACCTCGACCCTTCCCCCCTCCCGCCCGCTGGCCGAGCTCGACCGCGCCCTGCCGACCAGCCCGACCCAGGACCTCGCCGCGGTGCACCGCGCCGTCTCGCAGATGAAGCGGCGGCTGGCGACGCTGGGGCACGAGCAGCGCGGCCGGCGCAAGGGGCAGACGGTCGACGTGCGCAGGACGATGCGCACCTCGCTGGAGACGGGCGGCGTGCCGATGCACATCCGCTACCGGCCAAAGCGCCCGCGCCGGCCGGAGATCTACGTCCTCTGCGACGTCTCGACCTCGGTCACCTCGGCCAGCGTCTTCTTCCTCTCCGTCCTGCACGCCCTGCACGACTCCTTCCGCAAGCTGCGCAGCTTCGTCTTCATCGAGCGGATCTCCGAGGTGACCGACGTCTTCGAGCACGAGCGCGACTTCCGCGTCATCGCCCAGCGGATCTCCAGCGAGGGCGGCGTCGCCGACGTCTCCGGCTACACCGACTACGGCCGGGTCTGGCTCGAGTTCCTCGGCGAGATCTCCGACGAGCTCGACCCGCGCTCGACCGTGATCGTGCTCGGTGACGCCCGCACCAACGGCCGCGAGCCCCACGCCGAGGTCTTCGCCCAGGTGTCGGAACGGGCCGGCCGCCTCTTCTGGCTCAACCCCGAGCCGAAGCTCTACTGGAACTACGGCGACTCGGTGATGGCCGCCTACGAGCGCTACTGCGACGGCGCCTTCGAGTGCTGGACGACCCGCCACCTGGAGAACTTCGTCAACGTCGTCGCAGGCGGCGTCCCAGCAGCAGACTGACGCTTCCGCTGGGTCTTCACCGGCCACTACCGCGTGGCATCTTCGACTTCGTCGAAGGCACGATCCGCTGGAACAACCGCGCTGCCGGCTACGCCCTCGTGCTGTTCACCGACAATTACCCACCCTTTCGGCTCGGCGCCTGAACTAAATCCGCCGACGGGCCGAAATCCTCGGGATACCCGAGGATTTCGGCCCGTCGGCGGCGGGTTAGCGGGCGACCCAGGCGTCTGGGGAGGCGGCCAGGGCCTCCACCTCGCTGGGGAGCTGGCCTGCCACCAGGTCGGCGAGGGTTACGTGCTCGAGCACGGTGCGGAGGCTGGCGCGGACGGCGATCCAGACCTCCTGCAGGTGCTCGGCGTTGCCGCGGTACTCGATCGACTCCGGCGGGGCCGACTGGACGTGGGCGATCGGGCCCTCGACGGCGCGGACGACGTCGGCGATCGTCACCTCGTCGGCCGGCCGGGCAAGCCAGTAGCCGCCCTTGGCGCCGCGGCGGGCGCGGACGATGCCGGCGTGCTTCAACTCCAGGAGAATGTGCTCTAGGAACTGCAGGGGGATGTCCTGGGCATCCGCCAGCTTCTCCCCCTTCACGGGTCCCTCATCCGCTGCTGCTAGCTCGGCTGCCGCCCGAACGGCGTAGTCAGCCTTTGCGGATACGCGCATATGGGCAGTTAATCAGTCCGACTCTCGCAGGACCCGCGCGCCAGCCGGCTCAGCTTGCTGTCTTTAGCGCCAACTTCGCCGCTTCGCGCTGGCGGCGCTTGTGCAACACACGTGGAGCGGCGAGGATGGCACCGAGGCCTATCGCAGCTACGAGGGCCGCTATCGGCCAGACGTTCGGGTCGCCCTTCTGGATCGTGACGATGCCGGAGCCGACCAGGACTATGCCGAGGGCGGTGCGGATAAAGCCTTGTGGGGCGCGGTCGGAGAGCGCGGCGCCGATCACGACGCCGGGGATAGAGCCGATCAGGATGTTGGCGGCGAGGGTGAAGTCGACGTTGCCGCCGATCCAGTGCGCGATCCCGGCGGCCCAGAGCAGGATCGCGGCGTGGAAGACGTCGGTGCCGACGACCCGCTTCGGCGCCAGCCGGTAGACGGCGATCAGCAGGATCGCGATCACCGTGCCCGAGCCGGCCGAGGTGATCCCGATCACGAAGCCGGTGGTGGCGCCAATCACGACAGCAGCGACCTTGTGGCGGCGCTCGACGTCGAAGCGGTCGCGCTCGTCGACCAGGTTGCGCAGGATCAGCGCCCGGGTCAGGGTGATCACCCCGACCACCAGCAGGGTGCCGCCGAGCACCGCGTAGACGAGCGAGTCGAGCCGTTCTTCGCCGATGTGCGCCTGCACCACCGAGACGATCGCGACGCCGAGCACGGCGGCGGGGACGCTGCCGAGCGAGAGCCACTTGACCAGCTCCATGTTCACCGTCTTCATCCGGAAGTGGCGCCAGCCGCCGACGGTCTTGGTCACCGCCGAATAGAAGATGTCGGTGCCGATCGCGGTGGTCGGCTGGATGCCGAAGATCAGGATCAGCAGCGGCGTCATCAGCGATCCACCGCCCATGCCGGTCATGCCGACGAGTACGCCGATTCCAAGTCCGAAGACGATGATTGCCGGGTCCATATGAGCTCCGCGCCAGGTAGTTATCGACTTTCCTGACCTCTTTGGTCAGGAGCGCGAGTGCGCCAGGATACCAAGATGCCGACAGCGGAAGCAAGGGAATTCGCCGCCGCGGGCATTTCGCCTGCCCCCGCCGGCGATCCCGGAGCCTCGCTCGCGATTCGCGATCTCGGCCACGCCTACGGCGATCTGAAGACGATCGAGCGCCTCGACCTCGAGCTTCCCGCCGGCGGCGTGCTCGGCCTGGTCGGGCCGTCCGGCTGCGGCAAGTCGACCCTGCTCGAGCTGATCGCCGGGCTTCAGGAGCCGGGACGCGGCGAGATCGAGGTGGGCGGCGCCGTCGACGGCCCCGGCCGCCTCTGCCGCTGCGCCTTCATGCCCCAGCGCGACATGCTGCTGCCCTGGCTCTCGGCGCTCGACAACGCGGCGCTGGCGCTGCGCAACCGCGGCGCCCGCCGGGCGCGGGCGCGGCGGGAGGCGGGCCGCTATTTCGAGCGCTTCGGGCTCGCCGGCTTCGAGGGCACGGCGCCCGCCGAGCTCTCCGGCGGGATGCGGCAGCGGGTCGCCTTCCTGCGCACGCTGATCGCCGACAAGCCGCTGCTGGCGCTGGACGAGCCCTTCGCCTCGCTCGATGCGATCACCCGCGCCGAGATGCAGGAGTGGCTGGCCGAGGCGCTGGCCTCGCACCCGCGCACGGTCGTCCTCGTCACCCACGACGTCGAGGAGGCCCTCTACCTCTCCGACCGAGTTGCGGTCCTCTCGGCACGGCCGGCGCGGGTCGTCGAGGAGCTGCTCTCTCCGGCGCCGCGCGCGGCGGATCGCGACGCCGCGGTCACGGACCCCGAGTTCGTGAAGACGCGCGAGCGGGCGCTGCGGGCGCTGCGGCGAGGCGCAAGATGAGCGCCTGGAAGCGCTGGCTTCCCCCCGCCCTGCTGCTGCTCGGGCTGGTCGGGCTCTGGCAGATCGCGGCGAGCTCCGGCCTGCTCGAGGACGCTCTCAACCTGCAGAGCTTCCTCGTCCCCTCCCCGGCAGAAATCGGCGAAGCGCTCTGGCAGAACCGGTCGCTTCTGGCCGAAAATTCCTGGGTGACGCTCGAGGAGATGCTGCTGGGATTCGGCTGCGCCCTCGTCGCCGGCCTCGGCTTCGCCGTCGCCATGCATTTCTCGGCGACGCTGCACCGCGCCCTGTACCCGCCGATCGTCGCCTCTCAGGCGATCCCGATCCTGGTCATCGCGCCGATCCTGGTCGTCTGGTTCGGCTACGGCATGGGCCCGAAGCTGTGGATCGTGGCGCTCGTCTGCTTCTTCCCGATCGCCGTCAACACGCTCGACGGCCTGCGCTCGGTCGACCCCGAAGCGACCAAGACGATGCGGACGCTCGACGCCTCGCGAATGCAGATCCTCTGGCGCCTGGAGGCGCCGACCGCGCTGCCCTTCGTCTTCAGCGGCGCCAAGATCGCCGCCGGTGTCACCGGCATCGCCGCCGTCTTCGGCGAGTGGGCCGGGGCCGAAAGCGGGCTCGGGGTCCTGATCCACGAAGACAGCGGCCAGTTCGAGATCGCGCGCCTCTTCGCCGAGGTGGCGCTGGTCGCGGCGATGGCGCTGGCGCTCTTCGCCCTTCTCGCCCTCGCAGAGCGTCGCGTCGTCACTTGGCGGTAGAAAGCAGGGGATGAAGCGCTCCCCCATCGCGGTCATCGCCCTTGCCGTGGCACTGATCGCCCTGGCGCTCGGCCTCGCCGCCTGCGGCGAGAAGAGCGAGGACGTAACCGGCGAAAGGCAGCCGCTCAGCCTGACGCTGGACTTCTACCCCAATCCCGACCACGCCGGGATCTACATGGCGCAGAAGCTCGGCTACTTCGAAGACGCCGGGCTCGACGTCCAGATCCACACGCCGTCGGACCCGGCGGCGCCGATCAAGCTGCTCGCCGCCGGCCGCACCGACCTGGCGATCTCATACGAGCCCGAGGTGCTGCTGGCAAGGGAACAGGGCCTCGACGTGAAGGCCGTCGCCGCCCTCGTCAACCGGCCGCTGACCTCGATGATCTGGCTGAGGAAATCGGGCATCAAGGGGGTCGGCGGCCTCGCCGGCAAGACGATCGCGACGGCGGGCATCCCCTACCAGGACGCCTACCTGAAGACGATCCTCGCCCGCGCCCACCTCTCCCCCTCCGACGTCAAGGCGGTCAACGTCGGCTTCGGCCTGCTGCCGACGATCGTCGGCGGCAGCGCCGAGGCGATGCTGGGCGGCTTCCTCAACGTCGAGGGGGTCGACCTGCGCTCGCGGGGGCTGAATCCGGTCGTCACCCCGGTCGACAGGCTCGGCGTGCCCAGCTACGACGAGCTGGTCCTGGCCGCCCAGGGCAAGCGGCTCGAAGAAGACCCGCAGGCGATCCGCCTCTTCGTCGCGGCGCTGGCGCGCGGCACCGCGGCGGCCGTGCACGACCCCAAGGCGGCCACCAAAGCGCTGCTGGAAGCCAACCCCGACCTCGACCCGAAGCTGACCAAGGCCGAGGTCGCGGCGACGCTGCCGCTGCTCGACCCACCGAGGGGCAAGCGTCCCTACGGCTATATGGACCCGGCGCTGTGGAGCGAATTCATCGGCTGGATGCGCGACAACGGGCTGATCTCGGCGCTGCCGCCACCGAGCAGCGTGCTCAGCGATACCTACCTGCCGGGCGAGATCCCCGAATAGAGCGGCGCCCCTTCGCCGAGCAGGGCGGAGATCTTCTCCGCCGGCAGCGCCCGCGAGAAGAGGTGCCCCTGGGCGAAGTCGCAGCCGAGCCGGCTCAGCTCGGATAGCTGCGCCTCGTTCTCGACCCCCTCCGCGATCACGTCGAGCGAGAGGGCGCGGGCCATGCCGATGATCGCCTCGACGATCGCGGTCCGCTCCTGTTCGACCCCGAGCGCGTCGACGAAGGAGCGGTCGATCTTCAGCCCGTCGAAGGGGAAGCGGTTGAGGTAGGCGAGCGAGGAGTAGCCGGTGCCGAAGTCGTCGAGGACGAGGCCGACGCCGAGCTTGCTGAGCGCCTCCAGGGTGTCGATCGCGGTCGCCGACTCCTCGACCAGGACGGTCTCGGTGATCTCCAGCCGCAGGTGGACGGGATCGAGGCCGGTGCCGGCGAGGATCTCGCCGATCGAGGCGGCGAACTCGCGGTGCGTCACCTGCCGCGCCGAGAGGTTGACCGAGACGTCGAAGGGGCGCTGGTCGGGACGCAGCTCGTGCCACTCGAGGATCTGGCGACAGGCGCTCTCCTGCACCCAGCGCCCGATCGGCTCGATCAAGCCGCTGTCCTCGGCGACGGGGACGAAATCGCCCGGGTCGAGCAGGCCGCGCTCGGGGTGACGCCAGCGCACCAGCGCCTCGAGGCCGGTGATCTCGCCGCTGCGCAGGGCGATCAGCGGCTGGTAGTGGAGCTCCAGCTCGTCGCGCTCGAGCGCCTTGCGCAGCTCGCGCTCGAGCTCGAGCCGGCGCAGCGCCCGCGCTCGCATCTCGGCGTCGAAGAGCTCGCAGCGGGCGCGGCCGCGTTCCTTGGCCCGGTACATGGCGGCGTCGGCGTCGCGGATCAGCAGGTCGGCCTCGACCGGTTCGCGGGTCGACGGCCGCGCCACGGCGATGCCGACGCTGGCGCTGACGAAGTGCTCGACGCCGCCCATCGCGTAGGGCTCGGCGAAGGCCGCGGCGATGCGGTCGGCGATCGCCACCGCCTCGTCCTCGTCGGCGAGGCGATCGACCAGGATGCCGAACTCGTCGCCGCCGAAGCGGGCGACGATGTCTCCCGGCCGCAGGTGGCCGCGCAGGCGGGGAGCGACCACGCGCAGCAGCTCGTCGCCGGCGTGGTGGCCCATGCTGTCGTTGATCAGCTTGAAGTTGTCGAGGTCGAGGAAGAGGATCCCGACCGGCGAGCCGGAGACGGTGCTGCGCCTGAGCGCGTCGCTGAGCGAGTCGACGAAGCTGAGCCGGTTGGGCAGGCCGGTGAGCGGGTCGTGGAGGACGCGGTGGCGCAAGGCCTGATCGGAGGCGTGGCGCTCGATCGCGTCGGCGAGCACGTTTGCCGAGGCCTGGACGAAGTGCACGTCCTGCGGGGTGAAGCGGTTGGGCTCGGTCGAGTGGATGTCGAGCACGCCGAAGGGCTGCTGCTTGCCGTCGATCAGCACCGCGAGGCTGCTGCGCACGCCCATCACCCGCAGCGCCGGCGGCATCGAGAAGCGCCGCTCGGCGTCCCAGTCGTCGACGATCACGTGCAGGCGCGAGTCGAGCGCGGCGCCGGCGTGGGAATCGCGCGCGGCCGAGGCGCGCTCGGAGCCGACGACGCGATCCTCGAGGCCGGCGCGCAGGCCGAGGCGGCGGCCGTCGCGGCCGATCTCCCAGATGCAGGCCGCTCCCACCCCCTCGATCTCGGTCATCAGCGAGACCGCCTCGCTCATCAGCAGGTCGGGATCGCCGTCCTTCAGCGCCCAACCGCCGAGGCGCGCCACCGTGGCCTGCTGAGCGGCGGCGCGCTGCAGCTCCTGCTCGGCGCTCTTGCGCTCGGTGATGTCGTAGAGGACCCCGTGCCATATGGGGGTGCCCAATTCGTCGGGCTCGAGCACCGCCTCGTCGAGGATCCAGACGGTGCGCCCGTCGCGGGTGATCATCCGGTAGTCGACCGGCGGCGGGTTGCGGTTGCCGATCGTCTTGCGAGTCTCCTGCGAGAGCGCCCGCTCGCGGTCCTCGGGGTGCAGCAGCTTCGCCCACAGCTCCGGGTCGGCCATCCACTCCTCGGGGGTGTAGCCGAGGATCTCCTCGACCTGGGGGCTGACGTAGCGCCAGCGGCCGTTCTCGCCGAGCTCGGAGGCGTAGACGATCGCCGGCAGGCGCTCGACCAGGCGGCGGTAGTCCTCTCCGCCCGCCGAGATCTGGTCGAGGAACTCGTTGACTCTCTTTGCGGGCCAGCTGCCGCCCCCGGTCGGCTCCATGTGGCCTTATCGACGGATCGAGGCCACGCTTGAACCGGGCGCGAGCCGTGCGTCCCGAGAGGGCCGCTTCAGATGCCGGCCGTCCAGGCTGCCGCGAGGCCGCGAAAGGGGGCGTACGGCGCGTAGAACTCCTCCACCTCGTCGACCGTGGCGCGGCGGCCGAGGCGGCCGAAACGGCCGACCAGCTTCAGGTACATCAGGTCGCCGGCAGGTAGCGAGTCGGGATCGCCGCGGCCGAAGAGGCCGAGGCACTGCACGGTCCAGGGGCCGATCTCGCGCACCGAGAGCAGGCGGCGATCGGCGGCGGCCTCGGCGGGGTCGCAGCGGCCGGCGGCGACGTCGGCGGCGATCGCGCGCAGGGCCAGGGCTCGCTTCAGCGCCAGCCCCATCGACTCCAGTTCGACCGGCGCCCGGCCCGCGATCAGGCCCGGAGCCGGCACGTCGCGCAAGCCGTCGCGGGCCTCGCCTAGACGCGGGCCCCAGCGGCCGACCATGCGGCGCTGGATGCGGGCGGCGCGACCGCTCTCGATCAGCTGCTTGACCACCGCCCAGGCGAGCGCCTCCCAGGGCCAGGGGCGGCGGCGGGGTCGCAGGTGGGGACGGCGGCGCAGCAGCGGCCCGAGCAGCGGGTCGCGGCGGAAGCGGCGGTAGAACTCGCCGAGGTCGTCGTCGACGCCGAGCGCGAAGCGCATCCGCTCAAGCGCCAGCTCCAGCTCCGGCGCTCCGGCCTCGCGGGCGGTAGCGCCCGCTACGGAGCCGGGCACGGCAATCGCCTCGGGGTCCAGCGGCTCGGCCCTGAAGGCCACCCTCCCCTTCCCCGGCTCCCAGACCCGGGTCAGCACCGGGCAGCCGTCGACGTGCAGCAGCCGCGTCGCCACGCCGCCCTCGACCCGCAGCACCCCGTCCTCGCTGCCATGCATTGGCAGCCGGTAAGGCGAGGGCGGGGCCACCTCGACCTCGAGGTTCACCGTCCGAGCAGGTGGACGTCGACGAGAAAGGAGCGGCTGGCGACGACGCTCTGGGGCCGCTCACGGCGCAGGAGGCGCCCCGAGGACTTCTTACGCCCGGCAACGGCGCCGACGGCCCTGACAGCCGCCACCGTCGCCGCTCCCGCGAGCACTCCCCCCGCGGCGGCTATGACCGCGGTCTTCGCCTCGCTGCGAATCGCAAGCCCGCCTGGCTCTTGGCGAGGCAGAACTCGAACCGGGGCCACCTCTAGCTCCATGCCGCTCACCCAGCCGACTGTAGCGATGCCCTCGGTGGGCCACAGAGGATAAGCCGCACCTTCCGCAAATCAAGGACCTCGAGTGCCAAGCACCTTCTCGAAGATCCGGTACTTCTTGACGACCTTGCCGCCCATGCCTTCCATTGCCCGGTTCATCGGGTCGTTGGTCTCGAGGATCCAGCCCATCTCGCCGCCTTTCTGGGGCCGCCTCTCCGCCGCATTGAAATGCTCGACGTACAGCTTCGCGGCCACCCCCGTGTGCTGATACTCGGGCTTGACTCCGAGGAAGCCGACCCGAACGCGGTCGATAGTCCTGCCCTTGTTCAGGAAGTGCCACCATCCCAACGGCAGCAACCGTCCCTTCATACGGATCAGCACCTGGTTGACGTCCGGTACGGTGATCGCCATGCCGACGACCTCGCCGGTGTCTTTCCGCTCAGCGATCATGAACCAGTTCTTGTCGAAGGCGAGCTGCAGCTCTTGGGCGTAGGCGTCCAGGTCCTTCTTCGAATAAGGCACGAAGTCCCAGTTCTTCGACCAAGCCGCGTTGTAGACCTCGGCGAAGGCATCCATGTCTTTGCGTAGCTGCCAGCGGCGCATCGGCCGAACGCGTATCCCGTGCTCGCTCTCCACCTTCTCCGCCAGCTCGAAAATCACCGGCAGCACCTTGTTGCGATCTGAGACCTCCAGGTTCCACATCAGCAGGTCCATCGCCTTGACCATCCCACTCTGCTCGATCAGCTGCTGGTAGTAGGGCGGATTCCACGGCTGCAAGATCATCGGGCGGAGGTCAAAGCCCTCGATCAAGACCCCACTCTCGTCGTTCATGGCGAAGCTCGCCGGGCCGACCATTCGCTCCTTGCCTCGCTCGAGAAGCCAGACAGCGGCGGCGTCCAACAGCGCCTGCAACACCTCGGGGTCCCGCTCGAACTCCAGGAATCCGAACCAGCCCCAGTTCTTCTGCTGATAGTCGTTGAAGGCATGGTTAACCTGAGCGCTGATCCTGCCCACCACGCGGCCCTCACGGCGGGCCAGGAAGTACTCGGCTTCGCCGTGGCTGAAGAAAGCATTCATGCGACGGCTCAGGAACAGCCGGCGCTCAAGCTTCAGGGGGGGTACCCACTGCGGCTGGTCGCGGTGCAGCCCGAAGGGCACGTTGACGAAGAGCTTCAGGTCGCCTTTCGTGCGAACCGGCTGGACAGTCACGCTTGCCACGGAGCCCGGAACCTACACTTCCCGCATGAACGAAACCGCCAAGGCCCCCGTCGACCTCTTCGAGAAGGCGCGCAGCCACGACCGCCTCGAGCAGCTGGAAACGGCCAAGGAGCACGACCTCCTCCCCTATTTCCGCCTGATCGAGTCCGAGGCAGGCCCCGTGATGGAGATGGAGGGTCGCGAGGTCATCATGCTCGGCTCCAACAACTACCTCGGGCTGACCGGCGATCCTCGGGTCAAGCAGGCGGCCCGGGAGGCACTGGAGACCTACGGCACGGCGCTGACCGGCTCGCGCTTCATGAATGGGACGACGCCGCTTCACGTCCAGCTGGAGCGTGAGATCGCCGAGTGGATGCAGACCGAGGACGCCCTGGTCTTCACCACCGGCTACCAGGCGAACGTCGGCTGTCTCGGCTCGATCCTCGAGCCGGGCGACACGGTGATCTGCGATTCCGGGGACCATGCCTCGATCCTCGACGGCTGCCGGCTCTCGGGCGCCAGGCTACGGCCCTTTCGCCACAACCGCATGGACAAGCTGGAGAAGATGCTGCAGCGGGCGGGGGAAGACGACGGCGGCGTCCTCGTCGTGGTCGACGGCGTCTTCTCGATGGAGGGCGACGTCTGCGACCTGCCGCGAATCGTCGAGCTCTGCAAGGCCCACGGGGCACGGCTCCTGGTCGACGAGGCGCACGGGGTCGGGGTGCTCGGCGCCCGCGGCGCCGGCGCCTGCGAGCTCTTCGGGCTTGAGGGCGAAGTCGACCTGCGGATGGGGACGTTCTCGAAGAGCCTCGCGTCCTGCGGCGGCTTCATCGCCGGCCCCGGCGACGTGATCGAGTACCTGAAGATCTCCGCCCGCTCGTTCATGTTCAGCGCCTCCGCGGTGCCGGCCGCGGTCGGAGCGACGCTGGGCGCGTTGCGGGTGATCCGCGAGGAGGGGCCCGCCCTCTTCGAGAAGCTGCTCGACAACGCCTCCTACCTGCGCGAGGGGCTGCGCCACCTCGGCCTGAAGGTGGTCGAGCCAGGGACACTCCCCGACGGCACGGTGGCGACGACGCCGGTGGTCCCGGTCGTCGTCGGCGACGACTGGCAGGCAGTGCTGCTCTGGAAGGCGCTCTTCGACGCCGGCCTCTACACCAACGTCGCGATCCACCCGGCCGTCCCCCCCGGCGGCGCCCTGCTCCGCACCAGCCTGATGGCGACCCACGAGCGCGAGCACCTCGACGGCGCGCTGGGGACGATCGCTCGGGTGATCGGCGACTTTCCCGAACTACCCCGCTCGGGGTAGTTTCGCCCTTGTCCGGAACGCGACAAGGCGCGGATCGATCCGAAAAACATGCTCTTAGCGACCGCGCCACCATCGCCGGGGTGACTTCGGGTTGACGCTCGCCGCCCCCAGCGCATAGCTTGGCTGCGCGCCGATCGCATCCCGGGGCAGGGAAGCGAAGGGTGGAGCACTCAACTCAGCCAGACCGAGCGTCCATCGCTCAGGCCACGGTGCGCAGAGCCATTCCAGTTCGCCAACCCCAAAGGGAGGAGTCCCAGTGGACGCAGCTTCGATCGCCCCTGCTCAGACGACCGTTTCCGCCATGCAGGCCCCGCAGCACATGCAGGCGCTCGCCCGCGCCAATCGCGTGCGGCTCGCACGGGCAGAGCTGAAGCGCTCGATCGCGCGGGGTGATCTCGAGGCCGCCGAGGTGGTCCGGGACTGCCCCTGGGAGACCGAGAGCATGACCCTGGCCGAGCTGTTGACCAGCCAGCGGCGCTGGGGACGCACCCGCGCCCGCAAGTTCCTGCTCGGCCTCGCCCTGAACGAGAACAAGCGCCTCGGCACCCTCACCTCACGCCAGCGCGCCCTGCTTTCGACCGAGCTGGCGAGCAACGAGACGGGCGAGCGGGCAGCCGTCCTCGTCTAACGCTCAGCCCAGCCGACCGACCTTGAAGGACAGTCCGCCGGACGCCTTCCGGAAGGCTCGGCGCAGGAAATAGAAGGCGGCCGCGAAAGCGGCCGCCCCCACACCCAGGCAGACCGCCAGGACCAGGCCGGCGAGGTAGTAGAGGCCACCGACGACGAGGACGAAGACGGTGCCGGCGAGCAGCGTCGTGTGCGAGCGGTAGCCGGCGAGGTGCTCGCGGGCGGCCACCTCGAGCCCGCCGAGGCCGGCCAGGACGACGCCGACACCCAGCGCCGTCGGGTTGCTGCCAGCCACCCCGACGACCAGCATCACGATGCCGGCGAGCACGGTCAGCTCGGCGAGCGGGAAGTTGCCCCAGGGCGCCGGCGGGCGCTCCTCTGTCCCCGGTCTGTCGCTCAACGGCCGCAAGCCGTCCGGATAACGGACATCCGGACGAGACCTTGACCCGCCACCAGCCCATCAGCATCCCCAGCGGCCCGAGCCGAGGCAGCGAGTGCCAGTGCCCGCAGCCCGACTCGCCGATGTCGGCGCTCGAGATCCGCAGCCACCTGTGCTCGGCGGGGGCGGCGAGCATGTCCCTGAGCAGCTCGCGGTTGCCTGTCTCGAGCTCGTCCCTCTCGACCAGGGCGACGCGGGCGTCGGCGATCCGGTCGGCAAGCGCGTCGCGCACCTGCTCCAGCTCGTCGAGCCCGGCTATTCGCGGCTCGTGGAAGTGGCCGGGGACCGAGGTGTCGATCTCGATCCGGGGGAACGCCTCGGCGGCGAGACAGGCGAGTTGGTGCTCGAGCCGGCCGATCTGGCGCCGCAGCTCAGCGCGGGCGAGGGTCTCGTCGCCTCCCACCCCAAGCGTCGTGAGCTTGTCTCGTTCGAGCAGATCCTGCATTGGCTCGAATCGAGTGTAGATCACCGACCCACCACTGAAAACGAGAAACTGGTTAAGGCCGGCGCGGCTCAGGCGGCTGCCGCGGCGGCGGCGATCCAGAGGGCCTCGTCGACTGCGGCCTGGGGCACGCCCTTGACCTGGACGGCGGCGATCGCGACGCGACCCAGCACCGGCTCCACGGCCTCGCCGGGCGCGCCGCCGCCGAAGAGGAGCTCGAGCGGGCCGCGCTGGTCGGCGATCGTCAGCGTCCCCTGGGCCAGGCCGCCGGACCTTCCCGGCAGCGACTCGCCGGGGGCCGAGTCGCGGATGCAGAGCTCGCCCTCGATCCGGTCGGCATCGAATGCGCGCAGGGCGACGCCGGTCTCGACCGTGGCGATGGTGAGCGCGTCGGCGGGCATGCCGCGCGCGGTGAAGGCGCCGTCGTGGAGGCGGTCGAGGGCGAGCTGCTCGACCGGGGTGCGGGTGCGATCGGGGTCGAGGCCGATCTGGCGGAAGAAGACGCGGTAGGCCCAGGGGATCGGCCGCTCGCGCATGTGGATCGCGTGCGAGCCGTAGAAGCGGTCGGAGAGGTCGCGGAGGCGGCGCAGGACCGGCTCGGGGCTGCGCGCCCGGGGTGCGTCGACCTCGATCCAGGCGATGCCAAGGCCGGGGAACTCGGTGGCGATGTGGGGCGCCACCCAACCCTGCACGGGCCTCGGCTCGGCGCCCAGCCCCGGCTCGCGCGCTTCCGCACCCGCCATCTCAGCCGGCCTCCGCGGCCCGGGTCGCGCGCAGCAGCCGCTCGACGTGAGCTTCGAGCTGCGGCGCGGTCAGCTCGCCGATGCTGGCGTCCTCGAGCGTGCCGCCCGGATAGGCGTAGGCGAAGGTGGGGCAACCGCCGACCCGGTAGAGGCCGGCGACGGCGCCGTCGCGGTCATAGCCGACCGGCATCCTCCAGCCGTTGCGGCGGACCAGTTCGCGCACCGTGTCGCGATCGTCGCGAACGTCCAGGGAGAGGAAGCTCACCCGTCCACGGTACCGCGCGTAGACCCGGCTGACCACATCCTGCTGTTCGCTGCAGTTGCCGCCGTGGGCGAACCAGAAGGACAGCACCAGCGGTCGCGAGAAGAGGTCGCAGACCCGAATCGCGCCGGGCGTGCGGATCCGGCAGGCGGGGGCGCGGCTGGCGTCCGACGGGCACGGGGTCTGGGAAGTTTCGCAGTCGTCCTGGGCGACGTTGGCGTCGCCTTCAAGCGGCCCGGCAGCACGCGGCACGGCGAACTCGGGCAGCGGCCAGCGACGCGCGACTTTGTCGAGTCCAAGCGTGCCTTCGTCCTTGTTCCCGAGCGTATGGAGCACGGAGATGACGATCACCGCAGCAAAGATCAGGCCGACGATCAGCGAGTAGCGATCCCTGATCATCGCTCCGTCCAGACCAGCGCCGCCGGCAGCGCAAGCATCACTCCGAGCAGAGCAACAGCAAGATCGATCACGGTGACAAAGCCAAAATCGCGCAGCATCGGCACGTCGCTGGCGATCAATACCGCAAAGCCGGCGATCACGGTTATCGCTGACGCAAGCACCGCCGGGCCGGTGCGGCTGTAGGCAGCACGCAGCGCATCGGCTACACCGAGCCCACCACCCCGCTCCTCATGAAAGCGGGCGGAGAGGATGACGCTGAACTCGGTAGCAATCGCAATCGTCAGCGCCCCCAATGCAGCGGACATCGGGTTTAGCGGGATCTGGCTCAGCCACAGCACCAGGGCGGACCAGCCGGTCGCCAGGACCACCGGGATCAGCGGCACCAGCGAGCGTCGCCACGAGCGATAGGCAAGGAGCAGGACCAGCGCTACGGCGCCCAGGCCGGCAAGCGTCAACCAGTAACGGCTGCCGGAAAGATCGGCTGCCGCCGCAGCCGCAATGACCGGCAGCCCGGCGAACCGCACCTTTACCCCGGCTGGTGGTCCATCGGGCGTACCCGACTCACCTACCTCCTGCCGCACCCTTTCAATAAGTGCCTGCTGGTCCTCCAGCGATTGCGCCCGGATGCCGAAGCTCAGAAGCGCCAGATGGCCCGGCAGCCCCGTCGTCGGGTCAACGGGCGCCAGCTGTTCGAGGTCGTAGGCGGGCATTTCGCGCAGCGTCGCACGGATGTCATCTCGCTTCAGTCGTTCCTTGCTCTTGCTGCTGACGAGGAAATCGGATAGCGCCGGACCGGGACAGACTTCAGCCTTGAGACAGCTGGGCTGAGCACCAGAGAATCCGTTTTCCTGCAGCACCCGCTGCTTGAAGTTCGCCATCCAACGGATCGTCGCGGGATCGGAGAGATCGGGGGCTTCGACCGCCACCTGCAGCTGCCCGGAGACGCCAGTCGCATCCTGGACCGCATTCAGGTCGCGCACCTCTCGCAATCCCCCTGGGGCCAGATCTCGAATGTCGGTCACAGTCCCGATTTGGGTTCCCAGTCCCCAGCCGAACAAGGCCATCACGGCACCTATGCCGAGAACGCGCTTTGGGTGGATTAGGGCGATGGCGAGAAGGCGTCCTCGTCGGGGTTGCTCGGGCGAACGGAGGGGATGCCCCTCCGCTTGCTGGGTTTTTCGCCTTGCGCGCAACTTTGCTCGCTGAGTGATCTGTGCGAAAAAGAGGACGCCGCGCGCTTCCGGGGCACCCCCTCCGTTCGCCGGGCGTCGCAGGCTCAACGCTGCGAAACCGGCCGTGAGAGAGAGTGCGATGCCGAGGGTGATTCCGGCGATCAGCAGCAAACCAAAACTGCGCACCATCGGTACAGGCGAGAGTTGTAGAGCCAGAAAGCCTGCGGCGGTGGCGAGGCACGCAATCGCGATCGTTGGGCCGCTGCGGGTTGCAGCCTGGCGGGCCGCGTCAAGCGCGCCAGCGCAGTCTGCGATGGCTTCGTCGTAGCGAGCCTGGAGCTGGATCGCGTAGTCGACCACAAGGCCGATCAGGATCGGCATCGTCGCGATCGATGCGATCGTCAGCGAGCCGCCGAAGAGGCTGAGCAGGCCGAATGTGAGAGCCGCCGCCGCTAGAGCGATGGCGAGAGGCAGCAGGCGCAAGCGCGAGCGGAAGACCAAGAGCAGGGTCGCGGCCATGACCGCGATCGCGACACCGAAGAGAATCAGCAGGGCGCTCTTGAGGGCGCCCGCCAGGCCCTCGATCACGATCGGGGCGCCGGAGATCGTGTAGGTGCCGCGGTGCAGGGCGAAGCAGGCCTCGGGTTTGCCCTTGTAGGCGCAGGCCTGGCGCGGGGTCGTTTCGTAGACCGCTTCGCGGATCAAGCCCAGGGCGCGGCTGCGTTCGGCGTCGCTGAGGTCCGGGCGCAGCCGCAGGACGATCTGGGTCGTGTGGTTGTTCGGGAACAGATAGGCGAGCTTGGACTTCGGCGTCCCGCGCGAGCGGCGCAGGTCGAAGACGATCGCGGCAAGGAAGTCGGGGTTGCCGAGGCTGGGAGCGCTGGTGATTCCGTAGCGGGCGGCGACCTGGAGGAGAAATTCACGCAGCTGGTCGGGCGGCACCGTCGCCGCCAGCCGTTCCAGCTGTTCGTCGATCTGGATCACCGCCTCGTTGAGGAAGGTCGCCGGCCCGGCGAGGAACTGCACGGGGTGCATTTCGGCCAGCTCCGTACAGGGCCCGGGGATCGGCTTCGCCCCCTTCGGCACCTTGCCGGAGAGGCACCCCTCGAGCCGCAGCAGCCGCTCCAGGTTCGAGGTGAGGATCAGCTCCTGCAGGTCCCCCTGCGCGACGACGACAACCGGTTCTTCGCCAAACACCTGCCGGACACGTTCCGTAGCCCGATAGCTCTCCGTATTCGTGTCAACGAGGGTGCCGGTCCCCGCATCGGTATGAAGCTGAGTGGCGCCCACGCCAGCTCCAACGGCGAGGATTGCCGCTACGGTCAGCACCACGCGCGCGTGGCGGACGGCCCACGCCGCGATCCCGCTCAATCCATCGAAAGCGGGCCGGTCACGTCCGCATTCAGGAACTGGTTGACGAAGCGGTTTTCGGAGTCGAACAGCTCCTCCTTCGGCCCCGACTCGACGATCTTGCCGTTCCAGAGCACGGCGATGAAGTCGGAGATCCGCCGCGCCGTGTTGAGGTCGTGGCTGATCACCAGATAGCAGCCGCCGTTCTCCTCATGGACCTCGCGGACCAGCTCGCAGAGCAGCGCCGTGCGGACCGGGTCGAGGCCCGAGTCGGGCTCGTCGAACATCACGATCGCCGGTTCGAGGACCAGCGCCCGGGCGAAGCCGGCGCGCTTGCGCATCCCGCCGGAGAGCTCGTTCGGCATCTTGTAGATCGCCTCGCTCAGCCCGACCTCCTTGAGCCGGCGGTTGCAGATCTCGCCGATCTCCTCCTCGCTCTTGTCGGTGTGCTGGCGCAGCGGGAAGGCGGTGTTGTCGTAGATGTTCATCGAGCCGAAGAGGGCGCCGTCCTGGAAGAGCAGGCCGAACTTCTTCCGCACCTCGAAGAGTTCGTCGTCGGTCATGTTCGGGATCGATTCGCCGTGCACGAGCACGTCGCCGGAATCGGGATAGAGCAGGCCGACGATGTGCTTGATCAGCACGCTCTTGCCGGTGCCGGAGGGGCCGAGCACCATCGAGACCTGGTCCTCGGGCAGGCCGAGGTTGAGGCCGTTGAGGATGCGGGCGCGGCCGAACTGCTTGACCAGGTCGATGATCTCGATCGCGTCCTCGCCGCCGTGGTCGCGCTTGCGGCCGGTGTGGAAGCGGTAGGGATCGGACTCGGCCGGGTCGACGCCGGGGATGACGAAGTCCTTGCCCATCGTCAGCCCGTCCTCGCTGACGTACGGGCCCGCGTGCTCCTGCTCCTCGGGCCGTGTCGTGCCCTGCTGCTCTTCCATGGCCATAGCTTAAGTCAGCCTCCTATCGGCGCCCGCGGGTTCGCTCCCCAGAAGACCAGGGTGCCCAGCATCCCGATGATGTGGACCAGGACGATGTTGAGGACCATCGACTTCGCGGTGGCGGTGCCAACCCCGACCGGGCCTCCCGACGCCGTGTAGCCGTAATAGCAGCCGACCATGACTATGGCAGTCGCCATGAACATGCCCTTGACCAGGCTGAAGATCAGGTCCGGTGGGTTCTGGAACATCCAGAAGATCAGCAGGTAGCCGCCGGAGGAGACGTCGCCGATCTGCTGGACGACGGCCAGGTAGCTGGCGAAGTACATGACCCCGATCCCGACCAGGTACATGAAGGGGAAGGCGATCCAGGCGGCGAGCAGGCGGGTCGCGGCGAGGAAGGTGACCGGGGGCACACCCATCACCTCGAGCGCGTCGATCTCGTCGGAGATCCGCATCGCGCCGAGCTCGGCCACGATCCCGGTCCCCACCTTTGCCGCCAGCATGTAGCCGAAGGCGTAGGGCATGATCTCGCGCAGATCGCACCAGGCGGAGAAGACGCCGGCGTAGGCGGGGGCGCCCTGGGCGCGCAGCAGGTAGGCGCCCTCGATCCCGCACTGCAGGCCGAGGATGAAGACGAGGCCCCAGATGATCAGGGCCGAGCCGAGGATCAGGATGCCGGCCTGGCGCAGGCTCTCGCCGAAGAAGCGCAGGACGCGGCCGCTGTAGACGAGGCCGGCGATGCGCGAGCCGAAGCGGGCGATCTCGCCGAAGGAGTCGAGCCAGCCACGGGGGACTTCGAGCCAGGCGTTCATCGGATCGTCTGCAGCTCCGGGTGGGTTGCGAGCAGGGTTTGAGTGAAGGCGTAGTTGAAGGCGAAGACGCCCATGAAGGCGATCACCACCGCCTCGTTGACGGCGCGACCGACGCCGGCGGCGCCTCCGGACGCGGTCATCCCCTTGTAGGAGCAGACGACGGCGATGATCGCGCCGAACAGCATCGTCTTGATCACCGAGCCCCAGAGGTCGGTGATCGAGGCGTTGGAGAAGAGCGTCGCGAAGAAGCCGCCGAGCGGCTGCTTGTAGAGGAGCTCGGTGATGATGCCGCCGCTGAGCCCGAAGACCAGGGCGTAGATGTCGAGCAGGCCGGTGATCAGCATCAGGGCGAGGAAGCGCGGCACGACGAGGTTCTTGATCGGGTCGACGCCGAGGACCTGCAGGGCGTCGAGCTCCTCGCGGATCTTGCGGGCGCCGAGGTCGGCGGTGATCGCGGTGCCGGCGACGCCGGCGACGACGACGGCCGTCACGAAGGGGGCGAACTCGCGGATCGAAGCGAGGACGAAGAAGCCGCCGAGGCGATCGAGGGCGCCGAAGAGGGAGAGGAAGTTGGCCGCCTGCAGGCCAGGCGCGCCGAAGCCGAAGGCCACGGTCGAGACCAGCAGGGGGAACCAGCAGAGCTGCAGGGCGAAGAGGAACTGGCCGATGAACTCCTCGCCGTAGGGGTAGGGCGGCTTGACGGCGGAAACGAGCGTGCGGGCGGTGAGGATCATCATGTCCCCGACCTGCTCGAACAGCGACTTGGCGGGCAGGAATGCCCTGTCTACCGCGGATCTCAAATCTCGCTCCTCCGGAGGGCGGCGCCGCATCCAATCGGCGCCCAGCTCGCTGAACCGAGTCTATGCGATGCGCTGGCGGCCAACCGTTACACGAGTGTTGAGATCGGGCTAACCAGGGCCGGCGGCGGCCCAGCGGCGGCCAACCCCCGTGGTATGTTCCGGCCGCTTTGGGGGCGCACGGCATATACGCACCGCGTCGCCGCTTTCGTGCCGCGATCGCGGCCCTGCTCGCCTTGGTGCTGACCCTCTCGGTCGCGGCCTGCGGCGAATCGTCTTCGGACGCGAACGAGGCGAGCGGCACCTTCCACGTCAAGGTCGCCAAGGCCGGCTTCCCGACCAGCCAGAAGATCGGCCAGACCTACCTGATGCGACTCGGGATCCGCAACACCGGCGCCAGGACGGTCCCGGCGCTGATCGTCAACGTCTCGGTCGCCGGCAGGCAGGGACAGGCCTCCACCCTGCCCTTCGCGATCCACGACCCGCAGCCGGAACTGGCCCAGCCCGACCGGCCGGTCTGGGTGCTGGCCGCGCACTACCCGAAGTTCGCCGGCTCGGCGGAGCCGGGCGGAGCGGAAACCTCGAACCAGAAGACCTACGACTTCGGCCCGCTGAAGCCGGGCAGGACCGCCAACCTGGTCTGGAAGCTGAGTGCGGTGAAGGTCGGCCGCTTCGGCCTGATCTACACGGTCGACGCCGGGCTCGGCAGCCAGGTGAAGGCAAAGAGCGCCGGCGGAGTCGCGCCGGGCGGTTCCTTCACAGTGCGGATCAGCTCGGCGCCGCTGGACAAGGAAGTGACCGGGAATGGCGAAGTGGTCGACAAGAAGGCGACATCGGGCGGTAAGTAGCCTGTCCCGCGTGGGACGGCGAGTCGCCTCGATCATCCTCTTCGCGGCGCTGGCACTGGTCGCCCTTCCGGCCTGTGGCACGGCGCAGCAGCATGAACGACCCAGAAGCAGCGTTGCCCTGAAGCGCATCGGCAGCTTCGACGCCCCCACGTACGTGACGGGAGCGCCCGGCTTCCCGAAGCTGCTCTTCGTCGTCGAGCAGCCCGGCCGGGTCGAGGTCCTGCGCGGTGGCCACCGCCTGGGCCGGCCCTTCCTCGACATCGACGGCCTGGTCGGGTACGACGGCGGCGAGCGAGGCCTGCTCTCGATCGCCTTCCCGCCCGACTACGCGCAGAGCGGCAGCTTCTACGTCTATTACACGGACAACGAGGGCAACATCCGCGTCGACGAATTCAAGCGGCGCAGCGCGACGCAGGCGGCCCGCGGCTCGCGCCGCAGCGTGATCGAGATCCCCCACCCGGTCAACGCCAACCACAACGGCGGCCAGCTGCAGTTCCTCGGCAACCTGCTCTACCTCGGCACGGGAGACGGCGGCTCGGGCGGCGACCCGCCCAACAACGCCCAGAACAAGGAGAGCCTGCTCGGCAAGCTGCTGCGCATCGACCCCAGGCCCAGCGGTGGGCAGCCCTACTCGGTGCCGACCGACAACCCGTTCGTCGGCAAGCCGGGTCGCGACGAGATCTACAGCTACGGCCTGCGCAACCCCTTCCGCTTCTCCTTCGATACGACGGGCGGCGGCGAACCGCGCATCGCGATCGCCGACGTCGGCCAGAACAAATACGAGGAGCTCGACTACACGACCCTGGCCGAGGCGAGCGGCGCCAACTTCGGCTGGGACGCCTTCGAGGGCTTCGCCCCGTACACCGAAGAAAACAGCGGCACCCCCGACCCCGGCGGCACGACCAAGCCGATCATGGCCTACAGCCACAGCCGCGACGGAGGCAGCTGCGCGATCGTCGGCGGCTACGTGGTCGGCCCGGGTGGGCCGCCGGCACTGCGAGGCCACTACGTCTACACCGACTACTGCTCAGGCGTGCTGCGCAGCCTCGTCCCGCACCTGGGCCGCGCCAGTGGCGACCGCCCCCTGGGCCTCGAAGTGGCATCGCCAACCTCGTTCGGCGAGGACGACAGCGGCCGCATCTACGTCTGCTCGCAAGAAGGCCCTGTCTACCGGCTCGCCTCGCGTTAGCGCCAAGTAAAAGGGGTAGCGCGCCGGCCTTCTATTTGCTACGCTGCCGCCGGAATGTTTCGGTACTTCTTGAGTATAAAAGCGTTCATCGTGCTCCTCGCGGCGCTCGCTGTCGCCGGCTGCGGCAGCAGCGGCAGCGGCGAAGTCACGGTTCAGGCCACCTCGATCTCGAAAGCGGAGTTCGCCAAGCGCGCTGAAGCGGTCTGCGCGGCCGCCCACCGGAGCTTCCTCGCCGATCTCGAAAAATTTGAGCGGACCCACAAATTTCCGGAAGAGAAATCACCGTATGAAACGGTCTGGCTGTCTGAACTCGCCAATCAGGTCGTCTTCCCGAACTTAGAACCCGAGGTCGTCGAAATCAGTGAAATCGGCGCGCCCGTATCAGACGTCGCCGCTGTGTCGAAGTTTCTGAACGCCCTCCAGCAGAGACTCGAAGAAGTCCGCGCCGTCTCGCGTGAGCTCAACAAGACTCCGACTCCCTTCAAAAGAGCAGCGAACCTGGCAAAGGCCAGCGGTTTGAAGGGCTGCCGCGAAAACCTGGTCTGAGGACCGGCTGGACCGAGCCTCAGCAGGAGCCAGAAGGTAGAGTCGGCTGCTCAGCCAAATGGAGCAGCTAGATGTCAAGAATCCAGCAAGCGGCGACCCGATCGCATCGGTGCCCGTCGACTCGGCTGCCGCAGTCGCGAGCGTCGTAGCCCGCGTGCGTGCCAACCAGGCCGAGTGGGAGGCGATCGGGATCGAGGGCCGCTACCACTGGCTGGGCAAGCTGCGCGACTGGCTGCTCGACAACTCCGAGCAGGTACTGGACACGATGCAGGCCGAGACGGGGAAGGTGCGCGCCGACGCTGCCAACGAGCCCACCTACCTCGCCGACCTGATCAATTTCTACGGCTCCAGAGCGGCGGAGTTCATCGGCGAGGAGGCCGTTCGCCCGCACTCGCCCCTGCTCGCCGCGAAGAAGCTGCGCGTGCAGTACCGGCCGCACCCGGTCGTCGGCATCATCAGCCCCTGGAACTTCCCCCTCGTCCTTGCTCTGGGCGACGCGATTCCGGCCCTGCAGGCCGGTGCCGCGGTCGTGATCAAGCCTTCCGAGTTCACCCCGCTCGGCCTCGCCGAAGTGGTCAAGGCCTGGAAGGAGGAGATCGGCGGGCCCGACGTCTTCGATTGCGTCCACGGCATCGGCGAGACCGGCGGCGCCCTGGTCGACGCGGTGGATTTCGTTCAGTTCACCGGCTCGGACCGCACAGGCCGCAAGGTGATGGCCCGCGCCGCCGAGACGCTCACTCCTGTCAGCCTCGAGCTTGGGGGCAAGGACCCGATGATCGTCCTCGCCGACGCCGACCTGGACCGTGCCGCCAATGCGGCCGCATGGGGCGGGATGTTCAACTCGGGGCAGGTTTGCATGTCGGTCGAGCGGATCTACGTCGAGGAGCCCGCCTACGACCGGTTCGTGGCCAAGTTGACCGCCGAGGTGAGCAAGCTGCGACAGGGCGCCGACGGCAAGGCCTTCGGCAAGGAGGTCGGCGCGATGACCTCGCCCAACCAGGTTGGCATCGTCGAAGACCACGTCGATGACGCTCTTTCGAGTGGAGCCAAGGCGCTTACGGGCGGCAGGCGAGTGCCCGGCGCAGGCGACTACTTCGAGCCGACGGTCCTGGTCGATGTCGATCACTCGATGAAGGTGATGCGCGACGAGACGTTCGGCCCGGTGGTCGGGGTGATGAAGGTGCGTGACGCCGAGGAGGCCCTGCGCTTTGCGAACGACAGCCGCTACGGCCTCTCGGGATCGGTCTTCGGCGAGAAGGGTCGAGCGGAACGGGTCGCGAGGAGGGTCGAGTGCGGCGCTGTCAACGTCAACGACGTGCTGGTCAACTACTTCGCCATGGACGTGCCGATGGGCGGCTGGAAGGAGTCAGGGATCGGATACCGTCACGGCGAACCGGGGATCAAGAAGTACTGCCGCAGCGAGTCGCTGGTGATCACTCGCTTCGGCGGCAAGCGAGAGCCGACCTGGTACCCCTACACGCGGGGCCGTCGCGGCCTGGTGGCACGGATCGCGCAGGCCTTCAACGCGCGCGACTGGCGTCGCCGCTTGGGCCTGCGCGGCTGACGAATACCCGCTCGGTAGCCTTTTTGGATGGCCGAGCGCGATTTCATAGCCGCAACGCGCGAACGCGTCGTCGTCTTCGACGGCGGCATGGGCGCGACGCTGGAGCAGTTCGAGCTTACGCAGGAGGACTACGGGGGGCTGGAGGGCAAGTGCCACGAGGCGCTCGTGCTCAATCGGCCCGACGTGATCGAGGGGGTACATGCGTCGATGCTCGAAGCGGGAGCCGAGGTCGTGGAGACCGACAGCTTCCAGGGCTCGCGGCTGAAGCTCGAAGAGTGGGGGCTTGGCGAGCACACGCTCGAGATCAACACGAAGGCTGCTGAGATCGCCCGCAGGGCGGCGGGCGCAGACCGCTTCGTCGCCGGCTCGATCGGCCCGACCGGTTTCCTGCCGGCATCAACCGACCCGACCCTGGGCGACATCTCCTTCAGCCGCCTGGTCGAGGTCTTCGCCGAGCAGGCCCGCGGCCTGGTCGAAGGAGATGCCGACCTGATCATCGTCGAGACCGCGCAGGACATCCTCGAGGTCAAGGCGGCGATCTTCGGCGCCCGCGAGGCGTTCGCGGCGACCGGCCGCACGCTGCCGATCCAGACCAGCGTCTCCCTGCTCCCGCAGGGCGGCAAGATGCTGCTCGGCACCGACATCCAGGCGGTGCTGACGACGCTGGCGGCGCTCGACGTCGACGTGATCGGGCTCAACTGCTCGACCGGGCCCGAGGACATGCGCGACGCGATCCGCTTCCTCGGCGAGAACAGCCCGCTGCCGATCCACTGCATCCCAAACGCGGGGCTGCCCCTGCAGGGGCCCGACGGCGAGACGATCTTCCCCGAAGAGCCGGGGCCGCTGGCCGCGACGCTGGGCGAGTTCGTCGAGCGCTACGGGGTCGGCATCGTCGGCGGCTGCTGCGGGACGACGCCCGAGCACATCGCCGCGATCCGCGAGCGGGTCGACGGGCGCGTGCCCGGCGAGCGCCCGGCGCCGGGCCCGATCGAGGTCTCCTCGATGATGACCTCCACCCCGCTCGTCCAGGAACCGCGCCCGACCCTGGTCGGCGAGCGGGTCAACTCGCAGGGCTCGCGCAAGGCGAAGGAGCTGCTGCTCGCCGACGACTACGACGGCCTGGTCCAGGTCGCCGAAGACCAGGTCGAAGGCGGTGCCCACGTGCTCGACGTCTGCGTGGCGCTGACCGAGCGCCAGGACGAGGACGAGCAGATGGCGGCGGTGGTCAAGCGGATCTCACTGACCCAACCCTCGCCGATCCAGGTCGACTCGACCGAGCCTGAGGTGATCTCCGCAGCACTCGAGCAGATCCCCGGGCGGGCGATCGTCAACTCGATCAACCTCGAGGCCGGCCGCGACAAGGCCGACATCGTCGCGCCGATCGCCAAGGCGCACGGCGCAACGCTGATCGCGCTGACGATCGACGAGGTCGGGATGGCGAAGACGGCGGAGCGCAAGGTCGAGATCGCCAAGCGGATTCGCGACATCGCCTGCGGGGAGCACGGCCTCGACCCCGAGGCGCTGATCTTCGACGCCCTCACCTTCACCCTGACCACCGGGGACGAGGAGTGGCGGCCCTCGGCTGTCGAGACGATCGAGGGCATCCGCCGGATCAAGGCAGAGATCCCCGGCGTCAAGACCTCGCTCGGCGTCTCCAACGTCTCCTTCGGCGTCTCGCCGCGCCCGCGCGCGGTCCTCAACTCGGTCTTCCTGCACCACTGCGTAGAGGCCGGGCTCGACCTGGCGATGGTCAACCCCAACCACATCACCCCCTACTCGGAGATCTCCGAGGAAGAGCGGGCGCTGACCGATGACCTCGTCTTCAACCGGCGCGAGAACGCATTGGAGCGCTTCATCGCCCACTTCGAGTCCAAGGGCGAAGAGACGGGCGAGGAGGCGGGTGACCCGACCGAGGGCATGGAGCCCGAGGAAGCGCTGCACTGGCACATCCTGCGCCGCAAGAAGGACGGGGTCGAGGACTGGATCGACCGCTCGGTGGAGAAGATCGGCGCCGTCCCCACGCTCAACGAGGTGCTGCTGCCGGCGATGAAGGAGGTCGGCGACAAGTTCGGCGCCGGAGAGCTGATCCTGCCCTTCGTCCTGCAGTCGGCCGAAGTGATGAAGCGCGCCGTCGCGCAGCTGGAGAACTACCTCGACCGGATCGACGGCCACACCAAGGGCAAGGTGGTGATCGCGACAGTGTTCGGCGACGTGCACGACATCGGCAAGTCACTGGTCAACACGATTCTCACCAACAACGGCTACACGGTGATCGACCTCGGCAAGCAGGTCCCGGTCGAGACGATCATCGAGGCCGCGGTCGAAAACGAGGCCGACGCGATCGGCCTCTCCGCCCTGCTCGTCTCCACCTCCAAGCAGATGCCTATCTGCGTCCAGGAGCTGCACCAGCGCGGGCTCGACTTTCCCGTCCTGATCGGAGGCGCGGCGATCAACCGCGACTTCGGCCGCCGCACGCTCTACCCGAAAGGGAAAGAATCCGACGAGGTCTACCGGGCAGGGGTCTTCTACTGCAAGGACGCCTTCCAGGGCCTCGATACGATGGACGCCCTGGTCGACGAGCCGGCTCGTGAGGCGCTGGTCGAGCGAATCCGCGTTGAGGCACAGCAGCTGCGCGAGAAGCCGCCCGCGGTGGACACGGGCCCGCCGACCAGCGACGACAGCGCCCGCTCCGCGGCGCACACCGACGTGCCGATCCCCCCCGCGCCTTTCCAGGGCGTGCGCGAGGTCGAGATCGACCTCGACGACGTCTTCCCCCACCTCGATCGCCACGTCCTCTTCAAGCTGCACTGGGGAGGCCGAGGAGTCAAGGGCGAGGCCTGGCGGGAGCTGGTCGAGGGCAGCGATGACGAGGAGGGATTCGCGCCCCGCCTCGAGCGGATGTGGCGCGAGCAGGACTACCTGCGCCCACGGGCAAGGCTCGGCTACTTCCCCTGCAACGCTGATGGCAACGATCTCGTCGTCTTCGACCCGAACGACCCCGAGAGCGAGCGCGAGCGCCTTGTCTTCCCGCGCCAGCCCAAGCACGACCGCATCTGTCTCGCCGACTTCTTCCGGCCGCTCGAGTCCGGCGAACGCGACGTCGTCGCGCTGCAGGGAGTGACCGTGGGCCCGGAGGTGACCGAGCTGATCGAGCGCCTCGAGGCCGAAGGCGAGTTCGCCGAGCAGCTCTACGTCCACGGCCTCGGCGTCCAGGCGGCCGAGGGCCTGGCCGAGTGGCTGCACTCCGAAGTCCGTCGCGATCTTGGCATCGCCCCCGACCAGGGCCGGCGTTACTCCTGGGGCTACCCGGCCTGCCCGGATCAATCCGAGCACGAGAAGGTCTGGCGGCTGCTCGAACTCGGCGAGATCGGCATGACGCTCTCCGGCGGATACGCGGTGCTGCCCGAGCAGTCGACGGTGGCGATCGTCGCCCATCACCCCCAGGCCGTCTATTTCGGGATGAAATCGGGATTCATCCCTGACGGCGAGGCACCGGACGAGTTGATCGCCGGCACCGAGCGCGGTGGCGTCTTGGTCCCCAGCGAATCCGCAAAATAGGGGAACTCACCCTCGAGTCGCCTGGCGCGCTGGAAAATACGCTATTTGCGTTCTATGCTCTAGCTGCCGTACGGGCATTGCCCGGGCGGCACTGAGTTACGGTTAGCGCCGGGGCCTCCCCTCTCACTTGGAGGCCCCGGCGCGACATCCGTGCCATCTGCTGAGGCGTCCCCGCGACGCGCGGCATCGGCCTTGCGGCGGGGTGGGGCGGCGCCCGAAGACCCCGCCCCACCACTCGCTGCTCGTCCCCCCGCTGACGACGAATGGGGGGTCGACCGTTGGCTGATCGCCGTGCGCCCCGACCACGCTCGGGCCGAGGGAAGGACTACCAAGACCGGTGCCTGCTCCAACAACGCCCGGGTCCGATCGGTCAGCGCCGCATCCACCAGCCTGGCTCTCACTCGCAGCCCCGAAGTGTGCATTCAATACCACGCAGCTATTCACGGTCAAGAGGTACGGATTAATTTGTCCAAAACTTGGGCAAAAACCTCACACCAAATGGCCTTTTACCTGCAAATTCCTGCAATACGTAGCCGCGCACGCGCACTTAGGCGCAAAGGCTAGCGGCTACAAGATCGGCCAAGCAAACTAGCGGCGCCTATGGGGCTTTTTCTTGGTCCCACCTTTGCATGACGCCCGCAGAGATGGATGCAGCGTCGCCGTCTTGCCGTTCTGTCCCGTGAACCTAGCGGTAGCTCGATTGGTCGAGGCACAGAGGTTGGTCGAATTGACGATCAGCCCCTTGTTTCCACCTTGCATACGAAGCGTGAATTCTTCCACCGGAGCGTCGGGAACCGATTCGAAGGTTGTACGCAGACCGCCGTTCGCAGAGTCGACATGCCCATCGAGATCGATCTCGATGGGCAGCGACGCCGGGCCTTTGAGCGCCATGACCAGGTCCGGCAGGGGGTGGTTGGAGGAGCGAAGGTAGACAGGGCCTTCCAGGGGCTGGTCGAAAAGCGGCGTCTTCGCCACCGCGGTGCCATAGATAGACCCCGCAGGGCAGGCATTGGCGTCAAACTGCACACGCGTGCAGATCGTTTTGAAGTGAGCGTTCTCGATGAACTCCGAGTGGGGAAGGTTGACTGAGGTTGCGCCAATGTTGGCTCCGCCGACAGGCATCCACACGGTCGCGTTCAGCTTGGGATGAGCGCCTCTGCGAGTACCACCGACAAGGTGGATGGAGAGCTTTGGCTTGAAGCCAAGCGTCGCACAGTTGGTCACCTCGAAGGGCGAGCTCGGGTGGGCGACCGCTCCCTGTGAAGAGGTCACCGTCGCTTCGGTCCTCTTCTGCGCACATGATGTTGGGTTAAGCGAAAAATCATGCCGATCCAGTTCGACGTTGAGCGTGCGATAACGAATCGGTATGCCTTCGATGATCTGGGGCAGCGGGTCGGCCTTGGCTGTGGCTCGAGCGGTGACTGGATCGACATAGATCGCGGAGCGGACCACTTCGTCGCCGAAGTCGAATGGGCCGGCCTGCTTGGGAACAACGGCGACGATGCTGGTCGGGGCGCCCTTGTAGGGGCCGGAGAGGTAGATGGCGGTGGGGCGGGCACCGGGCTGGGGCACCCAGAGCGGCGAGGGGCCGGCGCCAACGGCTGCCACCACCTTGCCGATCCGTGAATTAGGAGGGCACCGGCCCGTTTCCGCCGCTGCCCCTTCGCAGCGGGAAATGCCGGCGAAGGTGGCGGCGAAGCCAGTGGGCAGGGAGATACTGAGGCCCTGAGGGTTCTGTTCGCCGTCCTCGCGGGTGAGGGTGAAGAGAAAGGGAGAATGCTGGCCGGCGGCGGCGACCGAGCTTCCAGCGGACAGCTTCGGCGAGAACCCGCCCGCGTCACAGCCTTCGTCGATCGTCATCGAGGTCGAGCCCTTGACCGGGGGGTTGCCCGACCAGGGAACGAATTCGTATTCGGTGGTGTAGGTGCCGCAGGCCTGAGGGTTCACAAGGGGAGCGCGGAAGCCCGACTTGAACTCGAGCTTGACTTCGCGTAGGGGGGCTTGGGGGATGCCTTCGGTCTTCGGTGTCCCGATCACGATCGATTCGATCTGGCCCGTTTCCTTGTCGACGTGCAGCTGGCCGGGGAGCTTCACGTGCAGACCGAGGTCGTCGGCGACGATCCAGATGCGGAAGGGATTGCCAGGTTCGGGTTCGCGAATGTAAATCGCCCCTTTTAGCCTGCGTTCGAGCACCGGAATGTCGAATTCGGTGTCGGCGAGCTTTGCGGCGTTCGGGCATTCGGAGGCGATCCGTTCTTCGAGGTGGACCTGTTTTTCGCTGCACGTCGCCAGTCCGTCGGAAGAGCCGGTGTTGATGGCCAGCCCCTTGGGCAGGGTGATCTTGATCGAGCGTGTTTGAGAGGGTTCGAGTACGTCTACACCGTCGGAGGCGGGCAGCTTTATCGTCATGTCCAGCCCGGTGGGCACGGCTGCTCGATGGGAAGTGGGTTCGACTTTCAGGCTGGGGCCGAAGGGGAGTTTGTTGCAGCCGACGATCGTCGGGAAGGGGACCTTTACTTCCTTTTCGGAATCGAGTTCGGGTTCGGCCCAACTGGACGCGTTAACCCCCATGGTGAGCGGCACTCCGCAGCGGGTCGGGTTGGTCATAAAGGGCAATGCCCGGGATCCGGGGGGGCGGGACGGGGAGACGGTGCAACCGTTGAACGCTTCCTTGATAGTGCAGCGTTCGTTGTCGTGGATGGGAGCCGCCGGCACGCCCCAGAAGGTCGTTTCAAGCCTGAGGAGCCTTTCCACGGTGGGCGCTTCGCGCACGTCCGCGATCAAGCCGTAGTCCCCCTCCGAGCGCACCCGGAGATCAACGAAGACGGGCAAGGTGCCGGCGATCGTCCCCAGCCGCGCCACAACATCGCCGCCGGGAGGCTGCATCATGTAGACGGGCTCGGTGTAGGTGCCGAGCTTGTAGGTGGAAATAATGCTTATGCCGACCTGGGAGCCGTTGGGGCAACCGCCGGTCGAAATCGCAGTCACCAGTTCCTCCACGGTGCACTGTTGGGGTGTGCCGAGCACGTTGGGATTGCCGATCAGGCCAGGCGGGGGATTGAAGCTGAGGTCACGGGTGGGGCTGTAGGAGTCCTTCAGCCCTGAGGAATTTGGTGAGGTGCTGGGATCCTGCTTGATGTCGACTCCGAGGGTGAAGTCGGGGTGGGCACCCGCCTGGGTGGTGGAAAGGGAGTCGCTCACCGAGGCGATGCCGAAACAGGCCGCTCTGGGTTCCAGGTTGCATTCTTCGGCGGCACCGGCGCCGGCAGGCACCGCCAGGGCAAGTAGCAATACGGCGGCCATGGTGAGAATCAAGGAAGTGCTTGCTCGCGCCACGCTCATTTTCCAGACCTCCGCTTGTGGTTGACTCTGTGCTGGCGGTGGTGTTTCTTGCGGGGCTTGACGCAGCGCCCCTTGACCCGATGCCGGCCCGTGGGGCAGTGGGCCTTCGGTTCTTCCGCGTTACCGTTGCCCGCCCCGGTTGTGGCCGCCGGGGACAGAGCAGGCGGTTCGCTGCCATTGCCCTGGCAGGAATCGCCCTGACAGGGCGCCGGAGCGGGCGATTCGGGAATACCGCCAAATTCGCGGGCGTCGTAGATCGAGACGCTGCCCGCGACATCTGAGCCGACCAGCTTCTCTGGAGTGCGGAAGAAGACATCGCGACCGTCGGCGCTCATCCCGTAGATGTGGTTGTTCGATTCGCCCTGGCCGGAGGAGATCAGGGCTAGGCAGCCACCGGGCCGGTTGCAGGCAGGGGTGCCGGCGCCCTGCGCCTTCCACTCATAGACATCCTCGGCGCTGTTGGCGTCTTCAGGCAGGAGGCGGTTGGCGCTCTCGAAGAAGACCCGTTGCCCGTTGTCAGTGAGATTGGCGATCCTGGTCTGTTGTCTGACACCCGTACCGGACTTGTAGTCCTGCAGCAAGGCGTCGGAGTCGGGCGGTGCGCCACTCGGGTCACAGGAGACGCAGAGCAGGCGCTGACCCACTGCGGCAGTGGGCTCATAACGATAGATCTCGCCGCAGAGCGCGGTCGCGCCTTCGTCTCCGCAGGGACCGGTGTTGTCGTAGCCGGTAAGCTTGGCGTGGGACTGGAAGACGAAGACGCCGCCGTCCGGGGTGGCGCGGGTCGGGGACTCGGCCCGCCCAATCAGCTGACTTGAGCTGATCGCCGTAGTCCAGGCGTCCAGCGTCATTGAGCTCGTCCCCGCGAAGCTTTTACTTTCGAAGTCCCGGCTGTCGAGCCGGGCAACGAAGTGAGCGGTCTCCGTATTGTCGTCCCAGAGATAGAGATTGGATTCAGCCGCTTCGGCGTGTTCTCCGTTTTCATTTTCCTCGCCTGCCAGGGTCAGTGCCGCTTCGGAAGTGAAGAGGACCTTTGAGCCATCGGGAGAGACGCTGACGAAGATCGAGCTCGGCGCGATCTGGACCGGTGCTTGGGCCCCTGCGCCGGCACAGGGGCCTTCTTCGGAGTCGCACGCAAAGAGACCGCCTGGTGCCGGTGCAGTTGGCGAATATGTCGTCGCCGCGAAGAAGACCCGCTTGCCATCTTCGGAGATACCGGCAAAGGTGCTGGGAGAGGTGGCGATCTCTGTGGTTTGGCCCTCCCGCCGCAAGTAGAGAGCACCGCCGACTTCGAAGACGACCGCGGTACCGGCTTCGGTGGCCCCGACGAAGGTGGCGTCTTGGTTGAAGGCTGCGCCGTCAGGCTTCAGCGAGAGAACCTGCGCAGTTTCGCTGTCGACAGGACGGTCATAGAGGGCTTCGATGCCCGCTGGCGCCGCATCTTCCTCTAGATGGGCTTTGGAGGTGAAGATGACGTGGGCGCCGCCTGGGCTGACGTAGTTGCCGACGGCTTTCAGGTCTGTGTGGGGAGGGTTGGTACCCCTGCCGACCGCTTCGAAGCCGGCGGGGCTGCGCAGGTAGATACCTGCTTCCAAGGTCCCTGCGAGGGATTCAGCCGGATTGACCTGCCAGAAGGAGTAGAGCTGATCGGAGCCGACGCTCTGCTGGGAAATACTGTGGAAGAAGTCGGGCACGGCCTGGGGGAAGGTGGGGGCGAAGAGCTCGCTCGTCCAGCCTTCGGCGGGGTGCGCACCCGGGCTGCGCTGGGCGCGGTAGCCGTCGAGAAAGCCGTTGCCGTCGAATCCAGGCAGTGTTCCTTCGGTGAAGTAAGAGACACGTTCGCCGGCGGCTGGCCCGCGCGGGGTCGCCAGCCAATTGTTGAAACCGGCGCCGTTGACCCCGGTGAAGAGGATATTGGCGCCAGGCGACAGGCCATTTGTCTGTGCCGGGGTGACGAGCTCATAGGCTCGACAATCCGGCAGGTTAGTCGAGAGGCCCGTGCGGAATTCACCGTTCGCGCAGGGCGGAGACGCCGTTCTCTCCAGCGTTTCAAAGGCCTGCGTAGCTCCTTCCACCTTCATGGCTTCGTTTTCGGCGATGAGGCGAAAGCGGTATTCGGTGCTTTCGCTGAGCCCGGTGAGAACGACATGGAGAGCGATCGGACCGTCGGCGGGCGCAAGTTCGGCCACCGGCGTGCTCTCAGCTCCGGTGAAGGTTTCGCCGTTGGACAGGTATTCAGCGTCAGTTAGGTATTCGAAGTGGTATGACGTCGCCAGGCCGGAGGGGTCGACTTCCCCCCTCAAAGTCGCTTCTTCATATAGGACCGGCAGCGCCGCCTTGAGGCTGAGCACGGGCGGACCGAAGAGACCGGCCCCGCCCTTGCCTTCGCCGTACTTGTTCTTTGCGACGAGGCGGTAGCGGTAGCGCGTCGTTTCGGGGTCGAGGCCGCCGGTGATGCTGGCCTGAACCGCAACCGGGCCGGTGCCGTGGCCGACTTCTTCGGGACTCTCGGCGCAGGCCTTGGGAGTGCTCCCAGTAAAGGCCGGTTTTTCTTCTGCGATGTTGTGCTTGTATTCGGCGTCGCTCAAGTACTCGAAGCGGCAGTCTTCAAGTTCGAAGCCACGGGGATCGACGGTGCCGTGGAGAGTGGTGGCGCCGACGCCGATGCCGTCGGCTATCCCGGTGACGGCACCCGGCGGTTCGCCGTACTCGAGCGGTCCGAAGGCGGTGACGTTGAAGGGATGTCCTGCTGTGACCGGGGCTTCGGTACCGATGTAGATGGTGCCGTTTGCCGGGTCATATTCTTTACAGGTCGGGCTCGTGATTTCGCTCAGCGGTTCCGGTTTGCCGAGGCCGTTGCGATGGATCGCACAGGCGTTGTCGACCGCAACGTCGTTGGTTCCTTCGTTCAACTGCCCGAATTCCGCCACGAAGCCACCCGCTGCGTCATACTCACGAGCGTTGCCTTCTTCGTCGTACTCGAGCACATGGGCGTTCGACTGGTCGACCGCAATATCGGGGGATTCCCCGAACTGGCCTTTTGGACTGCCGCCGCCATTAACCCTGGCCAGCACTTCGGTCCCTTCCGCGTCTACGACCGAAATCAACGACGAGCCGTTGCCTCGGTTCGCAACGTAGACGTCGCCGCTTGCGCCGTCCACAGCGAGCGAAGACCTGAACCCGAGCGGCAATCCGCACGCGAAGCAAGACTTGAGAATTGCCGATCCCGCGGCGGCCGAGTCGAGTTCGTGAGTGCTCGCTGGCGCCGTTACGAAGAGGTGGTTGTTCTTCGGATCTACGGCAATCGACTTCACGTTATCGAGTAGGTCCAGAGCCGGTTCGTGGCGCGTGTACGTGGTGCCGTCAACCGGCGGATAGGCGCTCGGCGTGTAGTAGGTCACTTTGAATTCGCCGTCGAAACCATTGCCTGTGTCGGCCACGTAGACATTGCCGGCGGAATCAACAGCTATGTCGTGAGCGTGATTGGGATCTTCAATCCCTTTCCCCGCGGATCCCACTTTGATCTCCGTGCCGGTCGGGCCGAAGGCGTGAATCAGGCTGCCCGCCAGTGCGTAGACATCGCCATGGGAATCGGTGGACATCGCTGCAGTGGTTTTCAGCACACGCGAGAGTTCGGGACGAAGTGCGCGGCTCGGCGCCGCGAGCGGCCTGAAGGCGAGCAACTTGGCCCCAGCGGCGTCGCCGCTGGTGACGTAGACGGTGCCATCGTTCACTCCTCCAGATCGGTCGACCGCGATCGCGCTTGGCTTTGCGTCGGCGAAAGATGGATCCACGATCTGGTCGACGAATTCACCGTGCGCGTCGAACTCGTCTACGACGCCGTGGGTGCTGTCGTAGACGAAAAAATGACCGGCTGTGCAGGCTTGTTCGCCAACCGAGACACATTTGTCTTCCGCGTTGCGATTGCCGGAATCCACCGCGACGTAAGCGCCGGCCACGCCGAAGCCGAAGTCTTCACCCACCCTGGGACCGGGGATTTCCCGCCGGACTTTCAGGCTCTTGACATCAGGGCCGTTGAAGAGCACGACCTTGTTGGTCGCGGCATCGGCAACGACCAGGTAGCGGTCGCCTTCTGAGCTGTTGGCGTAGAAGTATGGGGCCACACCAGTGGCGTCGATGAGCTCTCCTTCGCCGATGTGGCCATCGAATCCGTCCGCTACCCCCTTGATCGACAGGCCACCTCCCCCCGTGAGCCCGGATCCGTCGCCCTGGAGCAGAGCGAGGTTGGAAGCAGCCAAAGCACCTTCGAATGTGACTATGAACGCTATCCCTTCCGGGACAATGGAGACATTACCGGCGCCGATCGTCGAGAGGCCTTCCAGTGCTTCCCGCACCGTGGTCGCACTGGCGTTCCAAGCAATCGGAGTCGTTTTCTGGCCTTTGAAAGAGAGAGTGTAGGTCCCTCCGGTGGCTTCTTCGCTGATGACGAACTTCTGAACCTCGTTTGCGACATCGAGGTTTCCTTTCGAATCATATACGGATATGCGATTGCCCTCCGCCACATAGAGCCGGCCGTCGTGTGTGTCGATGGAGACGCCTTTGGCGTTGCCAGAGGAATCGATCGCTTCGGCCAAGCCATAGCTGGGTGAGCCGGTCAGCGGGTAGGCATTGGGTTTGTAGCGAACGACTTTACCCGAGGCCTTTCGGGAGACGAAGAGCTCGCCTTTCGCATTGACGGCGAGGCCGCAAGGTTCGTTGACATCAGTGATGGAAGTCAGTTCGCTGTGGCTGGGAGTAAAAACCTTGATCTTCGATTCTCCCGCGCTGGAAACGTAGACATCGCCCTCAGTGTCCACGGCCGTGCCGCAAGCGTGGTTGAGGCCCGCGATGTCGAGAGCTTCATTTTCTTGATGGCTCGGTGGACCTGCAAAGGACAATGGGGTGAAGACCAGGAAAAAGATCCCCACGGCAACGCAGCAGACGAAGACCCGCAGATGCGAGGCCAACTCTCGGTCGGCCTGGCTATTTCCCACTACGCGCATAGTCGTACTCCCCCTCGTCTCCCTGGCCCGAACTCCTAAGTGGCGAACGGGGGGAAGCATAAAGAACGGAGGCGTTCTTGTCAAGTACTGACGGAGACCTCAGCAACGAAAAACGGCCGCCCCGGGATTACCGAGGCGGCCGTTTACTCACGAGAGTGAATGTCCTTTACAAGCGGCTATTCACGCAGGTAGGTTTTGGTTAAGTCGCGGAAGACGCCGCTTAATTTCGACGTTTCCGGGCAGAGAGTGCCTTCAACCTTGTGTGCTTCCGCATTTGTGTAGGTGACCTCGTCAAATCCGCTGGCGGTTTTTAATGGCCCCAACCCTTTGCCTACGAGTGATACGGCATCGTAGACACAGTGAAGACCAGAGCATTCAGCTAATACTTCGAAGCCCGCAGCTGTGACATCGGAGGTTTCGTTGGCAACGCTCGTATTTAACGTACTGACCGAGCCGTTGGCGATCACGGTCGCCGAGCAGCCATTTAAGCAATTCGAGTAGGTCAGCGTTGCAGTGCTGGTCGTAAGGGGCGACGCTAACGTGTTGGGCAGCGTTGCCGCCAGTAAGGCATCACATTCGATGGTAACCGTGACAAAGCCAGCTTTCGTTACCAGTTTAAGGTGTCCGACACTTTCGAAGTGTGACGATGTCACTCGGCCGCATTCCGTTGCAGTCGGGGCTGCATTTGCTGTGTCGTTCGAACATGCCTGAGTGGACGTCGCCATAGCCGACGTTGCGCCGACCAGTGCCATCGCGGCGACCGCGGCGACCGCCGCGAGGCCAAACATCTTGATGAGTCTCACTTTGCTTCTCCCTTCCCGACGGGTTCGCCGCCGAGCTGTAGTTGGGTCTGAGCCCGCTTATCGGACTCACTCCCAATAGATAGCCGTCCGCTTGCGGACGGTCAAGGGCACTGGCGCCACACCCCATGTGAGAACTCAAAATGGGCCTTCGGGGCGTCACTTTCCCTGCAAATGACGGAAAGCGGAATAAGTGAACGCGCGAACTTGTGCGCCGCACGATTCGGCGCGACATCACCGCCAATCTGGAGCCTAGCGCCTCCGCCACGGTGCACAATAAGGGGCGGGGACCCCTTGGTCCCCGCCCCTTATATTGGACCGCGCGGAACTCTCCGAACCCTACCCGAGGTCTATCACCGTGCTACGACCGGGACTCTGGAGGTGGAGCTGATAGCGCCCCTTGTCAAGCGTACCCATAGCGACGCTTATTCGCGCACGATGATGCCGCACAGTGGTTACGCCGTGCGCGCGAACACGGCCAGCCCGCATGAGGCGCCAGCGCAGGCTGGCGGAACTGGCGGCGGCAACTAGCTGTACCTTGCAGGTGACCTTTACCTTCGTCCCGCTTTTCTTCACTGAGCATGTGACTTTGGCGTCACGGCCTGCGGGCCCGACCGGGCCCTGCGCACCGACGGGCCCCGCGGCGCCATTGCTGCCGCCCGGCCCAGGCGACCCAGTTGAACCGGTAAGGCCGGCTGTGCCAGTCGCGCCAGTCGCGCCAGTCGAACCGGTTGTGCCAGTCGCGCCAGTCGCGCCAGTCGCGCCAGTCGCGCCAGTCGAACCAGTCGAACCAGTCGCGCCAGTCGAACCAGTCGGCCCGGTCGGTCCGGAGTTCTGCGGAATTACCGTGGTCCCCGCACTAGTTGCCGACGTGGTCACGAACAGTGGATAGCGATAGGTATCGGTCACCGTGCACGAGAGAACATGGCCGGTATCGGCTTCGATTGGTTTGTAGCTCCGGGCGATCGCGCCGACGATGGGCGAGCCATCGAGCAGCCATTGCACGGCCGGCGGCGTGGTTGAGGTAGACAGCAGACCGCCATCTTCTGGCTGGATGCCGGCCCAATTGGCCCAGCGATCGCCTCCGCAGGTTTGTTCGGTCCCAACCTGCGCCGTGCCGCTAACGCTTGGAGCCCTCAGGGAAGCGGGCGGCACGGGGCCGCTCGCCAATCCCAGGCCGAACTGCCCGATCGCCCGGAGGGACGTATCGGCGAACCAGAGATTGCTGTCGGCACCGGGGGCGAGCGCGTCGGGCTTGTCGCCACCATTCGCGTTGAACTCGGTGATCGCACCGGAGGAGGTGATGCGACCAAGCGCGTTCGTCACGCCTTCCACGGTCGTGACGATGGTGCAACTCGGGCTGGTGCCGGTCAGGCCAGAGCCGTTGCAGGTCATCGGTTCAACGTTGGTCGACGCGAGGGCTAGAGCGAAAGTGACCGGTCGCTTTACGAGGTTCGTAGCGGTGCTACCTGCGGCAACCGAAACGTTGCTGGTGCCAATGCTGGAGAGCTTTTCCAGCGCTTCTCTCACGACCCCAGCTGCCGCTTTGTACGGCAGGTTCGATTCGAGGTTGGCGGTGCCGCTGTTGGCATTTGCTTCAGTCGCCTGAGAGAGCGTGATCGTGGTTGAGGTGAAGGCCGTAATCGTGGTTTCCGGTTTGATGCACGTTGCCGGGCTGGAGCTGATGACCTCGCCTTTGGAGAGGTTGCCGGAGGTGGTTACGACCCCGGTGATCGTTTTCGATGCTTCGCTGCCGTCACAGGCGATAGTGCCGCTCCCCGACCATCCGGTGCTCTGGCCGCCGAAGCCGATCTTGTAGGAGCCGCCAAGAAGTTCGGTCGCTTTGACTTCGATTTCCTGTTTCTCGTTGACGCCGCTGTGGTCGGTGAACCAGAGGTCGCCATCGGGACCGGGCGCCAAGTCCGCCGGCTTGCTGGTGGACTGCAGACCGCTGCTGAACTCCCTGATCACACCCGCGGGTGTGATACGGCCTATTGCCTTGGTAGCTCCGGTCGGGCCGCTGTCGGTGAACCAAACGTTCCCGTCCGGCCCCGATGCGATTCCTGCCAGAAGAGAGAACAGGGTATCGCCGCCGGGAGCGCTTCCGGGCGGCAGGCCGCCGCTGAGCGAGACGCCGGCTCCGCTCGCGGTGGCGGCAGCGGATAGCGTCAGTGTTCCGGCGCCAGTGGCCGTAATCGTGGTGCCAGTTGGAATTCCAGTACCGAAAATCGAGGAGCCGACAGTGAAGGCACCGACGACGTTGGAGACCGTTTTCGAGCCGCTGATCAAATTGCCGGTACCTGCCGTGGCAGAGAACTCAACGATAGCGCCGGTGGGAGTGATGCGCCCAATTGCCGGGGTGGTGCCCCTGTCGGTGAACCAGAGATTGCCGTCGGGCCCCGTCACAATGCCCTCGGGAACGCTCCCTGCATTCAGTCCCACGGTGAACTCTTCGACCACACCGGCGGGAGTGATGCGCCCGATTGCCGGGGTGGTGCCCTTGTCGGTGAACCAGAGATTGCCGTCGGGCCCTGGAGCGATGCCTTGAAGGGCGCTTTCGGGGTTTTTTTCGACGGGAAACTCAGAGATCACCCCAGCTGTGGTGATACGACCGATCGCCGCACTGGTTCCGCGGTCGGTGAACCAGAGATTGCCGTCGGGCCCTGGAGCGATGCCAAGGGGGGCGCTGCCGGGATTCAGGCCAGAGCTGAATTCGGTGATCGTCCCCGAGGAAGTGATCCGACCGACCGTATTGGTGCTGCCACCAAAGTTGTTTGCCGGGTTTGCGAACCAGGTGTTCCCGTCGGAGCCAGGAGCGATCGACGTAATCAGCGAGTTCGCCTGAAGGCCACTGTTGAACTCGTTGATCGCGCCCAAAGGCGTGGCCGAGCCGGTGGCCGGCAGGACCAACACGAATGCGATTGCCGCGAATAGAAGAACTGGCCCGATCACGGGCTTGCGGTGCACGGTAGACATCGGCTTGTATTCCTCCCTCTACAGGCCAGCGCCAACTGGGGAACGAGTCGTGCCCACCCAAAAGCACGCTCTTTTTCTTCCATCTCCCTTCCCCGGCGCCAGCGTTAGCTGGTTCGCAGGAAAGCTAGAGTACGTCAACGTACTTGTCAAGTACTCGGTCCATTCCCTGGGGCGGCGGGCAGGTCCCCTTCAAGGCCTCGTGGATGGCCGCGACCATGCCCATCGGTAGATCCGGCGCCTTGCCGCCGACACGAAGGCTGGTGCTGTCGCCCGCAATCGCGGCGTCGAGCCAGCTCTCTACACTCCCGACAGCCCATGTGCTCGGCTTCTCGACGAGGCGCGTGGAGCAGGAGGCGACGCGACCGTCGCGGACCTCCACCTGTACGCCGGCAAGACGCGCGCGACCGCCGGGGATTCCGGTATCGACCGCGAGCGTGCAGACGCCGCTGACCGCCTCGGGGGGGCCGGCCAACGGCAGGGCCAGGAGAAATGCGGACTCCACCTCGACCCGGGTCGCGGGCGTGGCCGTCTCCCGCAGATGACGGAGCTCGCATCGTGCCGCCACTCCCAGCGGCAGTACGGCCCGCCGCAGCCAATCCGTGGCCTGGTAGACGCGCTTCGGCCCGTCCAGCTTGCGGCGCTCGACCTGACCGACGAGGTGCATCGCGGCAAGCCGGCGGGACAGGGTCGGGTAGCTGACATCTGAGATCAGGTCGTTCAGCTCGGCGAGTGCGCGCGGGCGCGGCGCGAGCTCGCGCACGATCGCGGCATCCCACCCGTCGATCAGAGCTCCGATCGCGGCCTTCGATGCGCTGTCGCCAAGCTTGAAGGGCCCCGCGGGCGCCTCCGAGAGCCATGCCTCGATCGCGTCGGCGACGCCGAGAAGCTCCTCGCCCAGCGGGGTAAGGCTGTTGTCGTATTGATTGGACTTGCCCTCGCGCCGACGCACCGCCAGCGCGCCCAGCGCGGAGAGGCTCTCGAGGTTCCCTCGCAGGGTTGACGGAGCCGGAAAGCCGATGGCTTCGCGCAACGCCGGCAAAGGCAGCGGCCGCTCTGCCAAAGCCTGCAGGATGAGCCCGTTGAGAGGCGTGGCAAAGAGCGAGAGCAGGAGCGTGCCCGCTCGTCTCCTTCCCCCACTCCGGCCGCTTGCAGCTCGCACTACCCCTCCCAAGCATGCGATTACTCAATTAAGTTCGGGAACGTTTTATACCAGAACAAAGCAGTTCTGATCACCGCGGCCGTGAGGCCGGCGGCAGGAGAGAGGCGTGGAGGCCGGCGAGGACGGCCTTTGCCAACCGAGCGTCCTCGCCACCGAAGCGGAGGCGGTCGAGCCGGCCCTCGATGATCGCGTCCAGCCACGACTCAACGGTGCCGAGTGCCCAGGTACGTGGATCCTGCTCCAAACGCGACATGCAGGAGGAAACGGCGGCGCCACTCACCTCGACGTGGACACCGGCGATGTTGCGATCGGGCTCGCCGTTGTCCGCCGTGCCCGTGCTCACCGCGAACAAGCACGAGCCTGTTTGATCCTCCGAGAGCTTGACGAGGGGCACCGAGAGCAGGAAGGCGGCCTCGATGTCGATCCGCGTCAACGGGTCCGTCGTCTCTGGCATGTGCCGGCACTCGCAGCGGCCGGCGACCGCGAGCGGACCCACTGCCTGGCGGGTCCATTCGGTAACCGTGCACGGCCTGCCGGCGGCTCCCTCGCCCGGCAGGACTTCGACCTGTCGCGCCGCCCGCATCGCCGAGAGCCGGCGCTCCAGCGCCGGGTAGCTTAGATCGGTGATCACGCTGCTCAGCTCGGTCAGGGAGAGCGGGCGCGCCGCCAGCGCCCGCAGCATGGTCGAGCCCCAGCCGCCGATCAGGGCCCTGATCGCCCCCTTTGCCGCCTCGCTGCCGAGCGCGATCGGGCCCTGGGGCGCTCGCGCAAGCCAGGCTTCGACGACCTCTGCGACGTCGAGGACCCCCCTGCCCACATCGGTCAGCTCGTTCTCCACGGTGTACGGCATGCCGCCCCGCACGTGGCGTTCGAGGGCGCCGATGCCTCGCAGGTTGCCGACCTGACCGCGCAGGGTCGTCTGCGCGGCGCCGCCGATCCGTTCGCGCAGGTCCGGCAGACGCAGCGGCTCGTCGAGATGCGCACGGAGGATGGGAACGGTCAGCGGGCCCGCGATCAGGGAGAGAACCGCCCCCCCTGCTCGTACGCGCGCAGGGGGAAATGTGCTGTCGGCATGCATACTTTCGTTTATTCAGGTATGGAACTAGTCGTCAAAAAGAACGCCGTCAGCTGCGCGCAGCCTATTGGAAAAGCGCGAGTCTCGCCTCTCCCGTCCCGGCAAGGTAACGAAAGTAGTTGTCTGCACCAGGCGGCGTCGGGGCAGGAACTCAGGCGCGGACGCCCTCGCGGGCATCTGGCTTGCGAGGAGCCGGCTGCGGGCCCAGCCGCACCGGTGCCGTCGAGAGCGCCTGCATGCGCAGGTCCTTCCAGGTGAGGCCTTCGCGGACCAGGGCCGGCAGGCCGAGGCCGACCGCTGTGGCGATCTCGACCGCCTGCAGGATCACGCCGTAGGCGAGGGCGTCTGCCGTGCTGACGCCGAAGCCGGTGTGCAGGACGCTGATCACAGCGAGCTGGAAGACGCCGATGTTGGATGGAGTCGCCGGGACGACCGCGGTCACGTTGACCGCGAAGAGGACGGCGGCAGCGGCGCCGATGCCCGCCTGGTCGGTCAGTCCCAGGGCGGCGAGCAGCGCCCAGCAGGCACCGAGCTGGATCGCCCAGGCGGTGAGCTGCGCGGCGGCTGCGGCGGCGCCGCGGCGGGGGTTCCGGAACACCCTCAGCCCCGCTCGCACCTGCAGCAGCGCCCTGTGCAGAGCGGTGCCGAGCCGCGCCAGGCGGCCATTGCCGTTGCGGCGCATCAGCGGTGGGCCGATCAACACGATCAGGAGCAGTAGGAGGGGCAGGAAGCTGAAGACGAAGAGCTTCTGCGTACCGGAGTGGAAGAGGTCGGTGCTGGAGACGATGATCACGCCGAGCAGGGCGAGGGCGATCAGGTTGAGCAGCGTCTGCGAGACGACCGTGCCGAGCAGCACCGGGAAGGTTTCGCGCATGCGGCCGATTCTGCGGGCCAGCGACATCGCTCGCGCCGGCTCGCCGAGGCGGGCCGGCAGGGTCGCCGACATCAGCACGCCGATCATCGTCGCCGAAGTGACGTCGCGACGGCGAACCGGCCGCAGGGGCAGCGCCGCGCGCACGATCCAGTACCAGGAGGCAGCGCGGAAGAAGAGCGAGAGCGCCATCAGCCCGCAGGCGACGAGCACCCAGGTGAGGTCGGAGCGGACGATGCTTTCAACCACCTTGTCGACGCCGATCTTCTGCGCCGCAAGCGCCGTCAGCCCCACCCCGAGCACGCCGGCCGCGGCGAGGCCGATGCGGCGGGCGGCCTTGCGTCGGCGCTTGCCGGGCTGTGCCGGCTCCGGATCGAGCGAGGGCAGCCGCTGCGCCGGGATCGGCCGCAGGCCGTCGGCGGGCCGTATCCCCGCCCAGTGGCCCGCCCGCTCGAGTGCGCCGGCTGGCTTGGGCAGCTCGATCGCCCGCTCGTAGACGGCGCTGACCCGGTCGGCGATACGTGGCCAGGCGTAGCGCTCGGCGCTTTGCCGCGCCGCCCGCCCCATCGCGGCCAGGCGCTCCGGCTCGTGGTGAGCCCGCTGCAGCTCCTCGGCCAGGCGCTGAGCATCACCTGGCGGCACGAGCACGCCGTCGACGCCGTCGCTGACCACGTCGCTATAGCCGGCGATCGCCGAGGCGATCGCCGGCGTGCCGGCCGCGAAGGCCTCGGTCAGGACCATGCCAAAGCTCTCGCCAGAGAGCGAAGGGGCGCAGAGGACATCGGCCTCGTGCAGGGCGCTCTGCAGGGCAGGGCCCGAGACGCGGCCGCGGATGTCGATCCACTTCAGCAGCTCGGGATCGGCCAGGTAGCGAAGCACGTCCTCGCGCTCGGCTCCGATCACGGTCAGCCGGCTCGGCACGTGCTCGACCAGGGCGCCGAAGGCGGCGAGCAGGACCGGCAATCCCTTGCGCTCCTCCGGGCGCCCGACGAAGAGCACGCGCAGCTCCTCGCCGGCCGGCTTGGGGCCGCTCGGAGCGGCGGCCAAGTCGACCCCGTTGGGAATGATCTCGTAGTTGCCGCCGAACCAGCGGCGCCCGGTCCAGGCCGCCGCCTCGGAGACGGCGATCCGCGCCGAGAGCCGGTTGAAGACGCGCCGCGCGCCGAGGGCCCCGGCGAGGCGGTTGGGCACGGCCCTGGTCGAGTAGGCGTGGAAGGTGCCGACGACCGGCACCTCGCTGCCGAGCGCGGCGTTCCAGCCGACCAGTGGCACCACCGGCTCGTGGACGTGGACGATGTCGAAATCGCCCCGACGCAGCTCGCGGCGCGGCGCCACCACGCCGCCGGCCGGGAAGGGGGCGAGGTTGGAGATCGATCCGTTCGAGGGGAAGCCGGCGGTGCGTCCGAGCTGGATCAGATACTCGGGCACCTCACGGGCCTCCGGCGCGGCACGGTGCAACACCCGGCTGACGCGGCCGGGCGGATCGAATGGCGCGAGCACGCGAACGTGATGGCCACGGCCGAGAAACTCCTCGGCAAGCGCCTCCACGTGCCGGTTCACGCCGCCCTGGTAGCTCCAGGAATATGGCGAGACGAGTGCAATCCGCACGAAACGCTAAGGGTAGTGGATCGCCCAGAGGCGACTACCCGCGTGCGGCGACCGAGCCCTCTGCCCAAGCAAAGGCAAGGAAGACGAGGAGGTAGGCGGTGCCGATCTCCAGCAGCAGAGCGCCGGAGTCGTTGGCCAGCGTGCCGATCAGCGTTGCCGCTATGGCACCAAGCAGCCCAGCACGCATTGCTGGGAAATTCTCCAGCAATGCGCGGAGGCGGTCCCGCCGCAGCACCGCGAAGATCGCAAGGGCGGCGATCAGGGGCAGGAAGAAGAAGACGATCGGCCGCCCGAAGCTGTGTGCGGAGAGCTGCAGGCGGCGCTGCGCCACGTCGGCGAGATCGCCGAGGCCGCCGGCGTCGAGGACCGACCGGGTGAGGTGCGCGTTCGCACCGGAGACCAGGTCGGCGAAGGCGATCAGCGCCAGCACCGCCACGGGCGCCGCGATCGCCAGCAGCGCCGTGCGCCGCCTGCGTGCCGCGATCGCCGCGGCGGCGACAGCGCCGCCGACCGGCAACACGATCGCCGCCCCCACGTCCGCACCGAAGCGACCGGCAGCGAAGACGAGCGCAGACGCCAGCCCGGTCGCCAGGAACACTGCCGCGCAGCTGCGGGGAGGAAGTCGAGGGACGAAACCGGCAAGCCCGGCCCCGGTCCCGGCAACGACCAGGACTCCCAGCAGCGCCTCCAGCTCGTTGCCGATCCCGTAGAAGCGCACCCCGAGCCCGGGGTTCGGCCCGAGCAGCGAGAGCGAGGTGAGCGGTGAGCCGACGATCACATCGACGGCGTGGGCAAATACCACAATGCCCGAGGCAACGGCAAGCGCCCTGTAGCCTCGGAGCACGCCAAGGGTGAGCACCGCCAGCAGCGGCGCCCCAAGCATCACCAGCAGCTGTTCGACCCCCTGGCCCGGCTCGAGCCGGGCGCCAACCAACAGCAACAGCGGCAAATAGATAACGCTCAGCCCGACAAGCCTCACGGCGGGGCGGGCCAACCGGTCTCGGCTCAAGGCGACGGCCAGCGCGAGCGCCAGCAGCCAGACGAACAGGCTGGCCCCGATCACCGGCCCGCGTCGTCTCGAGATGACCGCCATCCGATCCCGAAGCGATTCGATCGCCGCCACGTCGACCGACCCCTCGGCCCGAATCGCCTGCCCCGACATGGCCGAGGACACGGCGATCCCAAACCGCCCCAGAATCGTCGGCGCGATGTCGGTGGACAGCACATACCCGTCGGTCCGGGTGCTGTCCGAAGTCAAGTCACCATCGAACCCCCGCCCGGCGATGCCGATAGCCAGCGCCCCGTTCTTCTCAGGCGGCGCCCGCCCGATAGCGACGACCAGGTCATTGTCCCGCAACCCTTTGACCAGCGTCGCCAACCCCCGCAGCCCCAGCGACCGCACCGCGCACCCCTCCCCCGCCTTTTCCAGCGTCGCGGCAAGCAACCCAGGCTCAATATCCGCAGGAGCGGTTTCGGCCCGTTCAACTACCGCTCGCGAATAGCGCGGCCCACAGATCCCCCCACCAACATCCCGAGGAAGCTCAGACCCATAAAGCGAATCGAAGACCCGGTTCCCCTGGCTGATGTCGAGATACGTCTGCTCAGCCGGCACGCTCCCGAGCCCAGCACTGAGCAATCCCACCGAAACACCAGGAACCCGCGCAAGCTCCGCGACGCTGGTCCCTTTGGGTAGCAGCACAACCGTTACGCGCTTTGGCGGCATTCGGCTGGGGGGTGGAGCGTCTTGTACTTTTTCGGCAGGCGATGCGCGGCCAGCCGCAAACGCCTCACCGAAAAAGTTAAGCGGAACCCCCCAGCCGAATGCCGCCAACCCGAGGGCCGTTATCGTCAACCCAATGGCCGACCGCACTTTCGCCAAGTTCAGTTTCTTCAAGGTAGACCCAGCCTGGCGCCGCCGCGACGCCGATCTGCGAGCCGCCGACAAGCAGGAGTTCCTCGCCGCCTGCGAGGACTTCGCCCAGGACCGCTCGTTGCGCGCCTACTCAACCATAGGAACCCGCGGCGACGTCGACCTGGTCATCCTGGCCCAGAGCCCCAGCCTCGACGACCTGCACACCTTCCACGTCGTGCTCGGCCAGAGCGGCCTGGCCAAATGGACGGAGACGCCCCACTCGTTCCTCTCGATGACCAAGCGCTCTCCCTACTCCGAGGAGCAGGCGCGGCCGGAGATATGCGTCTCGGAGCGCAGGTACATGTTCCTCTACCCGATGGTCAAGCAGCGCCGCTGGTACGGGCTGCCGGCGGAGGAGCGCGGGCGAATCATGAAGAGCCACATCGAGGTCGGCCGCCGCTACCCGGAGATCACGATCAACACCTCCTACTCCTTCGGTCTCGACGACCAGGAGTTCGTCGTCGCCTTCGAGGGCGACGACCCGGGGATGTTCCTCGACCTCGTCCAGGAGCTGCGCCCGACCGAGTCGAGCGAGTACACCGAGCTGGAGACGCCGATCTTCACCTGCGTGGCGCTCTCGCTGCGCAAGGCGCTCGACGCGCTCGACGGAGTGCCCAGCGCCGTCCCCGCGGGAGCATGACCACCGCGGCGCTCAGCTACGCGATCGATGAGCACGACCACCTGATCAGGGTCGACGAGGGCTACTACCGCTTCGCCGAGGAGAACGGCTGGAGCGAGGCCGGCTCCAGTCTCGGCCGCTCGCTCTGGGACTACGTCGCCGGCCGGGAGGTCGTGAAACTGCAGCGCCTGCTGGTGCGCCGCGTCCGCGACGAGGTCGGCGACGTCGAGCTGCCCTTCCGCTGCGACGGCCCCGGCGTGCGCCGCGAGATGAACATCCGGATCGTCGCCCGACCTGGCGGGCGCGTCGTCCTCTTCTCAGCCCGGCTGCGCTCCGAGGAGGCGCGGGATTTACTGCAGCCCCTGCTCGATCCGAATGCACCGCGGGGCAGCGATCCGCTGGAGATGTGCGGCTGGTGCGACCGCTTCGAGGTCAGCGGAGAATGGGTCGAGGTCGAGCAGGCGGCAAAGAGGCTGGAGCTCTTCAACAAGCCGGAGCTGCCGGAGCTCAGCCACGGCATCTGCCCCGATTGCCACCAGATGCTGCTGGCGGCATAGCCGCCGCGGCGAGTTCCCTATCCTTTCGCGCTCGCAATGACCGAGATCGGAACCCCTGAGAGCCCCGTCCGCGTCGCCATCGTCGGCGCCGGCCCCTCCGGCTTCTACGCCGCCGAGCACATCCTCAAAGGCGAGGACGTGCACGCCCAGGTCGACCTCTTCGACCGCCTCCCCACCCCCTTCGGCCTGGTCCGCGGCGGCGTCGCCCCCGACCACCCGAAGATCAAGTCGGTGATCCGCGTCTACGAGAAGACCGCGGCGCGCGAGGGCTTTCGCTTCTTCGGCAACGTCAAGGTCGGCCACGACATCGAGGTCGAGGACCTCGAACGGCACTACCACGCGATCGTCTTCACGGTCGGCTGCGAGACCGACCGCCAGCTCGGCATCCCCGGCGAAGAGCTGCCCGGCAGTCACGCCGCCACGGCCTTCGTCGGCTGGTACAACGCCCACCCCGACTACGCCGACGACGAGTTCGACCTCTCCTGCGAGCGCGCCATCGTGATCGGCAACGGCAACGTGGCGATGGACGTGGCCCGGATGCTGGCGCTGACCGACCACGAGCTGCGCCAGACCGACACCGCCGACCACGCGATCGAGCTGCTCGACCGCAAGAAGATCCGCGAGATCGTCGTCCTCGGTCGCCGCGGGCCGGTGCAGGCGGCCTTCACCAACCCGGAGATCAAGGAGCTCGGCGAGATGGAGGACGCGGACGTGATCGTCGACCCCGCCGAGGTCGAGCTCGACCCCGCGAGCGCCGCCTATCTCGAGTCCGACGAGGCCGACAAGACGACCCGGGTCAACGTCGAGACCCTGCGCGAGTTCTCGCAGCGCACGCCCGAGGGCAAGCATCAGCGGATCGTTCTGCGCTTCCTCGCCTCGCCGGTCGAGATCCTCGGCGACGGCAGGGTCGAGAAGATCGTGATCGGCCGCAACGAGCTGGTCGAGGAGGGCGGCACGCTGCGAGCCCGCGACAGCGGTGAGCGCGAAGAGCTCGAGTGCGGGCTGGTCCTGCGCTCGGTCGGCTACACCGGCATCCCGATCGAGGGCGTCCCCTTCGACGAGAGGCGCGGCCTGATCCTCAACGAGGGCGGCCGCGTGCTCGACTCGCACGATTCCGGCCACAGGGTCGGCCACTACACCGCGGGCTGGATCAAGCGCGGCCCCTCCGGCGTGATCGGCACCAACAAGAAGGACGCGCTGGAGACGGTCACCCACCTGCTCGCCGACATCGAGTCGCAGACGCTGCTCAGCCCGGAGAGCCCCGATCCCACAGCGGTCGAGGCCCTCCTCGCAGGGCGCGGGGTCCGCTACGTCAGCTTCGAGGACTGGCAGGCGATCGACCAGGCAGAGGTCGGCCGCGGCGAGCCCCACGGCCGCCCCCGAGTCAAGTTCGTCCGGGTCGAGGAGATGCTGCAGACCCTCGGCGAGCGCGTCTCGGGTTAGCGGCTCAACTCAGCACGTCTTTCGAGACGCTGCCGATTCCGAGCAGGCCGGGGCCTACGTGGGCGCCGAGGACGGCGCCGATCTCCGAGGTGAAGACCGGCTCGCAGCCGAAGATCTCGCGGGCGTCTTCGATCAGGGCCGCCGCGGTCGCGTCGTCCTGGATGTGCTGGACGACCCAGCCGTCGAAGCCTGACTCGTGGTGCTGGCGAGCGTAGTCGCGAAGGCGCTCGATCGAACGGGCGCGGGTGCGCACGCGCTCGATCGGGGTGATCTCCTCCTCGAGGGTGAGGATCGGCTTGATCTTCAGCGCCGAGCCGATCCAGGCGCGGGCGCCACCGATCCGCCCACCGCGGCGCAGGTACTCGAGGGTGTCGATCGCGAACCACATCTTCAGCTCCTCGCGGGCGCGGCTGGCGCGGGCGACGACCGCCTCGCCGCCGTCCCCAGCTGCCGCCGCGGCAGCCGCGGCCAGCACGCTCAGCCCCATGCCGCCGGCGGCGGAGCGCGAGTCGACGACGTGGATGCGCTCGCCGCCCTTGCCTTCGGCGGCGAGCCGGTCGCGAGCCTGACCGGCCGCCTCGAAGGTGCCGGAAATGCCCGCGGAGATGTGGATCGAGACGACTTCGCGGCCTTCGTCGAGCAGCGGCTCGTAGACGGCGACGAAATCGCCGATCGAAGGCTGGGAAGTCGTCGCGCCGTCCTCGGATGCCCGCAAGCGCTCGTAGAAATCGGCGTAGTCGCTGATCTCTGACTCGCGCTCCTGCCGGCCGTCGACAGACACATAGAGGCTGATCGTCTCGATCCCCCGCGATGCGATCAGCTCGCCCGGCAGGTAGGCCGTGGTGTCGCAGACAACCGCGGTTTGGGCGAGAGAACTCAAGTGACCCGATTCTGGCAGACGGCAATGGGTCGGCTTGACCTGCCGCTACACTTTGTGAAGTGACCAACTCGCAGAACGACACCCCCCAGGCCGCAATCTCCCTCACCGACAAGGCCGCCGGCAAGATCGCCGAGCTGCTTGGCTCTCAGGAGGACGCCGGGGATCAGGCGCTCCGTGTCGCCGTTCGCGGCGGCGGCTGTTCGGGTTTTCAATACGCGCTTGCCTTCGACCAGGCCAAGGACGACGACAACGTCTTCGAGGTCGACGGCGTCTCAGTCGTGGTCGACAAGGTCAGCATGCAGTTCGTCTTCGGCTCCGAGGTCGACTACGTCGAAGGTCTGCAGGGGGCGGGATTCCAGGTCAACAACCCCAACGTGGTTGCGGCCTGCGGCTGCGGCTCCTCCTTCCAGGTCAAGGACGACGCCGCCGAGCCGGCTGCTGTCTAGCTCGTTTAGTTAAAGAAACCTGATTAGATGCATTGAAGACAATGCATCGCCATTCCGCAAAAACGGTGGGGGGAGTTTGGCAGCTGAGCCTCTTGGCTGCGCTTCTCGTCCTTGCCGGCTGCGGCAGCGCCTCGTCGGGAAATTCGGCAACAGATCCCAGCGCCCCCTCGGGAACCGCCGCGATCCACTTCAAGAGCCCCGGGGTGCGCGCCAACCGCCTGATCCGCTCGAGCGTCAACTGCGGCGCGGGATCGCTCTGGCTGCCGTTGAAATGGGGGCCGGTGCCCCCCGGAACCAGGGAACTGGCGGTCTACATCGGCCGCTTCAAGTACGTGGAGGTTGGTGGGACGCGGAAGCTGGTCGTCCCCTTCGCCGACCTGATCTCTCACGTCAACCCCTCCGTGCGCGGGATCGCGGCCAACACCATCCCGGAAGGGGCGGCATGGTCTCACTTCGGACAAAACTGCCTGCCAGTGAGAAGGGGCCAGAAGATCCTGCAAGAGCTGTTTGCCCTGGATCGAACCCGGCCCGAACAGCCAATGAAGCGGGGCCTGGCGACGAGGCTCACCGAAGAAGCCCTGGCCGAAGGCAAGGCCGGCGCAGGCCCGCGGTCGCCGGGACGGCTCACCGAGGACGCAGCCGGGATCGGCCGATTCACCGCCATCTACGGGCCCTGACCAAAGTCGCTTCGGGCTATTCGATCTGCAGCGGCGGCGATTGCGCCGGTGGCGCGGCCGCGACGGGTGCGGCCTCGGGCTGGGCGACGCCGAGCGCTTCCGCCAGCTCGCCCGAGTCGAACATCTCCTCGACTATGTCGGCGCCGCCGAGCAGCTCGCCGTTGACGTAGAGCTGGGGGAAGGTCTGCCAGTCGGAGAGTTCGCTGGTGACTTCGCGCAGTGGCTGCAGCGCCGGCAGCACGTCGATCGCGCCGTATTCGACGTCGAGCGAGTCGAGCACCTGCACGACCCGCATCGAGAAGCCGCAGCGCGGCGCCTCGGGGACGCCCTTCATGAAGAGCAGCACCGGGTTGGCGGCGATCAGCTCTTCGACCTTTTGCTTCAGCTCGGTGTCGGCCATCGCGTCGATTGTAGAGATTGCCGCCCGCCGGGAACAGCTGCTGAGCTGAGCACACCACAGTGTGCATAACTCGACAGTCGTCCCCTTAAGACGGGGCGGTCTTCAGCGAGAGGGCGTGGATCTGGCCGTCGTCGAAGCGCGGCTTGACTGCGGCCTTGACGAGACGGTGCTGATCGAGGCGGGAAAGGCCCTCGAACTGGGGCGCGGAGACGGTGGCGCGGAGATGGTCGCCGCTGCCGGTCTCGTCGGCGACCTCGACCGCGGCGCCCGGCAGCGCCGCCTCGATCATCCGCTGTATCTCCGCCAGGTCAGCCACGGCCCGAGCGTCAGCGGCGGCGGCGCAGCATCATCAGGCCACCCAGGGCAAACCCGGCGACTGCAGCGCCGACGATCAGCTGCGAGCGGTGCTCGGCGACCTGGCGCCGCCAATCGGTGAGCTCGGCGACGCGGCCGCGCAGGAGCTCGACCGAGGTGCCGAGGTCGCGGCGCTGCAGGTCGAGATCGTGGCGGATCTGGGCCGCGGTGCGGCCGGGCGTTCCCGCAGTCGAGGGCCGCGGCTCCGGAACGCTCATTCGCCGCCCGCCTTCGCTCCCGATTCCAGCGTTTCCTTGGTCAGCTTGGCCTCCTCGATTGCCTGCGTGGGCACCGGCGGGGCGCCCGACTGCACGGCGCGGTAGGCGATCAGGCCGGCGAGGGCGGCGATCAGGAGGAAGACGGCCGCCTCGACGAAGAAGCCGGGCCAGGCGTTGCCGTCGAAGACTTCTTCGGCCAGCAGCCAGGCGATGCCCTCCATCACCAGGATCAGGGCGAGGAAGGCGAAGGTGCCGGCGGCGATGCCGACCACCGAGCCGCGCAGCAGCTTGCCGACTTTTTCGGAGACCTCGGTCTTGGCGAGCTCGATCTCCTCGCGCACGAGGGTCGAGCTCTTTTCGGCGACGTCGACGACGAGCTCGCTGACCGAGCGCTCGTCGAGCCCCGGCGGAGGGGTCGCGGGGCCTTGGGACGGGATGCCGGTCGGGTCGGGCACGGCTACTCCGGCGGCTCCTCGTCGAACATGCGCAGCCAGACGAACCTGGCGATCCGGGCGGCGACGACGCTGGCCAGGGCGCTGCTCGCCGCCAGCATGCCGCTCCAGACGAGGCGTTTGACGATCTCGTTGTCCATCGGCGCCCGACCTTACCTATCGGGGCTCGAGACCGTCGCAGATCGTCGCCACGACAAGACTCCTTGCCTGGTCGAAGTCGGCGTCGGAGGCCGGGATCACCTCGAAGATCCAGCCGGAGAGCAGCTGCTCGATCGCCCCGTAGAAGGACATCGAGACGAAGGTCGGATCGATGTCACCGCGGAAGGCGCCCGCCGCCTGGCCGTCGGCGACGATCTTGGCGATCGAGTCGTAGGCGCGGCGGATCTCGGGCAGGTGGGTGCGACCGAAGGAGTTCGCCGCCCGCGTCACCTCGACGATGATCACCTTCATCAGCTCCGGGTCGCGGCGGTAGGAGTCGACGATGAAGCCGGCCACCGCTTCGAGCTTGGCGCGGGGGGAAGTGCCCTCGCGGTCGGTCTCCTCGATCGCGGTCAGCAGCAGCGACCAGCGGGCGCTGAACAGCTCGTTGAGGACCTCGTCCTTGGACTTGAAGTAGTGGTAGACGAGGCCGTAGGCGACGCCGGCCTCATCGGCGATGTCGGCGACGCGGGTCGAGTGGAAGCCCTGGCGGGCGAAGACGCGGATCGCCGCATCGAGGATCTGGCGGCGCCTGTCGATCGGCGGCGCTTTCGAGGCCATCAGGCGCGCGCCTCGCTCAGCTGCGGCCAGGCGTAGGCCCTGGGACGGCGGTTGGCGAGCGAGGGCAGCGAGGCGCGAATCTCGGCCTGGGCCGCGAAGTCGAGCTCGGCGGTGGCGAAGCACTCCTCGCCGGGTGCGCTTGCCAGGACCGTGCCCCAGGGATCGACGATCGCCGAGTGGCCCCAGGAGTTGAAGTGGGGCGACGCCATGCCGATCTGGTTGGGGGCGATCACGAAGGCTTGGTTCTCGATCGCCCGCGCTCGCAGCAGCACCTGCCAGTGATCGCGGCCGGTGGCGCTGGTGAAGGCCGACGGGACGGCGAGCAGGCGAGCGCCGCGCACGGCGAGGATCCGATACAGCTCGGGGAAGCGCAGGTCATAGCAGACGCTGAGGCCGAGGACGGCCTCGCCGATCGAGGCCGTGACGATCTCCTCGCCCGGCGCCTCGTGCTCGGACTCGCGGTAGGAGACGCCGTCGACGTCGACGTCGAACATGTGGATCTTGCGGTAGACGGCGAGGTCCTCGCCGCCGGGCCCGATCAGGACCGAGGTGTTGAAGGCCCTGCCCTCGGGGCCGTGCTCGGAGACGCTGCCGGCGAGCAGGTGGATGCCAAGCTCTCCCGCCCAGGCGCGGGCGGCGGTCAAGCTCGGGCCGTCGAGCGCCTCCGCTCCGGCGATCAGCTCCTCGCCGCCGGCGAGCAGGTTCCACTTCTCCGGCAGCGCGACCAGCTCCGCGCCGTCCGCGGCGGCGGCACGGACGAGCCGCTCGGCGGCCGCGAGGTTGCGTTCCTTGTCGTTGGTCGAGTTGAGCTGTACAACCGCTGCGCGCAAAGCGTTCCTCACGATCTCCCTTGGGGCCACGCACGCCCCTCGCTGGCTGACTGACCAGTCAATCGGTTTGCTCAGTATAGGTGGACGATCCGCGGCTGCCGGGTTCAGAGGCCCATGATGCGAGCGACCGTGCGGTCCCAGATCCGAGGCGGGACCAGCGGCTTGATCCGCGCCTGGAGCTTCGCGTCGAGCCCGACCAGGTAGCGACTGCGGGGGCGGCGCGCGGTGAGGGCGTGCTCGATCGCCGCCGCGACCTTGGCCGGCGGGATGCCGCGTTTGGCGAGGTCCCTGGTCACCTTGCGATAGGCGGCGATCGCCTTGCCGTAGAGCTCTTCGCGGTGCGGGGTGCGTTCGCCGATCTCGTCGGCGATCCGCTCGCCACGGTCCCAGATCGGCGTGTCGATCGAGCCGGGCTCGACGATCGAGACCGAGATCCCCCAGGGCCGCAGCTCCTGGCGAAAGACGTCGCCCACCGCCTCGACCCCCCACTTCGCCGCGTGGTAGGCGCCGGTCAGCGGGAAGGCGATGCGGCCGCCGATCGAGCTGATGAAGACGATGCGGCCGCGGGCGCGGCGGATCAGCGGCAGCATCGCCTGCGTGACCGCGACCTGCCCGGTCAGGTTGACCTCGACCTGGCGGCGGAAGTCCTCGATCGGGATGGTCTCCAGCGGGCTGGGGACGGCGACGCCGGCGTTGTTGACGAGGCCGTCGAGGCCGGTGCCGCCCAGCTCGCCCTCGAGCAGCTCGGCCGCGGCGGCGATCGCTCCCGCGTCGGTGACGTCGAGCATCACCGGCGCCAGCCGCTCCGAGCCCTCGGCCCGCAGCGACTCCGCGTCCTCCTCCCGGCGAACCCCGGCGAAGACCCGCCAGCCGCCGGCATCGAGCCGCAGGGCGGTGGCCCTGCCGATCCCCGTCGAAGCCCCGGTGACGAGCGCCGATCGCACGGCCCCAGGCTACAGCGGGCGTAACCTTCTTCGGGCATGCCCGGAATCGGCAACGACGATGGTGAGCGCAAGCAGGTGACCGTGCTCTTCGCCGACGTCAGCGGCTCGATGGACCTGGCCGAGGGCCAGGACCCGGAGGAGTGGCGCAAGGTGATGCAGCGCTTCTTCGCGATCCTCGCCGCGGCGGTCGAGCGCTTCGAGGGCACCGTCGACAAGTTCACCGGCGACGGGATCATGGCCGTCTTCGGCGCCCCGGTCACCCATGAGGACCATGCTCGGCGCGCCTGCTACTCGGCGCTGCAGATGCTCGACGACGTCGCCGAGTACGCGGCCGAGCTGCGCCGCGGCTCCGGCCTCAACTTCTCGACCCGGATCGGGATCAACTCGGGTGAGGTCGTCGCTGGGGCGATCGGCGCCGGCGGCGAGGGCGAGTACACGGCGATCGGCCACACCGTCGGCCTCGCCCAGCGAATGGAGGCTCTGGCCGAGCCCGGCAAGGCCTACCTGACCGAGAGCACCGCCGCGCTCGCCACCGGCTTCCTCGAGCTCGGCGCCCTGGGCGAGTTCGAGATCAAGGGGGCGAGTCAACCGGTCGACGTCTTCGAGCTGGTCGGGCTCGGCGCCGCCCGCTCGCGGCTCGATCTCTCTCGCGAGCGCGGGTTTTCCCGCTTCGTCGGGCGCGACGAGGAGATGGCCGCGCTCGACGCGGCGCTCGGACGGGCCGAGGCGGGTGAGGGCGCCGTGGTCGGGATCGTCGCCGAGCCCGGCGTCGGCAAGAGCCGGCTCAGCTACGAGTTCGGCCAGCGCTGCCGCGAGCGCGGGATCGAGATCTTCGAGGCCCAGGCGCAGTCGCATGGCCAGACGATCCCCTTCATGCCCGTCCTGCAGATGCTGCGCGCGTATTTCGGCATCGGCGATCGTGAGCCGGAGCGGCTGACGCGAGAGAAGATCGCCGGGCGAACCCTGCTGCTCGACCCCGGCTTCGCCGACGACCTGCCCCTCCTCTTCGATTTCCTCGGCGTCCCCGACCCCGAGCGCCCCGTCCCGCAGATGAGCGCCGAGGCGCGGCAGCGGGCGCTTGCCGGGATCGTCTGCAAGCTGGTCAACGCGCCCAACCGCCGGCACACGCTGGCGCTCGTCGTCGAGGATCTCCACTGGCTCGACGGCGGCAGCGCCGCGATGCTGGCCGAGCTGGTCGGCGCGGTCGTAGGCACCAAGACCCTCGTCGTGGTCAACTTCCGCCCCGAGTACTCGCTCGACTGGGACGGATCGCCGATCTACGAGGGCATCTCGCTGCAGCCGCTGGGGCAGGCGGACACGCGCGAGCTGCTGCGCGACATCGCCGGCGAGGATCCCTCTCTGGACGGGCTGGAGGGGCCGATCCACGAGCGCACCGCAGGGAACCCCTTCTTCGTCGAGGAGATCGTCCGCGAGCTGGTCGAGGCGGGCCACCTCGAGGGGGAGCGCGGCGCCTATCGCCTGGTCAGGCCGGTCGAGGAGACCGGCGTCCCCGCGACGGTCCAGGCCGTGCTGGGAGCGCGCATCGATCGTCTCGCGCCCGACGCGAAGCTGCTGCTCCAGGTCGGCTCCGTCGTGGGCAGGGAGGTGGGGGCGAGAGCGCTCGGGATGACCGCCGGCCTGGACGAGGAGGAGCTGAACCCGGCTCTTTGCGAGCTGGTCGACGGCGGCTTCCTCTACGAAGCAGAGCTGTATCCGGAACGCGTGCTGGCCTTCCGCCACCCGCTCACCCGCGAGGTTGCCTACGGGACCCAGCTGACCGAGCGCCGCGCCGCCACCCATGCCGCCGCCGCCGAGGCGATGATCGCGCTCGAGCCCGACCGCCTCGACGAGCTGGCGGCGCTGGTCGCCCATCACCTGGAAGCGGGCGGGAGGGCGCTGGAGGCGGCCCGCTGGTCGGCCCGCGCCGCCCACTGGGCCGGCCACACGCGGCCCCAAGACGCGATGCGGCTCTGGCAGCGGGTGACGGCACTGGTCGCCGGGCTGGAGGAGGACGAGGAGGTGACCGCGCTGGCCGTCTTCTCTCGAATGCTGCAGCTGGAATACGCGTGGCGGCTGGGGATGGACCGCGGGGAGGCCGACCTGCTGGCCGCCGAGGCGACCGAGATCGCCGAGCGAAGCGGCGACGTGCACTCGCTCGCCCTGCTGAAGCTGCTCACCACGGCGACGCCGGGCCGGGCGGAGCACTCGGGCGAGTGGATCGCCGCCGCCGAGGAGGCGATCGAGCTGGCCGACTCGACTGGAGACCCGGCCCTGCGAATCGCGGTGCGCAGCGGCAGCGCCTACGCGTTCATGTGCGCCGGCGACCTCGATTCCCTGGAACGGACCGCCGACACCATGCTAGAGCTGACCGGCGCCGACCCGACCCTCGGTGCCGGCATCGTCGTCGACTGCCCGATCGCCTGGGCGCTGATGGCGAAGGCGGTGGCGCTGCGCGAGCGCGACCGGCCGCTGGAGGCCGAAGAGCTGCTCGACCGGGCGCTGCGGCTGAGCGAAGAGCACGACGACCCCGAGACCGCGGGCTGGGTTCGCGGGTCGAAGAGCCTGCTGCTCGCCGACCGCGGCGAGACGGAGGCCGCGCTGGCCCTGGCCCGCCGCAACCGCGAGCTGACCGAACGCCTTGGCGACGTCTTCTCGCTCAGCACGGCGCTGGCCTCGATGGCCTACGTCGAGCTGGCCGCCGGCCGGCACGAGGACGCCCTGGAGACGATCCAGCTCGCGGACCGCCTCTACCGCGAAGCGATGGGCGCCGGTGGCGAGACCGAGGCATGGCGGTCGACGCTGCGCGCCCGCGCGCTGCTCGGGCTGGGCCGCAACGCGGACGCTCTCGAGGAGGCCGAGTGGGCGGCGGGCACGGCAGAGCGCCGGGGCATGGGATGGCAGATCCCGGTCGCCTTCCACACCGTCGCCCAGGCCCGCGCCGCAGCCCGCGCCGCCGGCATCGAGGAGGCGTTGGACGAGGCGACCGAGGCCGCGACAAGCCGCGGACATCTGATGACCCTGGGCAGGATCGAGGCCGACCGCGAAGCGCTACGGGCGACGGCCCGTTAGGTCCTAACCGCGCCGGGCCCGGTGGCGCTCGAGCTCGGCGACCATCAGCTTGGTGTGGAGGGCCGCGATTAGGTCCTGGAGGGGCTGGGAGCCGGCTTCGAGCATCTCGACCACGCGCTCGGGCGAGACCTCGCCGGCGAGGCGGTCCATCACGACCTCGACCTCCTGACGGACGAGGTCTTCGATCGCGCTCTTGTAGCGCAGGGTGTCGTAGACGGTGAAGCCGATCTGCTCGTCGTAGCCGCCGGCGCGGAAGCGGCCGATCGCCTCGATGATCTTGATGTCGGAGGGGGAGTAGCCGCGGCTGTTGGGGCTGAGCACCTCCAATTTCTCCAGTCGGTCGAGGACGTCCTTGGGCACGCCGTAGCGCTCGCGGACCTCGGCGGCGCTGGTGCGGGTGCGCTCGCCGGCGAGGGCGCGGTCGAGGATGCGATCCTCGAGCTCGACCAGGGCGCGAGCCCGCTCGGGGTCCTCGTCGAGGACCGACTTGATCGCCTTCAGCGGCATGAAGCGCTCCTCCTGCAGCTGCTTGATCAGCCTGATCCGGTCGACGAACTCCGGCGGGTAGTAGGCCATGTTGCGACTCGTCTTGACCGGCTCGGGCAGCAGCCCCTCGCGCAGGTAGTGCTTGATCGTAGGAGCCGGCACGCCCGACGCCTCAGCCAGCTCCCCCATCCGCAAGAACCCGGTCTCAGCCCGGGCGCTCACCCCGCCACCCCCCGCCGACGGGACGAAATCCACGGACATACGATGGATTTCGTCCCGTCGGCGGTCATGCGCGGAAGGTGGTGGTGGCGTCGGCGCTGGGGCCCGCCGCTGCGCCCGACTCCTTCATCGCCGCGATCTCCTCGGCCGAGTAGCCCGCCTCGCGCAGCACCTCCTCGGTGTGCTCGCCGAAGGCCGGTGCCGGGCGAGTCGGGTCGGCGGGGGTGCGGCTCATCTTCACCGGGGCACCGAGCTGGCGGATGGTGCCGAGCCCCGGCTGCTCCATCTCGACCACCATCCGGCGGGCGCGGACCAGCTCGGAGTCGAGCGCCTCGTCGACATCGAGGACCGGCTCGATGCAGCAGTCGTGCTCGTCGTTGAAGGCCCTCCACTCGTCGCGGCTGCGGGAGCGGAAGACCTCGGCTACCTTTTCCCAGGCCTCGGAGCCCGGCGACTCGAACTGGACCTCGATCAGATCCGGCCGCTCGATTCCGTTGCAGAAGGCGGCCCAGAACTTCGGCTCCAGGGCGCCGCAAGTCACCCAGCCGTCGCTCGCCTCGTACGGCAGATAGCAGAGCAGGCCGCCAGCGAGCTGCTGCTCACCGCGCCGCGGCACCTCGCCGTCGCAGAAGTAGCGCCCGGCGACCATCGCCAGCCAGGAGAGCGCGCCGTCGGCCATCGAGACGTCGACCATCTGCCCCTCGCCGGAGCGGCGCCGCTCGTGCAGCGCCGCCATCACCCCGAAGGCCGCCATCAGGCCGCCGCCGCCGAGGTCGGCGATCTGACCGCCGGACTGGACCGGCGGGCCGTCCTTGACTCCGGTCAGCCCGAGCAGGCCGACGAGACCGAGGTAGTTCATGTCGTGGCCAGCGCGCTGGGTGTATGGGCCGTCCTGGCCGTAGCCGGTGATCGCGCAGAAGACAATCGCCGGGTTGGCCTCCTTCATCCGCTCGTAGCCGACGCCGAGCCGGTCGAGCACGCCGGGGCGGAAGCCGTCGAGGACGACGTCGTGGGACTCGACCAGGCGCAGCAGCGCCTCGCGGCCTCGCTCGCTCTTCAGGTCGAGGCGGATCGAGCGCTTACCGCGGTTGAGCGAGAGGTAGAGGGCCGAGCGGGTGCCCAGCTCCTGCTGATCGTCGCTGCCGTAGTAGGGCGGCGCCCAGCGGATGTAGTCGCCCATGCCGGTGTCCTCGACCTTCAGCACCTCTGCGCCGAGGTCGGCGAGCAGAAGCGAGCAGAAGCCGCCCGGCAGCAACCGGGAGAGGTCGAGGACCTTGACGTCGCTAAGCGGGAGAGCGCTCACGCTTCGACACTCCCAGCAGGTCTCGGGCCTCGGCGACGCTGGCGGCCCTGCGCCCCACGTCCTCGGCCATCTGGCGCGCCTTGGCGATCAGGTCCCCGTTGGAGCGCGCCATCTCGCCGCTCGGCAGGTAGAGGTTGTCCTCGACCCCAGCGCGGACGTTGCCGCCCAGTACCAGCGAGGCGCCGAGCAGCTTCCACTGGTCACGGGAAATGCCGATCACCTGCCACTGGTTCTCACCCTCGGCGCCGCCGGGAATCTGGTCCGCCATGAAGCCAACGTTGCGCGGGGTGGGTCGGATGCCGCCGTCGACCCCCATCACCAGCGAGATCTGTAGCGGTGTGCGCTCCAGCAGGCCCATGTCGATCAGCGGGTCGAGGTTGGCGACGTGGCCTGCGTCGAAGCACTCATGCTCGGGCTTGATGCCGAGATCGCGCATCGCGGTGAGGAACTCGATGATCGTGTCGAAGCTGTTCTCGAAGACCGCCTTGAAGACGAAGTCTTTGCGCCGCGAGCTGTACTTGGCGTAGTTCATCGAGCTCATGTTGAGCGCGGCGACATCGGGCTTCAGCGTCCGCAGGTACTCGATCCGCTTCTCGATCGGGATGCCGATCGCGCCGGTCGAGTAGTTGACGATCACGTCGCCGACCTCGGCCAGGATCGCCTCGGTGATCGCGGCAAAGTCCTCGACCTCGTAGGAGGGCGTGCCATCGGGTTTGCGAGCGTGGATGTGGATCTGCGAGGCGCCCTCGTCGACCGCGCGCCGCGCCTCGGCCGCGTACTCCTCCGGCGTGTATGGGATCGCCGGGCACTGGTCGCGGTTGGCGATCACACCGCTGATCGAGCAGCTGATCACCACCGGGTTGTCGAACGAGCTCACTTCCCGCACCCCCTTGGCGAGTTACCCCGTGTATATGGCCGGAAAGTCGCCAAGGGGTTCATACCGGCATCACCCCATGGCGCTTCTTCGGCTTCTCTACGTGCTTGTCTTTCGCCATCCGCAGCGCCTTGGCGATCGTCGGGCGGGTCTCGCGTGGGTCGATCACGTCGTCGATCACGGCGTTGCCGGCGGCGATGTAGGGGTCGATCTGCTCGCGGACCGCGTTCAGCATCGACTCGCGGGTGGCCTCTGGGTCGTCGGAGGCCTCAATCATCGAGCGGCCGATGATTTCGACCGCGCCCTCGGCACCCATCACTGAGATCTCGGCGCTGGGCCAAGCAACAATCAGGTCAGGCTCATAGGCCTTGCCGCACATCACGTAATAGCCGGCCCCGTAGGCCTTGCGCACGATCACCGTCACCTTCGGCACAGTGGCGCGGCTGACCGCGTAGAGCATCTTGGCGCCGTGGCGAATGATCCCGGCGTGCTCGACCTTGGCACCGACCATGAAGCCTGGAACGTCCTGGAGGAAGACGAGCGGAATGTTGAAGGCGTCGCAGAGGTTGATGAAGCGCGCCGCCTTGTCGGCGGAGTCGTTGTCGAGGATCCCGGCCAGCTGCTTGGGCTGGTTGGCGACGATCCCGACCGGCCGGCCGCAGAAGCGGGCGAAGCAGGTGATCAGCGTCTTGGCGAACTTCGGCTTGATGTCGAAGAGCTCGCCGTCGTCGACGATCTCGCGGATCACCTCGTACATGTCGTAGGGCTGGCGCGAGGAGTCGGGGACGATCTCCATCAGCTTCTCGGAGGCGCGCTCGATCGGGTCGGAGACCTCGCGTATGGGCGGCGCCTCTTCCCAGTTGGACGGGAAGAAAGAGAGATAGGTCTTGATCGCTTCGATGCACTCCTCATCGTCCTTTACCTCCAGGTCCCCCACGCCCGATTTGCGACAGTGGACTTTTGCGCCGCCGAGCTCCTCCATCGAGATGTCCTCGCCGGTGACCGCCTTGGTCAGGTGCGGGCCGGCGAGCGCCATCGCGCCCTGGCCGGAGACCATCGGCACGAAGTCGGCGAGCGCCGGGATGTAGGCGGTGCCGGCGGCGCAGGGGCCCATCATCGCCGCGACCATCGGGATCACGCCTGACATCTCGACCTCCTCGCGGAAGAGGTGGCCGGAGCCGGCGAAGAGCGAGCCCGCTGCCTCCTGGATGCGGGCGCCAGCGGAGTCGAGCAGCCAGATGAAGGGCATGCGCTTGGAGAGGGCCATCTCGCGCAGGCGGGTGACCTTGAGCTCGCCGGTCATCCCCATCGAGCCGGCCATCACGGTGAAGTCGTAGGCGGCGATGCAGCAGGGACGGCCGTCGACGTCGCCCCAGCCGGTGATCACTCCGTCGGCCGGCGCCTCCTTGCCCTCCATCGAGCGCTGGGCGAAGTGGGGGCGGCCGTGGACGCCCATCTCGACGAAGGTGCCCTCGTCGACGAGCAGGTCGAGGCGCTCCCGGGCGGTCAGCTTGCCGCGCTCGTGCTGCTTGGCGATCTTCTCCTCGCCGCCGCCGAGCTTCGCCTTCTCGCGCCGCTCGTGCAGCTGCTCGGTGAGGTCGCTGAGCGGGGCGGTGCCCGGCAGCAGGTGCTTGCTCTCTTGCTCGGTGCTCGCCACTATCGTCCCTTCCATTGCGGGTCGCGTTTCTCGAAGAATGCGCTGACGCCCTCGACGATGTCCTCGGTCGAGAAGGTGAGCGAGAGCTGCGAGCGCAGGTACTCGAGCGCGTCGTCGACCGCCATGTCCTGCTGGCGGTACATCGCGTCGTGGCCGAGCCGCATCAGCACCGGGCTCTTGGAGGCCAGCTTCGTCGCCCAGTCGGCGACAGCGGCGTCGAACTCGCCGGCCGGGACGACCCTGTTGGCGAGCCCGTACTCGACCGCCTGCTCGGCGCTGAGCCGCTCGCCCAGCAGCATCATCTCGTTGACCTTCTTGCGCGGGACGTTGCGGTAGATGATCGCCATGATCATGTAGGGGAAGGCGCCGACGTTGATCTCCGGCGTACCGAAGGTGGCTCCCTCCCTGGCGATCAGCAGGTCGCAGGAGAGGGCGAGGCCCATCCCACCCGCCAGCACGTGGCCGTTGGCGGCGCAGAGGCTCGGCTTGCCGAGGCGCGGCATCAGGCGAAAGAATTCGAGGAAGAGATCTGTGGCGAGGTGTTTGGCCACGAGGGGCGCCTCGGCCGCGAAGCCGCCCAGATCCGCCCCCGCGCAGAAGACTTTGTCCCCCGTGCCCGTCAAGACGACCGCCCGCACCTCCTCGGAGTCGCGCGCCGTCTTCATCGCGTCGACCAGCTCGGCCAGCATCTGCCCGGAGAGCATGTTGCGCTTCTCCGGGTTGTTCAGCGTCACCGTGGCGACGCCCTCGGCGACCTCGTACCTGACGACCTCGTAATCCATCGGCGAGACCATAGCCGAACTCAGTGAGAAGTGGGAAGTGCTACTGTCCACCGCGTCCCGGGCGTGTCTGAGTATTTCGTGATCAAAGTCAGACACCCCGGCTGAGACGAACTTCGAACGAGGAGAGAGACCAGTGGCGACCGCGACGACCAACGGCTCCAAAGTCATCAAGCCCAACTTCGAGGGGGGCGCCAAGCACTTCATCTTCAGCCAGGAGCACGAAGACCTGCGCGAGTCGATGCAGTCGTTCGTGCGCAAGGAGATGTGGCCCCACCGCAACGAGTGGGAGGACACCTACTGGCCGACCGAGATCATGAAGCGCGCGGGAGACCTCGGCTTCCTCGGCCTCTGCTTCCCGGAGGAGTACGGCGGGCAGGGCGGCGACTACTACTACTCGCTGGTCCGCGCCGAGTGCATGAGCTACTCGGGCTCGGGCGGCACCAACATGGGCTTCGCCGTGCAGAGCGACATGGTGCTGCCACCGATCCACCTGCTCGGCAGCGAGGAGCAGAAGCGCCGCTACCTCGAACCGGGGCTGAAGGGCGAGAAGATCGGCTGCATCGGGATCACCGAGCCGGGCGCCGGCTCCGACGTCGCCGGCATCCGCACCACGGCGATCCGCGACGGCGACGAATACGTGATCAACGGCTCGAAGACCTTCATCACCAACGGGCCGCGCGCCGACTTCATCGTCCTCGTCGCCAAGACCGACCCCAACGCGCGCCACGAGGGCATCACCCTCTTCGTCGTCGACCTGCGCGACGAGAGCGGCGAGCACGTGCCCGGCTTCACCGTCTCCGCCGAGCTGGAGAAGATGGGGATGCACGCCTCCGACACGGGCGAGCTGGCCTTCGAAGACGTCCGCGTCCCGGCCGACGCCGTGCTCGGCGAAGTCGGCAAGGGCTTCTACCACATCGCCTGGGAGCTCCAGGGCGAGCGCCTCGTCGCCGCCGCCGGCTGCCACGCGGGGGCGGAGCGGATGATCGAAAAGACCCTCGAGTACGCCAAGGAGCGCGAAGCCTTCGGCCGCCCGATCGGCAAGTTCCAGGCGATCCGCCACAAGTTCGCCGAGATGGCGACCAAGACCGAGGCGGCGAAGCAGTTCACCTACGCCACCGCCTGGCGCTTCGCCAACGGCGAGTACCCGGTGCGCGAGATCACGATGGCGAAGCTCTATGCCTCGCGGATCGCCTGCGAGGTGGCCGACGACGCCGTGCAGATCCTCGGCGGCTACGGCTACATGAAGGAGTACGAGATCGAGCGCGCCTTCCGCGACGTCCGCCTCAACCGGATCGGCGCCGGCACCGACGAGGTGATGCTCGACGTGATCGGGCGGAGCTACGGGCTGTAGGCTGGCAGCGCTAGCCGCTGCTGGCGAGAACCGTTGCGATCACGCCGACGAGGCCAACCATCATGGCTCCGCCAATTTGGAACATCACGAGCCGAAGGTCCCGAATCTCGCGATCGACCCGCTCAAAGCCCGCTTCCATCCGATGTTCGAGGCCGTCGAAGCGCTGGTCCACGGCGTCGAAGCGCTTGTCGATCGCGTTGAACTTCTCGTCGAGCCTTCCGTCAGTCCACATCGTGCGCTCCATGGTAGCCACGCTAGCCGATCCATGTGAAGACAAGATGTTGCGGGAATGACAGAAGTGTCAATTGTCAGGGACACAGGCCAGCGGGCCACCCTGCCGCCCTTCGGCGAGGAGCACGAGGAGCTGCGCGAGACTGTCAGCCGCTTCGTCAGCAAGGAGATCGCGCCCAACGTCGACGGGTGGGAGGAGGCGCGCGAATTCCCCCGCGAGCTCTACGGGCGCTGCGCCGAGCTGGGCTTCCTCGGGCTGAAGTTCCCGGAGGAGTACGGCGGCCAGGGCGGCACCCACCTGCACGACGCGATCTGGGTCGAAGAGCTGGCCCGCTCGGGTGGGTCGGGCGGCGTGGCCGCAGGCCTCAACGCTCACGCCTCGATCGCGATGCCGCCGATCTTCAACTTCGGCACGGAGGAGCAGAAGCAGCGCTGGCTGGTGCCGGGGATCGCCGGCGAGAAGGTCGGTGCGCTGGGGATCACCGAGCCGGGCGCCGGCTCCGACGTGGCTGGAATCTCGACCTTCGCCAGGAAGGTCGACGGCGGCTACGTCGTCAACGGCTCGAAGACCTTCATCACCAACGGCGTCCGCGCCGACTTCCTCGTCTGCGCTGTCAAGACGACCGAGGAGGGCGGCCACGGCGGCATCTCGTTCCTCGTCCTCGAGCGCGAGATGCCGGGATACGAGGTGGCGCAGAAGCTGGAGAAGATGGGCTGGCACTCCTCCGACACCGGCGAGCTGGCCTTCACCGACGTCGAGGTGCCCGAGGAGAACCTGCTCGGCGAGGAGAACCAGGGCTTCCGCCTGATCATGGCCAACTTCGCCTGGGAGCGGTTGCTGATGGCGATCGGCGCCGTCGGCGCGATGCAGCGCCTGATCGACGTAACGGTCGCCTACGCCAAGGAGCGAGAAGCCTTCGGTCGCCCGATCGGCAAGTTCCAGGCGATCCGCCACCACGTAGCTGAGATGGCCACCAAGGCCGAAGCCTCCCGCGCCCTCACCTACAACGCCCTGCGCCTCTTCCACGAGGGCCAGAGCTGCATCAAGGACGTGACGATGGCCAAGCTCGTAACCCAGCGAGCCGTCCTCGAGATAGCCGACCAATCCCTCCAGATCCACGGCGGCTACGGCTACATGCGCGAGTACGGCATAGAGCGAGCAGTCCGCGACGCCCGCCTCGGCCCAATCGGCGGCGGCACGGACGAGGTCATGAAGGAGATCCTCGGCAAGCTGATGGGGTTGTAGCGGCCTTCAGGCCGGTGCGTCCACATCCATGCGCACAACCAGGCCCTGCTTCAGGCGGTAGCGGTGGAGGACACGGGAGTCCGAGAGCAGATCGGCCGTCCTTGCATCGCGAACCACTTGGCGAACGGTGACCGCGATGCTGCCGCCGGGCTCCGGGTCGAAGCGTTCGGGCTCGACGGTGCTCTGGATCGATTCGAATTGGCGGGTCCAGTAGGCGGCTACCGCCTGGCGACCGATGACTCGCCCTCCCTCCCATGCGTTTGGCCAGTCGACGTCGGGATGCATCAGCTCGATCGCCGCATCCACGTCACGGGAGTTGAAGGCCGCGTAGGCGGCGCGCAAGACATCCTCGTCACTCCTCATCGCGAGCTCCAGCGCTGAACGGCGAAGGGAATCAAGCGCTCGATGGTAGGGCCGCACGACAGGGGCGCAAAGGCCTGGCGAAGAGGTCGTATGACTTGCCGATTGCGCTGAAGCCGAGGCCGGCCGCGGCGTCGCAATAGGCGGGCGGTTCGCGTTCGTACTCGGCCTCGAAGACTGTCTTGCCGCTCTGCACGAAGGGCTCGTAGAGCCCGCATTCTTCGTACTGGAAGCACTGCTCGACGATCGCGAAGTCGAAGCTCCCGAGCAATTGCCCCACCTGGCCGCCGTCGTTCTTCAGCGCCACCGCCATGCCGCGAGCGTGCACCTGCCGCGCCACCCAGCGATTGAAGCGCAGCTGGGCGGCGGCGCCGATCGGGAATCCCGTCCTGTTTTCCCAGCCGGCGACGTTGTCGGGCTCGACCGCGTCGAATCCCTTGTGGGCGCAGATGTCGAAGCGGCGCTCGAGTGCCTTCGCGAAGAGATGGAAGCGGCGGACGTCAAGCCAGCGCTCGTCGGGGAATCCTTCATAGCGACGCCCGATCACCGAGGTCGGAAACGACCCCGCATCGGGCCGGTAGCTCTCCCAACTGCCGACGTCTAGGTAACAGATGACGTGACGGCCCTGCTGGTGTAGCTGCCGCACCGTGCGCGCCGGGGTCTCGAAGCCGTCGACGTCGTAGACGCCGGCGTCGACGGCGGTGTCGATCTTCCCCTGCAGCTGCCACTGCCAGGGGGCTGTCGTCGGGGCGGGATGCCAGCGCGCGCTCGCCGGCCCGCAGAGGACCAGGGCCACGAGGGCAGCGAGTGAAACGACGGCTGACAGGCGGCGGAGCACCTGGGCCAAGAATAGGCGCCCGCCGATGCCACCTGCCTGACCGGCCCATTCACGAGCCCGACTCGCCTGGCTGAGTCGCTACTTGACCGGCACGGCCGACTGCAGGTCGACGGCGATCGACGTTGCCCAGGTGCGGATCTCGTCCCAGTCGCGGCGGTCGCGATACTCGGGCGGGGTACCCGCCACGAGGGCCTTCTCGATCGGACCGTGGGGCTGCTCCGGCCAGTGCTTCATGTAGACGGCGCTGCCGAGCACGACGGCGCCATAGGGCTCCAGGCTCTTGACGTCGTGCGCGGCCTCGCAATCGGCGGCGACGCCCCCGCGGCGCAGCGTGCCCGCAACGGCCTCGGCGATCTCAGCCGTCGAACCGCGCCTGGAGGCGTGAGCGACGAGAACCTTCACTGTTCCACGTTGGCACCCCTGGCCGGCCGATTCATCGGTGGTCCCCCGCACATGTCTGCGCGGAGCTACCGACGCCGCAAACGCGAGCATGGCCGGCTGATTTCGCCGAGGGCGTCGGGTAGTGTCGTCGCGACCGATTACACGCAGGGAGAAACGAGGGGTTGGATGGCCTACGAAATGCAGCTTCGGCAGAGTCAGGGCAAGGTAAAAGATCTGCTGGCCTGAGTTGACAGCCGCCCTGAATTCGACATAGTTTCCGGTCCGCCATGACAGATTCATCCGAAGCCGCCGAGCCGGATCCCGCTCCCGAGCCAAACGCTCCCGCTCCGTCGGCACCGGAGCCCGAGGGTCCCACCACCCCCGAAGCCGCCGAGTCGGAGCCCAAACCTGAGTCGCCCGCTCCAGACCCTGTGGGTCCCGACGCACCTGCCAGCACCCCGCCAGGCTGGTATCCGGACCCGAATGCCGGCGGCGCGAACCTGATGCGCTACTGGGACGGCAGCGCGTGGACCGACCGCGTTCAAGGGGGAAGCGAAGTCAGCACTACGCGGCGGACGGCCGATGAACGGAAGGTCATCCTCTCCCAACAGCTCCAGACAGCGGCGGCGCGTGGACTTCGCATCGAATCCCAAAGCGACTTCCAGGCGGTCCTGGTCGGGGGCAAACCTGTCAACCACACTCTGCACGCAATCCTCACGATCTTCACTTGCCTGCTTTGGGGAATCGTCTGGGCGATCATCGCCGGGACCGGCGGCGAGACGCGGCAAATGGTGGTGGTGGACGAATTCGGCAATGTCCTCTGGCAGAAGCTCGGCAAGATCTAGCGCTGCCGCCAAGGGAGCCTTGCTGGCGAGCGCGGCGCTGTCCGCCGCGACCCGGGAGCCCGCTGCCGGCGAGCCGCTGGCAGTCTTGCGCCGCCCCTTGCCCGACCTTTGCCCGATCCACCGGGCGACCGGCCGCAACTGTCCCGGCTGTGGAATGACCCGGGCCTTCGTGCTTTTGTGGCGCGGCCAACTTCGGGAGGCGATCAGGTCAAACCCCGTGTCCCCCTTCGTCTTCATCGCGTTCATCTACCTCGCGATCGGCCCATCCGTCCGTCCGAACCGGGACAGTTCGTTCCAGCGTCGGTCCCAGCCCTCGACCCCACAGGAGTGAGAGACACGTGACATTCGGCGAAGCAATAAGCGACGGGTTCTCGAAGTACGCGACGTTCAGCGGACGCACCTCGCGCTCCGGCTACTGGTGGTTCTACCTGTTCTACGTCCTCGTTCTAGTCGGGGCGTCGATCGTTGACGCAGTCATCAAGATCCCAGCCCTGACCGCCCTCGCGGTGCTGGCCCTCTTTCTCCCGACTCTTGCCGTCCTCGTGCGTCGCCTCCACGACACTGACCACAGCGGATGGTGGATCCTGATCTCGTTCGTCCCGCTAGTGGGCACCATCGTGTTGATCGTCTTCGCCTGCACCGATTCCGGACCGCCCAACAAGTATGGCGACGGGCCCGACGGGAAGGGCGACTTGACCGTGACCTCGCCCCTCGGGCAGACGCTGCCGCCGCCACCGCCGCCGCCGGTCCAGAGTCCGCCGCCGAGCGAGATGCCGCCGCCACCGCCCGAACCTCCAGCGACCCCCGAGCCGCCGGCCACAGACCCCCCGCCGCCAGGGCCGGCAGCCTGAACCGCCCGTGAAGCAGCGCGTCAGCCTGATCTGAAGTTGGCTGACGCGCGCGTCCACCTCAACCTGATCGACAGCTCGCGGCAGCTGTTCGAGCTCGATCCCGGCGCGGTCATCGAGAGGGGCAACGGCTGGCTCTTCGGCGCCGGCACTCCCTCCCACCCGGTGATCTCGAACGCGGCGTTCCGCAGCGGCGACACCGTCGATGCCGAGGAGTTCGTGGCGCGAGCCAAGCGCTTCTTCGATGAGCGAGGCCGTGGCTTCAGCATCTGGATCCGCGGCGAGGAGCCCGAGGACCTGGACCTTGCGACCGCAGCCGCCCAGGCCGGTGCCCAGTCCGTCTACGAAATGCCGGAGATGGTCCTCGGCTCGCCGGTCGAGGAGCCGGATCTCCCGGCCGACGCCGAACTGCGCCGACTGTCTGAAGCCGGGCAAGCCGACGACTACTGGAAGGTCGCGGCGGCCTCGTACACCAGCATCGGCTTCCCGCCAGAGGTCTTTGGCAGCTACACCGACAACGCCGGCCTGCTGGCGGAAAACATCGCCGCCTTCATCGCCTACCTCGACGGCGAGCCGGTCAGCATCGCGATGACGATCGTCAGCCACGGCGTTGCCGGCATCTACTGGGTCGGCAGCCTTGAGCAGGCGCGTGGCAAGGGGCTCGGCCGCGCGGTGACGGCGGCCGCGACCAACGCCGGCTTCGAGCTGGGCGCCGAGATCGCCTCCCTGCAAGCCTCGCCGATGGGCAAGCCGATCTACGAGCCAATGGGCTACGAGACTGTCTACGACTACAGACTCTTCATGTCGCCGCCGCCCTGAGCATCAGCCCAGGGAGCCTCTATGCCGGGTAGTCGTCCGGCAGGAGCCGAAACGGGCGTCCGCCCGGACCGCGCATCGCACGGAAGTGACGGCGGTCGAAGGTGAGCACGTCGGGACTTCCGTGGCGTTCGGCAAGGACGACGATCGAGGCGTCGGCCAGGCCGACATCGAGGTCGGCGTAGCGGCGCATGACCGCCGCAGCCTGTTCGACGTCGGACCGGCCGAACTCGGCAAGCTCGTATGCGCCCTCGGCGACCTCACTCAGGAGCGCAAGCTGAGCGCCTTGACCGTGCCGCTTTCCGAGCATGTAGTCCAACTCGGCGAGGACGAACGGCGAGAGGAGAAACGGCCCGCTCACCTCATCGAAGATCCGCTTCACCTCGTCGTGGTGCGCCGCCGTCGCGCTGACCATCTGGAGCACCGCATTTGTGTCGACCAGAATCAATCTTCGCCAAACCCCTCGAGTGCCTCGTCGACCCGCTCGGGGTCGTCGAGCACGGGGTCGTCGAGAGCAAAAAGCACCCGTGGCTTGCGCCGGCGCAGCCGGTGTTCCTCGATCACCCGATCGACGCCAACCCGGATCAACTCCGCCTCGCTGCGGGCGGTGCGCGCCGCGATCTCCTCAAGCTGGCGCTTCTGGTCGTCCCCCAGATAGACCGTCGTTCGTTTCACGCCATATATCATGCCATACCTGTCACTCATCGCCTTTCCAAGGCCTGGGGGCGACGATCTCTCCCCCACCGCATCGGCGTCTTCCCGCAATTTGCGGCTACCATCGACGCATGGAGCCAGTCGCTGCTGAGAACGAGGAGGCGCTGGAAGCTTGGGACGGAGTCCTCTTCGACCGCTTCCTCCAGTTCAGGGAGATCGTCACCGCGGGGCTTGGCGCGCACGGTGAGGCGGCGCTCGCCACCCACCCGCCTCGGCCCGGCGATCGCGTGCTCGACATCGGCTGCGGCTTCGGCGACACCAGCCTGCGCATCGCAGGACTGGTCGGCGACTCCGGCTCGGTACTCGGCGTCGACGTGGCGCCGCGCTTCATCGAGGCTGCCCAGGCAGAGGCCGAGCAGGCCGGTGGCGGCAACGTCAGCTACCGCGTCCGCGACGTTCAGGTGACCGAGTTCGAGGATCGCTTCGACTACGCCTTCGCCCGCTTCGGCACGATGTTCTTCGCCAACCCGGTCGCGGCGATGCGCAACGTGCGCAGGGCGATGGCACCCGGCGGGCGACTCTGCATCGTCGTCTGGCGGCGCAAGCTCGACAACGACTGGCTGCACCGGGCCGAGAAGGTGGTCGAGGACTACCTCGAGGAGCCGGAGGAGACCGACGAGCCGACCTGCGGCCCCGGCCCGTTCTCGATGGCCAACGCCGACACGGTGAGCGACATCCTCCAAAACGCCGGTTTCGCTGAGGTGGCGCTGCAGCGCTGCGACATCCCGATCCAGATCGGCCGCGACCTCGACCATGCGGTCGAGTTCGTCACCGCGATCGGCCCGGCCGGCGAGGTGATCAGGCTCGCCGGCGACGCCGCGGATGAGGTCCGGCCGCAGGTCGAGAGCGCGCTGCGCGAGGCGCTCGCCGACTTCGCCGGCCCCGATGGAGTCTGGGCAGACGCCTCGACCTGGATCGTCAGCGCCAGGGCGCCGCAGAGCCCAGCCGCGTAGCCGATTGGCCGGTTGGCCAGGGTTGCGCCGTTCCATGTAGCCTCCCGGCCGACTTTCACGACCTAAGGAGAACGCAGACTGATGGGACTTCTTGATGGAAAAGCGGCGATCGTCACCGGATCGGCGCGCGGGATCGGCCGGGCGACCGCCGAGCTCTTCGCCGGCGAGGGCGCCAAGGTGCTGATCAACGACCTCGACGCCGACGTCGCCGAACAGGCCGCGGGCGAGATCGACGGTGAAACCGCCGTTCACGCCGGCGACCTGACCCAGCCCGAGGCCGCCGACAAGCTCGTCGCCGCTGCGGTCGACGCCTTCGGCGCCGTCGACATCGTCGTCAACAACGCCGGCTACACCTGGGACGGCGTCGTCCACCGGATGACCGACGAGCAGTTCCAGGCGATGCTCGACATCCACACGATCGTCCCCTTCCGCGTCACCCGCGCCCTCGCCCCGCACTGGCGCGAGGCGGCCAAGGCCGAGCGCGGCGAAGGCAAGGAGGTCTTCCGCAAGCTGGTCAACGTCTCCTCGATCTCGGGGACGATGGGCAACGCGGGCCAGGCCAACTACTCGGCCGCCAAGGCCGGCGTCGTCGGCCTGACCAAAACGCTGGCCAAGGAGTGGGGCCAGTTCAAGGTCAACGTCAACGCCGTCGCCTTCGGCTTCGTCGAAACCCGCCTCACCGCGGCCAAGGAGGCCGGCGGCGAGATGACCTCGCCGACCGGCGAGAAGATCGAGTTGGGCATCCCCGAGCAGATGCGGGCGATGGCCTCGGCGATCATCCCGCTCGGCCGCCCCGCCACTCCGGAGGAGGCCGCCGGCCCGGTCCTCTTCCTCTGCTCCGGCCACGCCAACTACGTGCACGGCCAGATCCTCAACGTCACCGGCGGTCAGTTCGGGGGAATGCAGGCTTGAGCTCCGAGGCGACAGGGGGCAGGCGTCCTCCCCGCTACCTAGACGTGGCGGACAGGATCTGGCCTGCCACCCGCCGCTTCATGGGCATCCACACCGCTGTCTATAAGGCAAGCGGTGGCCGCCTCGGGCACACGCTTCCCGGCGTGCCCGGGCGGATGCTCCTGCTCGACCACGTCGGCGCCAGGAGTGGCACCAAGCGGACCTCGCCGCTGCTCTACATCAAGGACGGCGAGGACGTGGTGATCGTCGCCTCCAAGGGCGGCTTCCCCAAGCACCCGGCCTGGTACCACAACCTGATCGCCAATCCCGACACAGAGGTCCAGATCGGCTCCGAGCACCGCAAGGTCCACGCCCATGTCGCCAGTGCTGACGAGCGCAAGCGCCTCTGGCCGATCGCCGTCAAGGCCTACCACGGCTACGAGGACTACCAAGCCCGCAGCAAGGGCCGCGAGATACCGCTAGTCGTGCTCGAGCCGCGCTGACGGTAAGGACGCGGCGTCCTTACCTCGGCCGGCGCTCCTCGGCGACGGGGTCGCCGGACTCGCCGACGATCGCGTCCGGCGGCCAGGGGCCGGCCCAGTTGTCGCGGGCGCCGTCGATCGTGATTGTCGTGCCGGAGAAGAAGTCACCCGCCGGCGAGGCCAGGTAGGCGACCAGCCAGGCCATCTCCTCGGCGCGGCCGGCGCGGCCGATCGGGATCGAGCGCTCGAGGTTGTCGACGACGACCTGCGGGTACTTGGTCAGCAGCGTCTCGGTGGCGAACTGCCCGGCGGCGAGGGCGCAGGTCTTGATCCCGAAGCGCGCCCACTCGACCGCCAGCGTCCGCATCATGTTCTCGACCGCGGCACGGGCGGCGCCCGAGTGGACCATCCCCGGCATGCCGTGGTGGGGAGAGAGGGTGACGCTGAGCACCTTGCCGCCGCCCTGAGGGATGAAGGCCTTGGTCGCCGCGGCGTGGGTCATCAACCAGGTGCCCTGGACGTTCAGCTCGGTGACGGTACGAAAGCCCTTCGGGGTGATCGTCTCAGCCGGGGCGAGGAACTGGCCGCCGGCGTTGTTGACGAGCACGTCGAGGCGGCCGTGGCGCTCCAACAGCCGGTCGAAGAGGCGCTCGACCGCCTCCTCGTCGCGGATGTCCATCGTCTCGCGATCGAAGGAGCCGGGCAGGCCGGTGGCCAGAACCGCGGTCTCCGCCAGCGGCTCCTCGCGGCGCCCGCAGCCGGTCACGGCAGCGCCGAGGCGGGCCAGCTCGAGGGCCGTCTCGCGCCCCAGGCCGCTGCCCGCGCCGGAGACGACGCAGACCTGACCGTCGAGCAGACCGTCCCTGAAGATGCGCGAATGCGTGCTTTCAGCCATCGCCGTGCAAGCCTATAGACGGACGCTCACCGTAACCTCAGCGGGATGAAGGTGCGGATCGAGCCCAAACCGCTGCACGAGTCGCTCGCCGGCGGCACCCCCGGCGCCACCGTCTCGGTCGAGCCGATCGTCGCCGGCAGCGTCACCTGGCCGCGCACGATGATGGAACGGCCGGGGGGCCGCTTCGAGACGCTGAAGCTGCTGCGCGCCCTGCTCACCGGCAGGCCGGCGGCGACCGTACCCGTCCCGGCCTTCCTGGTCCGCCATCCCAGCGCCGGCGCGATCCTCGTCGACACCGGCCTGCACCCCTCGATCGCGACCGACGGCAGCGAGAACTTCGGCCGCCTCGGCGCCAGATTCGGCCAGCCCGGCCTGAAGGCGGGCGAGGACGTCCCCGCCCAGCTGCGCAAACGCGGCCTCAACCCGGGCGAGATCCCGATCGTCGTGATGACCCACATGCACATCGACCACACCTCGGCGATCTCGGAGTTCCCCAACTCGACCTTCGTCCTCAGCGAAGCCGAGTGGGAGGCGGCCGCCACCGGCTCGCAGCCGCTGCTCAACGGCTACCGCCGCGCCCACTTCGACTACGCCTTCGACTACCGAACGGTCGACTTCGACCGCGGCGGGATCGACTCCTACGCGACCTTCGGTCGCACCTTCGACCTCTTCGGCGACGGCTCGATCCGGCTTGCCTACACGCCCGGCCACAGCGCCGGCCACATGTCGGTGATCGCCCGCCTCTCCGAGCACGATTTCGTGATCGGCGGCGACGCCACCTACACCGCGGCTCAGCTCGACGGGGACGCCCCGCTGGCACCCCGCCCCGCCGACGCCCACAACTACCGCCGCTCGCTGCAGGAGCTGAGGCTCTTCCGCCGCGAGTTTCCCGAGGCGATCGTCACCCCCGGCCACGACGCCGGGTTCTACGCCGGGCTCAACGCCCGCTACGAGTAACCAGGCCCTCGTACATCGCCCGCACCGGGGCGAAGATCCGCTCGGCCACCTCGAGCTGGCGCTCGCGACTGGGGGCATCCTCGGTCGGGAAGGAGAGCGGCTCGCCGAACTGCACGGTGACCTTGGGAAAGCGGAAGCGCTTCCAGCGACGGACGGTCTCAGAGCCCTGGATCGCGACGGGGACGACCGGGGCACCCGATTCCAGCGCGATGCGGCCGATCCCGGGCTTGACCTCGCCCAGCTTGCCACTGCGCGAGCGCCCGCCCTCGGAGTAGACGAGCAGCATCTCACCTTGGTCGAGGATCGTCAGCGCGGTCTCGATCGCCTTCTCGTCGTGGTGGCCGCGGCGGACGGGGAAGACGCCACCGTGCTTGTAGATGTAGGTGAGCAGCGGCGGGCCGAACATCTGCGACTTGGCCATGAAGCGCACCTTGCGCCGCAGTAGGTAGAGGCCGACGAAGAAGTGGTCCATCTGGCTGAAGTGGTTGGGGGCGAGGATCAGCGCACCTTTCCTGGGCACGTTCTCGACCCCGATCCCCCGCACCCGGTAGATCAGCAGCGTCGGCAGCGAGACGAGGATGCGTACGAGGGTGTAGGTCCAGCCGACGCCCCTGCGCGCCGAGGCATGGAACTGGTCGAAGTACTCGGCTGGACGTTCGTCCTTGTAGACCTGTGGCTTCATGCGGCCCAGCCCTTGGACCGCTGCAGCGCCCGCCGCCAGCCGCCGAGCAGCGACTCGCGCTCGTCCTCGGCCATCGCCGGCTCGAAGCGGGCGGCCTCGCGCCACATCTCCCCCACCTGCTCCAGGGTCCAGTGCCCGGTGGCGATCCCGGCCAGGTAGGCGGCGCCCAGCGCGGTCGTCTCGGCGACCTCTGGCACGACCACCTCCGCCCCAAGCACGTCGGCCTGGAACTGCATCAGCCAGCGGTTGGCGGTGGCGCCGCCGTCGGCCTTGAGCACCGCCAGGCGCTCGCCCGACGCAGCCTCCTGCGCACGCACCGCATCGACCGTCTGGTAGGCGATCGCCTCAAGCGCCGCCCGGGCCAGGTGGGCGCGGCCGCTGCCGCGGGTGAGGCCGACGATCGTGCCGCGGGCGTAGGGATCCCAGTGGGGAGAGCCGAGCCCGGTCAGGGCAGGCACGAAGTAGACGCCGTCGTTGCCGTCGAGCGAGGCGGCGAGCGCCTCGGTCTCCGCCGCCCCCTCGATAACCCCGAGCCCGTCGCGCAGCCACTGCACGGCAGCGCCGGTGATGAAGATCGCGGCCTCGAGCGCGTAGGCCGGTGGCTCCTCCGTCCCACAGGCAATCGTCGCCAGCAGCCCCTCGACCGGCGCGGGCGATCGCCGACGCTGGCATCCAGGGGGCGGATCTCGACGCGATCGGGATCGCCAACCA
>DATASN010000010.1:0-26760 GCA_036269215.1 Solirubrobacterales bacterium
AGCCTGCGCCAGGCCTCCGAGCAGCTGCGGGGGCCGAGGAAGCGCAAGAAGAGCAAGCTCGGTCGCCTCGTCCTCTTCGGCCTGGTGGCCGCGGCCGTGGCGCTGGTGCTCAGCGAGGACGCGCGCAAGACCGTGCTCGACGCGCTCTTCGGCGCCGAGGAGGAGTTCGAGTACACGAGTGCCACCAGCATCAACGGCTCCTAGGTTTCTCTTCGCTGGGCGTGTCGCCTGGCTGGGTACTTAGACTGGCGAGATGGAGGCGGCAACCAAAGAGCGCGAGCTGAGCGGCGAGAAGGCGAAGCGCATCGTCGACGCGATGCGCGAGAGCGTCGCCAAACGGGGCGCCGCAGGGTCCACCTTCGAGCAGGTCGCCGCGGAGGCGGGTGTCAGCCGGGGACTCCTCCACTACTACTTCGGCACCAAGGAGCGGCTGCTGGTCGAGGTGGTCCGCCGCGACACCGAGCTCCGGGTCGATCGCCTCGATGCGAGGCTCGCCAAGGCGAAGTCCGTCGACGACGTGCTCGACGTGCTGCTGGCCAGCCTCACCGACATGATCGAGAACGAACCGAGCTTCTTCCTCCTGCTCTACGAGCTGTTCTCGGCGGGGCGTCGCAACCCCGACATCCAGCGCGAGGTGGGGCAGCTCTTCGAGCGCACCCGCTCCCACGTCGGCGACGTGTTGAAGGCAAAGGAGCGCGAGGGCGTGCTCAACCTGCGCTACGACGCCGAGGCGGTCGTCTCCTACCTGTTTGCGGTGGGCGACGGCTTTGCGCTGCAGGCTCTCTCCGACCCCGAGCGCGACAACAGCGCCGCCTTCGCGGCCGGCGCGGCGTCGGCGCGGTATCTGCTCGTCGCCGAGTAGCGACACCGAGCCTAAGCCCACCCCTACCGGGATCGGCTTAGGATGGCGACGTGCAAGCTGAGGAGATTGCTTTCGTGGGAGCGGCTCGCCAGGCCGAGATGGTGCGGGCCGGCGAGGTCTCCCCGACCGAGCTCGTGCGGCTTTGCTTGGACCGGATCGAGCGACTCGATCCGCAGCTGAATTCGTTCCGCAAGGTCTTTGCCGAGAAGGCATTGCTCGAAGCCGAGCAGGCCGAGGCAAGGTTGAAAGCGGGTGAGGAACGACCGCTGCTCGGTGTGCCGATCGCGATCAAGGACGAAAGCGACGTTGCCGGCGAGGTGAACACGCACGGCACCGACGGCTTCACCGAGCCGGCGGCGGCCGACGCCGAGATGGTGCGGCGCCTGCGCGAGGCCGGGGCGATCATCGTCGGCCTGACGCTGCTGCCCGAGATGGCGATCTGCGGCTTCACCGAGTCGGCGACCTTCGGGGTCACCCGCAACCCCTGGAACCCTCAGCGCAGCCCGGCGGGGTCGAGCGGGGGGTCCGCCGCCGCCGTTGCCGCGGGGCTGGTCCCGATCGCCTCGGCCGGGGACGGGGGCGGATCGATCAGGCTCCCGGCTGCTTCCTGCGGCCTCTTCGGCCTCAAGCCGTCGCGGGGGCGGGTTTCCCTCGCGCCCGCGGTCGAGCCCTGGACTGGGCTGGCGGTCAACGGCTGCGTCAGCCGCACCGTGCTCGACACGGCCCTGTGGCTCGACGTGACAGCGGGCGGCACGGGCGAAGCCGAGGAGCCGCCCCCGCCGGAGCGGCCCTTCGTCGAGTCGGCGCAGACGCCGCCCGGCAGGCTGCGCATCGCCTACTCGACCCGCGCCCCCCGCGCCGCCGCGCCGCCGGAAGTCTCCGACGTCGTCGAGGACGCGGTCGCCGATGCCGCCGGGCTGCTCGGCTCTCTCGGGCACGACGTCGCCCAACGGGATCCCGACTGGGGCGGGATCGGCAACAACATCACGCCGCGCTTCCTGCGCGGCGTCGCCGAAGATGTCGAAAGGGTTCCACATCCAGAGCGCCTCGAACGGCGCACGCGAGGCTTCGGGAAACTGGGACGGCGCCTCCCGGACTGGATCTTCGAGCGGGCGATGCGCGGCCGCGAAGCCGACGACGCGCGCGTCAACGCGATCTTCGACTCCTGCGACGTGCTCGTCACCCCGGTGATGGGCGGCACGGCGGTCGAGGTGCGCCGCTGGGAGGGGATGGGGGCGCTGCGCACGGTGCTTGGGATGAGCCGCTTCTATCCCTACTGCATCCCCTGGAACCACCTCGGCAACCCGGCGATGGCCGTGCCCTTCGGCTTCGCCGCCGACGGCATGCCGCTGTCGATTCAGGTCGTCGGCCGCCGCGGCGACGAGGCGACGCTGCTTTCCCTCGCCGCCCAGATCGAGGCCGAGCGCCCCTGGGCGGACAGGCGCCCACCGATTAGTTGAAGACCTTGCGTATCCGCGCCATCTCGCGCAGGCTGCCGCGGGGGCGGATTCGGCGCTGCAGCACCATCTTCAGGGGTTTGGCGTCGGGCTTGCCCGAGGCGACCCAGTCCGCCCAGCTGCTCTCGATCACCAGGTTCGGGTCGGGGGCCTCGCCGGGCTCGGCCCGGGTCGAGCCGTTGTCGATCACCAGGTGCCAGGGGTCGGCGTCGCTGAACCGCCACTGGTAGACGAGCCGCGATCCGTTGGCGGCCTCGGGGTCGGCGACGCGGGTGATCACGTCGAAGTAGAGGCGCTGCAGCTCCGGTGAGGAATCGGGCTTGGGCCCGTCGGGCCGGCCGAGGATCCCGGCCATCATCAACTTGACCTGGCGCTTGGCGACCTCCTCCTCGGACATCTCCGGGTCGAAGGGGAAAACGCCGGGTGGCATCTCCTCGGTGGGGTAGCCGATCGTCCGCCAGCGCTGGCGGATCAGTTTCAGGCCGAAGGCGAAGATGTCCTCGAGCGAGAAGCCGTAGCACTCGGTGTACTCGCGGTCCAGGTTCGGCGGCGAGAAGACGGCGGGGCCGTAGGGCAGGGTTTCGCGCAGCAGCTCGACCACGGCGGCTTTGCATTCCTCCGCGGCGGGGTTCTGGTCCCCCAGCAGCTCGGAGAGGACCTTGACGCCGAAGCCGATGTGGCGCTGCTCGTCGCGGGAGACGTTCGCCATCCCGGAGCTGAAGCCGGGCATCGTGTCTTCCGAGGCGAAGAAGTCCTCGATGAAGTGCTGGCCGGGCTGGGCGAGGGAGCCCTCGACGATCAGGTGGTAGAGGGCGATCGCCTGCGCGTACTTGGGCAGGGAGCGGTCCTTGCGCAGTTCCTCCGCCATCGCGTCGAGGCGGTCGAAGATGCCGCGGTAGCCCCAGTTGAGCTGCGGCAGGGTGGTGGCGAGCGTCGACTGCAGCGAGTCGCCGCCGACGCCGATCACCTCTTTGAAGAAGCGGTGGAAGAAGACCGAGTGGCGGACCTCGTCGACCTGCTGGGTGGCGAGGAAGTAGGACTGCTCCTCGGTCGGGGCGGCGGTGATGTAGGGGGCGAGGGTGTCGGCGACCCGGTCCTCGCCATAGAAGAACATCGAGTAGATCCACATCGCCGAGCGGCGCTGGATGTCGCTGAGCGCGTCCCAGCCCTTGCGGTCCTCGGAGAAGTCGATGTCGTAGGCGCTCCAGTTGCCCCCCTCCCAGCGGCGGTAGAGGTCCTCGTAGGTGATGTTGTCCATCAGGCTCTGGGAGGCGACGCTCATCTCTTCTCCTTTTGGTGTTGCATTCCCGGTGAGCCTAGCGCGATCTTGGCTGGGCAGCCAGTTTGCCCGGGTGTAGGTCGATCACACCCTCGCGGGAAGCTCGATCTCGCGCTTGAGGATCTTGCCGGTGGGCCCCTTGGGCAGCTCGTCGAGGAACCAGACGACGCGCGGGTACTTGTAGGCGGCGATCCGCTCCCTGACGTGGGCGCTGACCTCCTCGGGCGCCAGATCCTCGCCGTCGTGGAGGACGACCGCGGCGCCGATCTCCTCGCCCCACTCGTCGTGGGGCACGCCGACGACGGCGGCTTCGCGGATCTTCGGGTGCTCGTAGAGCACCTCCTCCACCTCGCGCGGGTAGACGTTGTAGCCGCCGCGGATGATCAGGTCCTTCTTGCGGTCGACGATGTAGAAGTAGCCGTCCTCGTCGGTGCGGGCCATGTCGCCGCTGTGGAACCAGCCGCCGCGCATCGCCTCGGCGGTGGCGTCGGGGCGCTGCCAGTAGCCCTTCATGATGTTGTGGCCGCGGATCACGATCTCGCCGACCTCGCCCTGGGCGACAAGGTTGTCGTCCTCGTCGACAACCCTCATCTCGACGCCTTCGATCGGGGTGCCGATCGAGCCGGCCTTGCGCTCCATCTCAGGGTGGTTGGAGCAGGCGACAGGCGAGGTCTCCGAGAGCCCGTAGCCCTCGAGCACCGTCGCCCCGAAGGCCTGCTCGAAGCCGTGCAGGACCTCGACCGGCATCGAGGCGCCGCCGGTGATGCAGTTGCGCAGTGCCGAGGTGTCGAAGCTCTCGCGCTCGGGGTGGTGCAGGAGCGCCCCGTACATCGTTGGCACGCCGTAGAAGTGGGTGACGCCGTCGCGCTGCATCGTCTCCAGCGCTTCGCCGGGATCGAAGCGCGCCACCATGGTGAGGCAGGCGCCGACCTTGAGCGAGGCGTTCATGCCGACGGTCTGGCCGAAGGAGTGGAAGAGCGGCAGGGCGCCGAGGACGATGTCGCCCTCGCCGATCTCGCAGGTGGTGCGGCTGGAGACGTCGGCGTTGCGGAAGAGGTTGAGGTGGGTCAGCTCGGCGCCCTTGGGCTTGCCGGTGGTGCCCGAGGTGTAGAGGATCACCGCGGTGTCGTCCTCGGCGGTGTCGGCCAGGCCGGGGGTGGGCTCCAGCGCCGCCAGCGTCGCGGCGAAGGCGGCGGGCTCGACCTCGACCAGCTCTGCGCCCGCGTCGGCGGCACCGTCGCGGGCCTCCGCGGCGAAGCCGTGCCAAGCGAGCAGCAGCTTCGCGCCGGAGTCCTCGAGGTAGAAGGCGACCTCGCGCCGCTTCAGCAGCACGTTCATCGGCACCACGACGGCGCCCGCTCGCAGGACGCCGTAGTAGGCGACCGGGAACTCGGGCACGTTGGGCAGCATCACTCCGATCCGGTCGCCCGTCGCGACGCCCTGCTCACCCAGCAGGGTCGCCAGGCGGGCGCTGCGTTCGTCGAGCTCGCCGTAGCTGAGCTCGACCTCGCCGAGGCGGATCGCCGGCATCTGCGGCGACCGCCCGGCGCTCTCGGTGAGCAGCGATGCGAGGTTGAGGCGCACTGACTACGGCTTGAGGATGTGGTGCACCGGGAACTCCTTGATGTCAGGCGGCCCCTGCGGAGCCCGATCGCCCAGCTCCTGGATCGCCGGCACCAGCCGCGAGCCCTGGAAGCGGTCGAAGTGATCGCGCGACTCCCAGAAGTCGATGATGCCCCAGCCGCCCTCGATCGGCCCGGCGGAGTGGAAGACCAGGCCCTCCGGCGGGTTGTTGTCGAGGTCAAGGTGACTGTGCACCGCGTCGTACTGCTCCTGTGTGCCGCCGTCGAATTTGAGTCTCAGTCCTATTGCCATCGTTCTCTCCTTGTCGGTGTATTCCCGGCCCAGGCGAGCATAGCCGCCGCCGGAGGAACGGACGGCGTTGCGGTCTGGATATGCTCAGGCCATGGAGGATCTGGGCACACCGAGCTCCTACCTCGCGATCGCCGAGGGCGTACCCGTGTATTCGAGCGACGGGAGCGAGGTCGGCAAGGTCGAGCATGTGCTCGCGGTCCCCGACGACGACATCTTCGACGGCATCGTGCTGGACACCAGCGTCCTCCCGGGCGGCCATCGTTTCGTCGATGCGCCCGAGGTCGGCGCGATCTATGAGCGCGGGGTGATGCTGAAGATCGACTTGGCTGCCGCTCACACTCTGCCCGAGCCGAGCGCCAACCCCGGCGCGATCGAGGTCGGGCCCGACGACATGGTCAAAGGCGGCCACGACAAGCTCCGCCGCGCCTGGGACCTGATCTCCGGCAAGGGTTGAGCCGCCGGGCATTCTTCGCCGCGCTTGCGTAGGATCACGCGGCGATGAAGTCGATTGGTCTGATCTTTGCCCTTTGCGTTGCGCTGGCCCTTGCGGTCGCCGGTTGCGGCGGCAGCAGCTCCTCGACCGGTTCGACCGAATCCGAATCGACCGCGACGGCGGAATCGACCGCGACGACCGAATCGACAACGGCGACGAAGAAGACGAAGCCGAAGGTGACGGTGCCGAATGGCGCCCCGCCGAAGAAGCTCGAGATCAAGGAAATCGAAGAAGGCAGCGGTGCCGAAGCCAAGTCCGGCGATGAAGTGACCGTCCAGTACGTCGGCGTTGGCTACGACACGAAAGAAGAATTCGATTCTTCCTGGAGCCGCAACGAACCGTTCACCTTCGGCCTCGGCGCCGGGCAGGTGATCGCCGGCTGGGACCAGGGCGTCGAAGGGATGAAGGTCGGCGGCCGCCGCGAGTTGATCATTCCGCCCGAACTCGCCTACGGCGCGGCGCCTCCGTCGCCCGCGATCGGCAAGAACGAAACGCTGATCTTCGTCATCGATCTGCTCGCCGTTAAATAGGAGCAAGCGGCATGAGCCGCTCGATCTTCGCCGAGAGGTTCGTCGCCCAGGGGCTAGCCGGCCCGCCCGAGCGCGACGCGGTCGGGGTCGCCGAGCGCCTGCTTGCGGTGCAGGGCCAGGATCCGCGTGGCGCGCGGCTGGCGATTCGCGCTCGCACCGAGGGTCTGACCGCCGCCGACGTCGATCGGGCGTTGAGCGAGGAGCGCTCGCTGCTGATCACCTGGCTCAACCGAGGCACGCTGCACCTGGTTCGCAGCGAGGACTATCCGTGGCTGCAGGCGCTGACGACGCCGCCGTTGTTCACCTCGGCAACGCGGCGGCTTGCCCAGGAGGGGGTGTCGCCGGAGGCGGCCGAGCGCGGCGTGGCGACGATCGAGCGCTCGCTGGCCGAGGAGGGGCCGCTCGATCGCCTGCAGCTTCGCGAGCGTCTCGACACAGCCGGCGTCCCGACCGACGGCCAGGCGCTGATCCACCTCCTCTTCCTGACCGCGCTGCGCGGGATCGCCGTGCGCGGGCCGATGGCGGGCAAACACCACGCTTACATCCTCGTCCGCGACTGGCTTGGCCCACTCGAACCTGTCGATCGCGACACTGCCCTGGCGGAGCTGGCCCGCCGCTACCTCGTCGGCCACGCCCCCGCGAGCGACCGCGACCTGGCCAGATGGGCGGGCCTGCCGCTGCGCGACGCCCGCGCCGGTCTGACAGCGATCGCCGCGGAGCTGGTCGAGCGCGAGGACGGCCTGGTCCATCTGGCCGCGCGTCCTCCACAGGCCGAAATCCCCGCTTCGCGCCTGATCGGCGCCTTCGACCCGGTCCTGCTCGGCTGGACCTCCCGCGAACAGATCCTCGGCCCCCACACCCAGCTGATCACCACCAACGGCATCTTCCGCCCCTTCGCGATGGTCAACGGCCGCGCGGCCGCCACCTGGAAGCTGAACCGAGGCAAGGTCACGATCGAGCCGCTGGGCCGCATCACCAAGAAGGCGATGACCGCTCTTGAGGCCGACGCGGCCGACGTCGAGCGCTTCATGGCGACTTGAGCACCTGTCCTGCCCGCCAATGAGCACATTCTGCGCGCCACGGGCGCGTTGCCGGGTCCTACCGTGGATGCCATGGAGCAACTCCTCGCACCTGTCCCACAGCGGTATGCTGATTGCATGACACAGCAAATTGCAACTCGCATACCAAACGATCAGCTGGAGGCGCTGGACAGTGCGGTCAAGGCAGGCAACTTCGAGAGCCGGGCCGATGGAGTGCGTCAGGCACTGACGCGACTGCTGGGGGAGTTGCGCGAGCAGGAGATAGCCGAGGAATACCGTGAGGCATACACCCGCCACCCCCAGGATGCGGCTATCGGGAAGGCCGGCGCGAAGCTGTTGGCCGAGGCTTTCAAACGGGAGGAGGGTCGGTCGAGTTGAGCCTCGTCGATCGCGGCGACATCTTTGACGCCGACCTCCCGGGGCTCGGCGTAGGACCGGTGGTTGTCGTCACTCGCCAGGTGGCGATCCCCGTGCTCTCCGCCGTCAGCGTGGCGATGATTACCTCGACTGTGCGCGGCATCGCCAGCGAGGTGCCGCTCAACTCCGAGCACGGGCTGGAGCATGCCTGCGCCGCCAATTGCGACAACCTCTTCACCCTCGCCAAGGCCCGCCTTCGCAATCGCCGGGGCTTCCTTCCTCTCGAGGATCTCGATCGCCTTGACAAAGCCCTGCGCTTCGCCCTTCAACTCGACTGATCGGCTTGCTCGGCGGTTTCGATCTCGGACCGCCCTGCAAGCGCCGATCGGATTTCACAACGCCACCGTGGGGTATGCGAAAGGATCGGGGCCTCTACTCGCGCGAAAGGAAGACGACATGGGTCAGCCAGTGGTGCACTTCGAGGTGATCGGCAAGGATGGCGAGAAGCTGCAGAGCTACTACGCCGAGCTCTTCGACTGGAACGTCAACGCGGATAACGAGATGAAATACGGCCTCGTCGACCGCGAAGCCAACAGCAACGCCGACGGCATCGGCATCGGCCAGGGCCCGGAGGGCTACGGCGGCCACGTCACCTTCTACGTCGAAGTCCCCAGCGTCGAGGAGGCCCTGAGCAAGGCGGAGTCCCTAGGTGGGAGCCGGGTGATGGGTCCCGAGACGATCATGGGCCGCATGGTCCTCGGCCAGTTCACCGATCCCGAGGGCAACGTGATCGGCCTGATCGAGGGCGGCTCGTAGTCAGCCGAGCTTGGGGCTGCGCCAGGGCTGGGTGAGGCGGGCGGCGAGGTCGTCCGCCAGCCCGGCGATCGGGACTCTCATCTGCTCGAGGGAGTCGCGGTCGCGGAGGGTGACGGTGTCGTCTTCCATCGTCTGGTGGTCGACGGTTATGCCCCAGGGGGTGCCGATCTCGTCCTGGCGGCGGTAGCGCTTGCCGATCGAGCCGCCCTCGTCGAACTCGGCGGGCATGCGGGCGCGCAACTCCTGGAAGATCTCGCGGGCCTTCTCGGGCATTCCCTCCTTGGAGACTAGGGGGAGGACGGCGACCTTGTTGGGTGCGAGGCGGGGGTGGAGGCGCAGCACGGTGCGCTGGCGGCCCTCCACTTCCTCGACCTCGTAGGAGTCGACCAGGAAGGCGAGGGTGGCGCGGTCGGCGCCCGCCGCGGGCTCGATCACGTGGGGGACGTAGCGCTCTTTGCTCTGCTGGTCGAAGTACTCGAGCTTCTCGCCGCTGAACTTGGCGTGCTGGGTGAGGTCGAAGTCGCCGCGGTTGGCGATCCCCTCCAGCTCCGACCAGCCGATCGGGAAGAGGTACTCGACGTCGCTGGTGCCGGACGAGTAGTGGGAGAGCTCGTCCTTGTCGTGGGGGCGGACGCGGAGGAACTCGGGGCGGATGCCGAGGCCGGTATACCAGCGCTCGCGCAGCTCGATCCACTCGCGGTACCAGCGCTCGGCGTCGGCGGGCGGGACGAAGAACTCCATCTCCATCTGTTCGAACTCGCGGGTGCGGAAGATGAAGTTGCCCGGCGTGATCTCGTTGCGGAAGGACTTGCCGATCTGGGCGATGCCGAAGGGCGGCTTCTTGCGGGCGAAGCCGAGCACGTTCTTGAAGTTGATGAAGATGCCCTGGGCGGTCTCCGGCCGCAGGTAGACCTCGGAGCCCTCGCCGGCGACCGGCCCGACGTGGGTCTCGAACATCAGGTTGAACTGGCGCGGCTCCGAGAGCTCGCCGCCGCACTCCGGGCAGAGCAGCTCGGCGTCGGGGTCGCCGCCTTCGGCTTCGACCGCCTCACGCAGGTGGTCCTCGCGCCAGCGCTTCTTGCACTTGCCCAGGCACTGCACGAGCGGGTCGGTGAAGCCCTCGAGGTGGCCCGAGGCCTCCCAGACCCGCGGATGCTGGAGGATCGCCGAGTCGAGCGCGACGATGTCGTCGCGCTCCTGCAGCATCGCCCGCCACCACTCGGCCTTGACGTTGTTCTTCAGCAGCACCCCGTAGTGGCCGTAGTCGTAGGTCGAGCCGAGTCCGCCGTAGATCTCCGAGGAGGGGAAGACGAAGCCGCGGCGCTTGCAGAGCGCGACGATCTCCTCCATCGAGACCTCGGTCGGACGTGCCCCCTGCTCCTCGGCTGCCATGCCGGAACCGTATCGGCTGCGATAATCCCGCACCCCGTGCCCATCTACGAGTACAAGTGCGAGAACGGACACGTCTTCGACGTGATCCAGAAGATGAGCGACGAGGCACTGACCGAGTGCCAGGAGTGCGGCGCCCCCGCCGTGCGCGTCCTACATCCGGTGGCGGTCCACTTCAAGGGCTCGGGCTTCTACAACACCGACTACGGCAAGAAGAAGAAGGGCGCTGCCGCCAACGGCTCCTCCGAGGGTTCGAGCGAGTCAAAGGGATCGGGCGAGAGCGGCGGCGACTCCAAACCGAGTGACTCCAAACCGTCCGGCGACAAGCCCAAGGCCTCGACGACCAGCGATTGATGAGTTAGGCACACCGGGGTGTGCTCAACTCAGCAATCGGCTTCGATCTAGCCTTTGAGCAGGCGGTCTACTGCGCGGCGCCGGGTCGCCTCCGGCACCACGACGCTGCCTTCGGGGCCTTCGGGGTCGCAACCCGAGTGGGCGCCGGCGCAGAGGACGTCGGTGGGGGAGCTGCCGCCGATCGCCGCCGAGAGGACCAGCTGCGGCATGGTCAGGAAACCCATGTCGCTGACGAAGGCTTTCGGCGCGTCCCAGCCGATGATCGGGCCGTGGATGAAGTTGTAGGGGAGGCGCAGCGGGTCGGTGAGGCGTCCCTTGATCCCGTTGATCACCGCCTGCTGGGCCTGGGCGCGGTAGAAGTCGTTGTAGCCGAACGAGAAGGCGCTCTTGCCCGGGCCGGGGCATTCGCTCGGCTCGCGCACCCGCGAGTAGGCGAGCGCCTTTTCGCCGTCGAGGGTGTTCTCGCCCTTGGCCAGCCGCAGGGTCACGCCGCCCTGGCCGCCGCCGGCGCCGCCGGAGATGTCGGCGCAGAGCTTGTGCGGGACGTTCACTTCGACCCCGCCGACTGCGTCGATCAGGTCTTCGAAGCCGGTGAAGTCGACGATCGCCACGTGGTCGACCTGGATCCCGAGGAAGTTTTCGACCGCTTCGATCTCCGACTTGGCGCCGCCGAAGGCGAAGGCGGCGTTGATTTTTCCCGGGCTCTGGCCGGGGATTTCGGCGTAGCTGTCACGCGGGATCGAGAGTTTGCGGAAGGCGCCGCCGCCGGCGCGGATCAGCATCAGGGTGTCGGCGCGGAACTGGCCGACTTCGCAGCCGTCGTGTGGAGCGTCGCCGTGCGCCTGCTGTTCGAAGCACTTCTGCGAGGGCGCGCCGGTTCCCTTGGTGTCGGGCGGCCGCGCGTCGGTGCCGAGGACGAGGATCGTCTGGGCGCTGGGCAGCAGGAAGGGGTTGCCGTGCAGGGCGTCCTTCGCTTCGCCGGAGAGCTTGAACGACTGCAGTTGGGCGGAGACGGCGAAGGCGAGGAAGCTGAGCAGGACCCAGCCGAGTGCGGCGATCCCGACCCATTTGAGGACTCGCTTGGCGGTCCAGCGCCGCGGCGGCCCGGTTCGCTCGGGCTTCTCGCCCTTGTCGCGCCGCCACCACTTCGGCGCGCGCGGCGTCCGCTCTCTGAGGCCTGAGAGGTCGGGGGACCGCAACCCTGACAAGCGGCCCTTCCGGGACCGGTAGACCTTGTACTCGGGCGGCCCGGAGGGCTGCTGCTCGCCATTGTCGGCCATGAAAGACTGCGGGAATCATGCCGATGCCCGCGGTCGCCCGCCTCCACCCCTTGCCGAGCCTCGCATGAGTGCAGGGGAAATCGTCGGCGTGGACCTGGGCGGGACGAAGATGCTGCTCGGCGTCCTCGACCCCGATTCGAAGGTGCTCTGGGAGAGCCGCGAGGCCTCCACCGGGCAAACCGAGGAGGAACTGGTCGAGCTGCTGGTGCGCGAGATCGAGGAGGCGCGCCGGGAGCGCCCCGGCGCCGCCGCGGTCGGTCTCGGCATCCCGGCGACGATCGATCACGACCGGGGCATCGCCGTGTCGGCGGTCAACCTGCCGCTGGAGAACCTGCCGATCCGCGACCTGATCGTCGGGCGAACCGACCTGCCCGCCTTCGTCGACAACGACGCCACGGTGGCCGCCCTCGCCGAGCACCTCTACGGGGCCGCGCGCGGGGCCGAAAACGCGGTGATGCTGACGATCGGCACCGGGATCGGCGGTGGCCTGATCCTCGGCGGCGAGGTCTACCGCGGCTCGACTGGCGCCGGCGCCGAGCTGGGCCACGTGGTGATCGATGCCGACGGACCGCCGTGCCAGGGCGACTGCCCGGGTCGCGGCTGCGTCGAGACGCTGGCCTCGGGCACGGCGCTGGGGCGCGAGGGACGGGCCGCGGCCGAGCGCGAGCCGGGCTCGGCCCTGGGCGCGATGCTCGCCGCCGGCGAGACGATCGACGGCAAGGCGGTGACCGAGGCGGCGCTGGCCGGCGATTCGATCGCACGCACCGTCTTCGACCTGATCGGCTCGCGGCTCGGCGTCGCGCTGACCAGCTTCGCCAACATCTTCGAGCCAGAGGTCTTCGTGATCGGCGGCGGCGTGATCGCCGCCGCCGATCTTCTGCTCGACCCGGCCCGCCGGGTGCTCGCCGATCGGGCGCTGCCGCCGATGAAACGAATTCCTGTCGTTGCCGCTGAGCTGGGCGCTGACGCCGGCATGATCGGCGCCGCGGCGATGGCGCGGATCGAGCTGGAGCAGGGGAAGGGCTGATGCCGGGCGAGCTGATCGTCTGCCCGACCCCGATCGGCAACCTCGACGACGTCACCCCGCGCGTCCGCGACGCGCTCGTCAGCGCCGACTGGATCGCCTGCGAGGACACCCGCCGTACGGGAGGCCTGCTCGACAAGCTCGGCATCCGCCCGGCGCCGCCGCTGATCTCCAACCACGAGGGCAACGAAGCGGCGCGGGCGACCGAGCTGGCGCAGCGGATCGAGCGCGGCGACCGGGTGGCGCTCGTCTCCGACGCCGGCATGCCGGGGATCTCCGACCCCGGCTACAAGCTGATCCGCCGCTGCATCGACCGCAGCCTCGACATCACCGTGCTGCCGGGTCCATCGGTGGTGCCAGTGGCCCTGGTCGCCTCCGGCCTTCCCACCGATCGCTGGCGCTTCGAGGGCTTCCTGCCGAAGCGCTCCGGTGAGATGGAGCGGGTGCTGCGCTCGGCCGAGACCGTGATCGCCTTCGAGTCGCCGCGGCGGGTGGGGGAGTCGCTCGGGGCTCTGGCGGCGATCGCCCCGGACCGCCCGGCCGCGGTCTGCCGCGAGCTGACCAAGATGCACGAGGAGGTTGCGCGCGGCTCGCTGGCCGAACTGGCCCGCCGCTTCCGCGGCGACGTCAAGGGCGAGATCGTCCTGGTGATCGGCCCGGCAGCTTCCGAGGACCACGACCGCGACGTCGGCTTCGCCGTCGACGCCCTGCGCCACCTGGTCCAGTCGGGAGCCCGCCCGCGCGCCGCGGCGAGCGTCGTCGCCGCCCTGACCGGAACCCGGGCGAACGATCTATATCGCGCCCTCACCGGCCGCGAGCCCCGCCGCTGAGGAGGCGCGAAGGCCGGCGGCCCGTCGAGTCCCCTCGCGCCGCTTGCTTTGAGCGACGCTACGCCGCCACGGGCGCCCCGCGGCGCTCGGTGAGCACGGCTCGGGCGCCGTGCGAGGGCCTCACCGTGATGTTGCGACGGCGGGCTACCTCCGGGCTGGTGGCACCGGGCTGGAGCGCGAGGGCGGAGAGGGCGCTGCGCAGGACTATCTTCATCTCCAGCATCGCGAAGCTGGCGCCAAGGCAGCGGCGGCGGCCGCCGCCGAAGGGGATCCAGGTGTAGGTACCGGGCTGCTCGTCGAGGAAGCGCTCGGGTCGGAAGGCGTCGGGGTCCGGGTAGATCTCCGGGTCATGGTGGATCAGGTAGCCGTTGAGGACGAGGCTGCAGCCCGGCGGATACGTCCAGCCGCCGACCTCGATCGGCTTGGCGACGAGGCGGGGCGCGACGTTCGGCAGCACCGGCCTGATCCGCAGCGTCTCCTGGATTGTCGCCGTGACGTAGGCGTCCTCGCCGGCGTCGATCTCCTCGACCAGGCGGCCCAGCACCCGCGGGTCGTGGCCGAGCCGCTCGAACGCCCAGGCAAGGGTCGAGGCGGTCGTCTCGTGGCCGGCGACCAGCAGCGTCAGCAGCTCGTCGCGGATCTCCTGCTCGCTCATCGGCGAGCCGTCGTCGTGGCGGGCCTCGAGCAGCATCGCCAGCACGTCGTCGCGCTCGCCGGGCGCGGCGCGGCGCTCGGCGATCAGCTCGAAGAGCATTTCGTCGACCTCCGCCTGCATGCGGACGAAGTGGGCGAACGGCCCGACCCGTTCGAGGACCCGCGCCACAGCGCTGTCTTTCGGCGGCGGCATCAGGCTGATCGGCTTGTCGCCGAAGACGAGCATCGCCTGCAGCCGTTCGCGCAGCGTGTCGAAACGCGCCCCCGGGTCGAGTCCGAAGACGGCGCGGAGGATGATCTTCAGCGTCAGGTCCTGCATGCACGGATGCAGCTCGACCGGCGCGTTGCGGGGCAGGCGCTCCAGCTCCTGCGCCGTGACCTCCTCCATCAGGCCGCCCAGGCGCTCCATGCGCTCGCCGTGGAAGGCCGGGAGCAGCAGCTTGCGCTGCCCCATGTGCGCCGATTCGTCGAGCAGGAGCACCGAGTTGGACCCGACGACGGGCTCGAGGACGCGTGCCCCCTCGCCGGGGCGCAGGACGTCGGGCGGGGCGGTGAAGACCTCCTTCACCTCGGCCGGGTCGCTCAGCATCACGAACGGAGGCGCCAGCGGCAGCCTGATTGTGAAGCGCTTTCCGTAGCGCTCGCGACATTGCCTCAGGAACGCGAACGGGCGTGTCCAGAACCCGATTGCCTGGATTGCAGAGGGGTAGGGAGGACCGGACGGTAGGCCTGCTGGTCTCATGCTCGGCTACCCAGTATTCCACGAACGGCGTCCGTCTTGCCGCCTGGCGGCTGCTCCTGGCTGTTGCTCAAAATGCGCGATTGCGGTAAACAACGAAGGCTCCGCTCCGAGCCAGGCGCGGTTCGGTCAGACCGGTCGCCAAATCAGAGGGGAACGATGCGATCCAAGCTCGTCGGTGTCTCGTCCGCTGTGCTTGCCGTGCTGGCGTTTGCCGCCACGCCCGCCGGCGCGGTGGTCGCCAACACCGCCGCCGGCCGCGTCTCCTATCTGCCCCTGAACGAAGCCGCAACCAGTCCCAATGCCCTGAAAGCCTCGAAAGGCGTTACTACACCTAAAGGCAGCGAACCGCCGCTGATTTATCACGGCGGTCCGGTCATGCATTCCCAGGCGGCATACGCGATCTTCTGGGCGCCCAGCGGCTATTCCTTTCCCGCCGGCTACACCGCCGCGATCACGGAATACCTCGAAAACGTCGCTGTCGACAGCGGTAAGCCGAGCAACGTCTACTCGGTCAGCACCCAGTACTTCGACGGAACGGGACATGCTACGTACAGCGATACGTACGGCGGCTCGGTCACCGACACCCACGCTTATCCGACCAGCGGCACCTGCGCACCATACAACGGCGCTGGTGAAGCGTTCAAAGCTTGCATCACTGACGCAAAGCTCGAAGCCCAGGTCGATACGGTCGTTGCTGAAAAAAGCTGGCCGCACGGCCTCGGTGCGGAGTACTACGTCGTGCTTCCGCCGGAAGTCGGGAGCTGCTTCGGGCTGACGTCGAACTCGGGATGTTTCGACAAGGAATTCTGCGCGTATCACAGTTTCTCGCTGGGGTCATCAGAAGGGATCTACGCCAACATCAGCTACTCGCCGGGGGATCCCAGCGGCTGCGGCGTTGGGCAGTACCCCAACGGCAAATCCAACGGCAACGTCGATGACACCCTCAGCAGCCTCAGCCATGAGGCGAACGAGTCGATCACCGACCCGCTGCTGAACGCCTGGTTTGACAAAAAAGGCTTCGAGAATGGGGACGAGTGCCGGAGCTCGAGCGACGACTATGGTGCGCCGTTGGGTGGCTCATCGGGAACTTTCTTCAATCAAGCGATTGGAGCCGGCCACTACTTTCTCCAGCGGGAGTGGAGCAACGACATCAACGACTGTGCCCAGCGGGTGAATCCGCCAACGCCGCTAATCGCAGACCCGGGCCAGATAGCCTTCGGCCAGTCGACGGTGTTCGACGCGAGCTCCTCCTCGCCCGGCTCCGGTGGCATCGTCTCCTACGGCTGGGATTTCGGCGACGGCCATACCGGTAGTGGAGAAACCGCATCTCATACCTTCGCAGCAACGGGTGAATTCACGGTGACCCTGACGCTCAAAGATGACGGCGGCTTCACATATTCGACTACCCGAAAAGTCTCCGTCGTCACTGGGCATAGCCTCAACGTCTCCACGGCCGGCCCGGGCTCAGGCACGGTTACGGGGACCGGAATCTCCTGTCCCGGAACGTGTTCGCACAGCTATCCAGGCGGCGAAGCGGTGACGCTTGTGGCTACCCCTGCCGCGGGCTCGACATTCACCGGCTGGTCGGGGGGCGGCTGCTCTGGAACGGGGTCTTGCGAAGTAACGATGAGCTCCGATCAGGCTGTGACGGCGACTTTCACCGCTCTGCCCCCGGCCGCCGAATCGCCCCCGGCGAGCGGCGGTGCCTCGACCCTGCCTCCGACCAGCCCGGCGGTCCTGAAATGCAAGCGGGGCTTCAAGAAGGCCAAGAGGCACGGCAAGACGGTCTGCGTCAAGAAGCACCACCACAAACGCCACTGAGCCTCAGCGGTTCAGCAGGCGCGCTGTGACTCCCTGGATCGTCTCGATTCCGTAGCCCATCGAGGGGTCGCCGTCGGTCATCACGGCGATCGCCACTCGCTCGCCCGGCTTCTGCAGGCGGGCGATCTGGTGGACTAGCTGGCCGCGGCCGGTACCGCGCCAGCCGCCCTTGAAGAAGACCGTCCAGCCGCGCGGTCGCGCCACCGCGGGGATGCCCCAGCTCTCGAAGGCGGCGATGTGGGAGAGCAGGTGGCGGGCCAGGTGGCGGAACTGGTGCGGGATCAGGCTTTCCATCTCGAAGAAGTAGCGGGCCTGGTCGGCCGGGCTGATCTGGGCGTTGGCCCAGATGCCGACGATCGAGAAGTCGGTCATCCCGGCCCGGCGCGCCAACGTTCGCAGGCGCGGATCGCCGACCCGTTCCCAGACCGCCGTCGCCGCGTTGTTGTCGGAGACGTGGATCATCGGGTCCAGCAGCGAGCGACTGGTCGAGTCGAGGCCGCGATGCTCGGCGGCGAGCTTGCGCAGGTAGGCGACCAGGAGCATCGCCTTGACCACGCTGGCGCTGACGAAGGTCCGGTGGAGGTGCTCGCCGCCGATCCGCCCCTCGCTGTCGACGGTCGCGAAGGCGGTGTAGCCGGTGCGGCGGTTGAGGTACCGGGTCGCGGCGGCTACGGCCGCGGGTTCCGGGAACCCGCTGGGAGCGACTCCCGCTCCGACGTACGGCGAGGAGGCCGGGCCGCGAAAGCGGTGGGTCCCACACGGACCGTGTGAACTGCCCAGGCCGAGCGAGTCCTGCCTCGGGGCGCTGAAGCAGGCCGCGTAGCGGAACGGGCCGGCTTGCGGCAGGGCCACCGCTGCCGTCATCCGCGTCACCCCGGGCGCGATGTCTCGGGTTTTGCCGAATGTCACCCGGCGCAGCCGACCATCCGCGCCGCGCCCGACGTACCAGGAGACGGTCCGTCCTCCCCAGTGCAGTTCCGGCGGGTGGTTCGATGTGACGGTGAGTCGAGCGCGGCCGAGCTGCAGATATTCGACGCTGGTGCTCACCCGCTCGCGGCTGGGCGCCGCGACCGCAGTGGAACAAGTGAGGGCGAGGGCGCCGCCCAGCGCGATGCAGAGGACACTTTGGGCTCGTCGCATCGCCATGCGGTGGATCGTATTCCGCGCCTCGCTACCGGGTAGTTTTACACGGTGCGTCCGCGTCGACCTCGATTTCCGATCATCGTCTTGATCGTCCTTGCAGGTCTCCTGGCGGCAATGGCGGGACCCGGCCTCACGGTCGCCTCGCCCAAGCCGCGCCGACCCGCCTGGCATCCACACATAGCCACGGCCCGGCGCTACGCGAAGCACCGGGCCGGCGACGTCGCCTTCGCCGTGATCGACGAGCGCGGTCGCATGCGTGGCTTCCATACGACCAGTACGGCGCCGGCGGCGAGTGTCTTCAAGGTGATGCTCCTCGTCGCCTACCTGCGCGAGCGCGGCGCACGTCCACTCTCGAGTGCCGATCGGGCCCTGCTCGGCCCGATGATCCGCCGCTCGGACAGCGTCGCCGCGACGGAAGTGCGCGACATCGTCGGCCGGGCCAGGGTCGAGCACGTCGCCCGAATAGCCGGCATGCGCGACTTCCGCTATGCCGACATCTGGGGGCTGAGCCGGACCAGCCCCCGCGACCAGGCCCGCTTCATGTACCGGCTCGACTCCTACATCCCCAAAGAGCACCGCGCCTACGCGCGGTACCTGCTCTCGCACATCGTTCGCTCGCAGCGCTGGGGAGTCGGCCGGCTGTCGCTGCCGGGCTGGAGCCTTCTTCTTCAAGGGGGGCTGGGGCAGCGGCTCGGGACGGGTCGACCATCAGGTCGCCCTGCTCCAGCACGGCAACGAGCGGGTGTCGCTGGCGATCTTCACCCAGTTCGACCCCGATCACAGCTACGGGAAGCGGACCCTGCGCGGGGTGGCGGCACGGCTGCTCGGCGGGGTCGAACGCCCAGCGGACAGGGGTCGCCTTGCGGGCCGGGCGCGGCGCGGTTAGGCTGCGCCGATGGCGGTCAAACTTCATCGCTGCTCGACCATGTGGGTCAAGATCGACGCGCACCCCTGCTGGCGGGTGCAGAAGGCGCTCGACGAGCAGGGGATCGAGTACGAGGTGGTCAAGGGGCCGCTGCGGCCCGGCAAGCGCGACGAGCTCGATCGGCTCTCCGGGCAGCGCAAGTACCCGGTGATCGAGCTCGAGGGCGGCCGCGTCTACCGCGAGGAATCGGCGGACATGGCCAAGAAGATTCGCGCCGGGGAGCTGTTGCAGGACCCGGACCCGCCAGCCCCGGCCGCTTAGTGGCCAGGCTCAGGTTTCAGGTCTCGGTCTCCCTGGACGGCTTCGTCGCCGGCCCGAACCCGAGCGAGGAGAACCCGCTGGGAGAAGGCGGGATGCAGCTCCACCAGTGGGCCTTCAAGCTGGCCGCCTGGCGCGAGCCGCACGGCCGGGAGGGCGGCGAGGTGAACGCCAGCACCGCCGTCGTCGAGGAGACGCTCGACAATGTCGGGGCGACCGTGATGGGCCGCAATATGTTCGGCGGCGGTCCCGGTCCCTGGGGCGAGCCGCCCTGGGACGGCTGGTGGGGCGACGATCCTCCGTTTCACACCCCCGTCTTCGTGCTCACCCACCACGCGCGCGAGCCGCTCGAGAAGGAGGGTGGCACCACCTTCACCTTCGTCACCGAGGGGATCGAGTCGGCGCTGGAGCAGGCCGAGGCCGCCGCCGGCGGCAAGGACGTCTCGCTCGGCGGTGGCGCTGACGTCGCTCAGCAGTACCTCGCGGCGGGCCTGATCGACGAGCTGGACCTCAACGTCGTCCCGGTCCTGCTCGGTGAGGGCACGCGGCTGTTCGAGAACCTCGACGGTGCCGACGTCGGCTTGGAGCAGGTGCGGGCGATCGAGGCCCCGGGCGTCACCCACCTCAAGTACCGCGTCTCGCGTTAGAGCTCGATCCAGGTGCCCTTCGGGCCGAGGTTGCGCACGGGCGTCTCCCCGACCAGGCTCTCGCAGCCCCACGACTCGTGGATGTGGCCGCAGACCGCCAGCCTGGGCCGCTTCTCTTCGATCGCCCGCAGCAGTGCCGGGCTGCCGAAGCTCATCCCGGCGCCGTTGCTGTCGCAGTGATCGCGCGGGGGAGAGTGGAGGACGAGGATCGCCTCTTCCGGACAGGGCGCGAGCATCGCCGCCGCCGCCTCGTCGTCGAGGTCGAAGCTCCACTCCCAGGGGGTGATCGGGATGCCCGCGCCGAGCCCGTAGAACTCTTCGCCGTCGATTGTCGTGCCGGTGCCGTGCAGGACGGTCGCGGCGCTCCAGCCCGCCGCCGCCTCGCGCAGCGCCGCCTCGGTCTCGTTGTTGCCGGGCACGAGCACGGTCGGCGCCTCGATCGCGGCCAGGGCGTCGATCGTCTCCGCCAGCCCCTCGTGCACCGAGGCGAAGTCGCCGGCGCCGATCACCACGTCGGCCTCGGCCGACATCGCGACCAGCTCGGCCGCCTGGCCGAGGTCGCGGTGCAGGTCGCTGAAGGCGAGCAGCTTCACGGGCCGAAAGGTAGCTGCTGGCGCCGGCCATCGAATCGGCCCGGGACCGGCCTGTAGCGTCTTCCGCGCACAAAACGTTTCAATTCCGTGCAATTTGGCGCACCACACACGCGGTCGGGCACCGTAGGGTGGCAGTATGGAGGTGATGAGGCAGAGTTGGACAGACGATCGCTTGGACCACCTGAGCGACCGGATGGACGAACGCTTTGAGCGGGTCGACGAGCGCTTTCTCGAGGTGGACCGAAGATTCGATGAGGTGGACCGACGATTCGAGCAGGTCGACCGACGATTCGAGCAGGTGGACAAACGCTTCGACCGGGTCGATGCGGACGTTCGCGGTCTACGCGGCGAGATGAACGAACGATTCGACCGCCTCGAGGCCCGCTTCGATTCGATGCAACGGGGACTGGATTCGATGCAGCGGGGACTGCTTCAACTTGCCGGTGGCATGCTCACCGCCTTTGGCGCCGCCATGATCGGCCTGATCGCGACGCACTTCTAGGCGCTGTCCGGCTCTGCGGCAACCGCCGATCGTCGCGGCAGCCCTTCGCGCCAGTGCTTCGCCGGCGCTTCCTCGGCCCGCGCGCCCAGGTCGAAGTAGAGCAGCGTGCGACCGAGCGCCACATAGGGGACGAGCAGGGCGAAGACGACCGAGCCGATCACGTTGATCCAGAGCAGCGAGAAGTTGGTGAAGATCAGGGTGAAGCCGAGCACCGGTCCGGCGGCGATGCTGAGCAGCCAGAAGAAGCCGAGGGCTCGAACGGCGTGCCACCAGCGGCCGCGCACCCGCTCGGAGCTGGCGCGGAAGGCGTCGCGGATGCCCTTGTCCCCGATCAGGATCTCCTGCTGGACGAACTGCCAGCAGACGAACTTGTAGATCCCGAAGGGAATTCCGATCACCGTGATGAGGAGAGCCAGCGCGCCCACATAGGGCAGCAGCGAACCGGCGGCGACGCGCCAGAAGCGGCGCAGCATGCCGCGCCAGGAATCGAGGAAGCCCATCTCGCCGGTCTCGACCAGCAAGCGCACGGCGAAGATCACCACGGCGGCGACGATCGCGGCCGCGATCGGCTGCCCGAGCGATTCGATCGTGTCGGCCAGGGCGAGGTGGGCACCGGCGCGACCGGTGGCGCTGTCGACACCGCGCTGGCCGGCGATCAGGGCGGCGAGGCCACGCACGGCGCCGACCAGCACCAGCGCGCTGAGGCCGATCGGCACCATCGTCCGCCAGTGCCGGCCGTAGAGCCGGCGCGCGGTCCGCACGATCTGGCCGAAGGCACGACGCCGGCGCAGCTCGTTCAGGTCGGCTGGCCCCCACTTGGTTACGCCGACGAAGAGGATCAACAGCAGGGCCGGGATCGCGACCATTGCGATCGCCGCCGGCCGCGAGCGCGACTCGACGTTGATCACGTCGGAGACCGTGGAGACGGCGCCACAGAAGGCGCCGGTAACGGCCGGTCCGGCGAACGAGCCGCCCGGCACCCGCGGGCTCGTCGTCCGCTGCTCTTCCATCCAGGTGAACGGTTCGAGCCACTGCGTCTTCGTCAGCGGCCCGGTGGGGCCGTTGTTGAAGCCTTTCTCCTCCTGGCCCCAGTGGCCAAAGTAGGTAAGCCACTTGAAGCGGCCGGTGGTGGTCGGGAAGGTCGGAACCGCGATCGGGTGGACCCGTAGTTCGCGCAGCGGTTCGCTGGTGTTGTCGCAGCCGACGCCGGAGCCGTTCGAGCCGTTCTGGACGTAGACGGTCGAGTCGTAGAAGGTCGCGTGCGAGCCGGCGGCCGGGTAGACGACCGGGTGGGTGCCTTCCTTCTCCACCTTCGAGTCTTCCCAGCCGGCCCGCTCGCCGCCGGCGTGCTGGAAGAGGATCATTTCGCTCGGGCCTTTGGCAAGCGCCCCCCGCGCCGAGTTCGCTTCGAAGGTGATCTGCATCCCCTCCCAGTCGCCCTCGTGCAGGTCGTTGAACTGGTTGAAGTACCAGAAGAACCAGTACTGGAGGGCGAGGCCGGGACGGCCGACCTGGCGGGCGATGTGGGCGTAGGTCGTCGTCGGCGCCTTGCCTTCGCGCTTCAGCCTGGCGAAGTCGCGGGCGTAGACGCAGGTGTCGCCAAGCGGATCGCCGGGCAGTTCGAGGTGGTACTCGGAGCCGAGTCCGGCGATGTCGGCGGCCGTCGGCCCCTGTTTGAGCAGCACTTCGCCCCCGCCTTCTTCGACTCGCTTGAGGCCGACCGCGGGGTTGCCGAGGACGGTCGAAACGGAGGTCGGCTCGTACTGCTCGGCCGAGGTTTCACACGGCGGTTCCTGCTCTTCGCGCAGCATCGCGATGGGCGTGTAGGCCTCGACCAGGCGCTGGGCGGATGAGGGCACGGCACCCGCTCGGGCTGCCGGGAGGACGACCAGCGCGACCGTCGCGAGCGTCAACGCCAGGCTACGAGGCCGAGCGATCACCCGGCCAACGTACCAGCGTCAGCGCTCCTCGATGACCCAATCCTCCCGGTTCGATAATCTCGCCCGCGCTATGCCCGACGTCTTCTGGATCGGCCTCGTACTCGCCGGCGCGATATTCCTGATCGGCGTCATCTCCGGCGCCCGCTCGCGCACGACCAGCCTCGCCACCGGCGCCGCGATCGGCGCCTACCTCGGCATCATGCTGGCCTTCCCGCTGCTGGCGATCGGCCTCGCGACCAGCTGACGCCTGCCCGACGAGTAACGCCCGCTCCAGCGGGTAGCTGACCTTCGTACGGTTCGCGACAAGCAAAGGAAAGGCCATGGCCCAGCTGACCATCCCCAGGCTCACCCTTCACGACGGCGTCGAGATTCCCCAGCTCGGGTTCGGCGTCTTCCAGGTACCCCCCGAGCAAACCCAGAGCGTCGTCGAGGCAGCGTTCGACGTCGGCTACCGCCATATCGACACGGCGGCCGCCTATCGCAACGAGAAGGGCGTCGGCGCGGCGCTGTCCGCCTCGGGCCTCGCCCGCGAGGACGTCTTCGTCACCACCAAGCTGTGGAACTCCCAGCAGGGCTACGAGTCGGCGCTCGCGGCCTTCGAGGGCAGCATCGGCCGCCTCGGCCTCGACTACGTCGACCTCTACCTGATCCACTGGCCGGTGCCGACCGAGGACCGCTTCGTCGACACCTGGCGCGCCCTCGAGCGAATCCACGGGGAAGGGCGGGCGCGCACGATCGGCGTCTCCAACTTTCGCGCCGAGGATCTCGAACGGCTCGAGGTCGAGACCGAGACGCGGCCGACGGTCAACCAGATCGAGCTGCACCCGCGTTTCCAGCAGGCGGAGCTGCGGGCCTGGCACGCTGAGCACCGGATCGCCACCGAGGCCTGGAGCCCGCTCGCCCAGGGCGAGCTGCTCGACGACCCGACGATCGTCGCGATCGCCGAGCGCCACGGCAAGACCCCGGCCCAGGCGATCCTGCGCTGGCACCTGCAGATCGGCAACGTCGTCATCCCCAAGTCGGCTACGCCGGAGCGGATCCGCGAGAACATCGAGCTCTTCGACTTCGAGCTGAGCGACGAGGAGATGGAGGTCATCGCCGGCCTCGACAGCGGCAACCGCATCGGCCCCGATCCCTCCAAGTTCGTAGCCCCATAGGAGTTCGGCCGGCGGGCCGGAAACTACGTCTATATGGCGGAGAATCGGTCCGTCGGCGTGCAGCGCCGGCTGCGGATTGCGAACGCGGTTGCGGCTACGGCCTTCCTGATCGGGGGATCGCTTTTTGCGGTTGGGGCCGCTCTTGCCCAAGCGGGGGTTGAGGCCACGGCTTGCGCCTCCGTCTACCTGGTCGGCGGCGTTTTCTTCAGCACCGGTGGCTACACGTCGGTCCTGCAGGTGGTGAACGAGCCCGGTGGGGCGGCGGACGCCGACCTCGGTTGGCGCTGGTGGTCGCACGAGCCGCGGCGGCTGCAGTGGCTCAGCGCGGTCGCCCTCTTCGCCGGCACGCTGATCTTCGCGATCAACCTTGTCGACTCTTTCATCGAGGAGCTGAGCGCGGCCGCCGCCGACCACCTCGTCTGGTCGCCGGACATGGTCGGCTGCGCGCTCTTCCTCGTCTCCGGCCACCTGGCGATGGTCGGGATCGGCGGCGGCCGGCGCTTCTGGCACCGCCGCGACTTCGGCTGGTGGATCGTCGCCGTCAACCAGCTCGGCTCGGTCCTCTTCATGGTCTCGGCGGTCGCCTCCTTCGTGCGGCCCTCGAACGGCGAGGAGGTGGCGGTGGGCATCGCCAACTGGGGCACGCTCGCCGGCGCCCTCTGCTTCGCCATCGCCGGGGCGATGCAGGAGTTCGAGCATCCGCTCGGCCCCCGCCGGCGCCGCGACTAGGCCTCGGCGGCTTCTGGGTGGCGGACGCGCCGGCGGCCCTCGCCGTAGCTGCGCGTCTCGTAGGCGATCATCGCCCAGATCAGGACGTTGACGAAGGCGAGCGCGGCCAGCGCCGGCACCTCCATCGCCACGGGGACCAGGATCAATAGGACGAGCGCGAGCAGCAGGCGCTGGCGGTTGATCGAGTGGATGTGGCGGTAGCGGAAGGCGACGTGGCTGAGCAGGTAGACGGCGAGGCCACCGAGCAGGGCGAAGGCGGGGACGGCGTCGAGGTGGCCGCCGAAGTGGCCGATCGTCGTCTTCAGGCCGAGCGCGACGAGGACGATCCCGGCCACCATCGGCAGGTGCATGTAGGAGTAGGAGTCGCGCGCCATCTCGTTCTGCACCCTGCCCGGCTCGGCCTCGGCGAGGCGCCGGCCGGAGACGATGGCGACGATGTCGAAGTAGGTCCACCACATCGCCGAGGTCAGGGCGACGCCGAGCACGGCGGCGGTGCCGATGCCGAGGTTGAGCGAGTGGGCGGCACCGACGCCGATCGCGACGATCGACTCGCCGAGGGCGATGATCACGATCAGCCCGTGGCGCTCGGCGAAGTGGCCCGGCACCAGCTTCCAGCCCTCGGAGCCGAAGAAGTAGGGGCCGCCCATGTCGAGGAGGAGGGCGAGCGCCCAGAGCGCGCCCTGGGCGAGGCCGTCGAACAGCGAGGCGGCGGCCAGCAGGGCGACCGCGACCGCGGTGCTCACCGCAAGCCCCAGGACCGAGTGGCGCAGGCCGTCGTCCTCGGGGCTGGCGAGCATGAAGAGGGCGATGTGCGCGGTGCGGACGACGCCGTAGATCAACGCGAAGGCGAGCGCCAGGCTGCCGAAGGCCTCGGGGACGCAGAGCGAGACCAGCAGCAGCGCCGCGATCGCCCCGAACATGACCAGCCGCACCGCTCCCTCCTCGGGATCGATCACGCTGGTCAGCCAGGAGTAGCCGGTCCAGGCCCACCAGAGCATGCCCAGGACCAGCAGGCCCTGGACCAGCCCCGACCAGGTCGGGTGGTGCGACATCAGCGCCGTGCACTGGGTTATCGCCAGCACGAAGACGAGGTCGAAGAAGAGCTCCAGCGGCGTCACCCGCTCGCCTTCGCGCAGGGTCGCGCTCAGGCGCGGTCCACGTGTTTCTGCGGCGGCGGCCATCGTCGCATTGTTCCCGTTCCGGTGCGACTTATGTGCCCATAGGTGGCATAAGTCGCAGCGGAAGCCTGGTCATGCGTCTTCGGCGTTGTACTGGGTCAGCAGCGCAACCTCCTGCTCCCGCTTCGGGAAGAAGAAGAAGACGAGGGCGGCGCCGAGCAGGACGGCGACTATCCCGGCGCTGTAGGCCAAGGCGTCGCCCTGCAGGAAGGAGGTCTTGGCGGCGGCGATGATCTGGGAGCTGTAGTGCGGGTACTGGGCGGCGGTGTCGGCGGCGCTGGAGAAGGACTTGGTCAGCTCGCCTTCGACGTTTTCGGTCACCTTGGCCGATTCGCCCGAGGAGGCGATCGCGGCGCTGGCAGCGGCCGCGTAGCCGGCGGTGAGCAGGGCGCCGAAGATCGACTGCATGATCGCCCCGCCGAGGTCGCGCTGCAGGTCGGCCGTGCCCGAGGCCATGCCGGCGCGCTTGACCGGAACCGAGCCGGTCAGCGAGTGCGAGGCGGGGGTGCCGGCGAAGCCGACGCCGATGCCGATGAAGGCGTAGCCGAGGCCGACCTTCCAGTATTCGATGTTGTCTTTCCAGAGCAGCAGCATGGTGAGGAAGCCGAGCACGCAGAAGACGTAGCCGATCAGCAGGGTGAAGCGGGCCCCGCGTGCCTCGACCAATTTCGCCGAGCGCGGGGCGACGATCACCATCAACACCGCCGCCGGCAGGATCGCCAGGCCGGAGTCGACGGTCGAGTAGCCGAGCACGTTCTGGAGGAACTGCTGGCCGATGAACATTGCCCCCATCAGCGAGCCGAAGACGATGATCCCGGCGCAGGCGGCGACCCAGAAGACCCGCCGCCCGGCGACCTCGAGGTCGTAGAGCGGCGAGGGGGCCCG
>DATASN010000011.1:0-30274 GCA_036269215.1 Solirubrobacterales bacterium
CGGTAAGCGACTGCGCCGTGAGTTGCCCGTGCTCTGCGCTTAGCCAGGTTGCTTAAGCCTGCTGTCGCGGTTCTTTTTTGAGGGCGATATCCCAAATCTCCCCGTCGTCTCTCAGAGGCGTTCCTTGACATAGGAGCGACCTGCCTCCTTAGGTTTTGCCCCGGGCCCCTGCGGCCACCGGAGCAGTTCGGGAGTCTCAAACCCCCGCCATTCCCGAATGTTGCGGAGGCCGCCTGATCGCGGTCAGGTCGTCAAGGACCCAGGCACCCGATTGGAATGACTTGAATTCCGTCCTTACGGACGTATCCGTAGCCGACCCCGGCGATTACGGCCAGGGCGGCTGGATCGCCTGACTTGGTGGTATCGATCCGAGCCTTGAATCGAGCCAGAGCGGCGGCACCTTCCTCGACCCTTTTACTGCCGCCAAGCTTGACCTCGAAGGCACCCCAAGAGTCGGCGGTTCTGACTATCGCATCGACCTCGAGCTGACTGCTGTCCTGGTAGTGCTCGACCTCGCCATCGATCGCCTGTGCATAGATTTTGAGATCTCTGATCACCATCGACTCAAAGAGCAGGCCCATGAAGCTGAGATCCCGCACCAAGCCGCTGGGCGCGGCCTGCAATGCCGCGACTGCCAGGGAGGGATCGACGAAGTGCCGCTTGGCCGCGCGCCGCAACTGGTTTCGGAAAGCGGGCCATCCTCCGCGGCAGATTGCTTCGGCGAGGTCATCGAGTTCGAGGCCAGGGTTGATAGCTTCGCCCGGTTCGCCCCTGAGCAGGGCCGCCAATGAGATGTCGCCGTTGCTGATTCCCAGCTCATAGAGGGACATCGGGCGCATCCTCAGCCGACTGATCCGGCCGGCGCCCGTATGCGGGTCACGTCATCGGTCGGTTGGGCGGAGCCAGCCAGAATGAACTTCCCTACCTGGCGGTTTGCTAGCTGGCTTTTTTAGATCAGTCGGAAGATTAACAATATTATAGCTGGGAAATTATTGGAAATTTAGCTGGAAAGTTATGAATTCCTACACTGGGCAATTCACGGTCGCCATGGACAGCCGGCCATGGACCGCTAACCCGGTTCCCGCGTAGGATCGAAGCTGTGGAACTCGGCGGAGACACCAAGGCGGTGCTGCTGGCGTCGGCGCTGATGTTCCTCTGGGCGCTGCTCCTCGGCGTCTGGAAGTTCCGCCAGATGGACGCCTCCGAGGACGGTTTGGCGCATCCCTACGTCGACACCGCCCACCGGGCGGCGCTGCTCTACAGCTTCGCCCTGCTGCTGGTCGCGACCTTCGTCGAGTTGAGTGGCTGGGGCGCGCTGGTCAACCTGCTCGCCGCCGGCGCGATGGCGTTTTACTTCTTCGCCGCCGTCGCCGGCTACGCGTTCCATGGCTGGAAGCGCGATACCGACAACCAGTTCCGCCGCCCGGTGCACGGCATGAACGCCTTCATGGTCAGCCTGATCGCCGCCGAGATCGGCGGTTGGCTGGTGCTGATCGCCGGTTTCCTCGACGCCCAGATCTTCTAGTGAACGACGCAGTCCGGGCTGCGGCCGCCGCCTGAGGGGAAGGCTTCGGCCAGGGCGTCGGCGATCAGGCGGGCGCGGGCGCGGTAGCCGGGGGTGGTGAAGTGGATGCCGTCTTCGATGAACCAGGCGTCCTTGACGTCGGCGGCCCAGTCGTAGACGCGCATGTTGGGATATCGCGGGCAGGCCCTGAGCAGGGCTTCGTCCCATTCGCGCATGTTCGACTCGGCGTAGGGGCCGCTGGGGACGAGGGACTTGACGTTGACCCAGAGCACCGGCTCGCCGCCCGCTGCCGACATCATCCGTTCGATTCGTTCGCGGTCGCCGACGCTGCCGCCGACGAAGACGTCGGCGGCGTCGTTGGTGCCGAGAGCGAAGACCCAGCAGCCGTGGAAGCCTTCGGCCTTCCAGGCCTGCGCCACTTCATAGGCGTTCGGTTCGCCTTCGTAGGTCTCGTCGATCGAGCGCGCGCCGGAGATCGCGTAGTACGAGGTGGTGGCGCCGACGCGTGCGTACTGGGCTTCGATCCGGTCGCCGGGGGAGGGCAGGTAGTTGCTCGAGGTCAGCCCCTCCGAGGTCGAGTCGCCGATGTGGACGACCGAGCGGCACGAGCTCTGCCTGGGGATCGCCCGTTCGCCGCTGGGCGTCGCCCGCCGGGCGGCGGTCGAGATCGACACCGGTGAGGCGACTGCGCTGCCCGAGACCACCGGTGGTTCGGCGTTGGGGTCGAGCGCCGCCCCGGCCAGCCCGACCGTGGCGACGAGCAGCACCGCGGCGAGCGCACCGGTGGCGGCCCAACCTCGTTGCGAGATCAGCTCCGGCCGCCAGCCCTGCGAGCGCAACCGCTTCCGCAGCCGCCCCAGGGCGCCGTGGCGCACCGGCTCCTCGACGAAGTGCCAGGAGAGCGCCGCGATCGCGAACGTCGCCCCGACCTGCAGCGCGTCGCGGACCAAGTCGGGGCTCCGCGGCCCGCTCGGCGCGGTGAGGACGATGATCGGGAAGTGCCAGAGGTAGATGCCGTAGGAGCGCACGCCGATCCAGCGCAGCGGCTTCCAACCGAGCAGCACTCCCAGTCTGGTCGCCGGATGGGCCAGCGCGCCGACGACGAGGACCGTGGCGAGCGAGAGCAGCACCAGTCCGCCCTCGTAGATGAAGGACGAGTACTGGTTGGTGCGCCAGATCATCAGCACGATCACGACAAGCCCCAGTGCGCCGGCGCCGTCGAGGACGTTGCGCGCCCCGGCCGTGATCTTCGGCGTCAGCTTGCGGCTCGGCCATACCATCGCCAGCGCCGCCCCGGCGAGCAGCTCGAAGGCGCGCGTGTCGGTGCCGTCGTAGACCCGCGAGGGGTCGAAGCTCGGGTGGTAGAGCACGGCCATCGCGATCGCCGAGGCGGCGGCGAGCACCAGCGTCGCGGCGGCGAGCCGCGGCCGCAGGCCGGCGGGCGCGCCGGGCGCCTCGCGGATGAAGCGGGTGCCGAGCAGCAGCAGGAACGGCCAGAAGATGTAGAACTGCTCCTCGACCGCCAGCGACCAGAGGTGGCCGAGCGGTTCCGGCGCGCCGAAGCGGGCGAAGTAGGAGACGTGCTGGAAGATCAGCTGCCAGTTGCTGACGTAGAGCGCGGCGGCGATCACCGCGTCGCGGAACTTCGACGGCTGGGCCGGACCGAAGATCGTCACCCAGGCGACGACCACCACCAGCATCAGGAAGAGGGCGGGGAGCAGGCGCCGCGCCCGGCCCAGCCAGAAGTCGACGAGGCGCATGTCGCGCCGCGCCATGTGGGCGAGCAGGATGTCGGTGATCAGGTAGCCGCTGAGGGTGAAGAAGATCCCGACCCCGAGCAGCCCGCCGGGAGCCCACCCGAATTCCAGGTGGTAGGCGATGACCGCGAGCACGGCGATCGCTCGCAGCCCATCGAGGCCGGGCATGTAGCGCTTGCTGCGCCTGACGGGTTCAGGCATGGCGGTAGGGGAATGGTACGGCCGCTACGGGCCGGCAGCGCGGGCGATGTAGATCGCCTTGGTGTGAGTCGAGGGGTCGAGCGGCTGTTTGAGGATTCCGTCGGTGTAGATGCCGTAGACGTCGACGCACTCCAGGCCCGCCGCCTCCAGGGCGCCGAGCACCTCGGCTTCGGGGAAGTGCCGCTGGCGATGGGTCATCGCTGGCGCACTGTCGGTCCCCACCTCGTCTGAGGCCACTTCGAGGCGCGATTCGCAGATCGAGCCGGGCACGACGTCGGCATCCGCCAGGCCTTTCCAGACCAGGCGCCGTCCCTCGCGCTCCACCTCGATCGTTTCGGCGAAGAAGGTGCGGTAGGCGAGTAGCTCGTTGACGTCGAAGAGGAGCAGCCCGGTCGGGGCGAGGTTGGCCCGCATCCCCGCCAGCGCCCGCTCCAGCTCCTCGCGGCTGAGCAGGTAGTTGACCGTGTCGTCGATCGCCCAGACCAGGTCGAACTCGCCGAACCTGGGCAGCTTGAGCATGTCGGCCACCTCGAGGCGGACGCTCTCGCCGGCCTTCTCGCGGGCAAGCTCCAGCATCGCGGCGGAGATGTCGCAGGCGGTCACCTCCCAGCCGCGCGGCAGCATCGGCATGAAGCTCTTGCCGGTGCCGCAGCCGACGTCGAGCAGGCGCCGGCCCCGCAACCCCCGGCGCTCCAGCGCGACCAGCAGGTCGGCGATCCAGGCGTCGTATTCGTGGTGGGCGGTGAAGTCGTCATAGACCGGCGCCATCGCCTCGTAGGTCCGCTCCGCCCAGTCCGCTCCGCTCTCCCCTTCCGCCGCGATCTCCACGAAATGGAGACCGGAACGGCAGTCAAAAAAGTTTCAGCGTTAAAATTTCCCCGTTTGGTTTTAGAAGTAGTACGGTCGATCAATCAACGTTTCCTTTATCCCAAATTCGGATCCCGAGGACGACTGGCAGTGGGACGAGGTCCAGCGCTTCTGCGTGCGCATGGCCTACCACTACGCCACCAACCCTGGCGAAGCCGAGGACATCGCCCAGGACGCGCTGCTGCGCGCCTGGCGCCGCCGCTCGACCCTTCGCGACGGCGCCCGGCGCAAAGAGTGGCTGGGGACGATCGTCCGCAACGAGGCCTACCGCCAGCATGTCCGCGTGCGCCCCGACCCGGTTGAGAGCATCGAGAGCCGGGAGGGCGCCGAGGACGAGCAGATCCTCTCCACAATCGAGCGCTCCGACCTCCATGCCGTGCTGGGGCGGCTCAGCGACCGCGACCGCGAGCTGATCCAGCTCCGCTACGAAGAGGACCTGACCCAGGAGGCGATCGCCCGCCGGCTGGGCGTCCCCGACGGCACGGTCAAGGTGCGCCTGCACCGGCTGCGCGACAAGCTGCGCCGGGAAATGGACGCGGCGACCGCGATGCCGCCCGCCCCTCAGCGGGTCGCGGCGACGCGGCGCATCTCCTCGGCCGCGGCGCGCGGGCCTATATAGGGGACGAGCATCGCGAAGAGCAGGTCGGGCAGCAGGGCCGGCAGCTTTGCCGCTCGCCCGGCCAGCAGCTCGTCGAAGATCAGCCCCGAGACGGCCCCGGCCGACATCAGCGAGATGTTCTCCGGCAGCTCGCGGCCCTCGGAGAGCTCGCGGCCGCCCTCGAGGTACTCGGTGAACCTGGCGACGGCGTTCCAGTGGAGCTGCCGCGCGTCGGCGCCGGCCGCGGCGACCTCGACCACGGCTGTCCGCGCCAGGGTCGGATCGAGCGCGAAGAGCGTGACGATCGTCCTCAGCCCGGTCTCGACCCGCTGCAGCCAGGTCTGGTTGCCGTCGCAGTTGGCGACGACCTCGGCGAAGACCTGCTCGACCAGCATCTCGTACGCGGCCAGGAAGCACTCGAGCTTGTCGTCGAAGTACTTGTAGAAGGTGGTGCGGGAGGTGCCCGCCTCGTCGATTACGTCGGCGACCGAGGTCTCCTTGTAGCCCTTGCTGCCGACGACGCGGATCATTGCCGCGAGGATCAGTTCACGCCGCGATTCGGATGCCATCGGCCAGTCCCAGGTAGGTGGAAAACTCCGGAGTACCTTCATCATAGCGGCATGGTGTACGTAAGCGTTTACTGTCTCGTTCCGCCCACCTCCCTGGCTGCCGCCGCTGGGCCGATATATGGCACCAGCGTCGCAAAAAGCAGGTCCGAAAGCAAATCCGGCAGATACTCCGCGCGTCCCTCAGCCAGCTCGTCGGAGATCAGCCCGGCGACCGCGCCGATCGCCATCCGCGAGGTGTTGGCGGGCAGGTTGCGGCCGCCCGGGGCGAAGTCGCGGCCCTCGTCGAAGAGCGGCGTCAGCCTCTGCAGCGCCGCCCGGTAGCGGCGCTGGGCCGCCGGCCCGGCGGCGGCGGCGTCGACCAGCGCCAGACGGGCCAGGTCGGGCTCCTCGGCGAGCGCGTCGAGCAGGGCCGCGAGCCCGGCGCGGGCGCGCCGCGGCCAGTCGGTCTCCGTCTCGTAGGCGGCCGAGACGCGCCGCACCAGGGCGTCGGCGATCACGTCGTAGGCGGCCAGGAAGCAGGCTTCCTTGTCCTCGTACATCGCGTAGAAGGTGGTGCGGGAGATGCCGGCCTCGCGGGTCAGGTCGGCGACCGTGGTCGCGCCGTATCCCTTTTCGGCGACCACCTGCACCGCCGCCTCGAGCAGCCGCTCGCGCTGGGAGCGCGCGATCACCTCCGGCGGCAGCCGGTGGCGGCCCCGCGGCGGCCGCCAGCGCTCGCGTTTGGCACCCCCTGCCCGCGGCACCGGCTCGCTCAGTCGCCCGCCGCGGCGATCGTCCTCTCGGCCTCGCGCGACTGGCGCAGCGCCTCCTCCTGGCCGAGGTAGGGAACGGTCGTGATGTAGACGACGTCGGGGAGAAGCTCCGGCAGGCGGGCCGTGTTGCCGGCGAGGATCTGGCCGACGATCAGCGACTCGGCGGCGGCGAGGGCGGCGCGCCCGGCGGTCGAGGGGATCGCCTGTTCCTCGACCGGATCGTCGCGGCCGCGTTCGAGCAGCGACTGCAGCACGCGCTTGCCGGAGGCGTAGAGCTCGAAGGCGCGCTCGCCCGAGGAGGGCGCCTCGACCAGCGCCATGCGGGCGAAGCCGGGTCGGCTGGCGAGCAGGTCGAGGAAGGTGGCGGCGGCGTCGCGCACCATCGTCGCCCACGGCTTGTCCGGCGAGTAGACGGCGACGATGCGGCCCATCGCTTCGGCCAGCGACAGCTCCATCGCCGCGTGGAAGCAGTCCTCCTTGTCCTTGAACAGCTCGTAGAAGGTGGCGCGCGAGACGCCGGCGCGCTCGCAGACGTCGGCGATCGTGGTGGCGCCGTAGCCCTTCTTCGCGCAGCTCGCCGCCATCGAGTTGAGAATCCGTTCGCGCTGGGAGTGGGCGACCAGCGGCTCGGGAAGGTCGTCGCGGCTGGCCGGCAGCCGCTCCTGCTCGATTACGGTCCCGAGGTCGTCGGGCGGGACGGTGGGGGGGTTGCCGTTGGTTGGTCTTGGGGGCACTGCGGGATCCTCAGCCAGACACTCGGGTTTAGGTAAACGCAATTGTACACCCCTGAGGCGCTCTGTGGACGATCCGGTACCGAAATTAACAATCGAACGATTGCTTGGGAACGCGGACGGGACTCGCTGAGGCCGGCTCGGATCGTGGCCACTGTACAAGCGGGCGAGGGTCCCGGCCCGAACTTCGGACCTCTGTACAAGGTTGCTTTGGCCCGCTGCCGCGACCATCTGCCAATGGAGACTGCGCCCCGTCAGATCGTGGCCTTCGGAGGCGGCGGCTTCTCGATGGAGTCTGGCAATCCGCTGCTCGACGAGTACGTTCTCGGCCTCTGCCGGCGAGAGAAGCCGCGGGTCTGCTTCTTGCCCTCGGCCAGCGGCGACGCCGACCACTACGTCGTCCGCTTCTACCGCGCCTTCCCGGCCGATCGCTGCGAGTCGAGCCACATCTCGCTCTTCCGCCGCGAGCAGGGTCCGGCCGACCTGCGCGCCCACCTGCTCTCCCAAGACCTGATCTACGTCGGCGGCGGCAGCGTGGTCAGCCTGCTCGGGGTCTGGCGCGCGCACGGCCTCGACCGGATCCTGCGCGAAGCCTGGGAGGCGGGAGTCATCCTCTGCGGCCTTTCTGCCGGCTCGCTCTGCTGGTTCGCCGAGGCCCACAGCGGCTTCCACGGCGCTCCGCGGCGGGTCGAGGGGCTGGGGCTCCTTCCCTTCAGCAACTCGGTCCACTACGAGCCCGGGTCCGACCACGGTCTGGCCTACCGCGGGCTGATCCAGGCGGGAATGCGCCCCGGCTTCGCGGCGCAGGACGGCGCCGCCCTGCACTTCGTCGGCGCCGAGCTGAACCGGGTCGTCGCCTCGCGGCCGGAGTCGCACGGCTACCGGCTCGGCGCCGAGGCCGGCAGGGTCGCCGAGCGCAGGCTCGCCACCACCTATCTCGGCGACTCGCCGGCGGCCGCGGCCAGGCTCGCCGCGTCGACCGCGACCGCGATAGCGGCCTGATGGCGATCGCCCGCATCCTCGCCCTCGGCGGCCACGACTTCACCTCGCGCCCGCCCGATCGCGCGGTCAGCGAGCTGATGCTGCGGCTGGCGACCGAGCGGGCCGGCCGCAGGCCGCGGATCTGCATCCTGCCGACCGCCAGCGGCGATACCTCCGAGCAGATCGGACGCTTCTACGCGGCCTTCGGCGAGCGTCCCTGCGAGCCGTCGGACCTCTCCCTGTTCAGGCTCGGTCGCCGGTCGATGGCGCTGCGCGATCACCTCCTCTCCCAGGACCTGATCTACGTCGGCGGCGGCAGCCTGGTCAACCTGCTGGCGGTCTGGGAGGCGCACGAGCTCGGCGCCATCCTCAGCCTCGCCTGGCGCCAGGGCATCGTCCTCGCCGGCCAGAGCGCCGGCGCGATGTGCTGGTTCGAAGAGGGCATCACCAAGTCCTCGGGCCGCCCGCAGGCAGAGGCCGGCCTCGGCCTGCTCTCCGGCAGCCTCTGCGTCCACTACAACAACGAGCCGGAGCGCCGCGCCGCCTACCTGGAAGCGGTCGGCAACGGCATGCCCGACGGCTACGGCCTCGACGACTACGCAGGCCTGATCTGGGAAGGCCCCGGCCCACCCTCGGCGGTGACAGCTCGCCGCGGCGCCCGCGCCTACAGGGTCACAAGCTCGGAGACCGGGGTCGTGGAGTCACCTCTCCCCGCAAGGTTCCTGCCTGCTCCCGCGCCGGCTGCTCTACGCGAGGACATCGCTGAGTTCCGGCGGATCAAATCGATGCGCAAGCGAGCCGGCTGGCTTGGCTGACACTTCGGCTAGCCAAATTCCGCGTTTCGGCTACGTTCCTTGACCCCGCCCACCAGCAAGGAGAAGCAATGGCCGAGAAGAGCTTTGCCGACGCACTCAACGAGCAGATCGCCAACGAGTTTGCCGCCTCTCAGCAGTATGTTGGCGTCGCCGTCTACTACGACGCCGAAACGCTTCCGCGCCTGGCGGCCTTCTTCTACCGGCAGGCGATGGAGGAGCGCGAGCACGCGATGATGATGGTCCAGTACCTGCTCGACGTCGGCTCCGAGGTCCACATCCCCGACATCAAATCGCAGCAGACGAGCTTCGCCGACGGGGTAGCGCCGGTGAAGGCGGCGCTCGAGCAGGAGAAGCGCGTCGGCGAGGAGATCTACGCTCTCTTCGAGCTCGCCCGCGAGGTCAAGGACTACCGCGCCGAGCAGTTCATGCAGTGGTTCGTCAAGGAGCAGGTCGAGGAGGTTGCTCTGATGGGCGACCTGCTCAACGTCGTAGAGCGCTCCAAGGAGAACTTGCTCTTGGCCGAGGACTACATCGCTCGCGAGAATCCAGGAGAAGGCGGTGGCGATCCGACCGCACCTCCCGCTGCGGGCATGGCCGGGTAACGGTTCCAAGGGTGAGGGGCCCCCTCACCCGTCATTCCACCGAAACCCGGTAGAGCTCAGCCGCGGCTCCAGCGGACTGGTCGGCAGCCCAGTCGGCGGCTCGGCTTCGTTGTAGCCGCGAGGCGCAGTGTCGTTCGGAGTGTCGGGGTGGAAGAGCGAGGCGAGGGCCTGGATCTGGCCGCGGCCGACCCCGAGCTCCCATTGGCCGCCGCCATAGGCGCCGATGCCGTGCTCGGCGCAGTGGTCGTAGGTCTCGCAGAGCGCCCGCAGGCTGCCGATTCGTGAGGGCTTGACGTTGACCATCCGCGGCGGCCAGGGCAGCGCCTCGATGTCGGCGATCGAGTGGATCGGCGCGTCCCAGGTGAGCCGATCGCGGACCGGCTCCAGCAGCGGCCGGGTCTCGCCGTTGACGTCCGGGTCCTCGATCCAGGCGTCGGGGAAGGCCTCGATCAGCTTGGCGTAGAGCACCGGGTCGGTTTCGACGTCGACCACGGTGCCCTCGTAGAAGCCCTTCAGGTCGAGCGAGTCGACGGCCCCTGTCTCCACCAGCTCGGCGATCAGCTCGTCGGTCCAGTCGTTGACCGGGTCGAGCTTGAAGCGCAGGCCCGGGTAGTGCTCGAGCTTGCGCCGCAGCGGCGCGATCGAGGAGGCAGCATCCTCCGAGCCGAGCCGCATCGAGGCGACGAAGTTGACCGGCCGGGGCTCGCGGCCGAGGATCTCGGCAAGCCCCTTGCCCGCCTGGCGCAGAGCCAGGTCCAGCGCCGCCGACTCGAAGGCCCAGCGGCGGTAGAGGCGCGAGACGTCGCGTTGCGGCTCGGCGGGGAACGTGTCCTCCTTCGCTATCAGCTCGCAGAACTCGCCGAGCGTGGCATAGCCGGTCAGGTCGAGGCTCGGACCGGCATCTTGGAGCGCGATGTGATCGACCGCGTCGTAGGTGACGTCCTCGCCGAGGCCGTCCTCACCGTTGCCCCAGAGGTGAATGACCGTCGAGAGGCGTTCGAAGCTCGGGAGGTGTAGCTCCAGGGGCTGTAGCTCGTAGCCCTCGATCTCCAGCGAAAGGTTTGCGAACGAGTCGAAGGTGGCCATGCAGCTTGATCTTATGCCGTCGCCCAGGCGGGCTTTGGCCCGGAGAAATCGGGGTCCGCCGCGATCCGGGCGGCCTCCCAGCGGCGGACCTGCTCGAGGTTGAACGCAAGGCGGAAGCGGAAGTAGAGCCAGCGGCGAATGAACGTCGCCCGGCAGTCGTGGGTGATTGCTGCGAGGCGTTGGTCCAGCTCCAGCTCTTCACGGGGAAGCGCGACGAGCTCGCGGAAGTTTGCGAAGCAGGGTTCCCCGTCCGCCTTCCACGGTGGAAGGAAGAAGGTATGGGCGACAGCGACCCGCCGCTCCCCGCCGCTCTCTCTATAGCCGGCGACGACGAGGCTGCGCATGAAATCGTCAGGGAGATCCGCAAGGGGTCGAACCCGCACGAGCTGGATTGACCTGACAGAGCTCTTCGCCAGCTCGCAGGTCGGGTGGACGATCTGCGCAGCCACCCATCGTTCGCCCGCTATCTCGGGGCCGGCAACGAGATCCCCCTGGCGAATCGGATACTCCTCGGCGCTGCCCGGGGGGACGAAATATTCGTCAGCCTGCAAGAACCAGGCGTCGCTCACAGTTCGAAGTCAGCCTCGTCCTCGAGCATCGGCTCGGGCTGGGCATCGGGAAGCGCGATCCAGGGCTCCCCGCCTTCGCCTTGGGTGAAGGCGACCGGGGTGCGCGCGGTGAACCGGTTCAGGGCCTTCCAGTCAAGGGGGATCTCCACGCCTATGTCACGGAGCGTCTGTGAAGGGATCGCGGCACCGGAAGCCACCGCGGCCATCAGCAGTGGCAGCGTTTCCCTCAGCCTCTCCGCGCGGTCCAATTCCTCGACGACGCCGGGCGGCATCAGGTAGCCGTCGACCGTCCCTCGATTGGAGATCGGTACGGCTTCGCCTCGATCCAGGGTTTCCCGCAGGACCTCGGAGAGATGGTTCTTCAGCCTTCGGTGGCCGACGGTCTCGGTACGTACCCGGATTGCCATTGTCTTACTGTAGCAACAGATGTAGCTACATATCGAAAGGGCACGCCCTTCCCTCCTGCGACACTCCGTCCCCCCATGAAGCACGATGCCCACGGGTACTGGCTTGAGGAGGCTCCCGTGGTCGAGGTTGCGCCGGAGCTTGTCGGGGCGCGAGATGCCGATGTCGTCGTGGTTGGTGGCGGCTACACCGGGATGTGGGCTGTCTGGCACATCAAGCAGCTGGAGCCCGAGGCGTCGGTGGTGTTGCTCGAGGCAGATCGGTGTGGGTTCGGGCCGAGTGGGCGGAACGGGGGGTTCTGCAACCTGATGTGGTTCTCGTTGCCGAATATGCGGGAGCGGTGGGGGGCTGCCCGCGCGTTGGCGGTGGCCCGGGCGGCCGAAGATGCGGCGACGGGAATTGGGGAGTTCTGCGAGAGCGAGGGGGTCGATGCCTGGTACCGGCATGGTGGGTACCTACAGGTCTCCGCTGCCGAGGCGCACGATGCGGTTTGGGAGAAAGCGCTCGATGCCTGTCGGGAGTTGGGGGCTGAGGATGCGATCCAGCCGCTCTCGGCGGCGCAGGTGGCGGAGCGTTGTGCCTCGCCCGCGTTTCGCGGCGGGGCTTTTTACCCGAAGGCCGCGACCGTGCAGCCGGCACGGTTGGCGCTCGGGTTGCGCCAGCGGTTGCGGGCGGCCGGGGTCGAGGTATACGAGCGCTCGCCGGTGCGCAAGGTCGCCGGCTCGTGGACCGGTGTCGAGGCACACACCACGGGTGGCGTGGTTCGGGCGCAGCGCGCTGTGCTTGCGGTTGGAGCCGCGGCTAAGACGGTGCGCGGGCCGTTTCACAACCGCCTCTCCGTCGCCTCTTCCCACATCGTCCTCACCGAGCCGGTTCCGGAGCTGCTCGAGGAGATCGGCTGGACCGGCGGCGAGTGCATCACCGACAGCCGAGGGCTGATCGACTACTTCCGCACCACGCCCGACGGCCGCATCGCCTTCGGCTGGGGCGGCGGCCACGTAGCGATGGGCGCCCGCCTGCACGGCAGCTCGGAGCTGGACCCCGAGGTCGTCTCCCTGACGGCCGCGCACCTCTGGGATTACTTCCCCGGCCTGGAGGGCAAGTCGATCACCCACGCCTGGGGTGGCCCGATCGACGCCTCGCCGACCCACCTCCCCCTGGTCCTACCCCTACGTGGCGGCCGAGCCTTCGCTGCCGCCGGCTACACCGGCAACGGCGTGGGCCCCTCCCACATGGTCGGCCGAACCCTCGCCTCCCTCGCCCTGGACCGCAACGACGCCCACTCCAACCTCGCCTTCGTCGATCCATCCCCACCCCGTGTCCCTCCCGAGCCCTTCCACTGGCTGGGCGGCGAGGCAATCCGGGCCGGAATGCTGCACAAGGAGCAAGCCGAGCTAGATGGCCGCAAGCCCGACCCCATCAGCTCTCTTCTCGCCCGCATCCCGCAGCTGATCGGCTTCCACATAGGCCGGTAGCCGCTTGGAGCCTCCCTACCTCTGAGCGGGAACCACCAGCACCGGCCGGTCCGCGAGGTGCAGCAACTTGTTCGGAGTCGACCCGAGGATCATCCCCTTCAGCGGCGGATCCCCATAGCTGCCGACGACGATCATCCGCGCATCGCGCTCCTCGGCCGCATCGACGATCGCCTCTGAGGCCTTCTTGGCGACCATCGCGAATTCGGTCTCGATGCCGGAGCCGGCGACTTTCTCTCGCGCTTCGTCCATGACCTTGTGGCCGAGCTCCTCGATCGCTTCCTCGTGTTCGACGATCTCGCCGCCCCAGAGGCCCGGCGGCGAGTAGCCGAAGACGACGACGATCTCGTCCCCCAGGCCCGCCGCTATCCGCAGCGCCTCGTCGAGTGCCGCCTTGCCGCAGTCTGAGCCGTCGTACCCGACCACTATCTGACCCATCTCAGGCCCCCTTCCCGTCGTCCAGCGCGATTGGGACCGGCTCCATCTGCGCTTCGCCCTCCAGGAAGCCGGCTGGGACGACCTCCGGGCGCCTGCGGAAGAAGCTCGGGACCTTGCGCCACTGCACCACCATCAGCAGAACGCCGAGGACGAGGAAGAAGACGGCGATCACCAGCGGCGGGCCGATCCCGAACCAGGAGTTGCCCGATTCCGAGTTGGCTGGATCGGAGAGTTCGATTCCGTTCTTGATCAGCAGGTAGAAGAGGATCAGGCCGCCGACGGTTGGGCCGACGCCGATGAAGAAGAAGTTCTTGACGCTGCGCATCAGCTCGCGCCGGTAGTAGATCGTGCAGGCGAAGCCGGTGATGCCGATGTAGAAGGCGATCATCAGGCCGAGCGCGGCGAGCGAGTCGAAGAGGATGTCTTCGCTGAAGATCGTCAGGCCGACGTACCAGACGATCGAGAGCGCCCCCATCAGGAGCGTCGAGATGTGCGGCGTCAGGTAGCGCGGGTGGACCTTGCCGAGGCTCTGGGGCATCGCGTGCGCCCGGGCCATCGAGAGCGTCGTGCGGGCCGTCGGCAGGATCGTCGTCTGGGTCGATGCCGCAGCCGAGCTGAGCACGGCGATGATCAGAATCTTGTCCAGTGGCGAGCCGAAGACTTCGGTGCCGAGCGAGCTGAGCACGTCTTCCTGATTGGCGACCAGGGTGTCTACGCCAGCGTAGGCCTGCGCAGCAATCGCGACGATCAGGTAGATGCCGAGCAGGATCAGCGTGCTGACCACGGTCGCCCTCCCGGGCGCCTCGCCCGGGTCCTCGGTCTCCTCGTTGACCGTCGCGGTCGTGTCCCAGCCCCAGTAGATGAAGACCGCCAGCAGCATGCCTGCCGAGATCTCGCTTGGGCTGAGGCTGAACGGGTTGAGCCAGGAGAGGCTGGGGTGGATCGAAGCCGGGGGGGCGCCGCCGGCGTAGACCTTGACCAGGGCGACGATCGCGAACAGCGCCAGGGTGAAGATCTCGGCGGCGAGCAGCCCGACCTGGGTGCGGGCGGAGAGCTCGATCCCGATCACCACGATCGCCGTCATCAGCACGATCCAGAGCACACCGACGGCGGTCACCGCGACGGTCGAGGCCGCCGCCGAGCTCCAGCCGACCAGCAGGAAGGTGTAGAGGCCGGCGATCTGGGCGAGGTTGGCCATCACGATGATGTCGGCGACGACGATCGCCCAGCCAGCGAGCCAGCCGAGCTGCGGCCCCATTGCCTTGGTCACCCAGGAGAAGCTGGTCCCGCAGTCGGGGTCGGCCTTGTTCATGTAGTAGTAGCCGCCGGCGACGAGGAACATCGGGATGAAGCTGATCAGCAGGATCGCCGGCGACTGCAGGGCGACCGCGGCGGCGACGAAGCCGAGGGTGGCGGCGAGGCTGTAGCCGGGGGCGGTGGAGGCGACCCCGATCACGACGCTGGAGACGAACCCGATCGCGTTCTTCTTCAGGCCCTTGTCGGTGGCGCTGCCGATGGGGGGAGCGACGGGATCTCGCGAGCCTGGAGCGGGTACCGCTGCACTCTCCATCGGGTCTCCTTCCGTAGTCCCGGCCGCGATGTACGCGACGCAGCTTGAAACGTAGGTCCGCCAGCCGCTTTGCACAAGTGGCAAATGTCCCAAAAGTCTGGCATTTCCTTGTACAGTTCGTACAAATCAGAGCTTGGGACTTGCCCTGGTGAACATTGCAAGTGCGCTATACCCGCTCTAGCGTTATCCACATCGTCGTAGCATGAGAGGAGACTGACATGGCCGTTGTGTCGCGACCGGATGCGGCACCGGGATCGGCAGCCGGCACCGGCCTGCAGGAGATGGCGCAGCGCCATCTCTGGATGCACTTCTCGCGGATGGGCTCCTACGGCGCCGACCACGAGATCCCGATCATCGTCCGCGGCGACGGCTGCTACGTGTACGACGACCACGGCAAGCGCTACCTCGACGGCCTCTCCGGCCTCTTCTGCGTCAACGCCGGCCACGGCCGCACCGAGCTGGGCGAAGCGGCGGCGCGCCAGGTCTCCGAGCTCGACTTCTACACGCTCTGGAGCTATGCCCACCCGCGCGCGATCGAGCTTGCGGGCCGTCTCGCCTCGCTCGCCCCCGGCGACCTCAACCGCGTCTTCTTTACCTCCGGCGGGTCGGAGTCGGTCGAGTCGGCGCTGAAGCTGGCCCGCAACTACCACCGCGAGCTCGGCAAAGGCCAGAAGCACAAGGTGATCGCCCGTGAGATCGCCTACCACGGCACCTCGCTCGGCGCCCTCTCCGCGACCGGCATCACCGAGCTGCGCTCGCAGTTCGAGCCGCTCGTCCCCGGTGGCTGTCACGTCCCCAACACCAACCTCTACCGCTGGCCCGAGGACCGCCACCCGCTCTGGGCGGCGACCGCGATCGAGGAGCGGATCCAGTTCGAGGGCCCGGAGACGGTCGCCGCGGTGATCCTCGAGCCGGTCCAGAACGCCGGCGGCTGCTTCGTCGCCCCCGACGGCTACTTCGAGCGGGTGCGTGAGATTTGCGATCGCTACGACGTGCTGATGATCTCCGACGAGGTGATCTGCGCCTGGGGCCGCCTCGGCCACTACTTCGGCTGCGAACGCTTCGGCTACGTCCCCGACATCATTACCGTCGCCAAGGCGCTGACCTCGGCCTACGCGCCGATGGGCGCCCTGATCGCCTCCGACGCGGTGGCGGCTCCGTTCATGGAGGGCGACGCCTCCTTCGCCCACGGCTTCACCTTCGCCGGGCACCCGGTGGCCTCGGCGGTGGCGATGGCCAACCTCGACATCTTCGAGCGCGAGGACCTCTGCGGCCACGTGCTCGCCAAGGAGGGCGAGTTCCGCCAGATGCTGGAGACGCTGCACGACATCCCGCTCGTCGGCGACATCCGCGGCGCCGGCTACTTCCACGCGATCGAGCTGGTCAAGGATCGCGAGACCAAGGAGAGCTTCAGCGACGAGGAGGCCGAGGACCTGCTGCGCGGCTTCCTCTCCGGCGAGCTCTACGAGCGCGGCCTGATCTGCCGCGCCGACGACCGCGGCGATCCCGTGGTTCAGCTGGCGCCGCCGCTGATCGCCGATACCGAGCAGTTCGAAGAGATCCACGACGTCCTGCACGGGGTGCTCAGCGAGGCCTGGGAGCGGGTCCGGAGATAGGCCTTCGAATGCTCACCGTCCAAAGCCTGCTCGACGAGCTCGACCTGGAGCTCGCGGCCGGTACGCACGCGGCCGAGGCGCCGGTGCGGTGGGTGCATATATCCGAGCTGGAGGACCCGACCCCGTGGCTCTCGGGCGGCGAGCTGATGCTGACGACCGGGATACCGCTGACCACCGCGGCCAAGCAGCGGGCCTTCGTCGGGCTGCTCGCCGACCACAACCTCGCCGGGCTCGGCTTCGGCACCGGCTTCAACCACGACAAGATGCCGAAGGCGCTGGTCGAGGAGGCGAAGAAACGCGACTTCCCGCTCTTCGAGGTCCCCTACTCGACCCCCTTCATCGCGATCACCGAGAAGGCCTTCGCCCGCCTCGTCAACGAGCAGTACGAGGTCCTGCAGCGCGGAATCGCCGTGCAGCGCCGGCTCGAGCGCCTGGTCCTCGAAGAGCGTGGCCTGGAGGAGATCGTCGCGACGATCTCCTCGGCGGTCGGCGGCACGGTGGCGATCCTCGGCGGCCGCGGCGAGCGCCTCGCCGGGCGCGGCTTCCGCCGCGAGCTCTCCGCCGAGGCGGTCAAAGCGATCCGCGCCGAAGCGCTCTCGCACACCGCCGACGGGCACCCCTTCGTGCCGGCGCATCCCGCCGTGGCCGGCCGCGCCCTCGCCCACCCGGTGATCTCCCCGGGCGGCGGCCCGCCGCAGGCCTGGGTGGTGATCGTCCGCGACTCCGGTGGGCTGGGCGATTTCGAGCGGCTGATCCTGCAGCAGGCGGTCGCCGTCGTCGCCCTTGAGCTGATGCGGCGGCGCGTCGCCAGCGAGACCGAGCGCCGCCTCGCCGGCGACGTCCTCGCCGGTGCGCTGGGCGGTCGCCTCGAGCCCTCCGAGCTGCGCCGCCGGCTGGAGCCGTTCGGGATCGGCGACGAGGCGGCGGTGCTGGTCTTCGACGTCGACGACCCCGCCGCCGCCGAGCCGGTGCTGGAGCGGGCGCTCGCGGCTGACGCCTGTCCGGCGGTGGTCGCACCGCACGCCAGCGGCCGCCGCGAGCTGCTCTGCGCCGTCGTCGATGCGGCCGATCGGGACCCGGTCGACCTCGCCGCCGACGCCCGCAAAGCGCTCACCGTCGATCGCGGGATCGTCCGCGCCGCCGCCAGCCGCCCGGCCCCGCCGGAGAACCTGCGCCACTCCTTCCACGAGGCGCGCTGCGCCCTGGAGGCGACCGCGATCGACAACGGCAGTGCTCCCGAGATCGCATCCTGGAAGGACCTCGGCGCCTTCACCCTGCTGCTCTCGCTCCAGGACGACGAGGCGCTGAAGCTCTACTGCGACAGCGTCCTCGGCCCGATCGAGGAGGGCGACGAGGAGTACGGTGGCGAGCTGCTGCGCTCGCTGGAGGCCTTCATCGAACAGAACGGCCAGTGGGAGAAGGCCGCCCGCGAAGTCTACTGCCATCGCCACACCCTGCGCTACCGGATGCGCCGGGTCGAGGAGCTGACCGGTCGCGACCTCTCGCGCGCTCACGATCGGATCGAGTTCTGGCTTGCGCTCCGCGCCAGGGAGCTGGTGGCGTGAAGGTCGGCGTCCCCGCCGAGGTCAAGCCCGACGAGTACCGCGTCGCGATCACCCCGGCCGGCGTTCGCGAGATGGTCGAACACGGCCACGAGGTGCTGGTCGAGTCCGGCGCCGGAGGGGGGAGCGCGATCGCCGACGCCGATTTTGAGGCCCAGGGTGCCCGCGTCGTGCCCGACGCCGCCGCCGTCTTCGGCGCGGCGGAGATGGTGCTGAAGGTGAAGGAGCCGCAGCCGCCCGAGGTCGAGATGCTGCGCCCCGGCCAGCTGCTCTTCACCTACCTCCACCTCGCTCCGGATCCGGGGCTGACCCGCGGCCTCTGCGGCTCCGGCGCCACCTGCGTCGCCTACGAGACGGTCGAGGACGCCCGCGGACGGCTGCCGCTGCTGGCGCCGATGAGCGAGATCGCCGGCAAGATCGCCACCCAGGCCGGCGCCTTCATGCTCGAGAAGCCGCTCGGCGGACGCGGAATCCTGCTCGGCGGCGTGCCTGGCGTCGCCGCCGCCAACGTGATGGTGATTGGCGGCGGCGTCGTCGGCATGAACGCCGCCTTCATCGCGATCGGGATGGAGGCAGACGTCTTCGTCTTCGACAAGTCGATCGACCGCCTGCGCGAGCTGGAGGTTGACTTCGCCGGGCGCTGCTCGACCGTCTACTCGACCACGCTGGCGGTCGAGGAGATGCTGCCCCGCGCCGACCTGGTGATCGGCGCCGTCCTCGTCCACGGCGCCCGCGCGCCGTTTGTCGTGCGGCGCGAGCAGCTGGCGCGGATGAAGCCCGGCGCGGTCCTGGTCGACGTCGCGATCGACCAGGGCGGCTGCTTCGAGACCTCGCGCCCTACGACGCACAGGGACCCGACCTTCGAGGTCGACGGGATCACCCATTACTGCGTCGCCAACATGCCCGGCGCGGTGCCGATCACCTCGACCCACGCGCTCACCAACGCGACCCTGCCCTATGTGATCGCCCTCGCCGACGAAGGCGTCGCCGGAGCGATCCGCCGCGACCCCGGCCTACGCCCCGGCGTAAACGTTGCCGCCGGCGCGGTAACCCACCCCGCAGTAGCCGAAGCCGTAGGCGCAGACTGCGTCCCGGTGGAGCAGGCCCTGAAAACCCCCGCCGACGGGACGAAATCCTCGGCATATGTAGGGAAAACGTCCCGTCGGCCACCTGAACACGTGGAGGCTGAGTGATGGCGACGGTTGAGAAGACGCGGTTGAGGAACTTCATTGGGGGGGAGCCTTGCGATCCTGCCGAGGGTGGGATGGAGGACGTGGTCAATCCCGCCACGGGTTCCGCGATCGCCTCGGCGCCGCTCTCTACCAAGCCCGACGTCGACGCGGCTGTCGCGGCGGCAAAGGGGGCCTTTCCAGGCTGGGCGGCGACGCCCCCCGGCGAACGGGCGCGGGCGCTGTTGCGGATGGCCGATCTGATCGAGGAGCGCGGTGAGGAGATCGCCGACCTCGAGTCAGCCGACGCGGGCAAGCCGCGCGGCGCCGTGCTCGAGGACGAGGTCCCGGTGATGGCCGACAACCTGCGCTTCTTCGCCGGCGCCGCCCGCACGATGGAGGGCCGCGCCGCCGGCGAGTACATGGAGGGCCACACCTCCTTCGTTCGCCGCGAACCGATCGGCGTGGTCGCCCAGATCACGCCCTGGAACTACCCGCTGATGATGGCGATCTGGAAGATCGGCCCGGCGCTCGCCGCCGGTAACACGGTGGTGATGAAGCCGGCCGAGACGACGCCGCTGACCACGCTGCTCTTCGCCGAATGGTGCGCCGAGATCCTGCCGCCCGGAGTCTTCAACGCAATCGGCGGCCACGGCGAGCCGACCGGGGCCGAGCTGGTCACCCACCCCGACGTGGCGATGGCCTGCCTTACCGGCTCGCCGCCGACCGGCAAGTGGATCGCCAAGGCGGCGGCGGACTCGCTGAAGCGGGTCCACCTGGAGCTCGGCGGCAAGGCGCCCGTGGTGATCTTCGACGACGCCGAGATGGAGACGGCGATGGAGACGATCGCCGGCACCGGCTACTACAACGCCGGCCAGGACTGCACCGCGGCGACGCGGGTGCTCGCCGCCGAGGGCGTCTACGACGACGTCGTCAACGGCCTCGCCGGCGAAGCCAAGGGCCTGATCCTCGGCGACACGCTCTCCGCCGAGACGACCCTGGGCCCGCTCAACTCCGCCCGCCAGCGCGAGCGGATTGAGGGCTTCCTGGAGCGCAAGCCCGGCAACGCCGAGATCGTCACCGGCGGCGTCCAACCCGACCTGCCCGGCTTCTTCCTCGAGCCGGCGGTCGTCGCCGGTCTCGAGCAGGGCGACGAGATGATCCAGGACGAGATCTTCGGTCCGGTGATCACGGTGCAGCCCTTCAGCGACGAGGCGAAGGCGATCGAGTGGGCCAACGGCACCCGCTACGGGCTCGCCTCGTCGGTCTGGACGCGCGACGTCGGCCGGGCGATGCGGGTCGCCAACGCGCTCGAGTTCGGCTGCGTCTGGGTCAACGACCACATCCCGCTCGTCTCCGAGATGCCGCACGGCGGCTTCAAGCAGTCCGGCTACGGCAAGGACCTGTCCGTCTACGCGCTCGAGGACTACACCGAGATCAAGCATGTAATGATCAACCTCGAATGAGGCTCGCCATCGCAGGGGTGGCGGTCGCCGCGCTGGTGTTCATCGCTGCGGCGCCCGTTGCAGAAGAAGAAGTGGCGCGCTGCCACGGGCGACGGGCGACGATCGTCGGCACCGAAGGCGACGACGTCCTGCAGGGGACGCCGGGCCGCGACGTGATCTGGGGCGGCGGCGGTGACGACACGATCCTCGGCAGCCTCGGCAACGACCTGCTCTGCGGCGGCCCGGGGGCCGACGTGATCCACGGCGGGCGCGGCAACGACGTCGCCGACGGCGGCGCCGGTGACGGCGATCGCGTCTACGGCGACCTCGGCGACGACAAGCTGCTCGGCGGCTCCGGGAACTACGACGAAGTCGCCGGCGGCCTCGGCATCGACACGCTCAACGGTGGCCCGGGCAACTTCGACTTCGTCCACGGCGACTACGGCTACGACCGCATGGACGGCGGCCCCGGCAAGGGCGACATAGCCTCCTTCGCGACCGACGTCGGTGCGGGGCAGGACGGCGGCGTCAAGGCCTCGCTGGCGGCGCATCGCGCCCGCGGCGACGGCCACGACCGCCTCTTTCGCTTCGAGAGCCTCGAAGGCTCGGCCTTCGACGACGTCCTCGTCGGCAACCGCCAGGGCAACACGATCGACGGCGGTGCCGGCGGCGACGTGATCCGCGGCGGCGGCGGCAAGGACGAATTGCTTGGCGGCCAAGGGAGCGACCGCTGCAACGGCGCCAAGGGCCGCACAACGTCATGCGGGCGGGAAGCGAAGCTGAAAGCCTCCGCCTACGTCGAACTCGACACCCCGCTCGATTCCGCACCTGGCGGCGGGGGCGGCCTGGATCTCGTCGGCGGCGCCGGCAACGATCACTTCACCGTCGCCTTCGACGAAGCCTCCTCGACCTTCGGCATCACCGCCGCCGCCGGCATCGCCCTCGGCCCGGGTTGCAACCGGGTCAGCGCGGTGCAGGCGAGCTGTCCCAGCGACGGGCCGGCCCGCTGGTTCACGGCGGACCTGGGGCCCGGGCGGGACAGCCTCACGGTCGAAGGCTCGCTGGCCGGCGCCCAGAACGTCCGCATCGCCGGCGGGCTCGGCAACGACACGATCCACGGCGGCCCCGAGGACGACCTGATCGAGGGCGGCTACGGCTCCGACCACCTTTATGGCGGCGCCGGCGCGGACGGGCTGATCGGCAGCAGGCCCGGGCCGACCTACCTCTACGGCGGCCCGGATGGCGATCTGCTCGCCGCCGGGGGCGGTTGCGCGGGGGGCGCCCTGGTCGGCGGTCCCGGCCGCGACGACGCCTCCTTCGCCGAGACGCCCGCTCATCCCGGCATCCTCCACGTCTCCTTCCCCGCCCACGCCGCCTGGATCGACGCGGTCCCCGGCTGTCACAAAGTCCACCTCTCGGCCAGCGACGAGGACATGGAGGGCTCATTCGACAACGACATCCTCGTCGGCGACAGCCGCGCCAACGCGATCCTCGGCCAGCCCGGCGAAGACAGCTTCTACGGTGGCGGCGGCGAAGACGTGATCGACGCCCGCGACGGGATGCGCGACAAGTCGATCCAGTGTGGCCGCGGCACGGCGCCGAAGCCGGGCAAGCCGGTCCACGGCAGCACGGAAGGCCGCGCCCTCACCGACCCCTTCGATCCGGCACCGGTCCTCTGCGCCGTCTCCAAACACGGCCATCCGGTCGACGGCCTCGGCCACACCTCCGAACCGTGAGATCCTCTAGCGCCCGCGTCCCTCGCTGTTGGCGACCGCGCAGGCCTCCTCGGCGCCGATGAACGGCGCCAGCGTCACGTAGGTCGCCAGCGGCGCGATCTCCTGCATGCTCTCCGCGCCGCCGCGCATCACCTGGTCGTAGATCATCGAGTAGATCGCGCCGCCGATCGCCTCGGCGGCGATCGGGCTGGTATCGGGTTTGCGTTCGAAGCCCGGTACGAGCAACGCCTCCATGCTGGTCATCACCTGGTCGCGCTGTTCCAGCGCCCTCCTGCCGGCCGCGTAGACGTCGACCGCGCCCAGCGTCGTGTAATCAGGCTCGGCGGCGCAGAAGGCGAACATCGCGCCGAAGGCGCCGCGGACCGCGTGCGGCCAGTCGGGGGCGCGGCGGAAGGCCGGCAGCGTCGTCGCCAGCATCTGCGAGGAGCCGCTGTCGACGGCGGCGAGCATCGCCTCCTCCTTGTCGGCGAAGTTGGCGTAGAAGGTGGAGAGCGAGATCGAGGCGCGGGCGGCGATGTCGCCGATCGTCATCGCCGGGTAGCCCTTCTCGGCGACGACCGCGGCCAGCGCGCGCAGGATGCGGTCCGCCGGGTCGTAGCCGTTCGGGGGGCCACCGTTGTGCGCGGCGTGGCTTCGCGGCCGGCGAAGCGGCAGCGGCGGCGGCGTGTAGGCGGCCAGCCAGTCCCACATCGGCGGGATCAGCTCGGCCAGCTCCTCCTCTTCGTCTCTATATAGGCGGGTGTGGATGACCTTGCGCAGCCCGCCGACCATCGCCCGCACGATCTCGGGCGGCATCTCGGCGCGGCCGGGAATCCGATCGAGGGTCGCCGAGACGAACGCCTGCACGGAATCGATCGTGCGGTCGATCTCCTCGACCGCCCGCGGGCCGGCGGCATAGATCTCGACCAGGCACATCCGCGCCGCGGCGGACTGTTCGACGATCAGGCGGATGAAGGTCTCGAAGGCAGCGCGAGCCCGCGCTTCGTCGAGCGGTGGGCCGTCGTCGCGGAAGATGCCCCCCACCGTCGGCCCGACGAACGCCTGCAGCGCCGCCAGCAGGCACTCCTCCTTGTCCTTGAAGTGGGCGTAGAAGGCGCTGCGCGAGACGCCCGAGAGCTCGAGCAGGTCCTCGACCCGGGATCCCTCGTAGCCCTTTTCGGCGACCACGGCGACCAGTGCCGCGAACAGCCTCTCGCGCTGGTTCCGGGCCACCTCCTCGGCCGGCAGGCGCTGTCCCGGCCGCAGCTTGCGATCGCGCAGCCTGCCTGCATCCCCCCACGGCGTCCTGACCATCGCGACCGGACCATATCCGGCCATGCCGTCCCTCCTTGGTCTCGTAGTGGTGGCTGAAGCAAAGCGATGGTACGCCGGGTTCTTTTGGAACGCAAGTGTTCTCGAGTAAAAAGTTCCCCTTTCTCCCTATTTAGAGCCATCTAGACTTGTTTCTCGAGCAGCCTTAACATGGGAAATCGTTGATGGACTTGATTTTTACGTAAGCATATGTTCTTATTCAGGCCAGGCCATCGATGCCGCAGCAATCGCCGGTTCCCTGCCGGCATCCCTGCGCCGCCGGCCCCCTTCCGGCGGCGATCGAGCAAACATCGTCCCGGGCCCGGCGCCTCCCTCGCCGGCCCGGGCTGTTTGTCTCCCCACGCTTCGTCAGGGCCGGAGTTCGGTGAACCCGGCGGCAGCAAAGTCGCCGTCGAAGGCGAGTGCCTCCTGAATTCCTCTTGCCCGCATGTAGGCGAAGCTGGTCGCGTCGACGAACGAGTATTCGCGCTCGTCGTGCTTGCGCAACCAGCGGAGGGATTCGTCTTCGGGCTCCACGGGGAGGCGAGCAACCTCGATATAGCTGCTCGCCTTTCCGACGCTGTCGAGAAAGGCGACGGCCTTGCCGTGCCAGGTTCTGGAGCACAGCCAGGTCCAGGTCTCGCCGCGAACGTGATTGGTCGTCACGATTCGCCGATCTGCGAATCGCTCGAAGAGATGAGCTGCCGCTTCGTGGTTGCTATCTCGCCCGATCATGTAAGCGATCAGGAACGAGGAGTCGGCGAAAATCACGGGTAGTCCCGGGACAACCCGTAGACCACCTCGTTGACGGTCATGCTGCTGTCTGGATCCCCCTCGACGGTTCCGCACAACCTGAAGAAGGGGTCCTCCTCCAAGGGTGGCAGTGGTTTGACTGTCTCCCGCACGCAACGCCTGATCACCGCCGCCTTCGAGAGCCCCTCTTCCTCGGCGCGCCTCTCCACCGCCGCGTCCAGCTCGGGCTCGATCGATATCTGCAGTCGCTTCATGCGGGCCACGTTACATCACCTCTATTGAAGTAATGTAACGGATCAGGGTCGAAAGAGCGCCGTAAGTGTGAAATTTCACCGGGGCTTGGAGTTCAACGGTCGCGGTGGCAATTCGGCAGGTCATCTAGGCTTCCGGGCATGGCCCGCAGCCCGAGCGAGGACGAGGCGGCTGCGATCGCCGCGGCGATCGAGCGCTTTCGTGCCGAGACGGCTCCGGCTGCCGGCGGCGAGGAGGACGCAATCGGCCCGTGGCAGCGGGCCGCGCTGCTCGAGGGGATCGGCGCGAAGGGCACTGTCGACGATTCAGAAGGAGGAGCGAAATGGCTGTCGTGAAGATCATCGAGCTGGTCGGTAGCTCGAAAACCTCGACCGACGACGCGGCGCGGCAGGCGCTGAACCAGGCTCAGGGGACGTTGCGGAACATCAGGGCGGTTGACATCGTCTCCACTGGGATCCGCGGCGAGAACCTGGACGAGTACCGCGCTCATGTGCGGGTGGCCTTCTTGATCGAGGGGACGGATATCGACTGATGGGTGAGGGCAGGGAGATATCCCGCGATGAGGCGCAGAAGCTGATCGACGACGGCGCGCAGCTGATCGATGTGCGTGCCGATCATGAGTGGGAGATGGGGCGGATCGAGGGCGCCACCCATCTGCCTTTGGCCGAGCTTGCTGAGCGGGCTGGGGAGATCGACAAGGATCGGCCCGTCGTTCTCTATTGCCGGGGCGGCAACCGGTCGACGATGGCGACGGAAGCGCTGGCGGCGGAGGGGTATGACGCGGCGAAGCTGAGCGAGGGGATCGTTGGCTGGGCCGGGGCGGGTTTGCCGCTCGAGCCGGAGGCCGGCGTCGTGGCCGAGTCGGGCGAGGCGACGGCGATCCTCCATGCCCGTAAAAGACTGCCTCCAGAGCTGACCAAGCCTTAAATACCCGAATCCCTGTCAGGTTTTGCTATTTTTCCTGGCGTGGAGGTCGTCGTAGATCAGCAGAAGGAGCAGCGCGGCAAAGGGCGCACCGGCACGCTCGAGAACCCCGAGCGCTACGAGAACGTCCCTGGCCACATCATCCCGATCATCGAGCGCGAGTTCGACGACTTCGACAACGAAGCCGAGGAGTTCCTCGCCGGCAACCGGCCTGAGGACGAGTTCATCGGCTTCCGCCTCAAGCAGGGCGTCTACGGCCAGCGCCAGCCCGACGTGCAGATGGTCCGCGTCAAGCTCCCCTTCGGCGGCGTAACCCCGCAGCAGATGGAGGCCTTCGCCAGCGTGGTCGAGAAGCACGCGCCGCTGAACAAGGGCCACATCACCACCCGGCAGAACATCCAGATCCACCACGTGCCGCTGCGCGACATGGAGTCGCTGCTGCGCGAGATCGCCGAGGCGGACCTCTCCTCGCGCGAGGGCTGCGGCAACACGGTGCGCAACGTCACCGGAGACCCCTGGGCCGGGGTCGCGGCCGACGAGGTCTTCGACCCGACGCCCTACGCCGGCGCCTACGTCCGCTACTTCGTCCGCCACCCGACCACGCAGCTGATGCCGCGCAAGATCAAGACCGCCTTCACCGGCTCCGACGAGGACCGCGCGATCACCGGCATCCACGACATCGCCTTCATCTCGCGCGAACGCGACGGCGTCAAGGGCTTCGAGGTACGCGTCGGCGGTGGCACTTCGATCATGGCTCGCATCGCGCCGACCCTCTACGATTTCGTCGAGGCCGACAACGGCGACTACCTCAAGGTCACCGAGGCTGCGCTGCGGATCTTCGACCGCCAGGACTGGCTGCGCGTCAACCGCGCCCGCGCCCGGATCAAGGTCCTGGTCGACAAGATCGGCATCGATGCCTTCCGCGAGCAGGTCGACGAGGAGCTGGAGGGCGACTGGACAGCGGAACGCGACTTCGACGTCGAGCGGCTGCGCTTCGAGGACGACGAGGAGGCGAACGCGCCCGCGGTGCCGCGGGCGGCCGCCTCGCCCAACGGCGACCGCACCGAGTTCGACCGCTTCGTCGAGGGCAACGTCCAGGCACAGCGCCAGGAGGGCTTCTCCGCGGTCGAGGTGAAGATCTACCGCGGCGACCTGACCCCGGAGCAGTTCCGCGGCCTCGCCGCGATCATGCGCGACTTCACCGGCGGCTACGCGCGCAGCACCGTCCAGCAGAACCTGGTCCTGCGTTGGGTCCGCGACGGGGCGCTCTACGACCTCTGGCAGCGGCTGGGCGAGCTCGGCCTCGCCGAGGCCGGCGCCCGTGAGATCACCGACGTGGTCAGCTGCCCCGGCACCGACAGCTGCAAGATGGGCATCACCAGCTCGATGGGCCTCAACCAGGCGATCAAGGAGCGGCTTGAGTCGATGGAGATCTCCGACGCCCTGACCCGCAAGATCCACATCAAGATGAGCGGCTGCCCGAACGGCTGCAGTCAGCACCACATCGCCAACATCGGCTTCTACGGCGCCTCGCTGAAGGTGGGCGAGCGCCAGGTGCCCGCCTACATCCCGCATATCGGCGGCAACTACGAGGGCGGCGAGGTGATCTTCGGCACGCGGCTGAAGTCTCGCCTGCCGGCCAAGCGCGTCCCCGAGGCGGTCGAGCGCTGGGTGCGGCTATACGAGGCGGAGCGCGCCGGCGAGGGCGAGGAGTTCAACCCGTTCGCCGAGCGGATCGGCGCCGCCCGCTTCGAAGCCGAGGTCAAGGACCTGACGCTGCCGGCCGAGTTCAGCCTCGAGACGATGCAGCAGTTCATCGACTGGAACCGATCCAGCCCCTACAAGGTCGAGAGGGGCGAGGGCGAGTGCGCGATATGAACCCGGTTGCCGCGCCGCCGAAAATTCAGGATCCGGAGGCGATCGCCGCCGCGCTCGAGGACCGCAGCGCCGAGCAGGCGATCGAGTGGATGTTCGAGACCTTCGGCGAGAGCCATTACATCGCCTGCTCGTTCCAGAAAACGAGCTCGGTGACGGCGCACCTGGCGAGCAAGGTCAATCCGCGGGCGCGCTTCTTCTACCTCGACACCGACGTGCTCTTCCCCGAGACCTACGAGACCCGCGACCGCCTCGCCGAGACGCTTGGGATCGAGTTCGACCGCTTTCACAACCTGACCCTGGAGGAGCAGGCCGCCAAGCACGGCGACGAGCTCTGGAACCGCGATCCCGACGCCTGCTGCGGATTGCGCAAGGTCGAGCCGATGCGGCGGGCGCTCTCTTCCGTAGACTGCTGGCTCGCCGGCGTCCGCCGCGAAGACTCCGCCAGCCGCGCCAAGACCCCGAAGTTCGGCTGGGACAAGCGCTTCGAGCTGTGGAAGCTCAACCCGCTTGCGGACTGGTCCGAACGCGACATCTGGAACTACATCCATGAGCACGACCTCCCGTACAACCCGCTCCACGATCGCGGCTACCCGTCGATCGGGTGCACTCACTGCACCAAGCCGGTCGGCCCGGGCGGTTCGCCCCGCGACGGTCGCTGGGCGGGCCTCGAAAAGACCGAGTGCGGGATCAACTAGCGGCGCACTGCGCCTGAGATAACCCCTTCGTAACCCCTTCCCCCAACCGATTGGTGAGATTCAACGCATGAGCGAGACGATGACTGAGCTGTCCCTGACACTTTCCGAGCGCCACACCGCCGACTTCGAGATGATCGGCAACGGCGGCTTCGCGCCGCTGACCGGCTTCCAGGGCTCCGCCGACTGGGAGCGCGTCTGCTCCGAGATGCGCACCACCGGCGGCGACTACTGGCCGATCCCGATCACCCTGGCGAGCGACCTCGAGTGCGAGGTCGGCGACGTCGTCTCGCTCTCCAGCGACGAAGGCAAGCCGCTGGGCCGGATCAAGGTCGAGGAGATCTGGGAGCGCGACGTCAAGCGCGAGGCCGAGCAGGTCTACGGCACGACGGATGAGGCTCATCCGGGCGTCGCCGCGATCTACGAGGAGGGCAACCGGATGATCGCCGGCCCGGTCGAGGTTGACGCGCTGCCGGATCACGAGGAGGCCTTCATGCGCCGCTACAAGACGCCGGCGGAGCACAGGGCCGACTTCGAGGCGCGCGGCTGGAAGAAGATCGTCGCCTTCCAGACCCGCAACCCGATCCACCGCGCCCACGAGTACCTGACCAAGGCGGCGCTGGAGACCTGCGACGGCCTCTTCATCCAGCCGCTGATCGGCAAGACCAAGGCCGGCGACATCCCCGCCGACGTGCGGATGCGCTGCTACGAGGTGCTGATGGAGAACTACTACCCCAACGACCGGGTGGTACTTGGCGTAAAGCCCGCGAAGATGCACTACGCGGGCCCGCGCGAGGCGGTCCTGCACGCGATCGTCCGCCGCAACTACGGGGCGACGCACTTCATCGTCGGCCGCGACCACGCCGGTGCCGGCGACTACTACGGCACCTACGACGCCCAGAAGATCTTCGAGACGATCGACATCGACGAGCTCGGGATCGAGCCGTTGATGTTCGAGCACACCTTCTGGTGCAACGAGTGCGAGGGGCTTGCTTCGAACAAGACCTGCCCGCACGACCAAGAGGCGCGCCTCTTCCTCTCCGGGACGAAGGTCCGCGAGATGCTCGGCAACGGCGAAAGGCCGCCGCACGAGTTCTCCCGTGACGAGGTCGCCGACATCCTTATCGACGCTTACAAGGAGGACTGAACGAGCATGGCTGGCGAGAAGGGCTTCACCCTCTGGTTCACCGGGCTTTCCGGTGCCGGCAAGACGACGATCTCCAGACTGCTGGAGGGGCATCTGCGCGAGCGCGGCTCGAAGCTGGAGATCCTCGACGGCGACGTCGTGCGCGAGAACCTCTCCAAGGGCCTCGGCTTCTCCAAGGAGGATCGCGACACCAACATCCGCCGGATCGCCTTCGTCGCCGACCTGCTCAGCCGCAACGGCGTGCCGGTGATCACCGCGGCGATCTCGCCTTACGCCGAGATCCGCGACGAGGCGCACGAGCTGATGGGCGATCGCTTCATCGAGGTCTACGTCAAGGCCTCGGTCGACACCTGCGCCGAGCGCGACGTCAAGGGGCTCTACGCGAAGGCATTCTCGGGCGAGATCAAGGAATTCACGGGCGTGTCCGACCCGTACGAGATTCCCGAGAACCCGGATTGGGTCTGCGATACGGAAAACGAGTCGCCTGAGGAATCGGCGCAGAAGCTGCTCGAGTTCCTTGAGTCGCGGGATTTGATCCCGGCGGCTGCGGTTACTGCTTAGGTCCGAAGCGGTGGGGAGGGACGGTGACCCCTCCCCAAACGAGCAGCCGGAGGCTGCTCTTGAGTGTTTGGGGAGGGGTCACCGTCCCTCCCGCTCAGGGACCTGAGGTTCTCCGAGGCCGTAGGTGTCATACGCCCCGAAGCTCGAGAAGGTCTTGTGGGTCGGGCCGTGGTAGTCGGATGAGGCCGTCGACACGAGGTTGAGCTCGTTGCTTAGCTTCAGGAGGTGTTCGGTCTGCTCCTTGGTGTGGCTTGGGTAGAAGGCCTCTATACCGTCGGCGCTCAGGGAGCGGAGTAGGTCCTCCACCTCGC
>DATASN010000012.1:0-78790 GCA_036269215.1 Solirubrobacterales bacterium
GCAGCGACCCGAAGTGCCGCTTGAACTCCTCGGGGCTGAGTTGGTCCTCGCCGTGGCGGGCCAGAATCTGCTCTAGAGAGGTGTCCCTTCCCTCAACCGCCTCAAGAGCAGCCAGCGCGGCCTCGACTCGATCCTCGGGCAGATGGTCAAGGACGGCACGAGCCTTCTCGCGGGTCGTCACGAATGAAATGGTAGCCGCGCGATCAGCAGCCGGCCTGAGGATCGGGTCAAGGCCGCGCTGGACGCCGTTTCACCGAGAGTCCCGCAATGAACGGCTCCCGGATCGCGGGATCGCAGTGCTCGCGCTCCAGGGCTTGCTTTTCAGCATCGGGGTTGGAACCCGCTGGAAAATCTTTGCCTGGCCCGCACGCCAACGACAAGGATGAGCGGCCATCCCATCGCTCGCCGGGAAACGTCGCGTCGATTGAAATTCGCCGGCCGTCAACCATTGCGGTGAGGTAGCGATGGACGTCGATCAGCCCCTCTGGCGGAACGAGAGCGGCCGCCTCGCTTCCGAATAGCTCGTGAGCATCTCCGACATCGAGGCGATAAACGCGGTGGATGACCTGTGGCATCGCCTCGGGAAAATGTCGCCTAATCTCGTTGGCCAGGAACAGATGCTTGGTCGAGCAGGTCCCCCGACGCTCACGCAACATCCCATCGACAGACCGATCGCTCGGCCGACCGTAATCGAGCTGGCGAACGGCTTCGACCAACTCCACCAAGGAGACATCTTGGGCGATGATCGGTTCGACCCCAGGAGGATACTTACGCGCAAGCCCCCCGACCGTGCGAATCAGCAGGCCGTGCGCCAGTGGTGCGCCAGTCAGCCCCTGAAACAGCCGGATTCAGCCGGTCACAACCGGATGTGATTTGGCTCTATAGGCCATTTTCCGCTCTAGCAAGCGGTGCATGTTTCAGCTTGAGGGCCTTGTGCCCCTTACGGGGCGTGATGGTTCGACTCCATTCAGCCGCACTCGGAAGCCCCCGCAAAACGGGGGTTTTCGCATTGTAGAGCGGTCGGGACAAGAATCGTCAGAGTGCTTCGTGCGCCAGTCGGCCTCCACGATGGCCCATCGATCGACGCAGCTCTCGTACGCTGCGCCTCGTGACGTACCGAGCCCGACCAGACAGAGACGACCGCGGTGGACTTCATCGACCTGGACACTCCCCTGAACCGCTCCACCTCCCGACCGCAAACGCACTCGAGTTGCTGGCGGCCTATCTCCGTTCGGGCTCGTTCCAGGTGCGCTAACCCGGCCGGACGAATCCCATGATCCCTCGCCGCCGCAAGCATCTGCTCATCGCCTTCGGGATCGCGACGGTGGCGTTCGATATCGCTCTCCTCGTCATCGATCAGCACTTGGAAGCCACCGGTGGCCCGTCGATCCTCGGGCTCGAGTTCGCGGGCAGCCGGCAGCGTGCGGCGCAGATCATGGGCGAATGGGGAAGCCACGGTCAGTATCTCGCGCGGCTGTCGCTATGGATCGACTTCGGGTTCATGCTCAGCTACGGAACGTTCTTCACCCTCGCAGCGCTTGCCACTCGCGACTTCGCCAGGGAGCGCGACCTGCGAGCGCTCGCAATCGCCGGCATCGCGGCGCCCTTCTTTGCCGCTTTGGCTCCCCTCTTCGACGCTGCCGAAAACATCGCCTGGCTCCTGGTCCTCGGTGGCCATGGCGGAAGCCTTGCGCCTCCCTTTGCGACGGCCTGCGCAAGCCTCAAGTTCCTCTTCATCGGTCTCGCGATCGTCTATGCGCTGTGGGGACTGGTCGGCTGGTTGCGATACGGCAAGCAGCCCGCCGCGCCGAATCGAGCTGATCGCGCCTTGACGGCGGCGGAAATCACCGTGCGTCGATGCCAGCTGGACGACGTGCCGGGGGTCCTGGCGCTCTGGGAGCAGACGCGGAGCGAGCACGCCAGCTCGACCGATCGTGTCGAGGACGTGGAATGCCTGGTCGGCGACTCCCCGGCCGCCCTGCTGGTGGCCGTGCACGGGGGCGAGATCGTCGGAACTCTGATCGCCGCTTGGGATGGATGGCGGGGGAACTTGTACCGGCTTGCGGTGCGGGACGACCGCCGCCGGATGGGCGTCGGGACTGCCCTCGCCGGCGCCGGCGAGGACTACCTGCGCAGCCGTGGGGCACGTCGGGTGACCGCGCTCGTTGCCTTCGAGGACGAGGTTGCGGGTGGATTCTGGGACTCGGCCGGTTACCCTCAGGATCGCGAGATCGGCCGACGGGTCCGCAACATCTGAACGGACGCCCGGTCGATGGCGGGGGCGAGACCGTCGAATCGAGACAGAGCCCGCAGCCAACTCGGTTAGGCTCGAGTCCATGAACAAACCCCTCAGCCCCGATCAGGCCGCCATGCTCTACGGCAATCGCTTCCTCACCGAGGACGCTCCCGACGCCGACTTTCCGGACAGCGGCATGTCCGCCCTCGACGCGATGCGCCTCGTCGACGAGGAACTCGCGCTGGAGGGAGACCCGCAGCGAAACCTGGCGACCTTCGTCACCACCTGGATGGAGCCCGAGGCCGAGCGGATCATCAGCGAGAACCTCTACCGCAACTTCATCGACCACGCCGAGTACCCGATCTCGGCCGAGGTCGAGCAGCGCTGCATCCGCATGCTCGCCGACCTCTACCACGCCCCCGGCGAGACGACCGGCGCCCGCACCCAGGGCTCCTCGGAGGCGATCATGCTCGGCGCCCTCTCGCTGAAGTGGAAGTGGAAGCAGCGCCGCGAAGCCGAATCGAAGCCGATCGACAAGCCGAACCTGGTCTTCGGCGGCGACGTGCACGTGGTCTGGGACAAGTTCTGCCGCTACTTCGACGTCGAGCCGCGGATCGTGCCGCTGCAGGACGGCAAATACACGATCGGGCCCGAAGAGGTGAAGCCCCACGTCGACGAGAACACGATCGGCGTCGCCGCCGTGCTCGGCACGACCTTCACCGGCCACGCCGACGACATCGTCGGGATCGACAAGCTCCTGGTCGACCTCAAGGGCGACAGGGGCCTCGACGTGCCGCTGCACGTCGACGGCGCCAGCGGCGGCTTCGTCTGGCCCTTCCTCTACCCCGACTCGGAGTGGGACTTCCGGCTCGAGCAGGTGCGCTCGATCAACGTCTCCGGCCACAAGTTCGGGCTCGTCTACCCCGGCATCGGCTGGCTCGTCTTCCGCGAGAAGAGCGACCTGGCCGAGGAACTCGTCTTCTACGAGAACTACCTGGGGAAAACGGACGCCACCTTCACCCTCAACTTCTCCACCGGCGCCTCGATGGTCCTCGCCCAGTACTACAACTTCGTCCGCCTCGGGCGCGAGGGCTACTCCTACATCATGAAGGCGATGCAGTCCAACGCCCGCGTCCTCGCCGGGAAGCTGAAGGAGAGCGGCGACTTCGAGTTGATCGGCGACGGCGAGGAGCAGCTGCCGCTGGTCGCCTTCAAGCTCGCCGGCGAGAAGAGCTACGACGAGTTCGACCTCTCCTGGCAGCTCTCCGCCGAGCGCGGCTGGATGCTCCCCGCCTACACGATGCCGCCCAACGCCGAAGACGTGAAAGTGCTGCGGGCGCTGGTCAAGCAGACGCTCAGCCGCGAGCAGATCGACCGCCTCGCCGGCGACATCGCCCAGGCCTGCGCGACGATGGAGGAGAAGGGCGGCGCCCACCCCTCCGAGCGCAAGCAGGTGAAGACGGGCACCGGGTACTGATCGCCCGGGCAAGCAGCTAAGCGGGCGGCGCCTTCACCTCTATCCGGCCCTCCTCGGCAGCGGCTTCCAGGGCGGCGTAGTCGCGTTCGTTCTGGTCGGCGTAGGTCTCGGCGAAAGCGGCAATGGCCTCGTCGAAGACCGCGCTCTTGCCGAGGTAGGCGGCGATCGCGATCCGGTCGCCGCTGCGGGCATGGGCGTGGGCCAGGGTCGTGCCGCAGATCTGAGCGTAGGCGGTGAGGGCCGGCGGGTCCATCCGCTCGACCTTCGCCGAGCCCTTCTGGTCCCAGAGCTGTCGCACGTAGAAGTCGCGCTGCTTGCCGTCGATCCCCTTCGTCTTCACCCAGCCGAGCAGGATGTCGCTGGCCGACTGGACCAGGCGCTGCCCCTGGACCACGCGCTCGCCCTGGTTGGCGAAGACGCTCGTCTCGGCGTGGGGCTCTAGCACCGAGCGCTGCGCTTCCTTGACCTGGAGGAAGAGCGGGTCGCCGCCGTCGCGGCCCAGCATCAGGACGACGAAGGCGCGGGTGCCGACGCTGCCGACGCCGACGACCTTGAGCGCGGCGTCGACAAAGTGGTAGCTGTCGAGGAGGACGCGGCGATCGGCGGGAAGCGTCTCGCGGTAGTCGGCGAGAATCGCCAGGATCCGCGCTGCGATGTCGGCTTCGGTCTCGTCGACCAGCTCGTCGAGGGGCACGATCAGCGGCGGTTCGCTGACGATGCGCAGCTTGCCGTCGACTTCGCGGGTCAACTTGGAGAGGGCGCGCATCCGGTCCTTGGCCTGTGTCTTGGCGAGGTTGCGCTTGAAGGCCGCCACCTCCTTCTCGCCGGCCGCCGCTCCCCAGCGCTCGGCGATCGCCGGCACGTCCATCTTCGTGTACCAGACCTCGAGGTTGCCGAGCTCGGAGAGGCGACGCATAGCCAGCCGGTACTCCTCCGACATCGCGCCGACTATCGCCAGCCGCTCGCGCCCCTTGAAGCCGCTCTCGCGTCCGGCGACGGCGAAGCTCGCGGCGAGGCGCATGACGTCCCACTCCCAGGGACCCGGCAGCGTCTCATCGAAGTCGTTGACATCGAAGACGAGCTCGCGTTCGGGCGAAGCGTAGGCGCCGAAGTTGGAGAGGTGGGCGTCGCCGCAGAGCTGCACGTCGAAGCCGCTGCGCGGAGCGCCCGCCAGGTCCGCCGCCATCACCGCGGCGGCGCCCCGGTAGAAGGCGAACAGCGAGGCCAGCATCCGCCCGTAGCGCAGCGGCACCAGCCGGCCGACGCGGGAGACGGCCTGGCCCTCGAGCAGCTCGACCGGATCCTCGCGGTCGGGGGCGGGAACCCAGTCGCCGTGGCTGGAGCGCGGAGCTTTTGCGCGGGCGGCCTTGCCTGCTTCGGCGCGCTCCTCGGGCGACTTCGAGCTCTGCAGCGGATCGACCATAGGTCAGGCTAGCGCGGGCTCGGGGTCGGGCCGCGGAGGGCCGGGGCCGCCCTGCAATTCGTCGAAGCGCTGGGTGGGAAGGCGCCGCGTCGTCCAGAACGAGGCCAGCGTGAGCAGCGCCGCGAAGAGAAAGGCGGTCTTGAGCGCGTTCAGCTGGGCGTCTTCGTAATGTTCGACCAGGGCGTCGGTGGTCGCTGCGTCGACTCCGGCGGTGGTGGCTCCGGCCCTCACCTCTTCCGAGGAGACGAAGCTCCCCCCCGCGCTCAGCTTCACTTCGAGCTGGCTCTGGACGTCGTTGGAGATCCGCGCGTCGCCGGCGACGTTGGCGGTGAAGGCGGCGATCAGGCCGGTGATCACGATCGCGCCGAGCAGGGCGGTGCCGAGCGAGGAGCCGAGCTGCTGCGAGGTGCTCTGCAGCCCGCCGGCCTCGCTGCGGTCGTCCTCGCCGACCGCCGACTGGACCACGTTGCCGAGCTGGGAGACGATCAGCCCCATCCCGATCCCGAGCACGCCCATCGCGACCAGGAAGGAGCCGTTGTCCAGTTCGGGCTCGATCGTCCCGAGCAGCAGCAGGATCGAGACGAAGACGATCGCCAGGCCGACGCGGACCAGCGGCCGCGGAGCGAAGCGCTTGGCCAGCGCCGAGCCGGCGATCGCGGCGAAGAAGAGCCCGGCCGAGGCCGGCAGCATGCGCACGCCGGTTTCCAGCGCGTCGAGCCCCTGGACGACCTGCAGGAAGAGCGGGATGGTGAAGAAGACGCCCATCAGGATCAGGTTCTGGGCGAGGAACATCGCGACCCCGCCGCGCAGCTGGGGGATGCGCAGCAGCGGCAGGTGGACGAGCGGTTCGAGGCCCTGCTCTTCGCGATGCCGCTCCCAGGCGACGAAGCCGGCGAGCAGCAGCCCGCCCGCTGCGATCACGAACGGAGTGAGCGAGAAGCCGAACGGTTCGAGCGGCGAGCTGCGCGGCAGCAGCCAGCCCCAGTTGCTCGCCTGCAGGACGCCGAAGACGAGCACGGCCAGGCCGGAGGCGGAGAGCACGCTGCCGACCCAGTCGAGCTTGGGGACGGCCTTCTCGCGCGCCGGCTCGCGGATCATCCGCGTCCCGGCCAGGATCCCCAGGGCGACGACGACCTCGCCGACGAAGACGACCCGCCAGCTCAGCTCGGTCGTCGCCCAGCCGCCGAGGATCGGGCCGACGGCGATGCCGGCACCGGCCACGCCGCCCAGCACCCCGTAGGCGATCGCGCGGTCGTTGCCCTTGTAGTTGCCGGCGACGAGGGCGATCAGGGCGGGGATGACGAGCGCCGCGCCGATCCCCTCGAGGATCGACCAGCCGAGCATCAGCGAGGGCACGTTCCAGGACGCCGCGGTCAGCGCCGAGCCGACGCCGTAGATGCAGAGGCCGATCGTGAAGGCGCGGCGCCGTCCCCAGATGTCGCCGAGCTTGCCGCCGGTCAGCATCAGACCCGCCATGACCAGCGCGTAGAAGGCGATCACGGCCTGGATCGTGGTCACCGTCGTGTCGAAGTCTTCGACCAGCTGGGAGATCGCGACGTTCATCACCGCCTGGTCGAGCACCATCAGGAACTGGGCGGCACCGAGGACGACGAGGACTCCCCACTTGGCCATCGTCAGCTCACCAGCCCGGCGATGCCGCGGACGACGATCAGCGCGCCGAGCACGGTGGCAGCGATTACCACGGCTCGCCGACCGTTGGCCGCGAGCCAGGCGCGAAAGCCATTGACGCCCGCCTGGGTTCGCTCGGGTGCCAGGGCATAACCGATCAGCGGCAGCTCGAGCAGCGTCTGCTGCACCAGGCAGAAGCCGATCACGAGCAGTGCGGTCGGCGCCGCGGCGGCATCCAGCCCGTCGATGCGGGTCAGCCCCGCCAGGTAGGAGACGCCCGGGAAGCTGAGCAGAACGCCGACGACGAAGGTGATCCGCGGTGAGCCGCGGCCGAGCAGGCGCAGCGGCAGCGCTTCCCTCTTCTCTCCCCCGTCCTTCGCCAGCTTCGCCTCCTTGCGCCGCGCTTTGCGTTCGCGCAGCCCCATGTCGCGGTCGGTCCCGAGGATGAAGGCGACGAGGAGCAGGAGCAGCCCGATGACGATGTCCTCGAGCGGGCTGATCGTGTGCTTGCTGGTGCCGACCACGCTCGAGTCGTGCAGCGCGAAGACGATCACCAGGCCGAGGCTCATGCTGGTCAGGTAGGCACCTAGCAGGTAGCCGAGCATCAGCTTCTTCGGACTGGGCAGGAGCAGCATCACGGTGACGGCGGCGAGCAGGGTCGGGTTGAACATCGCCAGCAGCGAGAGCAGGAAGATCTGGCCGAGGTCGCTCACGAACAGCGCTCGCAGAGGCCGCGCAGGACCACGTCGTGATCGGTGACCTCGAAGCTAATCTCGTCAGAGAGCCGGGAGATCGCGTGCTCGAGCGAGGGGTCCTCGAAGGGGACCATGCGACCGCAGTGGCGGCAGATCGCGTGGTGGTGGTGCTCGCCGCCCGGCTCGACCCGCTCGTAGCCGGCGGTGCCGCGGCTGACCTCGAGGCGCTGCAGGAGGCCGAGCTGCTCGAGCTGCTCGAGCGCCCGGTAGACGCTGGCGCGGCCCGGCGCCCGCTTGCGGCGGCGCAGCTCGTCGTCCAGGTCCAGCGCCGTGACGGCGCAATCGTGCCCGGCCAGTGCCTCGACCACGGCGGTGCGGGCGCCGCCGCGGCGGTAGCCCGCGTTCTGCAGGGCAGCCAGTGCATGCTCGGCCCAGGCGCTGTCGACCTTGGTCGGCATCTAGATGGACGACTCCACTCGGTTGATCGTAATCCCCGCCCGGACGGACGGCGGGCACCGCGAGGCGCGCAGGCGACCGCGAAGCGCAGCGAGGGCAAAGAAGGCCGTTGCCAAGGCGATCACCGCAAAGCTGGGCGGCAGGGAAGGAATCGCATAGCTGAGCGCCAGCCCACCCCACATCGAGGCCAGCGCCAAGCCGGCCGACAGCGCCAGTCCCCGCCACGGGTCGGCTGTCAGCAATCGCGCGGTTCCGCCCGGCGCGGCGAGCAGGCCGAGCAGCAGCAGGGCGCCGATCGCCTGGGTGGCCTCGGCCGCAACGACCGCGAGCAGGGCGAAGAAGCCGACCCCGAGGGCGCGCAGGGGCAGGCCGAGGCTGCGCGCGACATCGGGATCGAGCGAGCCGAACAGCAGCGGGCGGGCGATCGCCAGCAGGGCCAGGACGGCGAGGATCGCGATCGCGGCACCAAGGCGAGCGTCGGCCGCCGACAGACCCAGGATCGAGCCGAAGAGCACGCGAACCGCGGCGGTTCCGTTCAAGCCACTGGAGCCGCTGACGAAGAGCGAGAGGAAGAGCGCTCCGAGGCCGAGGACCCAGGCGAAGACCGAGCCGATCACGATGTCGTCGGGACGAGCCCGATCGCCGAGCAGCCCCATTGCCATCGCCACGGCGATCGTCGCAGCGAAGAGGCCGAGCCTGATGTCGATCCCGGCCGCGGCGGCGGCAAGCGCCCCGGTGAAGGCGACGTGGCTGAGCGCGTCGCCGGCAAAGACCTGGCTGCGCAGGACGACGAAGTAGCCGACCAGCCCGCAGGCGAGCGCGACGAAGGTGCCGGCGAAGTAGGCGTTGCGCATGAACTCATGGGCGAGCATCAGGCGGCCGCTCCGAGCGGCCACGGCCGCGGCGTGCGAGGGCGCCACGGACGAGCCGGACCGCGAGGTAGAGGCCGAAGGAGAAGCTCGTCACCCAGAACCCGATCGGATAGGGGGAGAAGTAGGCGACGCCGAGGCCGAGCCAGGTGACCGCCAGGGCGAGCGCCACCGACAGCGCCAGGCCCCGCCCCGGCCGCGCGGTGATCTGCTGGGCCGTCGCGGCCGGGGTCACCAGGAGGGCGAAGACCAGCAGCGCGCCGGTGATCTCGGCGGTTGCCGCGACCGCGAGGCCTAGCAGCAGCAGGAAGGCTAGGGCCAGGGCGCCGCTCGGCACGCCGGCGGCACGGGCGGCGGCGGCGTCGACCGAGGCGAACAGCAGCGGCCGTCCGACTACGGCAAGTGCCGCAAGCGCCGCGACGGCGATCCAGAGCAGTGTCTGCACCTGCCCTGCGGTGATCCCGAGGAAGGTGCCGAAGAGCAGAGACTCAAGCCCGCCCAGCTGGCCGCCGTAGAGGCTGACGAAGAGGAAGCCGAGGCCGAGGCCGAAAGCCTGGACCGTGCCGATCGCCGCCGACTCGCTGCTCAGACCGCGGTGCCGGCCGCGGCCCACCAGCGACAGCGACAGCGCTCCGAGCCCGCAGGCGCCGAAGTACCCGAGCGCGATCGGCCAGCCAGCCAGAGTCGCCCCGGCCGCCCCCGGGAAGGCGATCACCGAGAGAGTGTGGCCGGCGAAGGCCTGGCGGCGCAGCACCATGAACCAGCCGATCGTGCCCGCCATCACGGCGATGATCGTGCCCGCCTGAAGCGCCTGCACCATGAAGGGGAATTCGGTCAGCTGCTCGAAGTCGCCGACCGGGTTCAGAGAGAGGGCGGCGATCTCAGCGCTCATCGCCGTGGCGAGAATGGTGATGGGCCGGGGGCTCGGGAGTACCGACGACCACCAGGCGCCCGTCGGAGGTTTCCAGCACCTCGATCGGCACCCCGTAGAGGCGGCTCAAGGTGGCGTCGTCGATCACCTCGCGCGGCGTTCCCTCCACCCCGTGCCCGCCGGCGAAGTAGACGACGCGGTCGAGGTAGCCGAGGATCGGGTTGACGTCGTGGGCGACCAGGAGCACCGTCACCCCCTGGCTCTCGCAGATTCGCTGGACGAGCCCGGCCACCGCGCTCTGATTGCTGAGGTCAAGGCTGTCCAGGGGCTCGTCGAGCAGCAGCATCCGCGGGCGGCGCACCAGCGCCTGGGCGATCAGCAGCCGCTGCTGCTCGCCCCCCGAGAGCGTGCCGATCGGGCGCGACGCGTGTGCGCCTGCGCCGACCAGCTCGACCATCTCCTCGACTTGGCGGTTCGACCGGCGGCTCGACCGGCTGAGAGCGGCGGGCAGCGGGAAGCCCCAGTGGGTGCCGTCGAGGCCAAGGCGGACGACATCGACGCCGCGAATCCTCGTGCCGGCGTCGATGTCGCGCCGCTGTGGCAGGTAGCCGATCTGCGGGTTGGCCTCTCCCGGCAGGCCGCCCAGCACCGTCGCTCGACCCTCGCGCAACGGCAGCAGGCCGAGCACGATGTCGAGCAGGGTGGACTTGCCAGCTCCGTTCGGCCCGAGCACCGCGACGAATTCGCCCTGGCGGATCGTCAGATCGACTCCCGACCAGACCGGGCGACCGCCACGGGCGGCGGTCGCGGCTTCGAGTCGAATCGCGTCCTCGACGCCGGGCCGAACGCCGGGCGCCGCGCCAGTCGCCTCGGTCGAATCCATCATCAACTTCCGCCGGCCCTTGCGAGTGCCGCGTCCAGCCCATCGAGCTCCCGGGCCATCCAAGCCTGGAAGCCGACCCCTTCGGGTGCGGGTGTCTCCGTCACCGTGGCAACAGGGATCCCCGCAGCCTTGGCGGCGTCGGTCAGCCGCTGCACGTCGGGGGTCGCGTTCTGGCTGTTGTAGACCCAGACCGCGATCTGCCCGTCGGCGATCTGCCTGTCGGCGGTGGCCTTGTCGGCCGGGGTCGGTTCGGTTCCCTCGGCGACCGCGTCCATGAAGCCCTGCGGCGTGATCAGCTTCAGGCCGAGGGCCGGTGCCAGCGGCTCGAAGATGCTCTCCGAGGCGCCCACCGGGGCGCCCGAGTAGCGCGACCTGATCCGCGAGATCAGGCGGTGGTACTCGGCGAGGCCCCTCGTTTCGAGGGCCGCGCGGCAGCGGTCGAAGTAGGCGTCATGGCCGGGGTCGGCCCGCTTGTAGCCGGCAGCGATCGCACCGACCACCCGCCGCACCGAAGACGGCGAGTACCACTGGTGGGGGTTGTCGCCGTCCTTCAGCCCGAGCAGGTCTCCCACGACGAGTTCGACCCGTTCCGGTTCCGGGTCGGCGGCCAGGAGCTTCGAGGCCCATTCGTCGTAGCCGATCCCGTTGACGATCGCCATCTGGGCGCCCGCCATCGTGCGCGCGTCCTCGCTGGTCGGTTCGTAGTCGTGCGGATCGGCGGCCGGGTTGGTGATGAGGCTGGTCACTTCGACCTGGTTGCCTCCGAGCTGTGCGGCGATGCCCCCCCAGAAGTCCTCGGCGGCAACCACGTTCAGCTTGCCTGAGGCGCCGGCCGAGCCGGCCCCCGAGCTTCCACCGCAGCCCGCGAGCAAAGCAACCGAGAGGAGCGCGAGCACTAGGCTGCGGTGCGGCGGTCCCGGCATGGCTTGGCAGACTAACATAAGAGTGAGACTCGTTCTTTTTATCTGCGAGGCTCGGGCTCGCTCGAGCTCGGGGGCAATCGCCCCGTGACCAGCGCCATCCCGAGCCCGGCGTCTGGCCTGTTCGCCTCTACGTCACCGGCTACTCGGCCTTCCGCATCTTCGAGGAGTCGATCCGCATCGACTCGGCCCACCACGTCCTCGACCTGCGGCTCAACTTCTTCGTCGCGACCCTGCTCTGCCTCGGCGGCCTGCTCTGGTTCGCGCGGACCCAGGCTGGTGGCCGAGATGGCCCTGGTCGCGTCGCGGCGGGGCGCTGCTGCTCGCCGGAGGAGTCGTGCTGATCTCAGGATGCGGCGGGCCTGGACACGCCGACGCCAGAGGCCTGAGTCAGGGCGCCAGCTGCGACTGGCGCCACTCGCCGGCGACCCCGGCGAACAGCCGGCGCTCATGGAGGCGATCGGAAGCTTCCTCCCAGAACTCGACCCGGTTGGGAACGATGCGAATCGCGCCCCAGTCGTCCGGACATGGAACGGGATCGTCGCCGAGCTCGACCCGCAGCGCCGTGAGCCGCGCCCGCAACTCGTCCAGCCCCTCGATCTCTTCGCCCTGGCGAGAGACAAGCGCTTGCAACCGATGGCTGCGCGGCCTCTCAGCGAAGAGCTGCTCCGCAAGCGCCCGCGCGACCGTCTCGACATGCCCCTCGATCCGCGCTTGCCGGCCGAGCGACGGCCAGTGGAAGATCGCGGCGACCCAGGGATTGACACGCAGCTCGGCGGCCTTCCGGGTCCACAATGCGGTGGTGAATACGAGCCCGTCGCGATCGAGCTGCTTGAGCGAGACAGCGCGGGCGGAGGGCCGCCCGTCGGCCGCAGCCGTGGCCAGGGTCATTGTCGCCGGAGCCGGCGCCCCCGCGTTCTGAGCCTCTTCGAGCCAGCGGCCGAGAATCTCGAGCGGCTCACCCATTGCTGCGCCCGTGTCCGACGCGTCCATACGAGATTACTATCACAATTCAAGTTATACTCATAATCTGAATGGCTGAGAAGGCGCAACGCGAGACACGGGCAGAGAAGCAGGCGCGCACGCGAGCCGAGCTGCTCGCAACCGCCGCTGCGGTCTTCGCCCAGCGCGGCTACGACGGCGCCTCGGTGGAGGAGATCGCCGAGCGCGCCGGCTACTCGCACGGGGCCGTCTACTCCAACTTCGCCGGCAAGGCCGACCTCTTCCTCGCGGTCTTCGAGGACTACATGGCAGGAAGGGCCCAGGAGCTGGCCGCGACCCAGAGGGAGCTCGATGAGGACGCGCCGCTGGAGGCGCGCGCCCGCGCCCTCGCCGACCAGTGGATGGAGCGCTTCGCCGCCGATCGCGAGTCGTTCCTGCTCCACCTGGAGTTCCTCGGCCAGGCCGGCCGCGAGCCCGAGCTGGCCGAACGCTTCGGAACCCGCTCCGCCTCCCTGCGCGAGGCGATCGCCGCCTACATCGCCCACTACGAAGAAGAGGAAGGGATGGAGTCGCCCCTCCCCCCTGCCGATCTGGCGCTCGTTCTGCGCGCCCTCGGCATCGGTCTCGCGATCGAAGCCCTGGTCAGCCCGGACGCGGTGCGCGACGAGCTCTACGGGGACTTCGTCGAGCTGCTGGTGACGATGCTGCGCGAGCAGGGCTCCCGCGACGGCACGAGTGCCTCGGCAAGGCGACCCGCCCGATGAGCGGCCCCGCCTACAACCGGAACGGCGCCCGTGGTCGAAGGGGTTGTCGAGAGCCTCCCACTCGCCGACAAGAGCGTCGACGCAGCGATGGGCGTTCTGACGATCCACCACTGGCAGGACCCCGAAGCCGGACTGGCGGAGATGCGCCGTGTCGCCCGCCGCAGGATCGTGCTGCTGACCCTCGACGCCGAGGCCGCCTCGGACACCTGGCTGATCAAGGACTACTTCCCCGAAGCCGGCTCGATGGACCGCGACGTAATGCCGTCGAGAGCAACGCTTCGAGCCTGTCTCCCCGATGCCGTACTCGAAGCCGTCCCCGTGCCGCACGGCTGCCTCGACGGCTTCACGAGCGCGCTCTGGGACCGCCCGGAGCTGCTGCTCAACCCAGAGGTTCGCCGCGCCAGCTCGACCTGGCACCGAATTCCACCCGAGGCCGCCGAACGTGGCCTCAAGCGGCTGAGCGCAGAGCTCGAGAGCGGCCTTTGGGACGAAAATGCTGGCGCAGGTGCCACTCGAGCTTGCGCCGCTTCACGCGGTGATCAAGTGCAGCAACTCACGCTCGCGCTCGTCATCGGCCTCAACCGGCTCCGGGGAGAGCATCAGCGCCAGGGCATCGAGAACATTCTCTCGGGCCTCTGCACGGGTGCGCCCCTGGCTCAGAACCCCTGGCACAGCGGGGATAGAGGCGACAATCCACCCGTCCTCTCCTGGGTCGTAGAGGATCGTCAAATCGAACTCGGGCATGCCGATAACGATACCTGCGGCCTGTGATGCGGTCATCCGACTCCTTTCGTCTATGAAGCCCAAGCCTGCCGAACTCGGCGTCACGCGTGGGTCACAAAAGCCACGGAAACGAGAAATCGGACGCGCAAAAGTGCGATCAGCTGCCCAGCGCGCGGTCTATGAAGGGGCCGAGGAGCTCGCCGGCTTGGGCGGCGGTGGTCTCGGGGGACCGGGTTGGGGCGGTGATGTAGCTGATCGCGAGGCGGACCAGGGACTCGGCGAGGAGCGCCGTCTTGTCCTCCGGCGCCTGCGGCCAGCCCTCCTCGATCGTCGCCTGGAGGCGGGCGGTGGCCCACTGGACGACCGGCATGCCCTGGGTGGTGACGAAGGGGAGCATGCCGCCGGTGCCGTCGTCGCTGAGCAGGATGCGGACCAGGGGGTCCTCGCCGGCCGCGTGGAGGAAGGTGTTGAGGGCGGCGTCGACGGCGGCGCGGGGGTCGTCGAGGTGCTCGCGGACCGCGGTGTCGACGCCGTCGAGGAAGCGTTCGCCCTCCTGGATCACGAAGGCCTGGCCGAACTCGTCGCGACTGCCGAACTCCTTGTAGAGGGTCTGGCGGCTGACCCCGGCGGTGCCGGCGATGTCCGACATCGTGATCTCCGACCAGGCGCGGCTCTGCAGCTCGTCGCGGGCTGCGCCGAAGAGGGTCTCGCGCAGCAGCTCGCGCGCCGCCTGCGGGTAGGGGGTGCGTGCGGTGGCCACCGTAGGAATCGTCTCAGCGGCGGCGGTCACGCAGCCTCGCCCTCGTCGGGCTCGAAATCGACCTTGTCGCGGACGCCGCAGTCGGGGCAGGCCCAGTCGTCGGGGACCTCGCTCCACGGCGTCCCCGGCGGGAAGCCCTCGCGCGGGTGCCCCGGCCCCTCGTCGTAGACGTAGCCGCAGGACGGACAGCGCCAGCGGCTCACCGAATCCTCCGCTGTGCCTTAACGGCATATAGCGACGAAAAGGAACAGTGGAAGCTCATGCGGGACTCCCGTAGCGGGCGAGGATGCGATCGCGCCGGCGCGGCTGGATGTTGGCCCTGGTGAGGTCGCCGTCGAAGTGCTCGATCAGCCGCGGATCCATCACCCGCCTCCAGAGCGGCGGGATCCAGGCGAGCACGATCATCCCGGCGTAGCCGGTGGGCAGCTGCGGCGCCTCTTCGACGTGGCGCAGCGCCTGGTAGCGCCGGGTCGGGTTGGCGTGGTGGTCGCTGTGGCGCTGCAGGTGGTAGAGCAGGACGTTGGAGGCGACGTTGTTGCTGTTCCAGCTGTGCTCGGGGCGGCAGCGCTCGTAGCGGCCGTCCTCGCGCTTCTGGCGCAGCAGGCCGTAGTGCTCGAGGTAGTTGACGACCTCCAACAGCGAGAAGCCGAGCACCGCCTGGATCAGCAGGTAAGGCAGGACGACCGGGCCGAAGGCGATCGTCAGCGCCGCGAACAGCGCCACCGTCATCGCCCAGGCGCCGAGGATGTCGTTGCGCAGGGTCCAGTGCGACCTGCCCATGCGATCGAGGCGGGCGCACTCGATCCCCCAGGCCGAGCGCAGGCTGCCGGCGACGGTGCGCGGCAGAAAGGCCCAGAAGCTCTCCCCCAGGCGCGAGCTGGCCGGGTCCTCCGGGGTGGCGACGCGGACATGGTGGCCGCGGTTGTGCTCGATGAAGAAGTGGCCGTAGCCGCTCTGCGCCAGCGCCACCCGGCTCAGCCAACGCTCCGAATTGTCGCGCTTGTGGCCGAGCTCGTGGGCGGTGTTGATCGCGATGCCGCCGACGACCCCCATCGTCACCGCCAGGCCGAGGCTCTCCAGGACCGAGAGGCCGCCGTTCGACCAGAGCCAGCAGGCGAAGACGAGGCCGGCGTACTGGACAGGGATGAAGAGATAGGTGCACCAACGGTAGTAGCGGTCCTGCTCGAGCCACTTGAGGATGCTGTCGGGCGGGTTGGTCGGGTCCATCCCGATCGCGATGTCGAGCAGCGGGAAGGCGACGAAGACGAGCAGTGGCCCGAAGAACCAGAAAGCCTCCAAGCCGGTGGCTTCGACGCTGGCCCAGGCGATGAACGGGGCAAAGGGAACGACCAGTCCGAGCAGCCAGGCGTATCGCTTGGCGTCGCGCCAGCCGGCCGGATTGAGCTCGATCGCCGGTCCGTGGTCGTGATGGTGCGTCGCTGCCTCCATTGAGCCTCCTTGTCAAATCTCGAAAGTTCGTTCCTTCAAGTTACAAACTAGCTGAATTTGTCAAATGACGCAACAGAGGATGCTGGGATGTCCGGCGGGCGCGCGAGCTTGCTTGCCGCTACCATCCGGATTCATGTCGACGATCTTGGGCTTTATCCAGGTGATCATCTCCGGGGTGCTGATCTTCCTGATCCTGCTCCACTCCGGAAAAGACACCGGGCTCTCCGGCGCCTTCGGCATCGGCGGCGGCGGCAGCTCCTTCGGCGGCGGCTCGATGGTCGAGCGCAACCTCGACCGCGCAACCGTCTTCTTCGCGGTGCTGTTCTTCGTCAACACCATCGTCCTGCTGAAGATCTAGACCGGCTCGGTCGGCCTCTCCACCGGCTCGCGGTGGCCGTCGCCGTTGGCGCTGTCGAGGATCTCGACCGCCTCTTTGCGCAGCTCCGCGTCGAGCAGGGCGAAGTCCTCGTCGGAGAGCTTGCCGGCGGCATGGTCCAGCTCGGCGTCGCGAATCTCGCGGTACTTGGCTTCCTTCAGCGCCTCCAGCTCGGTGTCGGCGACAGGGCTGCGGCGACTTCGGCGCGCTGGCCAGAGGCCGATCGCCGCACCGGAGAGGGCGATCAGGCCGCCGATCCACATCCAGGTGACGAGCGGGTTGACGATCACGCGGAAGGTCGAGGTGGCACCTTCGGAGACGTAGCTGCGGGCGATCTGCTTCGCCGTCGCCAGCTGCAGCGCTTCGACCTGAGCGAGGGCCGCAGGGCGCAGGCTCGGGTTGGCCGCGGCGGCGCGCATCATTTCCCCAACCGCCCTGCACTGCGGCGGCGTGCCCGGCCCGCCGGCTACACAGGCTTTGAAGCCTTTGTCCGCCGCCCGCGCGTGGCCCAGCAGGCCGCTGATGTCGGGCTGGTTGGCGGTCCAGAAGTCACTGCCGAGACCTGCCTTGAGGCCGATGTTGCTGTCAGATTCGCCGGCGAAGTAGCTCGCGATCCCGCCGCCGCCCTGGCCGGTCGGGCGGTAGAAGCGCCGGGTCGGGTGCAGCAGGAACGTCTCGCCGTCCTTTTCCACCCGCAGGACGGCACCGGCCGTGAAGGCGAGCTTGGTCACGCTCGCGGTCGGCCGCACATAGGTCACCTTGCGACCGCCGACGACGGCGCTCTGCCCCGGCTTCAGGTCGACGTCTCGCTTGGTCTGGAAGCTAGACGAAGCGGCGATCCCGATCAGCAGCACCGCGATGCCGATGTGGACGATGTAGCCGCCGTAGCGCCGCCGGTTGCGCGAGACGACCCCGACCAGCGCCGCCGGCAACGAGCCGCCCTTGAGCGAGCGCCGTGCCGCGGCGCCACGGTAGAACTCCTGGCCCAGGCCGACCAGGGCAAAGGTCGCGAAGACGAAGAGAGCGAAGGCCCAGGGCCTGTGGGTGGCGTCGCTGAACAGCGCCAGGGCAACGCCCGCGGCAGCGGCGACCAGCGAGGGCACGAGGAAGACCTTCTTCGCCGTCGCCCAGCTGACCCGGCGCCAGGCCAGCAGCGGCCCGATCCCGGTGAAGAGGACGAGCCCAATCGCCAGCGGCGTCGTGTAGCGGTCGAACCAGGGCGCCGCCAGGGAGGACTTGGTGCCGGTGAAGAGCTCGGAGATCAGCGGGAAGAAGGTGCCCCAGAAGATCGTCGCCGTGAGCGCCACGAGGAGCAGGTTGTTGACGATGAAGACGGCCTCGCGCGAGGCCAGCGAGTCGATCCGCTTCTCCGATCTGAGGTCGTCGAGCCGGGAGACGATCAGCGCCGTCGAGCCGATCAGCACGACCGCGATCAGGCCGAGGATGTAGGGGCCGACGGTGCTGTTGCCGAAGGCGTGGATCGACTGCAGGACGCCGGAGCGGACGAGGAAGGTACCGAGCAGCGCCAGCGAGAAGGTGGCGACGATCAGGCAGGCGTTCCAGACCTTCAGCATCCCCCGCTTCTCCTGGACCAGGATCGAGTGCAGGAAGGCGGTGCCGACCAGCCACGGCATCAGCGCCGCGTTCTCGACCGGGTCCCAGGCCCAGTAGCCGCCCCAGCCGAGCTCGGTGTAGGACCAGCGGGCGCCGAGCAGCAGGCCGAAGCCGAGGAAGGCCCAGGCGATCAGGGCGAAGCGGCGGGTGGCGCGGATCCAGGAGGCGTCGAGGCGGCGGGTGATCAGGGCGCCGATCGCGAAGGCGAAGGGGATCGTGAAGGCGACGTACCCCGAGTAGAGCATCGGCGGGTGGATCATCATGCTGGGGTGCTGCAGCAGCGGGTTGAGGCCGATCCCGTCGGCCGGCACCGGGCTGACCGTGGCGAAGGGGTTGACTCCGCCGGCGAACAACATCATTCCGGTGAAGGTGCTGGCGATCCCGGCCATCACCGCGGTCGCGTAGGGAACGATCTCGCGCAGCTTGTCGCGGGTCGCAAAGAGGGCCAGCGAGGAGGCGATCGAGAGCACCCAGGCCCAGAGCAGTAGCGAGCCTTCCTGGCTCGACCACATCGCCGCCAGCTTGTAGAAGGTCGGCGTCTCGATCGAGGAGTGCTGCCCGACGATGTTGTAGGAGAAGTTGTCGGTCGCAAAGGCGATCTCGATCAGGACGACGCAGAGGGTGAGCAGGCCGCAGGCGCCGTAGACCGCCCGCCGCGAAGCCAGCACCCAGCGCTCGTCCCCTTTGCGGCCGACGAGAGCCGCGACCACGGCGAAGAGCATCGTCAGGAAGGCAAGCGCCAGAGCGGCGCTGCCGAGGCTAGCCGTCATTCGAGGTGGTGAACTTCGACGGGCACTTGGTCACCAGCGTGTCCGGTTCGCCGATGAAGGTCCCGTGCTCGACTTCGCCGGTGAGGACGATCTCGCGGCCGCCGCGGAAGGGGTCGGGGACGGTGCCGCTGTAGGTGACCGGAAGCGTCGGCCTGCCACCTTCGCGGTCGGAGACGCGGAAGCGCAGCCCGTCGCCGCGGTGGCGGATCGAGCCCGGCACGACCGTGCCGGTCAGGTCGTAGCTGACCCCGGGCGCGGCACCGAGCAGCTGCGAGGGCTCCTTGGCTTCGCTGGCGGCGCTGAAGGACGTGTAGACGAGCGCGGCCGCGAGGAGGACGGCGGCGCTGAGGGCGGCGACAAGCCGGATCTTTCGCTTGCGCTGGGGATCCATCGGCGGATTATCGCAAGGTGGGTTGGGAGAGCGAGTGGACCAGGGGCGGCGGACGCGCTTCGCGCTTGAGTGTCCGCCGACCCCCGCCCACTCGCTCTCGACAAGCCGGAGTTGCGAGAATCGGCGGATGAGCGACGATCCAGTGCTGCTTATCACCGGAGCTTCCAGCGGTATCGGTGCTGCGACGGCACGGGCCGCGGCTCCGAGGTACCGGCTGGTTCTGGCCGCGCGGCGATTGGAGGAGCTTGAAGAGCTTGTCGACGAGCTCGGTGGCAAAGAGCGGGCTCTCGCGGTTCGCTGCGACGTGACCGAGTGGGAGCAGGTCGAGGCGATGGCCGCGGCTGCGATCGAGCGCTTCGGGCGGATCGACGCGGTCTTCGCCAATGCCGGCTTCGGCGCCACCCGCGGCTTCCTCGAGGAGTCGCCAGAGCACTGGCGCTCGATGGTCCTGACCAACGTCTACGGGGTCGCCCTGACGATCCGGGCCACCCTCCCCCACCTGCTCGAGCGCGGCGACGGCCACTTCCTCGTCACCAGCTCGGTGGCCGGCCGGCGGGCGCTACCCGGCTCGCTCTACTCGGCGACCAAGTTCGCGGCGACGGCGATCGGGGAAGCGTTGCGGGCCGAGCTGCGGCAGATCCACGAGAACCGCGACATCCGCGTCACCCTGATCGAGCCGGGGATGACCGACACTCCCTTTTTCGACAACCGGCCCGGCGAGTGGGCATTGCAGGACGACGACATCGCCAAAGCGGTGATCTACGCGCTCGAACAGCGGCCCGGGGTCGACGTCAACGAGATCCTGATCAGGCCGACGAGCCAGCCGGGTTAGGCTCAGCGCCGGCCGCGCCTATGTTTCTTGCACGGCGCTCGCAGCTTGGGCCGCATGTTGATGTGCTTGCCGTTCTGGGCTTTGAAGCGGGCTATTGCCTTGTATTTGCGAGCGCAGATGTTCGTCGTGTTGACCAGCAGGCCGTGTTTGCCGCCGCGGACGGTTAGGGCGAACTTCGATACCGGCACGTCGGGGACGACGTCGAAGGTGGTGCGCAGGCGGCCTTTGGTGCTGTCGATGCGGCCGTCGAGGTCGATGTCCACCTGGCCGTTGAGGGCGGCGACCATGTCGGGCAGTTCGTTGTCGGACGAGCGCAGGTAGACCGGGCCCTTGAGCGGGCCGTCGAGCAGCGGCGTTTCCGCCGTCGCGTAGCCGTAGATCGAGTCCGCCGGGCAGTCGTGGGCGGCGAACTGGACCCGCGTGCAGACGTTGGCGAGGCTCGACTGTTCGAGCGCCAGGGCTTTCGGCAGGGTCACCGCGGCGTGGCCGATGTTGGCGTCGCCTTCGCGGGCGACGAGGACCGCCCGCAGTTTCGGGCTCTTCGCCCGCCGCGTACCGCCGAAGAGCCGCATGTAGAGCTTCGGCTTGAAGTCGAGGCCCTCGCAGCCGTTGACCTTGAAGGGCGCCGAGACCGGGAACGAGCTGAAGGCGGCCGGGTCGAGCGGGTTGGCGCCGCCGCCGCGCAGCGCCCCGCTGGTCGAGAACGGCGAGCAGTTGGTCGGGTTGAGGGCGAATTTCGGCCGGTCGAGCTTGACCGCGACCGTGCGGATGTCGAGCAGAGCGCCGCCGAAGACGTGCGGGATCGGGTCTGAGACGGCGTCGACCTGCGCGGTCGAGGGGTCGACGAACAGCGCCACCCTCACCACGACCGTGCCGAGATCGAACGGCCCGGCCGTGGCGGGGGTGATCACTGCCAGGGAGAGAGGGGCGCCGTGATAGCGCCCTGCGAGGAAGACCTTGCCGGTGGTGTGGAACGGGTTGGGCCCGCTGCCGGCGGCGACCGCAGCGCTGCCGACGAGGCTTGAGGCCGGGCAGCTCGGGTTGGCCGCCTCGGCCGCACCGCTGTTGGCCGCCGCGGCGGCGATCGTCGCCTTCGGGCAGTAGCGGACGCCGGCCAGCTTCGCCGTCAAACCGGGCGGCAGGGTGACGTCGACCCCCTTCAGCTCCTGATTGCCGTCGTTGCGGTCGACGCTCATCGCGAACTGGGTGAAGGCGCCGCCCTTGGGGTTGCTGTCGTGACTGGCGAACGACGGTCCGAACGGCCGCTCGACCAGCGTTTTCGCGCAGGGACCGCCGCCGGGAGCGGAGGTGAGCGTGAAGCCTTTGTCCTGCGGCCCGGCGTCGGGCGTCCCCGACCAAGCGGTCATCGCGTGGGCCGTCCTGTTCGGCCCGCAGGTCGGCGGGCTGGTCAGCGTCCCCTTGGCGCCGTCGAGGGTTACGCGGACCGATTCGAACGGCAGCTGCGGCGCGTCGTGCACCTGCGCGGTCAGCTGGCCGGTCTGCGGGTCGGCGCTGACGTTGCCGAGCAGGCGGATCGAGAGGCCACGGCTGGCCGACTCCGCGTCGATGAAGACCCGGTACTCGTTGCCCGAGGCCGGATCGCGACTCTGCTGGGTGCCCAAGTAGACGTTTCCGGTCAGGGTGCCGTCGGGCAGCGGCGGCGTGTCGATCGCGACGGTGCCGATCTTGGAGCCGGGCGGGCAGGCCACCGGGTTGCGGGTGCCGCGACCGAACTGCGCATCGGTGCACGCCTGCAGCCCGCTCGCCGCCGAGGGGTTGAGGCCGAGGCCCTGCGGCAGCGAGACATCGGCGTTCTTCACGTTCGACTGGTAGATCGGCGCCGGCGGATCGAAGGGAGTCCGCACCTCCACGGTGCCGCCCATCGGCGAATCCGTCTGGCTCGTGCCGGGCGTCTGCGAGGTCGAGGGTTCGAAAGGGATTTCGTCGCATCCGGTCGGCATCACCCGTTCGCCTCCCACCCTCGGCAACGGCGATTCGACCCGCTCGGAGCCGGCGACAAAGGCCGCCGAGGGCGGAGCCGGCGCCGCCACGTCGTATTCGTTTTCGGGCGCTTCTTCCTCCTGCGAGTCGGCGTGGAGGATCGTGTTGTAGGTGGTCGCGAAGGCCGGTTGGTTGGGGTTGAAGCAGGTACTAGGGGTGGTCAGGAAGGCGCCGCCACCTTCCGCCGGCAGGCCGTGGTTGCCGATCGTGCCGTCGAAGACCAGCCGGTTCCTGAGGATCTTCGCGTTGATCAGAGGCACCTCCGGGACGTGGATCGTGAAGTACTCGTGGTAGTCGCCGTCCCATTTGACGCCGGCGTTGAGGAAGACTTCGCCGAGGCCGAGCGGCAGCGTGAAGCCGAAACGGGCCGGTTCGCCTTCGCGCGGCACGAGGTTGTAGACGGCGATGTTCGGGACTTCCACCGGCGGCAGGCTGACCGGCGGAATGCCCGCCGACGCTTCGACGTTGCTGTAGCCGACCTTTGTGTCCGCCGGGCAGCCCGAGACCGGGAATTTGCCTTCGGCGGTCAGTTCGCACTTGGGCGTGGCCTCCGGGTTGACGCTCATCCCCTGGGGAAGGTCGACCAGGACGGTCTTGATGTGCCCGGTGGGTTCTTTGAAGGCGCCCGAGTGCTTGACGATGATCTGGGTGAAGCCCACCGGCGGGTGCCCGGCGGCCTGGGTGAAGAACTGGCTCGGGGTGTCGACGCTGCATTCCTGCGGGGTATCGAGCGTGCAGGTTCCGGCCTGCCAGCCGGAACCGACCGTTTCGGGCAGCTCTTCTTCGATGATGTCGACGGCTCCCGCGGATGCCGCGAAGACCAGTGCCAGCACGGCAACTGCGACCACCCCCCCGAGACGCCTCAAAACCCCTGCATCTACGCCCATCTAGTTCTCCTTCCCAAAGAGCCTATGGACGATACTACCCGATTTTGTGTATTTAGACCATCATTTTTTGGTATCAATTAGCCTACAAGTTGGTAACAACCAATCGAAAACGACGGAGGAATCTGATGAACTGGCAACTCCTCGCCCGCGCAAATACCCACCCCCTGCGCATCTCAATCCTAGAGGTCCTCGGCATCGACGGCGGTCGGACCCTATCCCCCAGCGACCTCAGCTACGAGTTGCGCACGCCGCTCAGCAACGTCAACTACCACGTCACCGAGCTGCACAACTCGGGCCTGGTCGAGCTGGTCGGCGAACGCCCCGTTCGCGGCGCCACAGAGCACTTCTACCGCGAGGTCAAGGCGGCCAAGCCCAGAGCGAAGAAGGGACCATCACGCAACGGCCGCAGGCACAAGAAGCGGACGACGGGTCTCGAACCCGCGACCTCGAGCTTGGGAAGCTCGCGCTCTACCAGCTGAGCTACGTCCGCGTGTAAATTCCGCATTACAGAGCCATTTGAGAGGCCCTGTAACGCCCCCCTAGAGCGGGAGCCAACTTCCACTCTATCGGCTCGAAACGACCACCAAGTATCGAGAGATTTCCCATTCTCAAGCCCGTTTCGACGGCTTGTAGAGTCGAGCTGCGCGACGCTCTGCCCAAGCGCTACGCCAAGCAGGCCGAGGCGATCTACCTGCGTCACGGTGACCTGAAGGGGCCGCCCACTACCTCGTGACGAGGGCAACGGTGAACCCGTCATAGCCCTTGCCGCCGACCGTCTGGATCGTCGTCGCGCTGACACGGCCCTCTGCGGCAACCATCTCATGCAGCCGGCGCTGCGCCCGGACCTTCGGATCGTCGCTCTCCGGGTCGGCGAGGGTCCCCCCACGAACGACGTTGTCGGCAACGATCAAGCTGCCGGAACGGGAATGCTCCAGCGCCCACGTGAAGTACGCGGGGCTGTTCTCCTTGTCGGCGTCGATGAAGGTGAAGTCGAACGGCCCGGTGGCCTCGGAGTGCAGCACGGGCAGGAGGTCGAGCGCCGGCCCGACGCGCAAGTCGACTGCGTCGCTCAGCCCGGCCCGGGCGATGTTCTCACGGGCGACCTCCGCATAGCCATAATCGGCCTCCAGGGTGACCAGACGGCCGCCCTCGACCAGCGCCCTGGCCAGCCAGATCGTGCTGTAGGCGCCCAGCGTGCCGAGCTCGAGGATCGTCTTCGCCCCGATCGACCTTGCCAGCAGGTTGAGCAGCTTCCCCTGCGGCGGCGATACCTGGATCACCGGCAGGCCGGCCTCCTCGCTTGCGATCAGGGCAGCCTCCAGAGAAGAGTCGTTTGGAGCCAAGAGCTCCGCTACATACTCGTCGACCGCCGTCCATTGATCTTGCTGCACGGGACGACTGTCTATCACCGAGCCGAGTGCGAGAAGAAGTCGATCGCCGATGTCGGGCACAGCCTCGGCCTGCCATAGGATTGCGCCGTGCCGTTCACTCTGAGGAACCTCAAGGATGACCTGGAGGACCTCGGGTCCAGGTTCGACGGCGCGCCAGACCTGGAGTTCCGCTTGGCGACCGGGGCGCTCGAGCTCGAGAAATCCGGCCTGAGCTACCAGCGCGTCCCACCCGGCTATCGCTTTCCGTACGGCCACACGCACAAGAAGCAGGAGGAGGTTTACGTGGTCCTGCGCGGGAGCGGGCGGATGAAGCTCGACGACGAGATCGTCGAGCTCAAGGAATGGGACGCGGTGCGCGTCCCGCCCGGTACGTGGCGAGGCTACGAGGCCGGGCCGGAAGGCCTCGAGATCCTCGTCATCGGCGCGCCCAACCTCGGCGAGGCTCCGCGCGAAGACGTCGATGGCCAGCGCGACTGGTGGCCCTGATCGCTTGAAGAAAGCCAACCCGAACCGGGAGATCGTCCGCCTCAAACCACCAGTCAACCAAACGGCTGAGCTACGTCCGCGTGCAAATTCCGCATTCCAGGGCCATTTCAGAGGATAGGGGCCGAGCCTCCTACTGGGTCCGGTGGAAGCCGCTGCCGTCGAAGTTGGCGGCGTACCTGTCGAGCGGGTGCGCGCCACTGCCGATCGTCCAGGTGCTGCCTCGCAGGGTCGCGGTCGATCCGCTGTGCGGGAAACCGGCCCTGTCCCAGAGCTTGTCGACGATGTCGGGGTCGAGCTGGCCGAGCGCGATCGCAGCGCCTCTGACGTCGGCCGGCGTGGCGGCGCGCTGGGAGTCGTCGATGTGGTTGGTGTACGCAGTACCGAATTGCCCGTTCCCGTTTTCGACATGTTCCTCCGAGGTGCGCGTGTAGCTACGGACCATGACCGTGGAGTTATCGGGGCTGAGCACCTCGTATTCGACGCTGCCTCCGTCGACGTTGATCTTCACCACCTTGGCACCGTCGCCGAACTTCTGCTGGGCGTCGCCGAGGGTATCGGAGTAGGTGCGCCCGTTGGCCGCGTCGGAGATCCCGCCGATCACGCTCGCGATGACGTAAACGCCGATGGCGCACATGGCGACGATCGTGGCGACGACGATCAGTATGGCTCGCGTCCGGTAGCTCTCCATCTGCGACACCCGCTATTACCTCTTCTTCGCTGTCACTCTTGACCAGCTTCCTTGCGTCAGCAGTTGCCGCCGCCTCGTCTGGCAGCAGGTCGACGGTCCAGACGAACCGGTCACGGCCATCGCCCTAGACGAGCGTAGACGACAGCCCTGGCAAGAGGGACTGCGCCTTCCCGGCGGAAATCGGACGGGGTCGGCCGGCCAAGAGCATCGCCGCCCTGGCGGAGCGCTGGCGACCTTGGCGGGCCTATGCGGTGCAGCGCCTCTGGGCGAGCCTCCCTCCGGCTTGAGCATCGCCACCTTTGCCTGCTACCTTGAGCTCTCAATCCGAGCCGCCTTCGCCCATGGCGAAGGCGGACGGGGGACCCAAGCAGTTGGGGCGAGTGGGCCGGTGATCCGGCCCTAGCGGCATCGGCCGCGAGCCCGTCAGCTAACCCCGTAGGAAACCGACAGAGGAGGTGCCAGATGAAGGCCCAGACCGATGTAAATGACCACCTACTTCAACACTCCTTTGCGCCCCTGGTTGAATCGCCGGGGTCCGTCTATTTGGCCGGCCTCGGACTGGGAATTGGATGTGGCGGGCTGGTGGTGGTGCTTTTGCTCGGCATGCTCAGCTTTTGACTTGACCGCCGGGCCGTCACTCGAAGGGCGGGGGTCGGCATTCGCTGGACGACGACGCGCGGAGGCGGAGGCAACAAGTCTCATGCACCGTTTAGGGAGGCCGCCTACCCTCTCTGTTACCGGACCGATCCGAGAGAAGGCACCGTGACGTTCCTGCGACGCATTTCCACCCGCCAGCTCCTCGCGCTTGCCGTGGCGATCGCGGTGCTCGCGGCCGGCACCACCGCGGTCGCCATCGCCGCCACCGGCGGTGGCCCGACTCCCCCGCCGGAGCCGCTTGCAAATGCCGCCCACGACGCGCTGGCCGCGCCACCGCCCACTGGCATCAGTGCGAGGGTCCACTTCACCGACAACCTGATCGGGGAATCGGTGCTCGAAAGCTCCGATCCGCTGCTCGGAGGCGCGTCGGGCAGGCTCTGGGCCTCGCCGGACGGCCGCCTGCGCCTTGAGCTGCAGGCCGACGTCTCGAAGAGCAGTGCCGGCGACTTTCAAGCGCTGGTCGACGAAAAGAGCTTCACCGTCTACGACCCGGGCACGGAAACCGTCTACCGGGGCTCGCTGCCGCAGCGCCACGACTCCGCCGAAGCCGGCCAGGACGAACCGCCCTCGCTCGCCCGCGTCCAGGCTGGGATCGAAGAAGCGATGGAACACGCGACGCTGAGCGGCGCCGTCCCCTCCGACGTCGCCGGGCGCGCCGCCTACACCGTGCGCGTCTCGCCGAAGGGAAACGGCGGTCTCGTCGGCGGCGCCGAGCTGGCCTGGGACGCCGCCAACGGCACCCCGCTGCGAGCCGCGGTCTACGCCCGCGGCGAAAGCGCCCCAGTGCTCGAACTGACGGTGACCGAAATCTCCTTCGGAGCCATCCCCGATTCCGTCTTCGAAGTGACGCCGCCGCGCGGCGCCAAGGCGGTCGACCTCAGCCCGCCCGCAGGCGGCAGCAAAGAAGGCGGCGAAGAGACGGCGCCGGTGACGGGACTGGACGCGGTGCAGCGTCAGACCTCCTTCCCGCTCAGCGCTCCGCCCAGCCTGGCCGGCATGGCCCGCGACCAGGTGCGCCTCGTCTCCAGCGGCGACGAAGCCAGCGCGCTGATCACCTACGGGCAGGGGCTCGGCGGCATCGTCGTGCTCGAGCAGGCGACTTCCGGCGAAGGCGACGAAGCCGGCGGCCTGCAGCTCCCCAGCGTCACGATCGACGGCGCGACCAAAGGGGAAGAGCTCGAAACGCCGCTCGGCACGGTGATTCGCTTCCGGCGCGAAGGCGTCGAGTACACGGTGGCGGGCTCGGTCACGCCCGCCGTCGCCTTGGAAGTCGCGCAGGGTCTCTAGCCCGGATGCCCGCAGCGGTGCCGATCGAGGTCCGCGGCCTGGTCAAGCGCTACGGCGAGATCCTTGCTGTCGACCACGTCGACCTGACGGTGCAGGCCGGCGACGTCTTCGGCTACCTCGGTCCCAACGGCGCCGGCAAGACGACCTCGCTGCGGATGATGATGGGCCTGATCCGGCCCAACGAGGGCTCGGTGCGGCTGTTCGGCCGCGACCCCCAGCTCGGCGTCGCGGCCCTGGAGGGCGTGGCCGGCTTCGTCGAGGCGCCGGCCTTCTACCCGTATCTGAGCGGTCGGGAGAACCTGCGGCTCTGCGCCGCCCTCGATGGCGGCGGTGCGACGGAGCGGATCGACGAGGTGCTGGAGATCGTCGAGCTGCGCAAGCGCGCCAAGGACCGGGTCGGGGGCTACTCGCACGGGATGCGCCAGCGGCTGGGAATCGCCGCGGCATTGCTGCGGCGCCCGCGGCTGCTGCTGCTCGACGAGCCGGCGACCGGCCTCGATCCGGGCGGGATGCGCGACATGCGCGAGCTGATCCGCGACCTCGCCGCCCGCGGGATCACCGTGCTGCTCTCCAGCCACCTCCTGGGCGAGGTGGAAGAACTGTGCAACAGGGTCGCCATCGTCCGCTCCGGCCGCGTCGTCTACGAGGGATCGCTCGCAGACCTGCGCGACCGTGCCGGCGTCAGCTATCTGCTGCGTACCGGCGACGACGAGCTTGCCCATCGTGTCTGCGCCGCCCAGGCCGGGATCGACGAGGTGCGCGAGGCGCACCCCGGCGGGCTCCTCTTCAGGGCCTCCAGCGAGCAAGCGGTCGGCGGGCTCTCGCTCGCCCTGGCCGAGTCGGGGGCGCCCCTGCTCGAGCTGACCCCAAGGCAAGCAAGCCTCGAGGATCTCTTCTTCCAACTCACCGAGGGCGATGGAGCCGCAGCGGGAGCGGCCCGCATGGCGGCGGCCGCGGAGGAGCTGGCCTGATGCCCCGCGTCCTCACCGTCTACCGCTGGGAGCTGCGCAAGCTGCGCGCCCAGAAGCGCACCTACCTCGGCCTCGGCGCGGCCGCAGCGGTGCCGGTCATCTTCGTCACCGCGCTTGCGATCCGCAACGGCGAACCGCGCGACGTCGCCTTCGGCCGCTACGTCCACGACACCGGCCTGGCGATCCCCTTGGTGCTGCTGCTCTTCGGCTCGGTCTGGCTCTTCCCGCTGATCACCGCCCTCGTTGCCGGAGACATCGTCGCCGCCGAGGACCGCGACCGCACCCTGAAGACGATCCTCACCCGCTCGGTCGAGCGCCAGCAGGTGTTCGCCGCGAAGGCGCTGGCTACGGTCACCTACGCGATCGCTGCGATCGCGCTCAGCGGCACCGTCGCCCTGGCCGCCGGGATCCTCGCCTCCGGCTTCAACCCGATCGTGACCCTCTCCGGGACGCAGGTCTCCCCCTCCCACGGCCTCGCTCTGGTCGGCGCCAGCCTGCTCGTCTACCTGCTGCCGATCCTCGCCGTCGCCTGCATCGGGCTGCTGCTCTCGACCGTCTTTCGCAACAGCGCCGCGGCGATCGTCGGCACCCTGATGTTCTCGCTGCTGTTGCAGCTGATTGGCATCCTGCCAGGGCTGAGCGGCCTCCAGCCCTACCTGCTCAGCACCCAGTTCCAAGCCTGGCAGGGCTTCCTGCGGGTCCCGGTCGACTGGGCGCCGATCCTACGCGCCCTCTGGGTCTGCGCCCTCTACGCAGTGCCGGCACTCCTGGTCGCGGCAGTGGTGTTCCTGCGCCGGGACGTGGCCGGCGAGTAGCGGCGGGCCGGACGGTGAGCTCTCATCTTGGCTTTAGCGGGGTCCTGCACGCTGCCGCGCCATGAGCTCTCTCGCGCAGGCGCCCCCAAAGCAAGTCTCCCCTCCTTCGGCCAGGTCCCTCGGCCGCCAGATGCTGAACAAGGTTCCCGAGATCACCCTCTACTTCTGGGTGATCAAGATCCTCTGCACCACGGTCGGGGAGACCTTTGCCGACAACCTCAACGAAAACCTCGGCCTCGGGCTGACCAACACCAGCTACATCATGGGGGCGCTGCTGATCGGCGTCCTCGTCTTCCAGTTCCGGGCACGCAGGTACGTACCCGGCATCTACTGGCTGGCGGTCGTGCTGATCAGCGTCGTCGGCACCCTGGTCAGCGACAACCTGGTCGAAAACTACGGCGTCACCCTGCAGACGACGACGATCGCCTTCAGCGCGATCCTGATCGCGGTCTTCGCCACCTGGTACGCGAGCGAGCGGACGCTCTCCGTCCACACGATCGTCACCACGAAACGCGAGGCGTTCTACTGGCTGGCGATCCTCTTCACCTTCGCCCTCGGCACCTCGGCCGGCGATTTCCTCTCTGAGCAGCTCGAACTCGGCTACCTGTTGGCGCTCGGCATCTTCGCCGGGGCGATCGTGGTGGTCGCCGTGCTGCACTTCGGCCTGCGGCTGAACGCGATCCTCTCCTTCTGGCTCGCCTACATCCTCACCCGCCCGCTCGGCGCCTCGATCGGCGACTACCTCGCCTCGCCGAAGTCCGAAGGCGGCCTCGGGCTCGGCACCAACCTGACCAGCTTCCTCTTCCTCGGCACGATCCTGGCGCTGGTCGTCTACCTGGCGATCTCCAAGCGCGACGTGATCCCGACCGGAGCGACCGCAGAAGCGGAGGCACTGTCGGCAGAGGGCGAGGCCCGCATCCTCGTCGTCACCAACAAGACCGATGCCACACCGGCCGTGGTCGAAGCGGTGCGCGAACGGGCGATCGCCGGCCCGGCCAGCTTCTTCGTCCTCGTCCCCAATCCCGCCCATGTGGCATTCGACCGGATCAGCGAGGACACCAGCCTGGGCGAGAAAGTCCTCGAGCGAGCGTTGCCCAAGCTGGAGGAGCCTGCCGGCGGAGAGGTCGCCGGGCGTGTGGCGAAGAGCCCCAACGCCTATGACGACATCGCCGAGGAGCTGAACCGCGCGAGCTATGACGAAATCATCCTCGAGACATTGCCCAGCCACGTCTCGCACTGGCTGCATGTGGATCTCCCCGACCGGGTCGCCGCGCTCGGCTATCCGCTGAAAACGGTAACGGCGACTCATTAGCCAGGCTCTGCGAGCGGGATGGCGGCTCACCTGATTCTCATCTGAAGTTAATCTCGCCTGTCACCCTCTGTGGCATGCACGTCTTGGTCGTCGAGGACGAGGTGAAGATGGCGGCGCTGATCCGGCGCGGCCTCGCGGAGGACAGCTTTGCCGCCGACGTGGCGACGAATGGCGAGGAGGCGCTGGTGATGGCCGGGTCGACGGCCTACGACGCGATCGTGCTCGACGTGATGCTGCCCGGGATCGACGGCTTCGAGACCTGTCGGGCCTTGCGTGAGGACGGAGTCTGGGCACCGGTGTTGATGCTGACCGCGCGGGGGGCAGTCGAGGACCGGGTCGCTGGGCTCGATGGCGGTGCCGACGACTACCTGACCAAGCCCTTCTCCTTTGCCGAGCTCTTGGCCCGCCTGCGCGCACTGATCCGCCGCGGGCAGAGCGAGCGCCCCTCAGTCCTGGAGGTGGGCAATCTGCGCCTCGACCCTGCCACGCGCCAGGTCTCGCGCGGCGAGGTCGAGATTGCGCTCTCGGCAAAGGAGTTCGCCCTGCTTGAGGCTTTCATGCGCCGCCCCGGCCGCGTCCTCACCCGCCTGCAACTCCTCGAGCAGGCGTGGGAGTACGACTACGAGCACCGCTCCAACGTGATCGAGGTCTACGTCCGCTATCTGCGGCGAAAGATCGACAAGCCATTCGGAATCCAGTCGATCGAGACGGTACGGGGCGCGGGATATCGGCTGCGCAAGGACGGCGGATGCTGAACCGCATGCCGATCCGCCTCCGGGTGACGCTGGCGTTCGTCGCCGTCATGACGATCGTGCTCGGCGCAGTCGGCCTCTTCGTCTACCTGCGCTTCCGGGCAGAGCTCGACGCCACGATCAACGCCAGCCTGCGCTCGCGCGCGACCGATGTGGCCGCCCTGGTGAGGGAGGCTGACTCCGGCCTCAGCGAGCGTCGCGGGAACCTGGTCGGTCGGTCGGAGAGCTTCGCCGAGGTGCTCGGCCCTGCCGGTCGGGTGCTCGACTCGACTCCCTCGATCGGCGGGCACGACCTGCTCACTGCCGCTGAGCTGGCAAAGGCAGGGCATGGCCCGACCTTCCTCAACCGCGGGCCGCTGCCCGGCCTGCAGGACGAGTCGCGCCTGTTGGCGATCCCGGTCACCGCCGGCGGCGAGCAGCGCGTCGTCGTCGTCGGCACCTCGACGGAGGCACGGGGAGAGTCGCTTTCGGACCTTCTTCAGTTGCTGCTTATCGGCGGCCCGGTCGCCTTGGTACTTGCCTCGCTCGCCGCATACGGGGTTGCCGGGGCGGCCTTGCGGCCAGTCGAGGCCATGCGCGCCCGCGCGGCGGATATCTCAAGCGCCGAGCCCGGCCAGAGCCTTCCCGTTCCCCCGACCCGCGATGAGATCGCCCGCCTTGGGCACACGCTCAACGCAATGCTGGGGCGTCTTGGCGAAGCGCTGGAGCACGAGCGCGCGTTCGTCGCCGACGCGAGCCACGAGCTGCGAACTCCGCTGGCGATCCTCAAGACCGAGCTGGAGCTGGCCCTGCGGCGCGGGCGATCCCCCGAGGAGCTACGGGCGGCGCTTCGCTCGGCCGCTGAGGAGACCGACCGGCTGACCCAGTTGGCCGAAGACCTGCTGACGATCGCTCAGACCGACCGTGGCGAGCTGCCCGTGCGCCTTGAGCGCATTGAGGTGGGTGAGATCCTGGGCGATGTGGCCGCTCGCTTTGCGCGTCGGGCCGAAGAAAGCGGCAGGGTGCTCTCGCAAAGCGATGAGTCGGGCTTGGCCGTCAGCGGCGACAGGCTTCGCCTCGAGCAGGCGCTCGGCAACCTGCTCGACAATTCCCTTCGCTACGGCGCGGGTCCGGTGGAGCTGACAGCCCGCGCTCGGGACGGCTCGGTCGAGCTTCACGTTCGCGACCGCGGGTCGGGCTTCTCGGAGGAGTTTCGCGAGCGCGCTTTCGAGCGCTTCAGCCGCGCCGAGGCAAACAGAAGTCAAAACGGCAGTGGGCTCGGCCTGGCGATCGTCAAGGCGATCGCTCGCGCGCACGGCGGCGAGGCGCACATCGAGAATCGCGCCGAGGGCGGTGCCGACGCATGGCTTGTGTTGCCCTGCTACGAGGGCTGATCAGACCTCTCCCGACTCTCATCTTCGTCTCATCGGCACGGCGTAAAACCTTGACCGAACCACCGACGAAGGAGATGGCACATGCAGGTGAGACGGATCGCAGCCCCCCTGATCCCACTGCTGGTTCTCGGCTTGGTGCTCTCCGGCTGCGGGGGAGGTAGCAGCCAGCCGACCAGCCGTTCGACGGCTGCCTCACGCACCGAAGGCCAGGCCGCCGAAGAAAGCCCCGAAACCGAAGCGCCGAGCGAGGCCGAATCCGAAGCGACCGGCGACATCCCCGACAACCAGGTCTTCCTCACCTTCACCGATCGCCCGGCCGGCTACTCGATTCGCTACCCGGAAGGCTGGGCGCGGCGCGGCGCGGCAGGCGACGTCACCTTCCAGGAAAAGGGCAATGTCATCCACGTCGTGGTCGCGAAAGGGGTGACGCCGACGCCAGCCTCGGCGACGGCGGCCCTCGCACGCCTGAAGCGCAATGACCCGACGATCAAGGTCGGCAGGCCTGAACGCCTGACCATCGCCGGCGCCCCGGCGATCAAGGTCACCTACACCCGCCTCAGCAGCCCCGATCCGGTCACCGGCAAGCAGCTGCCCCTGACGATCGACCGCTACCTCTACGCACACGGCGGCAAGGTCGCGACGCTTGACCTCGGCACGCCCGTGGGCGTCGACAACGTCGATGCCTACCGGCTGATCTCACGGAGCTTCCGGTGGGGGTGAAGAGCCTCTATCGCGAGCCCGAGGCTCCCTCGGGGAAGATCGAGTGGCCAGCGCTGGAGCTGCACGACGTCTTCAAGATCTACCGCTCCGGGCCGGTGGAGACCGTCGCCCTGCGCGGTCTCGAACTCGAGGTGCGCAGGGGCGAGTTCGTGGCGATCCTCGGACCCTCCGGGTGCGGCAAGAGCACCCTGCTCGCCCTTGCCGCCGGACTCGACCGCCCCTCTGCCGGCGAGGTGCGCGCCTTCGGCGAATCGCTTGAGGCGCTGGGCGAGCCAGAGCTGGCCCGCTACCGCGCCAATCGCATCGGGATCGTCTTCCAGAATGAGAACCTGCTCTCCCCGCTGAGTGCGCGTGCGAACGTCGAGCTGACCTTGCGCCTGGCCGGATTCGACCAGGCGGGTGCCCGCGCCGGTGACTCGCTCAAGGCCGTCGGGCTCGGCGCGCGGATGGAGCACCGGGTCTCCGCCCTTTCGGGAGGGGAGCAGCAGCGCGTCGCGATCGCGGCGGCCCTGGCACGGCGGGCACCGCTCGTCCTCGCCGATGAGCCGACCGGAGAGCTGGATACCGCCAGCGAGCGCCTTGTCCTTACCGCGCTGCGGCGGCTCCCCCAGGAGCACTCCTGCACGGTGGTGGTCGCGACCCACTCCAGAGCGGTCGCCACAGCCGCCAACCGGATCGTCGAACTCCGCGACGGAGCGGTTGTGGCGTGAGTACGGTGGCCGCCGCAGGCCGAGAGCTGGCGGCCTGCCGGGGCGTCTCGGTCATCCACCGCAGCGATGGCTCGGGGACGACGGCCCTGGAGGAAGTCGACCTGTCGATCGCCGAAGGCGAGGCGCTCGCCCTGTGGGGACCGTCGGGCTCGGGCAAGACGACGCTCCTGCACGTGCTCGGCGGCCTGCTCGCGCCGAGTACCGGCGAGGTGCGCTGGCGCAGCAAGCCGATGTCCTCCCTCGACGTTGCCGCCCGTGCGCGCGCCCGCGCTGCCGGCATCGGCTACGTCTTTCAGGGCTCCAACCTGCTCCCCACCTTCACCGCGTATGAGAACGTCGCCTTCACGGCTTGGATCGCCGAGCGCGCGACGGGCCAGCCGGGCGGGGACCCCACCGAGCTTCTGCAGCTGGTCGGCCTGGAGCACAAGCGCGAGGCGTTGCCGTCAGAGCTCTCCGGCGGTGAGGCTCAGCGGGTCGCGATCGCCCGCGCACTCGCACAGCGGTTGCAGATCCTCCTCTGCGACGAGCCCACCGGGCATCTCGACTCCGACACCGCTCAGCGGGTGCTCGACCTGATCGACGCGCTGCGTGAGCGTTTTGGCTTCGCCCTCGTCGTCGCAACCCACGACCGCGGCGTCGCCTCCCGCTATCCGCGCATGGTCAGCCTGCATGACGGCCGCCTGCACGGGAAGGGAGAGGAGTGAGCACGGCGCTGCGATTTACCTCCGCCCGCCTGCGACGCTCGCCGTCGCAGACCGCCACTCAGGTGTTGGTGCTCGCCGCGGCGGTGGCCTTGCTCGGCTCGATGGTCCTCTTCATCGGCCACGCCCTGCAGACGATGACTGCCGCGGCGACGCGCAATGTTCCCGTCGACCTCCAGGGTCCGGTGCGCTCCTACCCAGAGGCGCGCTCTTTGGCAGGCGGCATCGCCCATCAGCCGAACGTGACCAGCGCCTCCGCCGCGGCTACGGCGCCCTTCGCGGGGATCGTCCACCACGGCTCCGAAGGCGTCACCAGCGCCGGCAAAGGAGCCATCCTGGCCGTCCCGGCACGCTATCCCGAAAGCTTCGAAACGTTCCGATTCCTGCGCGGATCACTGCGCCCCGGCCAGGTGGTGCTCGACCAGCAGCTGGCGGCGACACTGCGGGCGCAGGTCGGCGACACGGTCGCGATCCGCAACGGCGGCAGCGGTGCGCCCCAGCGCTTCCGGGTCGGTGGCATCGCCCTGGTGAGCGCATCTGACCTCCTCTTCCAGCCGCTCAACCCCCAGCTCGGACCGGCGCCGGCGCAGCCTCCGGCCAACGTCGCGATCATGCCGCTCGGAACCTTCGCGCGCACCCTGGCCCCCCGGCTACCGACCTTGGCGGGAGCCAGCATCGGCTCCTCGGCCGTGCCGGGAGCCCAAGGGGGCACGCAGTGGCAGGTGCAGGCGCAGATTGACCGCGCGGCGCTTACCGGCAGCCCGAGCCATGCCCTGGCAAGTGCGGGCCAGGTCCGCAACTCGCTGCAGAGCACCTTCACCGGCCGTATCCAGTTCGTCGACAACCTCTCCGAATCTCTCGAAACCGCAGCGGGCGACGCGCTTTACGCGGAGGCGCTCTTCATCATGCTGGCGGTGCCAGGGGCGCTGCTGGCCCTCGGGCTCGCCTACCTCGCCGCGCTCGGCACGGTCGACCGCGACCGCCGCGAGCTGGCGCTGCTGCGGGCGCGCGGGGCGAGCCGACGCCAGCTTATCGCCTTTGCGCTTAGCGAGGCAGCGCTCGTCGGAGTGGTGTCCGGGCTGCTCGGCGCCGGCCTCGCCTTCGCGGCCGTCGCCCTGATCGTCAAGGGGTCGGTGGGGCTGACTGCGACCCGCGTCGTCCTCGTCCTCGGCATCTGCGTCGTCCTCGCACTGCTGGGCGCTGCCACGGCCAGGCTCGGGACCGGCGCTCGCGCGCTCTCGGCCAGCGTCGCGGAGGGTCGTCAGGCAACGCAGCGCCACCGGCGAGCGCTATGGGAACGGCTCTACCTCGATTTCGCGGCGCTCGCGCTCAGCGGCCTCATCTACTGGCTGACCGCGAGCACCGGCTTCTCGGCGGTGGTGAACCCCGACTCCAACCCCACTCTCTCGCTCTCGGTCTACATGTTCTTCGCGCCGGCACTGCTGTGGATCGGGGCGACGCTGCTGCTCGTGCGCCTGCGAGGCCGGGCCTTCGCCGCTCTCGCCTCTCGGCTCGCCGGGCGCCGGGCGAGGGACCAGCGCTCCTTCCTGCTCGCGAGCGCCTCCCGGCGCGGCGCGGCGATCAACCGCGGGCTGATCCTGGTCGGCCTGCTGCTCGCCTTCGGCGTAAGCCTTGGCGTCTTTGCCGCGACCTACGACCAGCAGGCCGGCGTCGACGCTCAGCTCACTCTCGGTGCCGACGTCACGGCGACCGCCCCGCCCGGGGTGACGACGAGGCGGGGCTTGGCTGCGAGGATCGCCCGCGTCCCAGGCGTCGCCGCAACCTCGGCCGTCGATCACTCCTATGCCTACGTCGGTCCTGATCTTCAGGACACCTTCGGCATCGAACCCAACACGATCGCCAGGGCGACGACCCTGCGTGACTCCTATTTCCTCGGCGGCGGGGCAGGGACGATGCTGGCGCGGCTGCGAGAACGGCCCGACGGCATCTTGGTCTCCAAAGAGACCATCACCGACTATTCGCTGAAGGTGGGGGACCTGCTGCGCCTGCGGGTCCTCGACCACCGCAGCGGCCGCTTCCGGGTCGTGCCCTTTCACGTCGTCGGGATCGTTCAGGAGTTCCCCTCGGCACCGCGCGACTCCTTCATGGTCGCCAACCTCTCCTATCTGAGCCGTGCCGACCGGGCCGGCGGACCCAACGTCGTCTTCGCCAATGCCTCCGAAGACCCGGCGACCGTCGCCTCGCGGGTCGCCTCGGCGACCAAATCCGACGGCGTCATCGTCAAGGACATCCGCCAGCAGGTCGCGCAGACGGTCAGCTCGATCACGACGGTCGACCTGACTGGGATCAGCCATCTTGAGGAGGCCTTCGCGATCGTGCTCGCTGCAGCCGCGATGTGGCTCTTCGTCGGCCTCGCCGTCAACGAGCGCCGTCACGAGTTCGCGACGATGGCGGCGGTGGGAGCCTCGCTGCGTGAGGTCGGCGCCTTCGTACGCAGCGAGGCGGCGCTCGTCCTCGGCCTCGCGGTCCCGCTGGCGCTGGCGCTCGGCTGGCTTCTCGCGGAGATGCTCGTGGCGATGCTCCGCCACGTCTTCGACCCCCCGCCGGACCACCTCGCGGTCCCCTGGGCCTACCTCGGTGAGCTGGGCCTCGCGGCGCTCGCCGGCGGCGTGCTCGCCGTCGTCCTCGCAGCGCTTGCGCTGCGGCGCCTGCCTCTCGGAACGACGCTGCGCGAGGAGTGACCGAGATGGCCCGCCCGCCGGCCAGGACCCCGTTCGCCGCAGCTCTGCTGACCGCAGCGCTGGCGGGGATCGGGCTGTTGCTTTGGATCAGCCACTCGCCAAGTCGCCCCCTGGCATCCGCACGCGGCTCACTCGGCTCACTCGATCCTTTGGTTCATCGTCGCGCGATCATCGGCCGATCGGTACGAGGGCGGCCAGTGGTTGCGGTGGCCATCGGTGATCCAGACGCTCCCAAGAAGCTCTTGGTGGTTGGCTGCATCCACGGCGATGAGAGGGCGGGGACCGCGATCGCTCGTCGCCTCGAGTCAAGTGCCCCTCAGAGGAATGCCTTGTGTGGGTGATCAACAACCTCAACCCCGATGGCGCCATCGCCGGGACCAGGCAAAATGCTCGGGGGGTCGACCTCAACCGAAACTTCTCCTGGCGCTGGCGCCGCCTGGGACATCCCGGCGATTGGCAGTACGCGGGTCCCCGGCCTCTCTCGGAGCCGGAAACCCGGATCGCTCGCGCTCTGATCCTGCGCGTGCGCCCTGACATCACGATCTGGTTTCACCAGCCGCTTGGCTTGGTCGACGAATCTGGCGGGAACCCCAGCATCGAGCGGCGCTTCGCCCGGCTCGCCGGCCTTTTGCTCAAGCGCCTTCCCCGCTACCCAGGAAGCGCCGCCGGCTGGCAGAACCACCGTTTGGCGCCGAGCACGGCGTTCGTGGTCGAGCTGCCACCAGGTAGGCCATCGCCCAAACGGACCGCCCGGCTTGCCAGGGCCGTCCAGCAGCTCGCAGACAAGCCCTCCTCATCCGCACCCGGTGCGCGCCGGTCGGAGTAGCCCAAAGCGAGCGGCTACAGGCTGGCCGGCGCCGCCGGTAGTGCTCAGGCCTCGGCAGCGGCCAAGACGATCCCTTCGGGGCGGGTCCCAACGGCGTCGCGCCCGCATCAACGAGGCCGCGCTCGCTAGGCCTCCTCTGGCACCGACTCGGGGTGGCCGATCGCCGCTCCCTGCCGCTCTCGCTCGTGGCCGCGATGGGGAGCGCGGATCTCATCCGGCGTGTCCTTGCCGGTCGCGCTCAGATAAGCGACGAAGCCGGCGATCGTCGCCGCCAGGGCGAAGCTGACCGGGCCGGTGCCGAGGCCGAGGCCCCCGCTTTCGGACGATTTGCCAAGCCAGTCTGCGATCGAGGCGCCGAGGGGGCGGGTCACCACGTAGGCGAACCAGAAAGCGAGGATCGCGTTCATGCCGAAGCGGAAGTAACCGAGCGCCGGGATCGCGATCACCGCGGCGAAGAGCAACGCCGAGGCAAAGTAGCCAAGCCCGAAGGTGATGGCGGTGAGATCGCCCGCGGCGGTGCCCAGCGCGAAGGTAGCGAGAACTGCGGCCCAGTAAAAGAGCTCGCGGCGGGGCGTCCTGATGCTGTGTATTGAGAGGGTTCCCTCGCTTGCGTACCAGGTCCTGAAGACCACGTAGAGGGTAATCGCGAAGAAGATCGTCGAGGCTATGTAGGGGACGCCGAAGCCGACGTGCAGGACATCCGCACACATCGTGCCGAAGACGCCGACCATCGCCACCGCCAGCCAGTACGCCCAGGGGACGTAGCGGTCCTTCGAGAACTGGATGTAGAGGGCGATGGCAAAAGCGATGCCACCCAGCACCACCGCGATCTCGGGGATGAGGGTATGGACCAGGAAGTCGGACGTCGACTCCCCCATCGCGGTCGTCAACGCCTTGACGATCCAGAAATAGGCCGTCACCTCGGGAACCTTGGAGAAGCTGCGAATGTTTGAGCGCGAGTCCATCTGTGGCGGGCCGGTCCGGCAGGCTAGGAACGACACCTAAAGACGGGATGAAAGATGCGGATGCGGCAGGGCGCTGTTGACCGAGGCGGCGCTCGTCTCGAGGGTCTCCGCGGTCTCGCGGGCGGATAAGCCGAGCACCTCGCGCAGGATCAGCACCGCGCGCTGGTTGGCGGGGATCATCGGCGCCGCATGACTCCGCGAGACTACGGCGCCCGTGCCGGAGCCCCTCGCCCACCGCACCCCGGGTCGCCACCTGCACTGGCGCCTCGTCCGGCGTCGCCACCTGCTGCTGCGTGGAGGCGGGCTGGCGGCGCTGCTGGCGGTGGTCGGGCCCGGAGTCCTGGCCGGGCTCTCCGACGACGACCCGGCCGGGATCGCCACCTACTCGATCCTCGGCGCCAAGTACGGCTACGAGCTGCTCTGGGTTCTCACCCTCTCGACCGCGGCGCTGGTCGTCTTCCACGAGCTCGGGGCGAGGCTGGGGATCGTCACCGGCAAGGGACTGCTGACCCTGGTCCGCGAGCGCTTCGGCGGGCGCGCCGCCGGGCTGGTGCTGGCGGCCCTCGTGATCGCCAACACCGGCACGCTGTGCGCCGAGTTCGCCGGGGTGGCGGCGATGGAGCTGCTCGGCGGCATGAGCCGCTACATCAGCGTCCCGCTCGCCGCGATCGGCGTCTCGGCGCTCGTCCTGCGCGAGAGCTTCCGCCACGTCGAGCACATCCTGCTGGCGCTGAGCTCCGTCTTCGTCGCCTACGTGATCTCGGGGGTCCTGGCCCACCCCGACTGGGGCGCCGCCGCCAAGGGCCTGGTCGTGCCGGGCCTGCCGCTCGATCGCGAGGCGCTGCTGGTCGCGGTGGCGACGATCGGCACGACCCTGGCGCCGTGGGGCCTGGCCTTCATCCAGTCCTACGCCGTCGACAAGCAGCTCCACGTGAAGGATCTGCGCTACGAGCGGATCGACGTGATCACCGGCGCCGTGCTGACCGGGGTGATCGGCTTCTTCGTCGTGATCGCCTGCGCGGCGACGCTGCACGTCCGCGGCATCGACGTCAACGGCGCCGGCGACGCCGCCCGCGCCCTCGAACCGCTTGCCGGCGACACGGCCGCGACCCTCTTCGGCCTCGGCTTCCTCGGCGCCGCCCTGCTCGCAGCCGCGATCGTTCCCCTCTCCACCGCCTACTCGGTATCGGAGACCCTCGGCAGGAAGGCGGACGTGAACGACAGCTTCGACGAGGCGCGCTCCTTCTACCTCAGCTACGGCGTCGTCGTCGCGATCGCCGCCGTCCTCGTCCTCATCCCCGGCGCCCCGCTGATCCAGATCCTCTTTCTCTCCCAGGCCCTCAACGCCGTCCTGCTCCTCGTCCTGCTGCCGTTCATGCGCTCGCTCGGCGGGGACGAGGAGCTGATGGGGAGTCACGCGCTGGGCCGCGGCGGCAGGCTGGCGACCGGGATCGCCCTGGCCGTGATCGCGGTCTCGGTGCTGGCGCTCGCGGTGCTGAGCGCGCTCTAGCGATCAGGGCCCCGAGCAGGAGGCTGAGGACCAGCATCAGCGCGGCGCCTTCCCACGCCTCGCACCCGGCTAGCATCGATGCATGGAGATCTTGGTCGTCGAGGATGAGGCCGGGATCGCCGACTTCCTGGCGCACGGGCTGGAGGCGGAGGGCTACGGCGTCAGCGTCGCCGGCGACGGGATCGCCGGCGAGCGGCTGGCGCTCGACCCGCGCACCGACCTCGTGGTCCTCGATCGGATGCTTCCCGGGCGCGACGGGATCGAGGTGCTCGCGGCGATCAGGCGCTCCAAGCCGGCGCTGCCGGTGATCATGCTGACCGCCAAGACCGACGTCGCCGACCGGGTCGAGGGGTTCGACCTCGGAGCCACCGACTACATGACGAAGCCGTTCGCCTTCGACGAGCTGCTGGCCCGCATACGCGCCCGCCTGCGGGAGGTCGGCGAGAGCTCCGAGACCGCCCTGGAGGCGGCTGGGATCCGGCTCGATCTCCTCACCCGGGAGGCAAGCCGGGAGGGCCACGCGTTCCGGCTTGCCAGCCGCGAGTCGGAGCTGCTCGCCTACCTGATGCGACACGCGGGCCGGGTCTGCAGCCGCGAGGAGATCCTCGCCGCGGTTTGGGGCTACAAGCACGATCCCGGCACCAACGTGGTCCAGGTCTACATCGGCTACCTGCGGCGCCGGCTCGGCCTGCCCGGCTCGCCGGCCCCGATTGAGACGGTGCGATCGGTCGGATACCGGTTGAGCGAGCGTCGATGAGGTCCGCCTGGACCGGGCTGGGCCTGCGCGGCCGTCTGGCGCTCTCGATCGGGACGATCGTCGTGCTCTCCTTCGCGGTCGTCTTCGTCGCCGTGCGCGCGCAGATGTCGAACGAGTCGGCGGTGATCAAGCACGAGGAGGCGCTGGAGTCGAGCAGGCCCGAGACCCCGGCCGGCGAGACCGGCACGAGGGCCTCCATCTCGCCGATCGAGGACGCTCAGTCGGACGTCGCGAAGACGTTCCTCCTGGTCGGCGGGGCGAGCCTGGCGGCGGCACTGCTCGCCGGCTATCTGCTCGCGGCGCGGACCGCTTCGCCTCTGCGCCGCTTCGCCGCCACCGCGGCGCGGATCGATGCCGGCGACCTCACCCCCAGGCTCGAATCGAGCCCCGCGGCGCCGAGCGAGCTGCGCGCCCTGGCCGAGGCCTTCAACCGAATGCTCGAGCGCCTCGACCGAGCCTTCGCGCGCCAGCGCCAGTTCGTCTCCGACGCCTCCCACGAGCTGCGCAGCCCGCTCACCGCGATCCGCGGGCAGCTGGAGGTCCTCGCCCGCAACGAGAGCCCGAGCGCCGAGGAGGTCCGACGGGTCGAGGCGATAGCGATGACGGAGATGCGGCGGGTGGAGCGGCTCGTCGACGACCTCCTCGCCCTCGCCCGGCTCGACGAGGGGGTCGGCCCGGCGCTTCGCGAGGTGCGAGCCGCGCCCTTCCTGCGCGGGTTCGCCGAGGGAGCTCCGAGCAGGCCCGCCGAGGTCGGCGCGCTGGCCGAGGGCAGCGTCCGCATCGACCCCGACCTGATCGCCCAGGTCGTCCGCAACCTGCTCGACAACTCGCGCCGGCACGCGGGGCCGGGCGGTCGCGTGGCGATCTCGGCGCGAGCCGACGGCGAGAGCCTCACGGTGAGCGTCGAGGACGACGGGCCCGGGATCCCGTCAGAGCAGCGCGAGCGCGTTTTCGACCGCTTTCACCGCAACGAGCCCTCGCGCGATCGCGCCTCCGGCGGCAGCGGGCTGGGGCTCGGCATCGCCCGCTCGATCGTCGAGCTGCACGGCGGCCGGATCTGGATCGACGACTCCCCCCTCGGCGGCGCCCGGGTGAGCTTCCGGCTTCCCGGCTTCGAGCCCGCGCCACGGCTGTAGGCAATCGCGAGCCCGCGCACGAGCCGTCGCCGACCCGCCCTATCTAGAGTCCAGGCACCGTGAGCGCGCGATCGTTCCTCGCCTTCCTCGCCGTGCTGGCCGTCGTCGGCCTGCTCGCCTTCGGGCTGCTCAGCAAGGGCTCGACCAAGATCGCCGTCGGCGACCCGGTTCCCGACAAGGTGCTGCCCAGGCTGCCGGGGCCCGGCCACGGCTCGATCGCCGAGCACCGCGGCGAATGGGTCCTGGTCAACCTCTGGGCCTCCTGGTGCATTCCCTGCCGCCAGGAGGCGCCGGTGCTGGAGAGCTTCTACCGCCGCCAGCGCGCCCACGACACGACCGTGGTCGGAATCAACGTGCAGGACAACGGCGACGACGCGCTCGCCTTCCTGCACAGCCACCCGGCCGGCTACCCGCAGCTGCGCTCGGTCGGCGACGAACGCAGCTCGGCCTTCGGCTCGACCGGCGTGCCGGAGAACTTCCTCGTCGACCCGCGCGGCCGCCTGGCCCTGATCTGGCGCGGGCCGGTCGACGAAAGCTTCCTGCGCCAGCGGGTCGACCCCCTGATCGAAGGCCCGCGGTGAGGCGCGCGACAACCCTGGCCGCCCTCGCCTTCGCCTTGCCGGCGCTCGCCGGCACCGCCGCGGCCGCCCCGACCCCGCAGACCACGGTCAACGCCGTCGAAGCCGAAGTGATGTGCCCGATCTGCGGCACCCTGCTCGAGCTGGCCGAATCGCCTCAGGCCAAGCGCGAGAAGGTCTTCGTCGCCAAGCTGGTCGCGACGGGCAAGAGCAAGGCGGAGATCAAGGATGCCCTGGTGGCCCAGTACGGGCCCGCGGTCCTGGCCCTGCCGAAGGCAAGCGGATTCGACCTCTCCGCCTACCTGGTCCCGGTGCTGGCGATCCTCGTCGCGGTGGCCGCGCTCGGCCTCAGCGTGGCCCGCTGGCGGCGCGCCGGCAAGAGCTCGCGCAAGAACGGAGAAACGCCCCCCGCGCCCAGCGAAGAGGACGCCGAGCGGCTCGAGGCCGACCTCAGCCGCTACGACCTGTAGGCGCTCTGTCCGCGCTAACAAACAAACGCACCCAGGGCGCCCCCGACCTCAGCTGCGCTCAGCGGGCCGAAGCGAAGGGTCCAACCGCCACCCAGCTCCTGGCGCAGCGAGTGGCGCACGCGATCCCGCTTGAGCGCCTCCGCGTGTCGCTCGGCCCGCTCATAGCCACTCGCCCCCTGGAAGGTCGCGTCAAGGCCGTAACGACCGTCGTCCATCGGCCAGATCGCGATTCGATCCGGAACCGGCCCCGCTTTCGTCGGTAGTGCTGAGACCTCCATCGTGAAGAAGATCGGACGGATTCGACCATGGCTTGAGTAGATTGCTCCGCTGGCTCGACCTTCAGGCGGGGCAACTGCTCAGCGTCACGGCTGCCGGGGGTGTCCACTTTCCAACCGGCACAAGTGGTCCGATTTCCAACCGGCGTTGACAGCATTGACGCCGTTTCCAAGGTCGGACCGAGCCTGGATCCCCCGGTCTGGGTCGTCCTGCATTTCGCGCGAAGCGGGGGCGCAGCGGTGGCTGAACCGCTGGCAAGATCAACGCTGTGTACATCTCACTCGGGGAGTGCGGCCGGGAAACGCTCCGGGTTCGTGAAGAAGCGGATGCACTGCACGGAATCGTCGGCAACCTCGATAGCGATGATGCTCAGGAAGCCGTCGGCGGCGCTGTCCATCCGCACCCCCGGATCGCCGTTGACGAGCACCCTGGTAAAGATGGCGTCGGTGGGATAGGCGGCCTTGCGCTGCACGCCGACCATGAAGCGCGCGATCTTGTCCGCGCCATAGATCGGCTTGCGCGCCGCCGTCACGACGCCGCCCCCGTCGGAATACATGACGGCATCCGCTGCGAGTAGATCGCGGATCTGTTCGATGTCGCCCGAGACCGCAGCAGTCAGGAAGGCGGTAGCGAGACGTTCGCGCTCGGTCTCGCTCACGGTGCGAGTGCGGCCCTGGTCACCGGCGTGATCGCGAGCGCGCTTGGCGATCTGGCGGACGTTGGCCGGCGTCTTGTCGATGACATCGGCGATCTCGGCGTACTCCAAATCGAAGACGTCGCGCAAGACCAGCACGGCGCGCTCTATCGGGTTCAAGCGCTCCAGCGCGCCGAGCAGCGCAAGGTTCAGCTGCTCGGCTTCGATCGCCCTCGTCTCCGGGGTCTCCGGGTCGCTCACCAGCGGCTCGGGCAGCCAGGGACCGACGTAGACCTCGCGTCGAGCGCGAGCCGAGCGCAGGTGGTCAAGGGCGAGATGCGTCGTGACCCTGACCAGGAAGGACTCGGGGTTGCGGACGGCGTCTCGGTCGGCCTTCTCCCAGCGCAACCACGCCTCTTGGACGATGTCCTCGGCCTCGGTGAGCTCGCCCATCATGCCGTAGGCGATTCCCAGCAGGCGCGGACGGCAGGCGGCGAAGGGGTCGGCTCTCACGCGGGCACAGCCACCGAGTCTCGCAGTGCCGCGGCGGCCGCCGCGGCACCGCTCGACATGGCGGCATCCACGAGCCATCCCTCCGAGCCCAGCCAGTCGCCGGCGAGGTACAGGCACTCGCCGCGCTCTACTGCCGGGCGCCCGCTGAGTCCGCCGCCGGCCGGGCTCGGAATCGCGGACACGGCCACCATGCGAGGGAGAAAGCGCTGCAACGTCGCACGCTTGCGCCAGCCCGGCTGCACGGCGTCAGCCATCGCCTCGAGCTTCTCACGTGGCTGGCGGGTGTAGCTGGCGAGGCTGAGCAGGACGCCGTCGAGGTGGTCGGGCGGAGAGTGCCTGGAGAGATAGGTTGGGGCGTCGATGCCGAGCGCGAACCGCCGGCCTCTACGTGGCAGGCTCCTCAGCCCGATGTCGAGCACGCTCAGCTCGGCGGAGGGTCCGGGCGGAGCCGGTGCTCTGTCCCCCAGAAGCTTGGCGAACGCGTCAGGTCCACCGGCGGCGAGCACCAGAACATCCGCTTGCAGCGTCTCCCCATCCAGCGTCACCGCCCACCCGCTGGGCTGGCGCTCCAGCGCGCGAACCGCGGCGCTGGTGCGCACAGTCGCCCCGTTTCCCCCCGCGCGAACGGCGAGCGCGTCCACCAGCGATTGCCAGCCGCCCCGCAAATAGCGGACGCCTGGAAGGAGGCCGATCTTGAGCTGGGTGGCGGCCACGTCCGCGCTGACAGCGTCGTGGTCGGCGACGAACGTCGTCACCCGCACGAGGGCCGCGGCGCTTGTGCGGGCGCTCTCGGAGCGAAGAGTCCGGCGCAGCCACTCGCTAACGGACAGCTCGCCGAGCTCCCCAGGCTGGCTGCGTGCGACCCCGACCAGCCAGCGCGCCAGGGCAAGCGATCCGCCCGGAAGCCGCGTCGGCTTGCCGCCGCGCAGGAAAACCGAGCGGTGAGAGGCTGGGTTCCACCTGGGAAGGTTGATGGCCATCGTGCGCAACTCACGCATCGCCGGCCCGCCCACGTAGAGGGCGTGGGGACCCTGGTTGAGGTCGAATCCCTCGCGAAGCTCGGAGGCGGCGCGCCCGCCGACACCGCCGCTGGCCTCAAGCAGCGTCGTGGCCATGCCGCCTTCGGACAATCGGGCGGCGGCAACGAGCCCTGCCGGCCCACCGCCGACGACGATGGCTGTCTTGGGAGAAGTCACTGCTATGGGAGCGGTCATATTCACCAGACGCAACAGCATGCCGCTCTGTGACAACCAAGGGTCCCGCTATTGGAGATGCCCATCCCGCTGGCTGAACGGCGAGTCTGATAGCGGCTGGGACTGTACTCCTGCCTTCGCCTGAAAGCAGGAGCGATGTATTCCTCGACCGGTGGGTGTTGACTGGCTCGAACCGTCAACCGTGCTGCAAGGCGCTCGATCAGCCGACGAGGACGAGGCCGCTGATCGGCATCGGCAGGCGCCTCGGGATCTCGGCGCGTGCTCCGGCGACGAGGGTCGTGCCGGAGTGTTCGGCCAGGGCCCGCAGCGAATCCGGGTCTTCCTCGAGCGGGGGCGCGGCGATGACGAGCAGGTCGTAGGCTCGGCGCAGGTTCTGGATCGCGTGGTCGCAGCGCTCGGAGTCGAGCAGGGCTACCGGGGCCGGCTCCAACTCGCCCGCGACGATGCAGGCCAGCGGCTCCGTCGCCCATGCCGATGCCGGGCCGGCGAGGACGAGCGACTGCAGAATCTCGGTAGCGTCGGCGTCGCCGCGCAGGTACTCGTGCAGGCCGGGGCTTTCCGCCAGGCCGAGTAAGCCCGCCAGCACCGGGGCGGCGAGGTCGCACTCGAGCAGCGCCACACGCCGGCCCTCGGCGGTCGCCGCGGCCGCCAGTCCCAGCGCCGCTTCGACCTTGGCCGGACCGCTGACCAGGACCGGACCCGAACCCGCCAGCGAGGCGGCAAGGCCCGCGTAGGCTTCGAGTGCGCCGCGACCGAGCGCGCCGAGCCGCACCGACTCCTGCCGGGACGCTGGAACCTCCGCCAGGACCGGGTGCCTGGGGCGCCGGCGCAGCATCACATCCGCTCCGGGGCCGAGATCCCGAGCAGGCCGAGCCCTGCCGCGATCGTCCGCATGGTGAGCAGGGCGAGAGCGAGGCGGGAGCGCTCGACTCCCTCGCCTTCGGCGCCGACGACCTGGCAGTCGCGATAGAAGCCGTGGAAGTCGGCGGCAACCGAGGTCGAGTAGGTGCAGATCCGGTGTGGCGCCCGGCGCTCGGCGGCCTCGCGCACCTCGGCGGGGAATTCGAGCAGGCGCTTGATCAGCTCGCGCTCGGTCGGGTCGAGCGCGGTGCCCGGGGTGGCGGCACCGGCCCCGAGCGCCACCTGCTCGGTCTCCCGCTCGGCCTTGCGCAGGATGCTGGCGATGCGGGCGTGGGCGTACTGGACGTAGTACACCGGGTTGTCGTTGGACTGGCGGCGGGCCAGCTCGAGGTCGAGGTCGACCGTAGTGTCGTGGCTGCGCCAGAGCATGAACCAGCGGGTCGCGTCGACGCCGATGTCGTCGAGCAGCTCGTCGAGCGAGACGAAGTCGCCGCTGCGCTTCGACATCTGCGCCCGCTCGCCGCTTTCGACGATGTGGACCAGGCGCATGATTAGGGCCTCGAAGCGCTCGGGGTCGGCGCCGAGGCCGGCGATCGCGGCCCGCAGCCGAGCCACGTAGCCGTGGTGGTCGGCGCCGAGCACGTCGATCAAGCGCTCGAAGCCGCGCTCGAGCTTGTCCCAGTGGTAGGCGACGTCGGCGGCGAGGTAGGTCGGTTCGCCGTTGGCGCGGATCAGCACCCGGTCCTTGTCGTCGCCGAAGCTCGTCGTGCGCAGCCAGAGCGCCTCTTCGCTGCGATAGGTGTGGCCCTGGCGCTCAAGCTGTGCCAGCGCCGCGTCGACCTCGCCGCGGCTGTAGAGATCACGCTCGGAGAACCAGCTGTCGAACCGCACGCCGAAGCGATCGAGAGTGGCCCGCACGTCCTCCAGGATCAGCTCGACGCCGCGGTCGCCGACCGCCTCGACGTCGCCGGGATCGATCCCCTCGGCGCCGATCCGCTCGCCCAGCTCGCCGACGTAGTCGCCTTCGTAGCCGTCCTCGGGCAGCTCCTCGCCGCGCATGCGAGCGACGATCGAAGCGGCGAAGCGGCCGACCTGTCCGCCGGCGTCGTTGACGTAGAACTCGCGCTGCACCTCGTGCCCGGCGGCCTCGAGCAGCCGCACCAGGACGTCGCCGTAGGCGGCGTGGCGGCCGCCGCCCACGTGCAGGGGGCCGGTCGGGTTGGCGGAGACGAACTCGACCAGGACGCGTTCCGGCGTGGTGGTGGGAGCCGGGCCGAGCCGCTCGCCGGCCGCGGCCAGGCTGGTCATCGCCCGCCGGTACCACTCGTCGGCGAGGAAGAGGTTGACGAAGCCGGGGCCGGCCACCTCGATCCGCCCGACCGTCCCGGGGCCGAGCCGCTCGCTCAGCTCGGTGGCGAGGCGGGCAGCGACGTCGCGCGGGTTTTCGCCCAGCGGCGCGGCGAGCAGCATCGCCGCGTTGGAGCTGTAGTCGCCCAGCTCCGGCTTGGGCGGGCGCTCCAGGGTCGGCTCCGGCCCTGCCGCCTCACCGTCGCGCAGCGCCAGGGCGGCGCTGCCCACCGCGGCGCGGAGCTCGGCGATCGGATCGCTGGTGGCGGTCATCGCGCGCATCGTATGGAGGGAGGGACGCCAAAGTACGCTGACCGCTTGCGAATCGCGGCGATAACCGACATCCACGCCAACCTGCCGGCGCTGGAGGCGGTCCTCGAGGCAGTCGAGTCGAGGGGCGTCGACGAGACCTGGTGCCTCGGCGACGTGCTCGGCTACGGGGTCGAGCCGGACGCCTGCGCGGACCTCGTGCGCGAGCGCTGCGACACCTGCCTGGTCGGCAATCACGACCTCGCGGTGCTGGGCGGCCTCGACATCTCCTCCTTCTCCGAGGCGGCCGCGGCGGCGGTCGAGTGGACGCGCGAGAACGTCGCCGAGCGCACGCTCGAGTTCCTCCGCGACCTCGAACCGGACGGCGAGCGCGCCGGCATCGGCCTCTTCCATGCATCGCCGCGCGATCCGACCTGGGAGTACGTGCTCTCGCGCGAGGACGCCGAGGCCGGCATGGACGCGAATCCGCGCAGGATCGGCCTGATCGGCCACTCGCACATCGCCCTCTTCTTCAACCGGCCCGGCGGGGATGCGGGCGAGAGCCGCGGCGCCCAGGCAAGCGACGGCGCCCTGCTCGACCTCGGGCGCGGCGGCTGGCTGATCAACCCGGGAAGCGTCGGGCAGCCGCGCGACGGCGACCCGCGCGCCGCCTGGCTGGAGCTCGACACCGAGGCGGAGACTGCCTGCTTCCACCGCGTCTCCTACGAGATCGAGCGCGCCGCCGGGCCGATCGCCGCCGCCGGGCTTCCGGGCCGCCTCGCCGACCGCCTCTACACCGGCCAGTGACGCTCAATTGCAGGGAAAATCCGCCCAAGAGGGTGTTCTCTAGACTCGCAACGGTGCGTCGACCGGCCGCATTCACGCTCGCCCTCGCCCTCGGCATTGCCGCCGCGCTGGCGCTTGCCTCCTGCGGCGGGGGCGAAGACGCCAAGTTGCTGCCCGGCACCTCGGCGCAGGAAATCAATGAAAACCTCGACCTGGTCAAGCAGCTCGTTGGCGAAGGCGAATGCGTCGGCGCCGCAAACGCCGCGCAGGAAGTCAGCGCCCAGGTGGAAGCGCTCACGGGTGTCGAGGTAAAGCTGAAGCAGGCGCTGCAGAGCGGCGCGGCGCGGCTGAGCGAAGTCGTCGCGACCTGCGAAGAATCGGCGACGGAAGCGGTCTCGCCGGCCAGCGAAGCGCCGAGCACGGAAGAAGAACTGCCGCCCGGCCTGGAAAAGAAGGCCGAAAAGGAACGCGAAAAGGAAGAAAAGGCGTTGGAAAAGGAAGCGGCGAAGCAGGAAAAGGAAACACCGCCGGCACCGCCCACCCCGGCGGAAACGCCGCCGAGCGAACCGCCGGCGTCCACTCCGGTGCCGCCGGCCGAAGGCGGCGGCACGGGCGCGCCCGGAGGGGTCGGCCCCGGCGCCCCGGTGGGAGAAGGCGAATAGTGGCCTCCGGGATCCTCTCCGGCCGTTACGAGATCGGCGACCGGCTCGGCTCCGGCGGGATGTCAAGCGTCCACCAGGCGACCGACCTGATCCTCGAGCGCACGGTCGCGGTCAAGATCCTCGCCGAGCACCTCTCCGACGACGAGCGCTTCGTCGAACGCTTCCGACGCGAGGCGCTCGCCGTCGCCAAGCTGATCCACCCCAACATCGTCCAGGTCTACGACACCGGCATCGACGACGGGCGCCACTACATCGTGATGGAGTACGTGCAGGGCCGCTCGGGGGCGCAGATCCTGCAGAAGCAGGGGCCGCTCGACGGCGAGATGACCGCCGAGATCGGCGCCCAGGCCTGCGCCGGGCTCGACTACGCCCACCGGCGCGGGATCATCCACCGCGACGTCAAGCCGGGCAACCTGATGGTCGTCGGCGGGCCCGTTGGCGGCGGCGAGATGACGGTGAAGCTGACCGACTTCGGCATCGCCCGCGCGGTCGAACAGACCCGCATCACCCAGGTCGGCTCGGTGGTCGGCACTGCCGCCTACCTCTCGCCCGAGCAGGTCCGCGGCGAGGAGGCGACCCCGGCGACCGACGTCTACGCCCTCGGCGTCGTCCTCTACCAGTTCCTCACCGGCCGGCTGCCCTACGAGGGCTCGACCCTGGCCGAGCTGGCGGTGCGCCAGCAGAACGAGCGCCCGCTGCCGCCCAGCACCTACAACGACGAGGTGCCGGAGACGCTCGGCGCCGCCGTGCTGCGAGCGCTCGAGGGCGATCCGGCCCGCCGCTACGCCAGCGCCGGCGAGCTCGCAGGGGGGCTCCAGCTGGGCATGGACGGCACCGACGTGACCCTGCCGCTGGCCGAGGGCGAGACGCCGACCCGGATGCTCGGCGGCGAGACCGCCACCCGGCGCTTTGACCAGACGGCCCAGACCGAGTACCGGCCGGCACCGTCGCAAACGCGCCGCCCGGCCGCGCGCGCTCCGCAGCCACCACCCGTGGTCCCGCCCCCGGTCCAGGCCCAGCAGAAGCGCGGAGCGTTCTCCCGCTTCGCCAGGTTCGTGATGGCACTGGTCGCCCTGGTCCTGATAGCCGCCGCCGTGGCGGCCGCGGTCATCTACGCGACCGACAAGGCGACCAGCGTCAAGATCAACGAAGTCGCGGGACACTCGGTCAACAAGGTCGTCGAAGAATTCAAGGACCTCGTTAAAAAGAACTCCGAATAGCCGCCCAGGGAGGTGCGCCCTCAATGACTGTGGTCGAGTAGCTGTTGAAGCGCTCCTCCGAGATGGCAGTCCGAGCGTGGGTCATCAGCTCCTGCAGATATGTGAGGTTGTGGAGGCAGAGCAGGCGGACAGCGGTCAGCTCCTCGGCTCGGGAGAGGTAGCTCAGGTAGTCGCGGTCGTGGTTCTGGCAGGCCGGGCAGGGGCAGCCCTCGGCTATCGGGCTGCGGTCGCCTTCATGGCCGGACTTGCGCAGATCGAGGCGGAAGCGGTTTTCGGGGTCGGGGACGAGGGCGACGCCGTGGCGGGCGAGGCGAGTGGGGACGGCGCAGTCGAAGACATCGAGGCCGAGGGCGATGCCGGCGAGCAGGTCGTCGACCTCGCCGATGCCGAGCAGGTGCTTGGGCGCCGCCTCGGGCAGCAGCGGTGCCGTCATCGCCAGCACCGCGCGCATCTCCGCCTTGTCGCGGCCGAGCGTGCCGCCGATCGCGAGGCCGTCGACCCCGGCCGCCGCGACGTACTCAGCCGATTCGCGCCGCAGGTCCTCGTGGACGCCGCCCTGGACGATCCCGAACACGGCCTGCCGCGCCGGCCCATTCTCCCCGTGCCAGGCGAGGCAGCGATCGAGCCAGCGATGCGTCCGCTCGGTCGAGCGGGCGGTGTAGTCCCGATCGGCGTGAAAAGGCGTGCACTCGTCGAAGACCAGCGCGATGTCGGACCCCAGCGCCGCCTGCACCTGCATCGAGACCTCCGGCGAGATGAACAGCCTCCTGCCGTCACGGTAGGAACGGAAGTGAACGCCCTCCTCCTCGATCGAGACCACCGAGCCATGGTCCCCTCCCTGCCGCCCGCTCCCCTTCACCTCGTTGGCGACGCCGCCATGGGCCAACGAGAACACCTGAAACCCACCCGAGTCGGTGATCAGAGCCCGCTCCCACCCCATGAACCCATGCAACCCCCCAGCCTTGGCAATCCGCTCCGGCCTCGGCGAGACGAACAGGTGATACGTGTTCCCCAGCACCATCTCGTAGCCAAGCCCAGCTACCTCGCGAGCCTCAAGGCCGCGCACCGTCCCTTTCGTAGCCAGCGGGATGAACGCCGGAGTCTGGACCGGTCCGTGCGCAGTGTGCAGCATCCCTGTCCGCGCCGCTCCGTCCCGCGCCTCAATCTCAAATCTCAGTCTGTCCGACTCAATCCTCATCGCGCCGTTCGATCGATTGTGCACACGGGAGTGTGGTCAATGCATCGAGCGGCGCGTGCATTTAGGTGTGAGCGGCGATGAGGGAGCGGCCGGTCATAGCCGCCGGCTGGGGAATCCCGAGAAGCTCCAGCGCCGTCGGCGCCACGTCGGCGAGGATGCCGTGGTCGCGCAGCGTCACTCCCTCCGCGGTCACGATCAGCGGCACCGGATTGAGCGAGTGCGCCGTGTTGGGCGAGCCGTCCGGCTCGAGCATGTGGTCGCAGTTGCCGTGATCGGCGGTGACCATGCAGGCACCGCCCTTGGCGCTCACCGCCTCGATCACGTCGCCGAGGCAGCCGTCGACCTCTTCCACCGCAGCCACCGCCGCCGGGATCACGCCGGTATGGCCGACCATGTCGGGGTTGGCGAAGTTGACGATGCCGAAGCGGTAGTCGCCCTCGGACCAGTGGGCGACGAAGGTGTCGGCGGCGGCGCGGGCGCTCATCTCGGGCTTGCGATCGTAGGTCGGCACGTCGCGCGGCGAGTCGACCAGGTGACGCTCCTCCCCCTCCCACTCCTGCTCGCGGCCGCCGTTGAAGAAGTAGGTGACGTGGGCGTACTTCTCGGTCTCGGCGACGTGCAGCTGGCGCCCACCGGCCTTGGAGATCGTCTCTGCCAGGGTCGTCTTCGGCCGTGCCTCGGGGAAGGCGACCGGGTGGGGCCAGCCCTTGCGGTAGGAGGTCATCGTGGTCAGCTCGAGGACCGGCGCGCCGGTTCGGGAGAACTCGTCGAAGCCGGGCTCGGCGAGGGCGCGGGTCATCTCCCGCGCCCGGTCGGGCCGGAAGTTGACGAAGATCCCGACGTCGCCCTCGGCGACGCCGTCGTAGTCGCCGATCACGGTCGGCTTGACGAACTCGTCGGTCTCCTCGCGCTCGTAGGAGGCCGCGATCGCCTCCTCGCAGCTCGATGCCCGCAGGCCCTCGGCGTGGACGATCGCGTCGTAGGCGAGCTTGATCCGCTCCCAACGCGTGTCGCGGTCCATCGCGTAATAACGGCCGCCGACCGTGGCGACGCGGCCGGCCCGGCGCAGCCAGCGCTCGAGCTCGTGCAGGTAGCCGCGCCCGCCGTGCGGGAGCGTGTCGCGGCCGTCGGTGAAGGCGTGGAAGACGACATCGGGGACGCCCTCCTGCGAAGCCAGCTCGATCGTCGCCTCGATGTGCTCCCAGCCGGAATGGACGCCGCCGTCGGAGACCAGGCCGAGCAGGTGCAGGCGACCGCGCGGGCTGCGGCGAGCGCTCTCGCAGGCGGCCAGCAGCGCCTCGTTCTCGAAGAAGCTGCCGTCGGCGATCGCATCGTCGATCCGGGTCAGATCCTGCTTGACGATCGCGCCCGCGCCGAGGTTGAGGTGGCCGACCTCGGAGTTGCCCATCTGGCCCTCGGGGAGGCCGACGTCGCGCCCCTGGGCGGAGAGCTGGGTGTGGGGGAAGCCGTTCCAGAGGCGGTCGAAGACGGGCGTCTCGGCGAGGGAGATCGCGTTGCCGGGGCCGGGCTCGGCGAGTCCCCAGCCGTCGAGGATGACCAGCGCCAGCGAGGGGACGGGAAGCGCCGTCAACCCGCCGCCTTCACGATTTCCGCAAAGTCACCAGGATCGAGGCTCGCGCCGCCGACCAGCGCCCCGTCGATGTCGGGCTGCGCCATCAGCTCAGTCGCGTTGGCCGGCTTGACCGAGCCGCCGTAGAGGATCCGCACCTCGTCGGCGACGGCGCCGCGCTCGCGCAGCAGGTCGCGGATGAAGCCGCACGCCTCCTGCGCCTGCTCGGGCGTCGCGGTGCGTCCGGTGCCGATCGCCCAGATCGGCTCGTAGGCGACCACGACCCGGTTCAGCTCGGTGCTCTCGACGGCGGCGAGGTCGGCCTGCAGCTGGCGCTCCAGCACCGCCTCGGTCTGCTCGGCGTCGCGCGCCTCCTCGCTCTCGCCGACGCAGAGGATCGGCTCCAGGCCGGCGGTGAGCGCGGCCCGGACCTTGCGGGCCAGCGCCTCGTCGCTCTCGCCGAAGTACCGGCGGCGCTCGGAGTGGCCGAGGACCACCGCCTCGACGTCGAGCTCGACCAACATGGGCGCCGAGACCTCGCCGGTGAAGGCGCCGGCCTCCTCCTCGTGCATGTTCTGGGCGGCGACCCTGACGGCGGTGCCGTAGCGGCGCTCGACCACGGCGCTGAGCGCGGTGAACGGCGGACAGATCACCACGTCGCTCTGCGTCGCCGCGATCTGTGGCAGCAGCGCGTCGACGAACTCGCCCGCCTCGGCGGCCGTCTTGTGCATCTTCCAGTTGGCGGCGATGTACGGCGTGCGCTCAGGCATCGCGCAGCGCCTCCACGCCCGGCAGCCTCTTTCCCTCCAGCAGCTCCAACGATGCTCCTCCTCCGGTCGAGAGCCAGTCCACCTTGTCGGCCAGCCCGAACTGTTGCAGCGCGGCGACCGAGTCGCCACCGCCGATCACGGTCGTTCCCGGTGCTTCCGCCACCGCTGCGGCGACGGCGCGGGTGCCGGTGGCGAACGGCGCCAGCTCGAAGGCGCACATCGGCCCGTTCCAGAGCACCGTGCCGGCCGAGACGATCGCCTCAGCGTAGGCGTCGGAGCTGCGTGGCCCGATGTCGAGCCCCATCCAGCCGTCCGGCACCTCGACGCCGTCGCTTGGACGCACCTCCGTCCCGGCGTCGAACGCTTCCCCCAGCACCAGGTCGACCGGCAGGCGCAGCTCGCAGTCCGAGCCCTCGGCCCGCCGCAGGGCCTCGGCGGCGAGCTTCACGCCCTCCTCCTCGACCAGCGAGTCGCCGGTGGCGATCCCCCCGGCGCGAAAGAAGCTGAAGCACATCGCGCCACCGATCAGGATCTCGTCGGCGATCTCGAGGAAGCGGTCGATCACGCCGACCTTGTCGGTCACCTTGGCGCCGCCGAGGACGACTACGAGGGGCCGCTTCGGGTCCTCGACCACCCGCATCAATTCGGTCACCTCGCGCTCGAGCAGCAGCCCGGCGTAGCCGGCCAGCAGCGCGGCGACCCCGGCGGTGCTGGCATGAGCGCGGTGGGCGGCGCCGAAGGCGTCGTTGACGTAGAGGTCTGCCAGCTCGGCGAGGCCGGCGGCGAGGCCCGGGTCGTTCTCGGTCTCCCCCGCCTCGAAGCGCACGTTCTCGAGCAGCAGCACGTCGCCCGGGCCCAGCCCTTCGGCCATCGTCTTCGCTCCCTCCCCCACGACCGCGGCAGCCTGGCGAACCGGGGTGCCGAGCAGCTCCGCGAGCCGCTCGCCCACCGGCTTCATCGAGAGCGCCGTGTCGACCTTGCCCTTCGGCCTCCCCAGGTGCGAGACCAGGACCAGCGAGGCGCCCCGCTCGCGCAGCAGCGCGATCGTCGGCAGCGCCGCCCGGATCCGCGTGTCGTCGGCGACTCGGCCGCCGTCCAGCGGCACGTTGAAGTCGACCCTGACCAGGACACGCTTGCCGGCGACCTCCGCGTCGCGGACGCTTGCCTTGGAGAAGCTCACGGCTCCGACCCTGACGGGATCAGAGGACCTTGCCGGCCAGCTCGACGCAGCGGCTGGAGTAGCCCCACTCGTTGTCATACCAGGAGACCGCCTTGATCATCCTGCCGTCGCCGATCGCCATCGTCTGGCCGGCGTCGAAGATCGAGGAGTGCGGATCGCCGACGATGTCGGTGGAGACGATCGGGTCCTCGGTGTAGCTGAGGATCCCCTTCAGCGGTCCCTCTGCGGCCGCCCTGACCGCCGCGTTGACGGAATCGACGTCGGTCGGGCTGGACGGCGTGAAGACGAGATCGACGACCGAGCCGGTGACCACCGGCGCCCGCACCGAGAGGCCGTTCAACTTGCCGTTCAGCTCCGGCAGGACGAGGCCCACCGCCTTCGCCGCGCCGGTCGTGGTCGGGATCAGGTTGATCGCCGCCGCCCGCGCCCGGCGCAGGTCCTTGTGCGGCATGTCCTGCAGGCGCTGGTCGGCCGTGTAGGCGTGGATCGTCGTCATCAGCCCCATCTCGATCCCGAACTCGTCGTTCAGCACCTTGGCCAGCGGCGCCAGACAGTTCGTCGTGCAGGAGGCGTTGGAGATGATCTGGTGCTTCTCGCGATCGTAGTCGCGATCGAAGTTGACGCCGAGCGCGACGGTCACGTCGGGGTCCTTGGCCGGCGCCGAGATGATCACCTTTCTGGCGCCGGCGGCGAGGTGCTTGGCGGCGTCTTCGCGGCCGGTGAAGAAACCGGTCGACTCGATCACGACCTCGACGCCGAGGTCGGCCCAGGGAAGCGCCGCGGGGTCGCGCTCGGAGAGGACCTTGAGCGGGGTGCCGTCGACGGAGATCGTCTCGCCTTCGAGCTTCACCTCGCCCGGGAAGCGACCCAGGATCGAGTCGTACTTGAGCATGTGGGCGAGCGTCGCCGGATCGGTCAGGTCGTTGACCGCGACGAACTCGAGGTCGGCTCCGGCGGCCTGCGCCGCGCGGAAGACGTTGCGCCCGATTCGCCCGAAACCGTTGATGCCGACCTTCACAGCCATCTGAGTCAACCCTCCTGGAGTGTTTTTGGGGAGATGTGCCGATGTTATGGAGCGCCACCACGCGTCGGCAACCGAGCTTCGTCTAGTCGCTGCCGATCGTGATCTCTATCTCGTACCCGTCGGGATCCTTGAGGAAGGCGGAGTAGGAGCCGGAGCCGTAGGAGCGGCGCTCGCCCGGCTCCGAGACCTTGGTGCCGCCGGCGATCATCCCGCCTTCCCAGGCCGCCTTGACGGCGACGATCCCGAGACCGGAGAAGCTGAGCAGGCCGAAGCCGGCCTTGGGTTCGTGGTGGGCGGCGATGAAGAAGACCGGCTTGGCGATGCCCCAGCCGATCGTCTCGTCCTCCTCGAAATGGCGCCGCCAGCCAAGGGGTGCGAGCAGCGAGTCGTAGAACGACGCGCTCCGCTCGAGGTCGGAGACCTCCAGTAGAACGTGATGAAGCATTCGGGCAGGGAGGCTATACGGGCGGGCGGATCAGCCGCCGCGCGGGGTCCAGCGGAAGAAGCGGATCGAGAGCAGCAGGCCGGCGACGCCCCAGATCGCGACGATCGCGAGGTTCCCCCATTGCAGGCCGCCTCCGGCCCCGCCCGGGTCGTAGACGTCGAAGAAGGCCTCGAAGAAATGGCGGATCGGGAATATGTCTGCAAAGTGGATGACGCCGTTGGGCAGCTGGTCATCGGGGATGAAGACGCCGGAGAGGAAGTAGAGCGGCAGCAGCAGGGCGTTGACGATCGGCGCCGCCGCGTCTTGGGAGGGGATCGCCGCGGTGAGGGCGATGCCGAGGCAGCAGAAGGCCGCCGCGCCGATCAGCAGGGTGACGACGATCGCCGGCATCTGACCCCAGGGGATCGCCACCCCGTAGAGGACGCGGCCGATCACGGCCAGCAGCGCCAGCATCAGCAGCGCCACCACGGCCGAGTTGCCGACCCGGCCGGCGATGAAGACCCAGGCCGGCATCGGGGTGCCGCGGCCGCGCTTCAGCCGGCCGTCCTCGCGGGCGATCACCAGCGACATCGCCAGCGACTGCATCGTCGCCGAGATCACCGCCAGGGTGATGATCGCCGGCACGTAGTAGGCCGTGGTCTTGATCCCGCCGCGGACGTCGACCGTCTGGCCGCCGAAGACGGTGGCGAAGATCAGCAGCAGGACGACCGGGAACATCACCGTGAAGAAGACCGAGGCGGGATTGCGCCAGAAGGCCTTCTGGTCGTAGCGGAACTGATGCGCGAAGAGGGCCAAGCCGCTCATTCCGAGTCGCCATCCGCGGTGAGCGAGAGGTAGACGTCCTCGAGGTTGGGCCGCGTCACTTCCAGCCCCTCCAGCTCCAGGCCCTGCTCGACCGCGCGCCCGGTCAGCTCGTGCAGATCGGCCACCGGAGTCCTCGTCTCGACCGAGACCTCCTCGCCGCCGAGGCGGTAGCTGATCGTCGTCGGCAGGCTCTCGCGGTTGCCGAGATCCTCCGGCGTGCCGCTCGCCACGATCTGTCCGCGCGAGATGATCGTCACCCGGTCGGCTAGCCGCTGCGCCTCGTCCATGTAGTGAGTCGTCAGGAAGACGGTCTTGCCGAGGTCGCGCAGGCCGGCGATCGTCTCCCAGGCCTGGCGCCGCGCCGAGGGGTCGAAGCCGGTGGTCGGCTCGTCGAGGAAGAGCAGCTCGGGATCGCCGACCAGCGCCATGCCGACGTCGAGGCGGCGCTGCTGGCCGCCGGAGAGGCTGCCGGTGCGCGCGCCGGCCTTGCCCGCCAGGCCGACCAGCTCGACCACCTCGTCGACCGGCCGCGGGGCGCTGTAGTAGCCGGCGTAGAGCCCGAGTGACTCGCGCACGGTCAGGTAGGGGTCGAGGCGGCTGCTCTGCAGGACGATGCCGATCCGCTCGCGCCAGGCGCGGTCGCCGTGCTGCGGGTCCTCGCCCAGCACTGTGACCTCCCCCCCGCTGCGCTTGCGGTAGCCCTCGAGAATCTCGACCGTGGTCGTCTTGCCGGCCCCGTTGGGGCCGAGGAAGGCGAAGACCTCCCCCGACTGGACCTCGAGATCGATCCCCCGCACCGCCTCGAACTCCCCATAGCTCTTGCGCAGGCCGCGGATCGATATGACGGAATCAGCCAAGGCCGGGGCGATTCTAGGGTCGCTCAGTCGAGTTCGGCGTCTCGGTGCTTCATGTGGACCACGACGTCGTCGCGGCCGTCGAGCTCGCGGCGGATCCGGTCGGCCACGGTGATCGAGCGGTGGCGGCCACCGGTGCAGCCGACCGCGATCGTCAGGTGGCTCTTGCCCTCTGCTACGTAGGCGGGGACGAGGAACTCGAGCAGCGGCAGCAGGCGCCCGTAGAACTCGCCCGCCTGGGTCCCCGCCTCGACGTACTCGCGCACCCGCTCGTCGAGCCCGGTCAGCGGACGAAGATCATCGACGTAGTGGGGGTTGGGCAGGAAGCGCACGTCGAGGGTGAGGTCGGCGTCGCGCGGCGGCCCGTTCTTGAAGCCGAAGGTGAGCAGGGTGAGCGCCATCTTGCCGCCCTCCTGGCCGCCGAGCATTTCCTCGGCGATGCGGCGGCGCAGCATGCCGCCGGTCAGATCGCTGGTGTCCATCACCATGTCGGCCCGCTCGCGCAGCGGCGCCAGCAGCTCGCGCTCGGCGCGGATCCCGTCGACGATCCGCCCTTCCGGCGCCAGCGGGTGGCGGCGGCGCGTCTCCTTGTAGCGGTCGACCAGGGTCTCCTCGTCGGCCTCGAGGAAGAGCACGGTCGGTTTCAGCCCGTCGGCCTCGAGGTCGTCGAGCACCTGCAGCAGCTCGTCGAAGTAGTCGCCGCCGCGCACGTCGGAGACGACGGCCGCGCACTCGACCCCGCTGCCCTCGTGGCGGAAGAGCTCGCCGAGGCTCTCGATCATCCGCGGCGGCAGGTTGTCGACGCAGAAGTAGCCGCCGTCCTCGAAGGCGGCGATCGCTTCCGACTTGCCGGCGCCGGAGTGGCCGGTGATCACGACCAGGGTCACCTCGCGGGAGGGCGACCCCTCCACCTGCTCCGCCTCCAATCCCTCGGCTTCTCCGGTGCCTGCCATCAGCCAGTCCTGTTGAGTTGCTCGTGGATCTCACGGGCTACCTTGCCAGGCACGCCGGGCACCATTTCGAGTTCCTCGCGGGAAGCGGCGACAAAGCGCTCTGGAGAGCCGAAGTGCTGGAGCAGCGCCCGCTTGCGGACGGGCCCGATGCCCTTCAGCCCGTCGAGCACGGAGCCGGTCATCGCTCGGTCGCGGCGGCCGCGGTGGTGCTCGATCGCGAAGCGGTGGGCCTCGTCCCGGACCCGCTGCAGCAGCTTCGAGGCCTCCGACTCAGCCGGCAGGTCGATCGGCGCTGCGCGCCCCGGCACGTAGACCTCCTCGAGGCGCTTGGCCAGGCCGACCACCGCGACCCCCCGCTCGACGAAGGGCCGCAGCGCCCGCATCCCGGACGAGAGCTGCCCCTTGCCGCCGTCGATCACGATCAGCGAGGGCAACGAGGCGAAGCTGGCATCGCGTTTGCCGTCGTGCGGCGAGAGGTCGGCCTGCTCGAGGTAGCGGTTCATCCGCCGCCCGAGGATCTCCTCCATCGAGGCGAAGTCGTCGGGCCCGGCGCCCCGCCCGTCGCCGTTCTCGCCCCGCACGCGGAAGCGGCGGTAGTCGGCCTTCTTGGTCGCACCGCCCTCGAACACGACCATCGAGGCGACGGTGTGCTCGCCGCCGAGGTTGGAGATGTCGAAGCCCTCGATCCGCACCGGCAGCTCCTGCATGGCGAGCGCCTCGCGCAGGCTGGCGAGCGACTCGACCCGGCGCTGGCGGCGGTGCTCGCGGCGCAGGCGGTCCTGGTCGAGGGCGAGGCGGGCGTTGCGCTCGGCCAGCTCGCGCAGGCGCCGCTTGTCGCCGCGCTCGGCCACCCGCACCTCGACGGCGCCGCCGCGCCGCTCGCTCAGCGCCGCCTCGAGCAGCTCGACCCGATCGCCCAGGTAGGGGCCGACGACGATCGTCCGCGGCACTGCCGGCGAGGCCGAGTAGTACTGGCCGACGAACTCCTCCGCCACCTCGGCCAGGTCGCGTTCGGCCTGGTTGTCGAGGTAGAAGCTCTGGCGCTCGGCGAGGATGCCGTCGCGGACCTGGAAGACCTGGGCGTTGGCGTCGGCCCCCTCGGCGGCGACGCCGATCAGGTCGGCGGTGCCGACCGAGCCGCCGGCGACGCGCTGGCGCTCGAACAGCGACTGGATCGCCTTCAGCCGGTCGCGGTGCAGGGCGGCGCGCTCGAACTCGCGCGCCGCGGCGGCCTCGTCCATCTTCGCCTGCTCGTCGGCCTCGACCTGGCGGTAGCGGCCGGAGAGGAAGTCGACGATCGCGTCGACGTTGCGGCGATACTCGTCTTGACTGACGTAGCCGACGCAGGGCGCCCCGCAGCGCTTGATGAAGTAGTCGAGGCAGGGGCTGCCCGAGCGGCGGCCGGGCTCGGCCCCCTCGCAGGTGCGGAACTGGAAGAGCTTGCCGAGCAGGTCGAGGGTCTCGCGCACCCGCTTGGCGCTGGAGAAGGGGCCGAAGTAGGCGCGGCCGGCGCGGTGCTTCTCGCGGGTGAAGTAGACCCGCGGGTAGTCCTCGTCGAGGCTGACGCAAACGTAGGGGTAGGACTTGTCGTCGCGCAGGCGGATGTTGAAGCGCGGCCGGTGGCGCTTGATGAAGCTCTGCTCGGCCAGCAGCGCCTCGGCCTCGGTCGAGGTGACGAGGCACTCGATCCGGTCGACGCGCGAGGTGAGCCTGGTCTCGCCGCCGGAGAAATGCGAAGCGACCCGCTTGCGGATCGAGCGCGCCTTGCCGACGTAGAGGATCTCGCCGTCGGCGGCGTGAAAGAGGTAGACGCCGGGGGCGTCGGGGAGCTCGCGGATCCTTTCGTCCATGCGTACACAGGGTAGGCTGCAGCCGACATGAACCCGCCCGAGCTGAACACCCTGCGGATCGAGATCGACGGCTCGATCGGCACCCTCACCCTCAACCGGCCCGACGCCTTCAACGCGATGAGCCCGGAGATGATCGGCGAGCTGACCGTCGCCTTCTCCTGGCTGGCCGACCGGGCGCCGCTGCGGGCGCTGATCGTCACCGGCGCCGGCAAGGCCTTCTGCGCCGGCGGCGACGTCAACTGGTTCCAGAAGGGCGTATCCGACGAGGAGATCGACCTGCCCTCCGAAGTGCGCCGCGGCGCCGAGGCGCTGCACGCGGCGATCGTCGACCTGCGCCGGATCCCCTACCCGGTGATCGCCGCGGTCAACGGGCCGGCCGCCGGTGCGGGCTTCTCGCTGGCGCTCGCCTGCGACACCCGGATCGCCTCCGAGGCCGCCTTCTTCGCCTGCGCCTACGGCCGCATCGGCGCCTCCCCCGATGGCGGCATGACCTACTTCCTGCCCCGCGTGGTCGGGCCGAGCCGGGCGCTGGAGATCCTCCTCGACGACCCCAACATGAGTGCCGAGGACGCCCTGGCGGAGAAGCTGGTGGCCGAGGTCGTAGCCCCGGACGAGCTGATCGAGCGGGCACGGGCAAAGGCCGAGAAGCTGGCGGCGAAGGCCCCCCACTACGTGCGGATGGCGAAGACGCTCGTCGGCGGCAGCATCGAGCACACCCTGACCGAGCACCTGCAGCTGGAGCGACACGGAATCGCCGATAGCATGGCGACCGAGGACCTGCGGAGCGGCGTCGAGGCCTTCTTCGGCGGCGGCACCCCCGAGTTCGAGGGCCGCTGAACCGCGCCCGCCGCGCTCCCGTATGCAAGCTACAGTCCCCCCAGAGCGTTCTTCCCCTAGGAAAGGATTCCCGGTCATGAAGAAGGTCGCGGCGCTTCTCGCACTAGCCCTCGCATCGGTCGCCCTCGTCGCCTGTGGAAGCAGCAGCGAATCGAGCTCCACCACGACAGCGACGAGCGGGAGCGAATCCAGCAGCGGCGCCTCGGGCGGTGCCAAGGAAGAAAGCGGCGGCGGCGGTTCGACCCTGAAGATCGAAGCCGACCCCAACGGCGAACTCGCCTACACGACGAAGACCGCGACGGCCAAAGCCGGCAAGGTGACGGTCGACTTCAACAACCCGCAGGAACTGACCCACGACGTCGCGATCGAAAGCTCGAGCGGCGAAGAAGTGGGCGCAACCGAACTGATCGCCGGCGGCGAAGACTCGACCACGGTCAACCTCAAGCCGGGCACCTACCACTACTTCTGCACAGTCCCCGGCCACAGGGAAGCTGGCATGGAAGGCGTGCTCACCGTCAAGTAGCCCAGAAGTGACGAAGGCGCCCGCCGGCCGGCGGGCGCATGCAGATGAACGGAGAGGAGCAAGCGCAATGGGTGAAAGGCATTCCGACCGGGAAACCGAGAGCAGCCGCCGCGTTGCCTTCGTCCAGTCGTGCTGGCACAAGGATCTCGTTGACCAGAGCCGGTCGACGTTCGTCGCCGAGATCGAGCAGCTCGGAATCGGGATGTCCCAAATCGACTTCTTCGAGGTGACCGGGGCCTTCGAGATTCCCCTGCATGCGATGCGACTCGCGCAAAGCGGCACCTACGACGCGATCGTCGCCGCCGGCCTCGTCGTCGACGGCGGCATCTACCGGCATGAGTTCGTCGCCGACGCGGTGATCAGCGGGCTGATGCGGGTCCAGCTTGACACCGGCGTCCCGGTTATCTCAGCGGTCCTCACCCCGCACCAATTTCACGAGCACGAGACGCATCGTGCCTTTTTCTTCGAGCATCTGGAAACCAAGGGGGCCGAGGCCGCGCGGGCGTGCGCTCACACGATCGACGCCCTCGACCGCCTACAGGAGCCCGCCTGACTTCGAGATCGGCTGAGGGGCAGCGCTCAGCCGATAACGTATTTTTGGAACGCCCTAACTTGCTGAACTGCGACCAACACTGACGACCGCTCAGGCCGCAGCGAGCTTCGGGACGGGCGCAACCTCTCGCTCTGGCTCCTCGTCGGGAACCTGGCGCTCGATGCCTATTAGCAACTCCTCGTCCAGCACGGCAAGGATGCACTTGAGCACAGGAATCGTTGGGATGTGATCGCCACCCTCGACTTTAGAGATGAAGGAGTGGGAGGTTTCGGCTCGCTCCGCGACCTCCTGTTGGGTCAGATCCAACTCGTAGCGGCGCTCTCGGATATGGGCGGCGATCCAATTCTTCTTGCGCAGAGCGCGGATCGCGGTGTACTCGTCGCGGGCCTCGCGGTACCCCCCGCTGCGCCGCGCGCGGCTTTGTGCCGCCTCGGTAGTGGGCTTTCCCGTCGGACTGATGTGGCTGTCGGCCTTGGCGCTCATGGCGATGAGTTTATCTAAATAGATAAATATGTCAACTGCTTCTCCGACTGACAGGTGGAGCGTCTTGACCCGCCGCCCGTGGAGGCACTCGTGGCTTTGCATCCATCCGTCGCCTGAAATCGCCCATGCGGCGTTTCGCCGTCTCCTTCTCGGCAGCCGGCACGGCACCGGTGTCCTTCTCGAACGCGTGCAGCAGCACGATGAGGTTGCCGGAGCGCTGGTAAAGGATTCGGTAGCGCGTATTGGCGAAGCGAACCCGCAACTCGCGTAGCTCGCCCTCGATCTGCGAGGTAATTGGGAACTCTGGAGGCGGGGCATCGGGCGGCCTGCCGTTCAGATGCTCCTCGACGTAATCATCGATCTTGGCGGCCCGCTTCGCCGGAAGCCCGTCGATGAATCGGCCGACCGGTTCGGCTCCGCGCTTGTCGCGGTAGTAGATAGCTTTTGTCTGCGCCACTCGCCGAGCATGGCAGGCGATTCGGCGGAGATACATTGTCCACCGCATGAACAGCGGGCGGGCCGATCGGTCCGCCCGCTGCGTCGCGGGAGCTCAGGCTCGGGCCTCCATGAGTTCCCGTCGAAGACGCTCATTTTCTACCGTCTGGTGAAGAGATCGCCAGAGAGGCCTGTTCTTCCCGACGGCGTTCGGGTTGTAGTTGACCGTCTTCGACGCCTCAATCGCGCTCACCATCATCTTCCCTCCCAGCGCCTGCCACTGCTCAAGGACCGTGTCGAAACCTCCAGTCCAGCGCATCACCCCCTCTTTTGAGTCGTACTCGACAAAGTTCCGGAAGGCTGCAAGCATGGCAAAGGAAACGCCCTTTGCAAGCCGGTAGGTTCCCCTTCTAACGCTGGGCTCGCTGTCCGAAATGAATGGGAACTCCCATACGTCCGGAATCGTTTCACCGTCCTTGCGGTGACGCGCCTCCATAATTGACAGGCCTCCTGGCTTGCCGTTGGGCTGGGATTCCTTGTAGCGCTCCCCCGCTTCACTGCGGATCGTGTCGTAGAGGTAAAGACCCTCTCGGAGAATAGGGATCAACTCATGATACGACGTTGCCGGACCCTTGACCTTGTATTCGTTATTGAACGCTGAGATGCACGCTGACTGCTTCTCGTAGCTCTCCAGTGGATGGCGATCCTTCTCATCGTTTGGAAAGCGCTCAATGTTGAGGGCGGTGAGGACGGCGAAAATGTCGCGTGCGTCGTATTGGCCATCCTCGTTCTCATGCCAACCGATTAGATCGGCGTAAGAGGACTTCGCGATCTCCACCTTGAACGGCTCGAAAGCCTCTCCGAGGTTGATGATCGACTCCTCCGACACTTGGATGCTCGTATTGAGGCCCTCGGCCACGTACGGGACCAACTTCCGATCAACGTTTTCGATCAAGGTGAACGTTACGTACTGTTCTGGAGGAATCTCGCCCTCTTCCATAGCCTCCTTGATGACGGCGATCGTGTGGAGCCCATTGGCGATTCCGTGGTCCTCCGACTTGAAATCTGAGCCGGTCTCAAATTTGGCGCGGTAGGTCGTGTCATCGATCCGCTCGAAGGTGCGGACAATTCCACGAACCCCCGAGTGGGCCAGGTGAAATGCGCCAACGGTGCTCTTGTCGTCCCCGAGAAGACTCCCCTTTAGCTGCTTGGCGGCCTTCTTGCGGGTGTTAGGCGTCCTCGGATTCGGGCCGTCTAGACCCACCAGCACATCTGCGCTGATGTTCGCAGCCGGAACGTCAAATATATGGCGGACGATGCCTCGCTTCTCGTCCACTGAGTTTTGCTGACGACGCGCGGCTTCAACGCCGCTAAACGTGACCTCTACGGTCTTCATGTCATTCCTCCTCGGGCTTGAGCCCGCAGGTAGTGCCCGACCTTCCGGTCCGAGCTATGTGATCCACCACATCCGGTGTGCGCAGATCGAGCCGCCAAATGGTCGACCCGACGGGGAATCTAGCAGGCGCCTCTGACCCATTCCTGGTCCGCGGGGTGACATGACTTAATCGCCGCCAATTCAGTCTCTTTGTATGACCTGGAACCGTCAGCCGACGGGCGCCATCACGCGGGTGACGCTGTCGCCGACGAAGCAGGGCTTCTCGTTGCCCTCCACCTCGAGCGTGAAGCGGGTCACCACCTGCCACCAGCCGCCGCCCTTCTCGTCGACGGATACGACCTCGGCCCGGCCGCGGACCTTGGAGTCGACCGGGACCGGGGCCGGGAAGCGGATCTTGTCCCAGCCGTAGTTGACGCCGAGGGCGAAGCCGGTCGAGGAGATCAGCTGCTTGCGGAAGCCGTCGACGAGGGAGAGGGTGAGGTTGCCGTGGGCGATCGTCGTGCCGAAGGGGCTCTCGGCCTTGGCCCGCTCGATGTCGACGTGGATCCACTGGTCGTCGCCCGAGAGGGCCGCGAAGGTGTCGATGTCCTCCTGGGTGACGGTGCGCCACTCGCTCGGGCCGATCTCCCGGCCGAGCAGGGCCTGCATCCCCTCGACTCCCTGAACCTCGACGCTTGCCATCGCTCGCCAGTTTACCCGCAGGGGGTTGCGCCGAGCGCCCGGCGCAGGAGGGACTTGCGGTAGCCGCGGCCATAGGCGACGCTGAGGCGGGTGTACCAGCGGCGCGAGTTGCACGATTTGAGCCCGCCGGCGCGGACCCGGGCCGCCACCACGTCGCCCCCGCAGCACCCTGCGGTGATCGTGAGGCGTCCGAACCCGGTTGCGCGGCGAGAGCCCCAGTGCAGCCAGCGGATCCCGTTGACGCGGCCCAGCCCGCCGAAGCCGAGATTTCGAGGCCGCACCGCACAGCGCAGCACACCGGGCTTGCCACCGGCAAGGCAGGGACTCGGCGGACGCGGATGTGGAACGGGTTTGTGCGCACCGCCGCCGGCCGGGCTTGGCTCGCTCGGCGGTTCGGCAGCTGGCTTCGGCGGCGGCGGCAGGGTTTCGAACCTGAAGCTGTTGCGATCGGCCTCCTGTACTTCCTCGCAGTCCGCCGCGGCGACGTCGTGGGGTTCGAGGACGGGATGGTCGATCAGCGCCCGGTCGACATCGGCGCCGCAATCGATCGTCGGGTCGTAGTCGCCGGAGTTGGCGAGGATCACGTCGCTTCCGGCACCGGCGAAGTACTTGTCGGAGCCTTCCCAGCCGAGCAGCTGGTTCGGGCCGGAGCCGCCGTAGAGGACGTCGCCCGAGGTCGTCCCCTCCAGGTCCTCGATCCCTTCGAGCTTGTCGAGGGTGCCACCCGGGCATTCGGGCGCCCCATCGGCTCCCGGTTCGCCGGCGTCCCCGGGTTCGATCCGCGCCTCGATGCCGGAGCCGAACTTCGCCCAGGAAGCGTTGTCGCGTTCGCTGCCGGCACCGCCGTCCAGCACGTCGCCGTCGCAGATCGAGTCGGAGAGGAAGAGGTCGTTGCCGCTGCCGCCGAAGAGGTGATCGGCGCCACCGTTGTTGAGCAGCGCATCGTCGCGGCCAAGCGCGGTCAGGGTGTCGTTGCCCGGCCCGCTTAGGTCCGGGCCGTCGGCGAGGACGTCTTCGCTTTCTTCGCCTCCGGTGAGCGAATCACTGCCCTCACCGCCGGCAAGGATCACGCCGACCGAGGCCGGGAAGCCGCTGGCAGTCATGGTGTCGTCGCCGCCGAGCCCGGCGAGGACGATCGAGTCGAGCGGCTTGGCCAAGGGGCAGATGACAGCATTGCCCGAGGGCGGTTCGCACCCTCCGGCGGCCGAGGCGGCCGTATCGAACGGTGCTGAGCCGGCACCCAGCTGAAAGGTGACGCTGGCGGGAGGACCGGGCGAGTAAGAGGCCGTGACCTTGTCGGTCGCATCGCTGCCGGCGAGATAGAGCTGAGCGCCGCCGCCGTATTCCGGCGCCATCAGCCCGGCGACGATCTTGCTCGGGTCGCGGACGATCACACCGCCTTTGTTCGTCGCCGACTCGCAGCTCGTTTCGGTCGCGGCGCCCTCGCAGTGGTCGCTGCCCGGCCCACCGTCGATGTCGTTGTTGCCGGTGCCGCCATCGAGATGGTCGCCGTCGGCACCGCCGCGCAGCGTGTCGTTGCCGCCGCGGCCGAGGATCGCGTCGGCACCGCCGCCGCCGTAGATCGTCTCGCCGGCTTCCGAGCCGACGATGTAATCGGAGAAAGGGGTGCCGATCACGGTCTCGAAGGCCCCCGCTTCGACTTCGTCGACCCCACCGCCAAAGGGGGCGACGCCGTTGTCGCCGACGGTCCCGGCGAGGTCGAGGTAGACGCCGCGTTCGCCGTTGAGCGGCGGCAGCCCTTTGGACGCGGTCGGATCGAAGCTGTGATTGTCGAAGAATCCGGGTGTGACGCCGGTCGAGTAGCTGAGCGTGTCGTTGCCGCTGCTGCCGGTATCGAAGATCCGGTCGAGGGTGCCGTCACCGCGGACGTAGTCGCTGCCGCCTTCGCCGTCGATCGAGTCGGCGCCGAAGCCGCCGGAGAGCCGGTCGTCACCGGGCCCTCCCTCGAGCAGGTCGTCGCCGATGCCGCCGAAGAGCTGGTCGTCCCCTTCGCCGCCGAAGAGCCGGTCGTTGCCTCGCTCGCCGTAGACGACGTCGTTGCCGGGCCCGCCTTCGAACGTCTGGCTGCCGATGCCGAGGCGGCAGCCTTCCGGACAGGAGTCCGCGGCGGCGATCGGCGCGGCAACGATCGTGTCGTCGCCCCCTCCACCCTTCGCCTCCGCGACGCCCGGCGGCACGACGATCGTGTCATCGCAGGGCGTGCCGACGATCGTTCCCCCGACCCGTCGCGGGCCTTCCGCGCAGCTGGGGGCGGACCCCCCGGCGCCAGCCGCATGCCGTGCCGGCGAGACGGCGATGAGGACAATCGCGGCGCAAATCGCGCCGAGGGCTAGGCGTCGCATCGACATCCAGTATCTCGATACCCGATCGGGCCCCAGCGATGCGGTGGCGGTGGCTATCGCGCCGCGAGCCGCAGCGGCGCATGGCGGGCGATGGCTAGGAAGTCGGCGTCCTCGCAGAGCAGCTCGGCATCGTTGCGAATCGCAACGGCGGCGATCAGGCAATCGGTGAGCTTGCGCGGAGTCTCGCCACCGCGGCGGCACAGCCGGTAGAGCTCCGCCGCGCTCTCGTAGTCCGCCGGGCCCTCCACCGCGAGGAACTCCAGGCCGTACAGCAGCCGTCGCAACCGGTCGCGATCGGCCTCGTCGCGCGCGCCGGCGAGGATCTCCATCACGATCGCGTCGGTGCACGCCAGCTCGGTTGCGCCCTGCAGCGCCGCGCGCAGCCGCAGGTGCGCGGGGCTGCCGGTGGCCCGCAGGAACTCGACCCAGGCGGAGCTGTCGACGAGGATCACCGGCCCGGGATCTCTTCTCGCAGACGAATCTCGCCGAGGTCGCCGGCCCAGCCGGTTCCCTCGGTCGCGAGTGCCTCCTCGCGGCTCATCGGCTCGCCGACGAGCCGGCGCAGAGCCAGGTCGACGGCCTCGCGCTTGCTGCGCAGCCGGTAGAGGCGCATCGCGCGATCGACCAGCAGGTCGTCGATCTCGATATTCGTTCGCGTCATGGGATCAAGATACACCTTTGGGTGTATTGATGCACGACGTAGTGGAATCCGCTCCACCGTGGGATTCTCCTTGACGAGGAGGCTCATGCCACCAACCGCACTTCGAAGGTTGGCGCTGCGAGCGCTCCGGCCCCGCCGAGCAGGGCGAGGATGCGGCTCACATAGGCCGCGGTCTCGGGGATCGCGGGGATGCAGTGGCAGGCTTCGACCGGCGCGGGGCCGGCGTTGTAGGCGGCAAGGGCGAGCTGGGAGGAGCCAAACTTGCGGATCAGGTCCGACATCAGGTGAGCCTCGGAATCGATCGCTTCCACCGGATTGAAGGGATCGCGCAGGCCGTAAGCGGCAGCGGTGCTCGGGATGAACTGGGCGATGCCCTGGGCGCCGGCGGGCGAGCTCGCATAGGGATCGAAGTTGGACTCCGCCATCAACTGGGCGGCGAGCAGGGCCGCCGAGACGTTCCAGTGGGTGGCGGCTCGGAGCAGGGGCGTGCGGAAGCGAGCCGGGACGAAGGCGGGCAGGCCTTCGCCTCCGGAGAAAGCGCCGTCCCCCCCGCCCGCGGTATCCGAACCGCCCACCGAGTTGCCCGCCTGCGAGCAGGGCGGGGGTCCGGCCGTAAAGCCGTAATGCCAGGCCTCCCAGCTGTAGCGCTGGACGAAGCCGAAGCGCCCGGCGTTCGCCGCCAGCCAGCCGTAGGCCGTTTCGGGCCCGAGATCGAGCTCGGTGGCGCAGCGATGCAGCGACTGCCCCGGCGGCGCCACCCATTTCGGGTCGGGATGGGCGGCGAAGAGGGCCGCCTGTTCGGCATCGGAGCGGAAAGCCGAGTTGACGATCAGCGTGATACCCGCGCCGGCAGCGGCGGCGGCCATGCGGTCAAAGGCAGCGGCGACATCGGGTCGCATCCCGTGGCCCTGGCGATAGACGAGTGGGCCGCTGTATCCGCCTCCGCTCGCGGTCGCCGGCATCGCGCCGGAGGCCGCGGACGACGATCCGGCTTCGGCGACTGCAGATGCTTCGGTGCGCCCGTGTCGCTCGCCAACTTCGAGATCGCCGACCACGACGGCCTTGGCTTGCAGCGGTGAGAACGAGGCTCCGTCGGGGAATGTGACATGCAGGTGCGTCGCGGCGACCCCGTTGGCCGCGGCCGCGTCGAGCGCGGCTTCCCGCGCGCGGGCCAGGTAGCCGGCCTTCTCGAGGTGGCCCGGGTTCGGCAGCCCGTTTGGCAGGGTCGGCGGCGAGAGCAACCGGGGCAGGTCGTCGCGCATCGAGCGGGCGGCCGAGATCGCGGCCAGGTCCGCCGCGCGCTGCGCCCTCCCCTTGCCGGTCACGGCGCCGGCAATCGCGACCAGAGCCAGCGCCGCAGCGATCAGCGCGAAAGCGCCGCCCATGGCCAGCGGCAACGCCTGCCCGTCCTCTCTCCTCGCCTCCATGCAGACAACCCTTGCGGGTCGCGACGCGCGCGTGGTGCGCACAAGCGCGCGGCTTCGTGCCTACTCTGGGACCGAACCTTTGTGAGGTTCGGTCCGTAAACCGGACGAACCGCCAACCGAGCCAAGGAGGACCCGATGCCGCAGCCAACCGCGTTTCGCCCGTCCAGCGCCCTGCTCCGCGTCGCCGGCGCGGCGATCCTGGCGCTGATCCTGACGGCCGCGATCCTCGCTGCCGGCGCCGCCGCACGGCACAGCCCAGCCAAGCGGGTCGCCGGCAAGGCCGAAAGCGCCACGCTCGGCAAGACCGTCCTCACCACCACCAAGGGCCGCACCCTCTACAGCCTCAGCGTCGAGAAGAACGGCAAGTTCATCTGCACCGGCTCCTGTCTCTCGGTCTGGCATCCGCTGATGGTGCCGGCCGGCGTCAAGCCGACCGGCCCGGTCAAGCTCGGCACGATCGCCAGGCCCGAAGGCGGCACCCAGGTCACCTACAAGGGCCGCCCGCTTTACCGCTTCGGCGGTGACTCCAAGGCCGGCGAAGCCAACGGCGAGGGGATTAAAGACGTCGGCACCTGGCACGCGGCGGCGGTCCCCCAGCAGAAGAGCGAACCGGCGCCGCAACCGGCGCCGGAAAACCCTTATCCGTACTGATCCGGGACTCAGGCCTCCTCGGCTATTTGTGCTTCACGCGCAATTTCGCCGAGCCGAAGTTGCCGCCGCCGCAGCGCCCTCCGATTTCGTATTTGCCGGGTTTGAGGCCTTTGCTGAGCGTGACTTTGACCGAGAACTTGAAGCCTTTGCGCACTTTGGCGTTGACCGCCGGCACGCCGGCGAATTCTTCTTTGGTCGCGCCTTTGAACACGGTCGAGATCAGGGTCGCGGAACTGCCCACGGGGCATCCACCCCCTGCGACCGAGCCGAAGACGCGAACGACGTGGCCGGGCTCCACGACCGTCGGTTCGACCTTGATGAAATGAGCGGCCGCCGCGGCCGCCGCGGCCGGTACCAGCACCGCGAGCACGACGAACGCCCCGATCAGCTTCTTCATGACCACCCCTTTTGCTCCGAGGTTGTTAAGGCAAGAGGATGCTACGGGGTGCAGCGGTCGACCGCATCATCGCGACCTGACCGCCTCGATCGTCCGCTTCAGCGTCTCGCGAGCGTCGTAGTGGGGCATCCAGTGCAACTTGCGGCGAGCACGCACGGTGTCCATCAGGACCGGGCGGCGGACCGCCTCGATCCAGGCGGCCTCGTCGGGCAGGAACGGCATCAGGGCCACTGCCTCGGCCGCCACACCGACCGCGAGATGGGGAGCCGGTACCGCATGCCAGCCGAGGGCGTGGGCTAGATCGGTGATCGTCAGCTGCCCCGGCCCGGCGAGGTTGTACACCCCGGGCTCGCCGTGGCCGAGCACGGCGGCGCAGAGGGCCGCGGCGACGTCGTCGTGGTGGACGAGCTGGAAGGGCACGCCCGGGTCGGGCAGGACCGGCCGCAGCTCGGGCACCTTGCCGAGCGCCCAGCGCAGCGGGCCCGGGATGCGCTGGCCGATCGCCAGCAGCGGGATCAGGTCGAGCAGCAGCGTCGCTTCCGGACCGGCGACGATGCAGGGTCGGAAGACGTAGGCGTCGGTGTCCGAGTCGGCCAGGGCCTCGGCCAGCTCGGCCTCGACCTCGGCCTTGTGCGCCGAGTAGGGATGGCGCGAGGTGCCGCGGATCGGCTCTTCCTCGTCGAGCAGATCGGGCATGCCGCGGTGAAAGCCGTAGGCGGCGACGGAGGAGGTGTAGACGAGCCGCTTCGCGCCGGCCGCCGCGGCGGCCTCGAAGACGTTGCGCGAGCCGGTCAGGTTGACCTCGCGGCTGGCGCTGTCGCCGGCGACGATCGCGAAGGCGAGGTGGACGACGACGTCGGCGCCCTCGACAAGCCCCTCGACCGCCTCGCGGTCCAGCACGTCGCCGCGCCGGTACTCGGTCTTCTCCCAGCCATGGCCCGCGAGGTCGAAGGGCCGCCGCGCCATCCCGATCACCCGGTCGACATCGGGAGCCCGCTCCAGGGCCGAGATGAAGGTCCTGCCGATCTCCCCGGTCGGGCCGGTGACTGCGACGGTCAGCATGGGGCGATTCTGGCGGAATGCGAGGCGCGGCGGCGAACCGGGAGGCGGCCATGGCTCAGGCGCTGACGTCGACGATCTCGATCAGCTCCTCGAGCCCGTGGAGATCCTTGGCGTTCAGCGTGTAGAGGACGAAGTCATATGCCAGCGCCGTCGCGGCAATCATCAGGTCGACGGCCCGCGACCCCCGCGCCTTTCGGCCCCTGGACACAACCGCCGTATAGACCGGGCCGTAGGCGCGGGCACAGGCAGAGTCGAAGGCCACGGCTTCGACGCCGGTCTCGAAGCGCTGAAGGCGATGCTGGCGCCGCGCCCTCTCCATCTCGTCGGCGACGGCATGGGGGCCGGCCGTCAGCTCCGCCAACGTCAGGGATGAGATCGAGATCTGCGCTGGAAGCAGGGCTGGGTCGACTTCGTCGATGCCGATCACGACGGAGGTGTCGATCAGACCCCGCCTCCGCGGGGCCTCAGCCACGGGGCGTAGGATCCTGATCGGCGTAAGCGTCGATGTCTTCGCGGAACCTCTCGTAGTCGATTTGCGGAGCTCCCTCGAAGGCGGCAAGAAAGACGTCCTTGGGGATGAACTGGCGTGGCCTGTACGGGCGCAGCTCACCGACCGGCCTCCCGTTGCGGGTGACGATGAAGTCCTCGCCGGCGTCCAGGGCCCGCATGATCTCGCCGCTGTTGTTGCGGAGTTCGCGTTGGGTCAGCTTCTTCGTCATTGGGATCATCGTAGCACCGGTGCTCCAGTTCGTTTTCGATTTGCAAGAGGGCCTCGACCAAACGGGCAGAAAGGCCGCCGGGGGCAGCAAGCGGCATGACGCCGAAGAGTGCCCGCCGAGCCGAGACCCAGGCAAGCGGGCGCTTCACGACCCTGGTGCGCAGGCCGCGATCGACCAGATCGCGGACCGCGAGCGCGGTGAGAGCCCGATCGGCACCGAGATCAGCCCGAAGCATCGCGCCGTCCGGCCGCAGGCCGGTGTCGGCGAGCACCTCCTGAAGCCGGCCCGGCGGAAGGTGGATCACGGCAGCCGAGTCGCGGGCCAGCGGCAGCGCCGCATGCGCGTGCTCAAGGGCCGCCGGCTCGTCCGGGATCGCCAGGTGGCAGGTCTGCCCGCGCGAGGCGGCGCGGAGCTGCGGCAGATGAACGGCGAGGCGCTCCTCGAGCTCGCGCGCGCCGGCCGAGGCGACGAGGGTCGGGCGGGGCGCCCGCCCGCCCACGTCGATCAGCAGGCCGGGCCGATCCGGCTCCGACCCGGCGCACACCAGCGCCGCGGCGGCGGCCCTCGAGCCGCTCGCCGCGCCGACCGCGGTCGCCAGGATCATCCGGCCGCTCACCGCCGGGCCGTCCTGGCGAAGGCGGAGCTGCTGACGGCGAGGTGCTCGGCGACGTCCGGCGGCAGGGGCGAAGGCGGCCGCAGCCGCACCGTGACCTCTCCCCCCTTCACCGTGACCTCGACCCCGTCTTCGGCCCAGCCGGGCAGCGCTTCGCGGGCCGCGCTCTTCGCCGGCCGCCCCGCGGCCAGCGCCAGCGCCCCTGCCTCGGCCGCGCCGTCGGCGAGGGTGATGGCATAGCCGGTGACGAGGAGCTGCAGGGCGACGAGGCCGGCGAGAAGCAGCAGCGGGATCGCGGCGACGAGCTCCACCGTGGCCTGACCGCTCTCCCTAGCCATCGCCGAGCCCCGTCTCCGCCCCGACCGTCAGGCGTGGCATCAGCGGCAGCAAGCGCGGAATCGCGACCCGCACGGACACAGCACCCGCATCGTCGATCTTCGCTCCCGAGCGCAGCGAAGGCGGCAGGGCTCGCCGCGCCGCCGACGCGCCATCGCCTCCGACCAGCTCCGCCCGCGCCCCCGCGCGGGCGGCCACCCCCGCCGACCACAGCGCCTGGCCGGCGAGGCCGATCTGTGCCGCCACCAGGACCGCCAGCAGCAGGAAGGGGAGCGCCGCGACCAACTCGACCGAGGCGGTCCCTTCCTCCCTGTGGCCTGCGCTGCTGAGGTTCCGTGGCGGCGGCACGCCACGACCGTCGCAGGCGCGAGCGCGCGTGTGGTGCGCTCAAACGCGCGAGTCAGTCACGCCTTTCGCTCAGTAGGTGTTGGCGTCGATCCAGACCCGCCAGATCGCCGCCACGGAGGCGCCGAGCAGGACGATCCAGACCAGGGTGCCGCCGCCGCTGGAGAAGAGCTGGTCGCTGCCGGCGACAAGCAGCGCGATCATCCCCAGCGCCGAGTAGAGGATCGCCCGGCGAGCGTCGCTGAGGGTCGCCAGCGTGAGCTGGTTCTGGCGCCCGAGCACGAACAGCATCCAGGCGATCGCGGCGAGGAAGCCCATCGTGATCGCGGCCAGGACCGCTTCGGCGAAGTTGCCGCCGGAGGGCGCGAAGGCGACGAGCAGCGCCAGAGCCATGACGATCGCGGCGTTGCGCAGGGCGCGCATAGGAAAATTCTACGCACCGCTGCCAAAGATCCTCGCGACGCCGTATGCAGCGGCGCCAACGGCCGCGGATGCGGGCAGGGTCAGCAGCCAGGCCGTGACGATGTTGCCGGCGACCCCCCAGCGCACCGCGGAGACCCGCTTTGCCGCGCCGGCCCCCATCACCCCGCCGCTGATCGCGTGGGTCGAGGAGATCGGGTAGCCGAGGAAGGTGGCGACGAGGATCGCCGCCGCCCCGGCGCTCTCCGCCGAGAAGCCCTGCGCCGCGTCCATCTTGATGATCCGGGCGCCGGTCCCGCGCAGGATCCGCAGGCCGCCGGCGTAGGTGCCGAGAGCGAGGGCCGTCGCCGCGGTGAGGATCACCCATATCGGCGGTTCGGCCCCTTGCTGAAGGCTGCCCTTGGCGATCAGCGCCAGCGTCACCACGCCCATCGTCTTCTGCGCGTCGTTGGCGCCGTGGCCGAGCGCGAGCAGGCCGCCGGAGACGACCTGGGCGGCGCGGAAGGCGCGCGAAACCGGGCCGGGCCGGCGCCGGCCGAGAAGCCTGTAGATGACGACGATCAGGACGAGCGCGACGAAGAAGGCGGCGAGCGGGGCGAGCAGCGCCGGGATCAGGACCTTGTCGAGGACGCCGTGGCCGAGCACCGCGCTCGTCCCCGCCGCCGCCACGCTGGCACCGAGCAGCCCCCCGATCAGGGCGTGGGAGGAGCTCGAAGGCAGGCCGAGCCACCAGGTGCCGAGATTCCAGGCGATCGCCCCCAGCAGGCCGGTGAAGACCACGGTCGGCGTGATCGCCGCAGCGTTGACCACGTCGCCGGCCACCGTCGCCGCCACCGCGACCGAGATGAACGCCCCGGCGAAGTTGAGCAGCGCCGCCACCGCGATCGCCACCTGCGGGGGCGCCGCGCCGGTGGAGACGGCGGTCGAGATCAGGTCGAAGGTGTCGTGGAAGCCGTTGCCGAAGGCGAAGCAGAGCGCCGCGACGACGACGAGAGCCATGGCTGCATCGGAGCTCACGAGTTCTTGATGACGATGCCCTCAAGCGTCTGCGCGGCGGTCTCGGTGGCGTCGATCGCGTTCTCGAGCACCGCGAACATGTCCTTCCAGCGGATCACCACCATCGGATCGATCCCGTTCGAGAACAGCGAGGCGACCGCGTCGCGGGAGATCCGGTCGCCCTCGTTCTCGAGGCGGTGGATTTCGATCCAGTACTTGTCGAGATCCTGAAAGCGGCGCAGGTGCTCCAGCCCCTCGGCGAGCTGCTCGCAGGCCCCGACGAGGACCTTCGTCAGCGCCTGGGCCTGCGCCATCGGCGCCTCGATCTTGTAGAGGCCGAGGAAGTCGGCCGCCTCCTCGGCGTAGTCGACGATGTCGTCGACCTGCGTCGCCAGCGCATAGATGTCCTCGCGGTCGATCGGCGTGACGAAGGTCGTGTTGAGCCGGTTGATGATGTCGTGGGTGATCCGATCGCCCTCCTGCTCGGCGTCGAGGATCTTGCGGCCGAGGCCGCTGTCGTCGGGCCAGACCCCCATCATCTCGTCGAGCAGCCTGGCCGCCCGCAGGTTGTTCTGACCGGCCTCGATGAACAGCTCGAAGAAACTGCTGTCCCGCGGGAGTAGAGAGAGGCGCGCCACCGATCAATCCTATTGATACCTACGGCCCAGATCCGCTCAGCCGGCGGTGGCCGCGAGCTGCTCGGCGGCGCGTGCCGCGTGGCGCTCGCGCAGCTCCTCCTGGACGCTGCGCCGCTGACCGTTTTCCGGCTCCAACCGGGACCAGAGGCCATCGGCGTCGAGCTCCCAGGCGTTGGCGTTCTCGGCGAAGCAGCGCTCCAGCACGTCGAGCAGCTCGGCCCGCAGCTTCGGCGCCTCGACCGGCGTCACCAGCTCGACCCGGCTGTCGAGGTTGCGCGGCATCAGGTCCGCCGAGCCCATCAGCACCCTCGTCTCCTCGCCGCGCTGGAAGGCGTAGACGCGCGAGTGCTCGAGGAAGCGCCCGACGATCGAGATCACGCGGATGTTCTCCGAGACCCCCGGCACGCCCGGGCGCAGGCAGCAGATGCCGCGCACGTTGAGGTCGACCCGGATCCCGGCCTGCGACGCCTCGTACAGCGCCCGGATGCAGGCGGCGTCGACCAGCGAGTTCATCTTCAGCGTGATATGCGCCTCCTCTCCGGCGCGGTGCGCCTCGACCGTCGTCTCGATCTCCTCGACGATGCGGTCGCGCATCGTCGTCGGCGAGACGAGGACTTTGCGGTACTCGGCCGGGCGCCCGTAGCCGGTCAGGAAGTTGAACATCTCGGCGACGTCGGCGCCGATCTCCTCGTCGGCAGTGAAGAGACCGAAATCGGTGTAGAGGCGAGCGGTCTTCGGGTGGTAGTTGCCGGTGCCGATGTGGACGTACTCGCGTACCCGGTCGCCCTCGCGGCGGGCGACGACGATCGCCTTGACGTGCGTCTTCAGCCCGGGGATGCCGTAGACGACGTGGACGCCGGACTCCTCCAGCGACTTGGCCCAATGGATGTTGGCCTCCTCGTCGAAGCGCGCCTTCAGCTCGACCATGCAGACCGCCTGCTTGCCGCGTTCGGAGGCGCGGATCAGCCCCGGCACCAGCGGCGAGTCGTCGCTGGTCCGGTACACCGTCTGCTTGATCGCCAGCACGTCGGGGTCGGCGACCGCCTGCTCGACGAAGCGCTCGACCGAG
>DATASN010000013.1:0-29323 GCA_036269215.1 Solirubrobacterales bacterium
CCGCGCGGTCGAGGTCGCCTGCGCCCAACCGGATTGGCCCTGACCGCCACAAGCGACAGCACACCAATGCGCGTCCTCGTCATCGACAACTACGACTCCTTCACCTACAACCTGGTCCAGTACCTGGGCGAGCTCGGCGCCGAGCTCGACGTGGTCCGCAACGACAGGGCGACGGTCGACGAGCTGCTCGAGCGCGGCGCCGATCGCCTCGTCGTCTCGCCGGGCCCCTGTACGCCTGCCGAGGCGGGGATCTCGGTCGAGGCGGTCCGGCGCTTCGCCGAAGCGGGCACTCCGGTGCTTGGCGTCTGCCTCGGTCACCAGTCGCTGGTCGAGGCCTTCGGCGGACGCACCGTGCAGGGCGAGCCGGTGCACGGCAAGGAGGCCGAGATCGAGCACGACGGCCGCAGCGTCTACGCCGGCCTGCCCAGCCCGCTCGTCGCCGGCCGCTACCACTCGCTGGTCGCCGATCCCGACCTTCCCGACGCGCTCGAATTAAGCGCCAGCTCCGGTGAGGTGGTGATGGGCGCCCGCCACCGCGAGCTGCCCGCCGAGGGCGTTCAGTTCCACCCCGAGTCGGTCCTCACCCCGCTGGGCAAGTCGTTGCTCGCCAACTTCCTGGGGAGCGGCAAGTGATCTTCCGCTGTTCCTTTTCGTCGTTATTTGCCCTCAAAGAACAGCGGAGCGGGTTGTTGTGAGCGAGGGGCCCAACGACATCGTCACCCGGGCGATCGACGCGGTTTGCGCCGGCGATCACCTCACCGCCGACCACGCCGCCGCCGTGCTCGCCGAGATCATGGAGGGGCGGACCGGTGAGGTGCAGACCGGCGCCTTCCTGATCGCGCTGCGGGCGAAGGGGGAGACGGTGCCCGAGCTGGTCGGGCTCGCCCGCACGATGCGCTCGCTGGCGGTGCCGGTGGCCAGCTCGCGCGCCGACCTCGTCGATACGGCCGGCACCGGCGGCGGCCCCTCGACCTTCAACGTCTCGACCACCGCGGCCCTGGTCGCGGCGGCGGCCGGCTGCGCCGTCGCCAAGCACGGCAACCGCTCCAGCACGAGCAAGTGCGGCTCCGCCGACCTGCTCGAGGCGCTCGGCGTCAAGATCGAGCTCGAGCCCGAGCAAGTCGGCCGCTGCATCGACGAGGTCGGCTTCGGCTTCATGTTCGCGCCCCGCCACCACCGCGCGATGGCGCACGTGATCCCGGTCCGCAAGGCGCTCGGCGTGCGGACGATCTTCAACTTCCTCGGCCCGCTGACCAACCCGGCGGGCGCCGGGCGCCAGCTGCTCGGCGTCTCTGATCGCCACTACCAGGAGACGATCGCCGAGGCGCTGGTCGGGCTCGGCAGCGTGCGGGCGATGGTCGCCGCCGCCGACGACGGGGTCGACGAGATCTCGATCTCCTCGCGCACCCGGGTGATCGAGGTCGCCGACGGGCGCACCGCGGAGCGTTTCGTCGAGCCCGGCGACTTCGGCTTCGCCGAAGCCGAGCCGGAGTACGTCGCGGGCGGCACCCCGGAGGAAAACGCCGCGGTCTGCCGCGCCGTGCTCGACGGCGAGGCCGGCCCTCGGCGCCACCTCGTCCTGCTCAACGCCGGCGCCGCGATCTACGTCGGCGGTGTCGCCGGCGACCTCGCCGAGGGGGTCGAGAAGGCGACCGAGGCAATCGACTCGGGCGCGGCGCGGGAGCTGCTTGGGCGCCTGATCGCAGCGACAGCGGCGTTCGCCGTCTAGGCTTCGGAAGTCAAGTGGCAACGATCGAGCAGCTGATCTCGGTGGCACGAGAGGGGGTGGAGGAGCGCCGCGGCCAGGTTCCGCAGGCGGACCTCGAGTCGCGCCTTTCCGCCCGCGGCGAGGACCGGCCCTTCAGCGAGGCCCTGGTCCGTCCCGGTCTCTCGCTGATCGCCGAGTTCAAGCGCCGCTCGCCCAGCGCCGGTGAGATCTCCGCCTCGGCTGCCGTCGCCGAGCAGGTGCAGGCCTACGAGCGCGGCGGCGCGGCGGCGCTCTCGGTGCTCACCGACGAGCGCCACTTCGGCGGCTCGCTCGAGGACCTGCGCGCGGCGATGGCGGCCTGCGACCTGCCGATCCTGCGCAAGGACTTCATCGTCGACCCCTACCAGCTCTACGAGGCCGCCGTGAACGGAGCCGACGCCGTGCTGCTGATCGTCCGTGCCCTCGAGGACCGCGAGCTGCGGGCGATGTACGAGGAGGCGCGCGGGCTCGACCTCGACTGCCTGGTTGAGGTCCACGACGGCGAGGAGCTGCAGAGGGCGCTGGAGCTCGACGCCGATGCGATCGGGATCAACAACCGCGACCTCGACACCGGCACGGTCGACATCGCCACGACCTACGAGCTGATGCCCGACGTGCCCGCCGGCAAGACCGCCGTCGCCGAGAGCGGCATCTCCTCGCGCGCCGAGCTGGAGGAGCTGGAGCGGGTCGGCGTCGATGCGGTGCTGATCGGGGGGGCGCTGATGACCGCCGCCGACCCGGAGGGCAAGACGCGCGAGCTGACCGGCGCCGACGAAGGCACTCGCGAGCACCACCTGCCCTGAGTGGCGAATTTAAAGTTCGCTTGCGGTTCGTTTAGGGATTGCTGAGGAACCCTCTCTACAGTTGCGCTCGATGAGCAGAGCAAAGGGCTTCTTCAGAACTTCATTCGGCTCGGCACTCCTGGGCGGCGCTGTGGTCGCGGCCTTCTTCGCCATCGCCATCTCGGCCGGCTGGATCGACGCCAAGGGCAGCCCGAACGCGGTCCTTGCCACTCCGCTTGCCACCCCGGTCGTCAGCAAGGAAAGCGGTGACACCAACGCGGTCAACCAGATTTACCGCCACGATGGCGGCGGCGTCGCCTTCATCGAATCGACCGAGGCCCCCGAAGAAGCCCCGTCGCCACTCAGCCCGTTCGGGGAAGAAGAATCAAGGGGCGGCGGGATCGCCACCGGCTCGGGCATCGTGATCGACGGCGAAGGCCACGTCCTCACCAACAACCACGTCGTCGAAGGGGCGACCAAGATCGAGGTCAAGCTCGGCGCCTCCGACGCCGAGCACACCGCCGAAGTCGTCGGCACCGACCCGGCAAGCGACATCGCCCTGCTCAAGGTCGAAGCGCCGGCCGACCAGCTTCACCCGCTCGCCCTCGGCGACTCCTCCAAGGTGCGGGTCGGCGACCCGGTGGTGGCGATCGGCAATCCCTTCGGCCTCGACCGCACCGTTACCAGTGGCATCGTCTCCGCCCTGCAGCGCCAGATCCAGGCGCCCAACGGGTTCTCGATCACGCACGTGATCCAGACCGACGCGGCGATCAACCCCGGCAATTCTGGCGGCCCGCTGATCGACTCCAGCGGCGAAGTGATCGGGATCAACTCGCAGATCGAGACCGGCGGCGGCAGCAACGGCAACGTCGGCATCGGCTTCGCGATCCCGATCGACACCGCGCGCGAAGTCATCGGCGAAATCGAGAAGAACGGCAAGGTTGAACACGCCTACCTCGGCATCAGGGGCAACTCGATCATCCCGGCGCTGGCAAAGGCGGTCAACCTGCCGGTCGAAAAAGGCGTGCTCGTCGCCGAAGTCGTTAAGGGCGGCCCGGCCGACAAGGCGGGCCTGCAGGGCGGCTCCACCGAAGCGACGATCGAAGGCGCGAGCTTCAAGCTGGGCGGCGACATCATCACCGAAGTGAACGGCAAGCCAATCGGCTCGATGGAAGACGTGATCGAAGCGGTCAATGCCGCCAAGCCGGGCGAAAAGATGGAGCTGACGATCTTGCGGCACGGTGAAACGAAGAAGATCGAAGTGACGCTCGGCAGCCGTCCGAACTCGGTCAAATAGGCGCTCCCGTACCCTGGGGGGGATGCGGGTAAAGATTTGTGGGGTCACCAATCTCGACGATGCTGCTGAGGCGGTGTTGCTTGGGACCTGGGCGATTGGGTTGATCCACTACGAGAAGAGCCCGCGGGCCTGTCCTCCTGACGAAGCGGCGGCTATTTGTGCTGCCTTTCGTAGGAAGTGCGAGGTTGTCGGGGTCTTTGTGAATCCGGACTTGGAGGACGTTGCCAAGGCCGTCGAGGGGGCCGGGTTGACGATGGTGCAGCTGAACGGGGCCGAGGGGCCTCAGCTCTGCGCCGAGGTGGCGCGGCGGACGGGGGTCAAGGTGATCAAGGCGATCCATGTCTCCAGCGGCGCTGAGGTGCACGGAGCCGAGGCGTTCCGGACTGACTTCCACCTTTTCGACCGGCGTGGCAAGGGCCTCTGGGGCGGGACCGGGGAAAGCTTCGACTGGAGCCTGCTGCGTGAGCATCGCTCCGAGATCCCGGCGATCGTCGCCGGTGGGCTGCGGCCGGACAACGTCGCCGAAGCGATCGCCGTCACCCACCCCTTCGCGGTCGACGTCGCGAGCGGGGTGGAGGCCGAGCCCGGCCGCAAGGACCACGCCGCGATGGCGGCCTTCTTCGAGGCCGCCAAGGGCGCTAGCGTCGCTTCTGCATGAGCGCCGTCGAGGAGAGATTCGGCCCCTACGGGGGACGCTACGTGCCCGAGACCCTGATCGCGGCCCTCGACGAGCTGACCGAGGCCTGGGCCGAGGCGCGCGAGGACGCGGCGTTTGACGAGCGGCTGCGCCTGCTGCACCGCGACTTCATCGGCCGCCCGACGCCGCTCTACCTGGCCGACCGCCTCTCCGCGAGGGCGGGCCGTCGCGTCTACCTGAAGCGCGAGGACCTCGCCCACACCGGCGCCCACAAGATCAACAACGCGATCGGCCAGGCGCTGCTGGCCGATCGGATGGGCAAGCCGCGGGTGATCGCCGAGACGGGAGCCGGACAGCACGGCGTCGCCACGGCCACAGCCTGCGCCCTGCTCGGCCTCGAGTGCGTCGTCTACATGGGCTCCGAGGACATCCGCCGCCAAAAGCCCAACGTCGAGCGGATGGGCCTGCTCGGCGCCGAGGTCGTCCCGGTCGAGGCCGGGGCGCGGACGCTGAAGGAGGCGGTCAGCGCCGCGATTCGCGACTGGGTCGCCAACGTCGAGAGCACCCACTACGTGATCGGCTCGGCCGTCGGACCGGCGCCGTTCCCGGCGCTGGTCCGCGACCTGCAGCGGGTGATCGGCGACGAGGCGCGCGAGCAGGCGCTCGCCGCCGAGGGCGCCCTGCCGTCGCGGGTGATCGCCTGCGTCGGCGGCGGCTCCAACTCGATCGGCATCTTCACCCCGTTCATCGACGACGCCGACGTCGAGCTGATCGGGGTCGAGGCAGCCGGGGAGGGGATCGATACGGGACGGCATGGTGCCTCGCTGGGGGCGGGCAGCACCGGCGTCCTGCACGGCTCGCTCTCCTCGGTGATCGCCGACGAGGAGGGGCAGATCCTCGAGGCGCACTCGGTTTCCGCTGGACTCGATTACCCCGGCGTGGGTCCGGAGCACGCGTTTCTGCGGGACAGTGGGCGCGCCAGCTACTTCTCGGTTACCGATGCGCAGGCGCTTGACGCGTTCGCCGAGCTGTGCCGGTTGGAGGGCATCATTCCGGCGCTTGAGTCCTCCCATGCGATTGCGTGGCTGCTTGAGAACGGCGGTGGTGACGGCTACGACGTGCTGTGTCTCTCCGGGCGGGGGGACAAGGATCTCGCTGAGGTGCTGGCGCAGGGTGGGGGAGTCGGGGGATGACTCGTCAGAGCGATGGCGTGGTGAAGGGAGCAAGAGGGTGACTCGTCAGAGCAACAGCGGGGAGGCTCTGCCGAGTCACCCTCTTGCTCCCAATCCGGGCGCTGCAGCTGGGGTGGAGCGGATCGCAGCGGCCTTTCGAGTAGCGAAGGACGAGGGGCGGGCCGCGCTTATGCCGTACATGATGGCCGGCTTCCCTGATTTGGAGACTTCGTCCGCGGTGGCTGAGGCTTATGCCGAGTCCGCCGATCTGGTTGAGCTTGGGGTGCCCTTTTCGGACCCGCTTGCCGATGGGCCGACTATCCATGCGGCCGCTACGGCGGCGCTTGAAGCGGGCGCGACGCTGGGCACTGCAGTCGAGTTGTGTGAAGCGATTTCGGATCGGGTTCCGGTCGTCTTCATGGTCTACGCAAACATGGTGCTTGCTCACGGGGGTGCGGCCGAGTTCGCGGAGCGCGCTGAGGCCGCTGGGGCAGCGGGGGCGATTGTTCCTGATCTCCCGCTTGAGGAAGCCGAGCCGGTGCGTGAGGCATTTGCCTCCGCAGGCCTTGCCCTCGTGCCGTTGGTCGCGCCGACGACGCCGCCAGAGCGCCGGGAGCGAATCTGCGCCGTGGCTCAGGGCTTCGTCTATGTCGTCTCCACGGTCGGGACCACAGGCGAGAGGGATGAGATACCGCCGCGGCTCGCCGAGCTCGTCGCCGCGACGAAGGCCGAGGCGGAGGTGCCTGTGGCCGTCGGCTTCGGCATCGGCACGCCCGCTCAGGCTGCTCAGGTGGGTGAGATCGCCGACGGGGTGATCATCGGCAGCCGCCTCGTCCGTGCCGCCGGAGAGGCGGGCAACGCTGAAGCTGCAGCGGATGCCATCGGCTCCTTCCTGGGCGAGACGCGCGTCGCCCTCGGCAGTTAGGATTGCCGCCGCATGGGAATGGTGATCACCCTCTTTCTGGCCCTGGCGACGACGATCGTCGCCTACGCCGTCCTCGGCCAGGGCGGCGGTGTCGCCGGAGTGATCTTCTTCGGCATCCTCGTGATCGGGGCGACGATCCGGGTGTTCACCCCGAGCTCCGACTAAGCGCGCGTCGCGACCACCTGCAGGTACTCGGCCTCGAGCACCATCGCCCGCTCACCGGCGGTGTTCGCTTCCTCCAGGAAGGCGCGAAGGTCGTCGGTGAGTGCCTGTTCGCCCTCGGCTCCGACCCGTTCGTAGGCGGCCTGAGTGGGGCCGAAGTACTCGCGGAAGTATTCGATGTAATGGTCGGTCGAGCGGAATGGCTGGCGCGAGATGCGACGCTCGGTCTGCAGGTCCGAGATCCCGTCTCCGAACAGCTCTCGCATGCGCTCCTCGGTGCCCCAGAGCAGGGGCGAGTCGACGCCGGGCGGTGGCGGCGCATGCTTGGCGATCGTCTTGAACATCGCTCCGACGGCGCCGTTCGGGGTCCAGTTGGCCATCCCGATGCGGCCGCCGGGCTTGACCACACGCAGCAGCTCCGCCGCGGCCTTCTTCTGGTTCGGCGCGAACATTGCGCCGAAGATCGACATCGCCACTTCGAACTCGCCGTCCCCGAAGGGAAGGTCCTGGGCGTCGGCCTCGACGAACTGGATGTCGAGGCGCTCCGCGGCCGCACGCTCGCGGCCACGCTCGAGCAGGGCCGGAACGTAGTCGCCGCCCACCACGCCGCCCATCGTCCGTCGGGCCGCGGCGATCGCGCCGTTGCCGCTGCCGCAGGCGACGTCGATCACCCGCTCGCCAGGAACCAGCTCGAGCGCTTCCGCCAGGCTTTCGCTGACGTAATTGACGATGTTGGCGACCACAGAGAAGTCGCCCTTCGACCAGGTCTGCTGCTGGACCTGGGTGACGGCCGCAAAGTCTGGCGCTTCGTTCATCTCGCTCCTCCACTTGCTTCCATGGCTGAAACGAAACTACCGCCTCGGTGGGCCTGCGTCACCTTCTAAGCTCACGGCATGCGGATCGGCGTGCTCACCGGCGGCGGGGACTGTCCGGGCCTCAACGCGGTGATCCGCGCCGTCGTGCGCAAGGGGGTGGAACACTGCGGCCACGAGTTCGTCGGCTACCGCGACGGCTGGCGCGGCCCGCTCGAGGGCGACAGCCGACCATTGGGCGTGCCGGAGGTGCGCGGCATCCTGCCCCGCGGCGGCACGATCCTCGGCGCCTCGCGGACCAACCCGTTCAAGGAGGACGACGGCGCCCAGCGGATCGTCCGGAGACTGGAAGACGACGGGGTGGACGGGCTGATCGCGATCGGCGGTGAGGACACGCTCGGCGCCGCGGCGCGCCTCCACGGCGAGCACGGTGTGCCCGTCGTCGGCGTGCCGACGACGATCGACACCGACCTCGGCGCCACCGACTACACCTTCGGCTTCGACACCGCGGTCAACATCGCGATGGAGGCGATCGACCGCCTGCACACGACGGCGGACAGCCACCACCGGGTGCTGATCGTCGAGGTGATGGGCCGCCACGCCGGCTGGATCGCCTTCCACGCCGGCCTCTCCGGCGGCGCCAACGTGATCCTCATCCCCGAGCTGCCCTTCGACTTGGAGCGCGTATGCGAGTTCGTCGGCCGCCGCTTCGAGCACCACTACGCGCCGATCCTCGTCGTCGCCGAGGGGGCGCAGCCGGTGGGGGGGATGCCAGAGACCAAAAACGAGAAGCTCGATCAGTTCGGCCACGTCGCTCTCGGCGGGATCGCCCACTGGCTGGAGGGCGAGATCGAGCGGAAGACGGGCAAGGAGACGCGAGCCACCGTGCTGGGTCACGTACAGCGGGGCGGGACGCCGACCGCGTTCGACCGGGTGCTGGCGACGCGATTCGGGCTGCATGCGATCGATGCCGTCGATGCGGGCGACTGGGGCAAGATGACTGCGTTGCGGGGGACGGATATCGAGTTGGTCGAGCTAAGCGAGGCGACCGCGGAGCTGAAGACTGTGCCTGAGTCTCTTTACTCGGAGGCTGAGGTTTTCTTTGGTTAACGCCAAGGCAGGGGAGCGACGGATGCCCCCTCCCAAAACGAGCGGCGGGAGCCGCTCTTGAGTGTTTTGGGAGGGGGCATCCGTCGCTCTCGCGTCTTGCGCAAGACCATGGCAGCGGCAGGCTGCGCGTTGCTCATAGCGGTAGCTGGCTGCGGAGGGGGCGAAGGCGTCTCTAAGGGCGCCATCGTGACTGCTTACGTGGAAGCGCCGTTGTGCGCTGCCGCTAGGCAAGAGCTGCTCAGGCGCGGCGGACGCGCTGGGGAGCTTCGAGTGCGAGCCGTTTGCCTCGCAAGCGCTCGAGGCCACGGCAAGCTCAATCTCGCAACGCTGGGCGCGAATGCTCGCCGCGCCACCGAGGACTCGACCACGGTGGCTTACCTGGAAGCTTCCGGCCCAGGGGCCTCCCGCTTCACTCGACCGATCTTGGAAACCGCTGAGGTCCCGTGGATCGCCTCAAGCTCAGGAGCCAAGGCGATGCACCACTTGCTCAAGCTCATCGAATCGGCGGACACGGGTTCCCTGCGGCAATCGCTTCGAGAAGCACTGCACGAGCCGTAGGGAGGGCCGGGTGCCCCCTCCCAAAACACTCAAGAACGGCTCCCGCCGTTCGTTTTGGGAGGGGGCACCCGGCCCTCCCCCCGCTCAGAGCAAATTCTTCAGCGCCTCGTCCAGCTCGGGATGCTTGAACTCATATCCGAGGTCCAGCGCACGCCTGGGCATGACCCTTTGCCCGCCCCTGAGCACCTTGCCGAACTCGCTTCCGTACATCAGGTCCAACGTGAACCCCGGTATTGGCAGCACCGCCGGTCGGCCGATCGTCTTGCCGAGGGCCTTCGAGAAGGCCTTGTTGGTCACGGGGTTGGGCGCCGTCGCGTTCAGTATCCCGCCGACCTTGTCGCTGTCCAGCGCCCAGAGCAGGATGCCCACCTCATCGTCGATGTGGATCCAGGAGACGTACTGGTTGCCGCCCGCCAGTGGGCCGCCCACGCCCAGCTTGAACGGGGTGAGGAGCTGCTTGAGGAAGCCGCCGCGGGGGTCGAGCACGTGGCCGGTGCGGACGATGACGAGGCGCGCGCCGGTCGGGTCGGCCTCGTGGGCGGCCTTCTCCCACTCGCGCACGACCTCGGCGTCGAAGCCCTCGCCGGGCTCGCTCGACTCGTCGACGATCGCCTCGCCGCGGTCGCCGTAGTAGCCGATCGCCGACTGGCTGACCAGCACGCGCGGCTTGCGGTCGAGGCCGGCGATCGTGCCGATCAGGTTGTGGGTGCCGGTACGGCGGCTCTCCATGATCCGCTGCTTGGCCTCGTCGGTCCAGCGCTGGTCGATCTTCTCGCCGAGCAGGTTGACGACCCCGTCGACCCCCTCGAAGGCCGCCGGCGGAGGCCGTTCCAGGGTCGGCTCCCAGGCGTGCCAGTTGACGCTGGGGTTGGTCCCGCGTGCCCGCTTCGGGTCGCGGGTCAGGCCGACGACCGTGTCGCCCCGGACCAGCAGCGAGTCGCAGAGGGCCGACCCGATGAAGCCGCTGGCTCCGCTGACGAGGACCTTCACGGGGTCAGGTGACCTCCACCGTCGAGAAGGTGCCGGTCTCCTCGCTGAAGCGGGCGATGCCCTCGCGCTTGGCCTCCTCGACCACGGCGGCAGCCACCTTCGGCGCGACGTCGCGGTTGAAGACGCTGGGGACGATGTAGTCCTCGGAGAGGTCGTCGTCGCCGACCGTTTCGGCGATGCCCTTGGCGGCGGCAAGCTTCATCTCCTCGGTGATCCGGGGAGCGCCGGCGTCGAGGGCGCCGCGGAAGATGCCCGGGAAGCAGAGCACGTTGTTGATCTGGTTCGGGTAGTCCGAGCGGCCGGTGGCCATGATCCGCACGTACGGCGCGGCGTCCTCTGGCATCACCTCGGGGTTGGGGTTGGCCATCGCGAAGACGATCGCATCGTCGTTCATCTTCGCCAGCGACCCGGCGTCGATCGTGCCGGGGCCGGAGAGGCCGATGAAGAGGTCCATGCCCTCGATCACGTCTTTCGGGGACCCGCTGAGCTTCTCGGGATTGGAGATCTCCGCGTACCAGCGCTTGATCGCGCTCATCCCGCCGGAGGCGTAGTCGGCGCGCTCGGTCGAGAGGGCGCCCTGGCGGTCGCAGCCGACCACGTGGGTGACGCCCGAGGCGAGCATCATCTTCGTCACCGCTACCCCGGCGGCGCCGAGGCCGACCACCAGCACGCGCAATTGCTCGATCGGCTTGCCGGTGATCTTCAACGCGTTGAAGAGCGCCGCCATCACCACCACGGCGGTGCCGTGCTGGTCGTCGTGGAAGACGGGGATGTCGAGCGACTCCTTGAGCCGGTCCTCGATCTCGAAGCAGCGCGGTGCTGAGATGTCCTCGAGGTTGATGCCGCCGAAGGTCGGGGCAATCAATTCCACCGCCTTGATGATCTCCTCGGCGTCCTGGGTGTCGAGGCAGATCGGGAAGGCGTCGACCTGGGCGAACTCCTTGAACAGCATCGCCTTGCCCTCCATCACCGGCATTGCCGCCTCGGGGCCGATGTTGCCGAGGCCGAGCACGGCGCTGCCGTCGGAGACGACCGCGACGGTGTTCTTCTTGATCGTGAACTCGAAGGCCTTGGCGCGGTCGGCGTGGATGTCCGAGCAGACGCGGGCGACGCCGGGCGTGTAGGCCATCGAGAGGTCGTCGCGGGTCTTCAGCGGGTACTTGTTCTCGACCGAGATCTTGCCGCCGCGGTGCATCTGCATCGTGCGGTCGACGTAGTCGAGCACCCTGGCGCCACGGGTCGAGCCGATCGAACGCAAGATCCGCTCCCAGTGCTCGCGGTCCTGGGCGTCGATCGTGAACTCGCGCACCCGCTTTCCCTCGCCGCCGGCTCCGGGCACGAGATCGACGCTCTGCAGCTGCCCGCCCGCCTCGGCGATCGCCGCGGTCAGCTTGCCGAGCGGCTCCTGCCGCGCGTCGAGCTCGACCCGGATCGTGACGCTGTACTGGGCGCTGACTGCCATGGGCCAGCTATCGAATCAGATTCGGGCCGCTCGGCTAGGCACGGTCGTGGCGGGGAGGGGGGAGAACTTTGCCGGTTGTGCCCTTATAGAGATATGACTAACGCGTCTCCGATCTTTGATACGCATCGACAGCCTCTACCTATACGTATTCTCCCGCCGTCAAGGCGGTATGATCCAACCATGGGAAAGCGTACTTCGCTGATCATCGAGCCGCAGCTTCTCGAGCAAGCGGCAAGCGTCCTGGAGACGAAGGGAACGACCGCGACGGTCCGCGAGGCGCTCGAGCGCGTAGTTCGGCAGGCGGCGCTCGACAGTCTGTCGCAGTGGGAGTGCCCGGACGACTTCATGGACGAGTTGAAGAAGATGCGCGAACCCAGGAAATTCGATTTCGAGTGAGTTGTGACGCGCTATCTGGCTGACACCAGCGCTTGGGGTCTAGCCCAGCGCAAAAGCGTCCCGTCCCCGCTGAGGGAATCGTTTGCCAATCTGCTCGTCAGCGGGCAGGTGGCGACCTGCGGGGCCGTGATCTGGGAGTTGCTCCATCGCGCCAACAACGCGGCCGAATACGAACTACGCCGCGCCGAGCTGGAACAGCTCAAGCGGACCCCGTTCGGTGAGTCCGATTGGCTTCGTGCATTGGACATCGGCCAGAAGCTCGCCGAAAAAGGCGGCTCGCTCCACCGGGCCCCCTCCCTGACCGACGCGATCGTCGCCGTCGCGGCCCAGCGCGTCGGCCTCACCGTCCTGCACTACGACAAGGACTTCGACCTGATCGCCGGCGTCACCGGCCAGCCCTGCGAGTGGATAGCCCCAAAGGGCTCGCTCTAGCACGGCCGGACGCGCCCCTTGCGCCATAGAGTTGCGGCGATGGCCGAGAACGACCACGAGCTCTTCCTGATCGACGGCAACTCGCTTGCCTACCGGGCGTTCTTTGCGCTGCCCGAGTCGATCGGGACGAGCGACGGGCGGCCCACCAACGCGATCTACGGGCTGGCTTCGATGCTGGTCAAGGTGATCGACGAGCACCGCCCTGCCGGCGTGGTCGTCGCCTGGGACGCGGGGATGTCGGGGCGGGAGATCACCTACGACCTCTACAAGGCCCAGCGCAAACCCCGCCCGGACCTGCTGCGCGAGCAGTGGCCGCACCTGATGCCGCTGGTCGAGGCCTTCGGCTACACCAACGTCAGGGTCGAGGGCTACGAGGCCGACGACGTGATCGCCTCGCTGGCCCGCCGGGCGCGCGGGCAGGGGATCGCGGTGATGGTCGTCACCGGCGACCGCGACGCCTACCAGATGGTCGGCGAGGGGATTCGGGTGATGAGCACCTCTCGTGGGATCACCGAGACGAAGATCTACGACCCGGAGGCGGTCGAGGAGCGCTACGGGGTGCCGCCGGAGCTGATCACCGACCTGATGGGGTTGCGGGGAGATACCTCCGACAACATCCCCGGCGTGCCGGGAATCGGCGAGAAGACGGCGACCCAGCTGCTGCAGCAGTTCGGCTCGCTGGACGAGGTGCTGGCGAACGTGGAGAAGGTCTCCGGCGCCAAGCGCAAGCAGAACCTGGTCGAGCACGCCGACGACGCGCGGATGTCGAAGCGGCTGGCGACGCTCCAGTACGACATCGAGACGGGGGTCGACCTCGCCGCGGTGATGGCATCGGAGCCCGATCGCGGCGCCCTGCGCGACTTCATGCGCGACTTCGAGCTGCGGGCGGTGCTCGAGCGGCTCGAAGAGGCGCTGCCCGAGGGCGACGCAGTACCGGGGCGCAGCGTCGAGACCGAGCTCGAGGTCGAGGCGGTGGAGTCGACGGCGGCGGATCTCGGCGGGGGGGAGGGGCCGCTTGCGCTGGCGATCGACGGCGAGCGCTGGGCAGTCGCCGACGGCGAGCGCGTACTCACCGGCGCCTCGAGCCAGGATGAGCTGGCCGTAGGGTTGGGTGCGCGGCCGCTGGTCGCCCATGACGCCAAGTCGCTCGGCGGCGGCCGCCACGGCCTGCTTGCGGCGGCGGCCCGTGAGGGCGTCGAGCTGCGGCTCGACCACGACACGATGCTCGCCGCCTACCTGCTCGAGCCGCAGCGCCGCGCCTACGAGCTGACCGAGCTGGCGGCCGACGCCGGGATCGGCATCGCCGAGGGGGCGGCCGCGGCCGGCGATGCCGACGGCGGCCAGCTCTCGCTCGACGGCGACGGCGAGACCGGCCTCGACCCGGCCGAGGAAGCCGGCCTCGTTGCGGCTCTGGCCGAGGCTCAGCGCCCGCGGATCGAGGAGCTGGGGCTGGCTGAGCTGCTGCACGAGGTCGAGCTGCCGCTGGTCCACGTCCTCGCCGCGATGGAGCGCGAGGGGCTAAAGCTCGACGCCGAGCGCCTGGCCGAGGTCGGCGCCGGCTTCGGCGAGCGGATCGTGACCCTCGAGCAGGAGATCTACGCCCTGGCCGAGGAGGAATTCACGATCGGCTCGCCACAGCAGGTCGGCCACATCCTCTTCGAGAAGCTCAACCTGACCCGCAAGCGCCGTGGCAAAACCGGCTACTCGACCGACGCTCGCGTCCTCGCCCAGATCAGCGATGAGCACGAGATCGTCGCCAAGATCGAGTCCTGGCGCGAGCTGACCAAGCTGAAGAACACCTACCTCGACTCGCTGCCCGACCTGATCGACCCGGCAACCGGTCGCGTCCACACCACCTTCAACCAGGCGGCGACGACCACCGGCCGGCTCTCCAGCACCAACCCCAACCTGCAGAACATCCCGATCCGCACCGAGATCGGCCGCCCCGTGCGGGCCTGCTTCGTCGCCGATGCCGGCAATCGCCTGCTGTCTGCCGACTACAGCCAGGTCGAGCTGCGCGTGCTCGCCCACGTCGCCGAGGAGGAGGTGCTGAAGGAGATCTTCCGCGCCGGGGAAGACGTCCACGCCGCGACCGCGGCCGAGGTCTTCGACATCTCCCGCGACGACGTCGACGTCGGCCAGCGCTCGAAGGCGAAGATGGTCAACTTCGGCATCGTCTACGGCCTGACCGGGTTTGGCCTCGCCGACCGGCTCAACATCCCCCGCAAAGAGGGCGAGGAATTCGTCTCGCGATACCTCGAGCGCTTCCCGGCCGTGCGCGCCTTCCGCGAGCGGGTGGTCGAGCGGGCGCAGGAGGAGGGCTACGTCACCACCCTGATGGGGCGGCGGCGCTCGATTCCCGAGCTGCGCTCGGGAAATCCCAACACGCGGCGCCTCGGCGAGCGGCTGGCGGTCAACACGGTGATCCAGGGCACCGCCGCCGACATCATCAAGGTGGCGATGGTGCGCTGCCGGCGGGCGCTGCACGAGGCGGGCGGCAAGACGCGCCTCGTCCTGCAGATCCACGACGAGCTGCTCTTCGAGGGCCCGCCGGAGGAGATGGACGGCGCGGTCGAGCTGGTGCGGCGCGAGATGTGCGCCGCCTACCAGCTCGACCCGGCGCTGGAGGTGGACATCGGCGTCGGCGCGGACTGGCTCGACGCCAAGTAGCTCAGCCGCCCAGCTCGACCTTCTCGAAGACGGCGCCGCTGCCGCCCAGCTTCAGCTCGGCCTCGTGAACGGTCGCTCCCGGGACCAGGTCCGCCACCGTGCAGGCTGGGTCTTCTTCGTCGCCGGGGCCTGAGTGCTCGCCGCCGCCGTCGCCCGGCTCCTCGCCGTCGTCGTCACCCGGTTCTTCGCCGTGGTGCTCGCCGGGTCCCCCTTCGTGCTCGTTGCCGCCCTCCTCGCCGCCTTCGTGGGAATCGGAGGCGGTCGCGCCTTCGTGCGAGCACTCGATCTCGGTTTCTTCGGTGACCATGCCGCTGATCGGTTCGCCGCCGAAGACGGCGATCGTCAGCCGGCCCGTTGCGGCGTCGAAGGACTGGATCGTTCCCGCATTCTCCGCGCCGTCGGGGATTCCGTCGCCGTCGCTGTCGGCTCTGCGGGGGTTGTCGCCGGCGAGGAACTCGGCGCGGTTGCGCAGGTGGTCGCCGTCCTGGTCGCGGCTCGCCTGGTTCACCCTCAGCGAGAGGTGGTTTCGCATCTCCCAGCGGTCGGGGATGCGGTCGTGGTTTCGGTCCTTGGCGGCCGCGATCGCGGGCAGTGCGAGCATCGCCAGCGCGCCCAGCGCGGCCAGAGCAAAGATGGTGAGTCGAGTGCCGAGTCTCATCGTGTCTCCTCAGGTTGGGGTTCCATCTGCACGGAGAACCCTTCGGCGTCGTGAGAATCACCCGAATGTTCGGAATCCGGCACGTCTCCGCCGCCCATGCCGCCTGAGTCTGGACCACTGTTCGAGCCCGAGCCCTCGCCGATGGCGGGTTCTTCTCCAGCGCTGATGCTGGCGGGGCCGTCGTCGGAGCCCGAGTGTTCGCCCCCGCCGTCCCCACTGCCGGACCGTTCCTCGCCGGAGCCGGTCGATCCCTCTGTCGAGCGGCCTGAATGGTGCTCGCCGCCACCCGCTTGGCTGGACGACCCGCTCTGGCTGCCGTGGGTGTCGCCCGATCCGGCATGGTCGTGCGTGCTGCGGTCGCCTCCCCGCGGTCCGTGGCTGTCGCCGTGGTCTCCTCTCCCGGCAGGCGCTTCGCTGCCGCTGCCCCCGCCGACGCGACCGGCGCTCTCCGCGTGATCGCGGCGGCTTGTCGCTCTGCTCGCCTCTCGCGCGTCGGGCGCTCTCAGGGTGTCATTGGAGCTCGGGGCCGATCGCTCGGCGACGTCCGCATGTGCCTTTGCCACAGGCAGACCCCCGCCGCGATGATCGTGATCGATTGCGACGCCGGCTCCGAGAGCGCCCGCGACGAGCACGGTCGCGGCACCTGCCTTCAACGCCACTCCGGCTCCCGCCGCACCGCCGATTCCAGCGGTCCCCGCGGCCGCTTCCATCGGCACCGCCGCGGTCCCGCTCAGGAGCTGCTTCAGCAGCGGCAGCGGCAGCAGCATCCCCAGCCCCTCGCGCAGCGCCCGCCGCGCCCGGTAGATCGCCTGCCGCGCACCGCCGCCGCTCAGCCCCAGGGCGGCGGCGATCTCCTCGTGGCCGAGCCCTTCCAGCTCGCGCATCACGATCGCCGCCCGTTGCGGCTCGGGCAGCGATTGCAGGCGCCGCATCAGGTCGGCCAGCTCCTCGCGGCGCTCCAGCTCCTCGGCGGGGTTGCGCCCACCCGCGATCTCCCCGGCCAGCGCCTCGGCGGACGGTGGCCGGTCGCGCAGGTCGTTGAGCGCCGTGTTGCGGACGATCCGGAAGAGCCAGGGGCGCAGCTCGATCTCGGCGCCGTCGCGGCGCAATGCCAGCAGCGCCTTGGAGAAGGCGTCCTGGGTGACGTCGTCGGCGCGGTTGCCGACGATCGCCCCGGCGTAGCGGCCCAGCGGCCTGCCGTAGCGCCGCACGATCTCCTCGAAGGCGAGCTCGTAGCCCTCGCGCACGAGCGCCACCAGGCGGCGGTCCGGCTGCGTGCGCAGAGCCGGGCCAAGGACAAAGCGAGCGGCGAATCCATCGGCTGGTGGCGGCATCTGCGTCTCGATAGTCCTTCGGGTTACTGATATGACAGAACTACGGTTCAACCGCTGACTTCGCCTTTTGGCGTACTGGTGGACTCCTAACGGCGAAGTCAGCGTGCTGGTTGTCCTTTAGTCCACACACATGAGCGAGGCGAAAATCACGCAGCGGGCGGTACGCGGTCATGGATAGGGGGCTGGCGGTCCTGCTGACTGCCGCCGCTGGGGGCCTGATCGCCCTGCAGGCGCCGATCAACGCCGGCCTGGGCCGGACCACGGGCAGCCTGCCTGCGGCGCTGGTCTCCTTCCTCGTCGGCACGATCGCCCTGGCGGCGATCGTCGTGCTCAGCGGCAACGCGGGGGGATTGAGCTCGAGCTTCGACGTCAGCTGGTACTACCTGCTCGGCGGCCTGCTCGGCGCCGTCTACGTTGCCAACGCGCTGATCGCTGTCTCGGTGATCGGGGCCGGTGGAGTGGCCGCGGCGACGATCACCGGCCAGCTCACCTTCTCGGTGGCGATCGACCGGCTCGGCCTCTTCGGCCTAGACCAGGTTCCGCTCAGCCCGGAGCGGGTGGCCGGTGTCGTCCTGCTGCTCGCCGGCACCGTTCTGATCGTTCGCTGAGGCGCCGGCGAACCCGGGCGGCGCGATCTGCAGGTAGTGGTCGAAGGACCAGGCGATGAAGCGCCTGGCGCCGAGCAGGCGGACCAGCGGGCCCAGCAGGCGCGGCGGGATCCTCGGCACGAGGCGCTGCATGCGCAGCATCCAGCGGAACTTCCACTCGTGCGAGTCGTTGAACTCGGCGTAGCGGGCGGCGGCGGTCTCGCGGTCCTGGCGGCCCTCGACGACGCCGCGCAGCTCGCGGCCGAGGGCGATGCCGAAGTAGAGCGCGGTGCGGATGCCCTCGGCGCTGAGCGGCAGGCAGTGCCCTGCCGAGTCGCCGGCGAAGAAGACGCCGCCCTCGGTGCCGCGGCGCAGCTTGTGGGGGATCCAGTTGCCCTGGTAGCGGACGCGGTCGGCGTCGAGGTCCTCGGCGAGCAGCTCGGTCGTCTCGCGGACGTGGAAGCGCGGGTCGAAGGAGCCGACGCCGATCCGCAGCTCGTCGCCGGCCGGGAAGGACCAGCCGTAGCCGGCCGGCACGTAGCGGCGGTCGATCCAGATCTCCAGGTCGGAGCCGGTGCCCACGGGGTGGACCTCGAGGCCGCGCGAGAGCGGCGCGTCGGGCGGCTGGAAGCCGTCGCCGCGGGCCAGCACGCGCCGCCAGCCGAGCGCGTCGACGACGAGCGGGGCCGAGATCGTGCCGCGGTCGGTCTCGATCGCGATCGCGCCGTCGCCGTTGGCCGGCCGGGCCCGCCCGTTCACCTTCGCCGTCTCGAAGCTCGCGTCGCAGTCGCGCCAGAGCAGCTCGCAGAGCTCGCGGTAGTCGAAGGTGGAGAAGGTCCAGGGGAGGCGGAAGCGCGAGTCGCCATGGGGGGTGTGCATCAGCAGCGAGTCGAAGCGCTGGCGCTCGGCCGCCATCAACCCCATCGCCCGCAGCCACTCGGTCGGGATGCCGCAGGCCGAGGTCTGGCGCTCGCCGATCTCGTAGCGGTCGATCACCAGCACGTCGGCGTTGCAGCCGGCCAGCTCCCGCGCCACGGCCAGCCCGGCGAAGCTGGCGCCGCAGATCAGCACGTCATGGCTGCCGTCGAGCGGAGTCCGCTCCTCTCGGCGTTTTGTAGCCCGGATCGGCACGACGCAGAGCGTATCTACCTGCAATTATCCCCCGCTGTGTCCGTGACCGATACGACCTTGACCCCTCCTGCTCCTGCTGCCCCCGCCGGCACCCCCGTCGAGGGCTCCAACGGGCTGCTGCTGGAAATCGACGGCAAGGTCGTGCCCAACTACGCGGCGACGATGGTCTCCTTCGAGGAGGGCGACGTCGTCAAAGGCAAAGTCGTGCGGATCGACAAGGACGAGGTCCTGCTCGATATCGGCTACAAGTCCGAGGGCGTCATCCCCTCGCACGAGCTCTCGATCCGCAAGTCGGTAAACCCGGCCGACGAGGTCGAGCCGGGCGAAGAGGTCGATGCCCTCGTCCTGACCAAGGAAGATTCTGACGGCCGCCTCGTCCTCTCCAAGAAGCGCGCCCGCTTCGAGAAGGCCTGGCGCCGCATCGAGGCCGCCGCGGAGTCGGGCGAACCGGTCGAGGGCAACGTGATCGAGGTGGTCAAGGGCGGCCTCATCCTCGACCTCGGGGTGCGCGGCTTCCTGCCCGCCTCGCTGGTCGACATCCGCCGCGTCCACAACCTCGAGGAGTTCACCGGTCAGACGCTCGAGTGCAAAGTGATCGAGCTCAACCGCAGCCGCAACAACGTCGTGCTCTCCCGTCGCGCGGTGCTGGAGGAAGAGCGCAAGGAGGTCCGCGAGCAGATCCTCGGCCGGCTCGAGCCGGGCCAGGTGGTCGAAGGCAAGATCTCCAACATCGTCGACTTCGGCGCCTTCGTCGACCTCGACGGGATCGACGGCCTGATCCACATCTCCGAGCTTTCCTGGAGCCACGTCAACCATCCCTCCGAGGTGGTGGCGATCGGCGACACGGTGCGGATCAAGGTGCTCGACATCGACCGCGACCGCCAGCGCATCTCACTCGGCCTCAAGCAGACGCAGGAGGACCCGTGGCAGCGGGTGATCAGCGCCCACCGGCCCGGCGACGTGCTCGGCGGCACGGTGACCAAGGTCGTCGCCTTCGGCGCCTTCGTCGAGATCCTGCCCGGGGTCGAGGGCCTGGTCCACATCTCCGAGCTTGCCGACCACCACGTTGAGAGCCCGAGCGAGGTGGTCGAGCCGGGAACGACGCTCGACGTGAAGATCCTCGAGATCGACGAGGAGCGGCGGCGGTTGTCTCTCAGCATCAAGCAGGTCGAGGAGCAGAAGATGCCCATGGGCGACCTCGGTGCGCAGATTCAAGAGGCTTCCGAGGCCGTTGAGGAGCCCGTTGCCGAGGAGGAGCTCGCCGAGGAGGCGCCGGCTGCTGAGGTTGAGGAGCCTGCTGCTGAGGTTGAGGCCCCCGCCGAGGAATCTTCCGAGCCTTAGCTCGTTTTGCCGCTTACGGTCGGGCTTACCGGTGGGATTGCGGCTGGGAAGTCCACTGCGCTTGCTGCATTTGAGCGGTTGGGGGCCGCGACTATTTCCAGCGATACCGTTGTTCATGAGCTGCTGGATTCCGAGCCGCTGCTTGGGCGTTTGACGGAGCGGTGGGGCGAGGGGGTTGCGCCCGGGGGGCGGGTGGACCGGAACAAGATCGGCGCGATCGTGTTTGCCGATCCAGATGAGCTTTCCTGGCTTGAGTCGCAGATCCACCCGCTCGTGGGTGAGCGGATCGGGGAGTGGATGAGCTCGCTGCCGGTGGAGACGAAGATCGCCGTTGTCGAGGTGCCGCTGCTGTTCGAGGGGGAGATGGCGCCGGTCTTCGACACCACGCTTGCCGTCGTCAGCGCCGACGAGGTTCGCCGGGAGCGGGCTGAGGCTCGGGGGCACGCGCTGGTCGGCGAGCGCGAGGCTCGCCAGCTCGCTCAGGAGGAGAAGGCCGCCCGCGCCGAGCACGTGGTAGAGAACGACGGCACGCTCGAGGATCTCGAGGCGCGCCTGTCCGCTCTCATCGCGAAGCTGGAGGAATGAGCGCGGCGCGAAACGGCGTGATTAGGAAACGGAGAAGACGGCGCCTCGCGATTGGCGCCGCCGTGGCGGGCGCGGCTATCGTCGCCGTTGTGTTGCTGGCGGGGACGATTGACAAGGCGATTCAGGAGCTGACGCTGCCGCTGCGCCACGAGGACGTGATCCGCCAGCAGGCGCGCGAAAAGGGCGTCGACGCGGCGCTGATCGCGGCGGTGATCTACTCGGAGTCGAAGTTCAGCGAACGCACCTCCAGCGCCGGAGCGCGCGGCCTGATGCAAATCACTCCCGAAGCCGCCCGTGACATCGAGCGCCACAGCGGCGGCACCACCTTCAGGTTCAGCGACCTCTCCGATCCCGAAATCAACATTCGCTACGGCACCTTCCTGCTGCGCGAACTGCTCGTTCGCTACGAAGGCGACGTGGTCGCTGCGCTGGCCGCCTACAACGCTGGCCCCGGCAACGTCGACAGGTGGGGTGGGAGTGACCTGACCGTGGCAGACATACCGTTCCCCGAAACCCGCGCCTACGTCGAAGAGGTGCTGGAAAAGCAGCGCGCCTATCGTGACAAGTACGCGCAGGAACTGGGCTACCGGTGAGCGAGGCACCGAGGCCCCGCGTTGCGGCGCTGGCCCTGGCCGTCGGCCTCGTCCTGGCCGACTCCTCGATCGTCGTCCTCGCCCTGCCGCAGATCTACCGCGAGCTCGACACCAGCGTCGCCGGCGTCACCTGGGTCCTCGTCTCCTTCAACCTGGTGATGGCGCTGGCGGCTGTTCCCGCCGCTCTCGTCGCCCGCCGGGTCGGCCCCGGGCGCGCGGCGGCGGTCGGGCTGGCGATCTTCGCCGGCGCCGGGCTCGCCTGCGCGGCTTCGGAGACGCTCTCGACTCTGATCGCGGCGCGCTGCGTGCAGGCGATCGGCGGTGCGGCGGCGGTGACCGCGGTGCTGGAGCTGCTGCCGGCGGCGGTCGGCTCCGAGCGGCGGGCCACTGCGCTCTGGGCGAGCGCCGGGGCGACTGGCGCCGCGCTCGGACCGGCGGTCGGCGGCTTGCTCACCCAGCTGGTCTCCTGGCAGTCGATCTTCCTGATCCAGGTGCCGCTCGCGCTGGCGGCGGCGGTGCCGATCCTGGCCGTCGCCAGGCACGAGGCGGCGACCGGGGTGCTCTCGACCGAGCTGCGCCGGACGGGCCGCCCGCACCTCTCCGCCAATCTGGCGCTGGCGATGGTCTCGGCGGCGATCGCGGCGGCCCTCTTCCTGCTCGTCCTGCTGCTGATCGAAGGCTGGCGCCTGAGCCCGATCGGCGCCGCGATCGTGGTCAGCGCGATGCCGCTCTCGGCGCTCGCCGGCGGCCGCCTCGGCCGCCTGGTGCCGAGCGCGCGGGCGCGCGCCGCGGCGGGGGCGATCCTCGTCTCGGGCGGGCTCGGCGGGCTGGCGCTGCTGCCCAGGGCGGAGGTCGCCCTGACCGTGCCGCCGCAGGCGATGGTCGGCATCGGGCTGGCCCTGGTGCTCTCGGCGCTGACCGAGACCGCGCTGGCCGGGCGGGCGCCGCAGGCGATTCACGGCGGCTGGACGATCTCGGCCCGCCACGCCGGCGTCGTCATCGGCCTGCTCGCTCTGACCCCGATCTTCACCCACGACATCGCCCAGCAGCGCCACGACGCGATCGACGCCGGCACCGCGGTGATCCTCGACTCGCCGGTGGCGCCGCTGGCCAAGCTCGGCCTGGCGCAGCGGATCGCCTCGCGCCTGGAAGAAGAGCGCGGCAAGGTGCCGACGATCGGCCCCGCCTTCGAGCCGCTGCCCAGCGACCCCGGCGAACGGGCCGAAGTCGTCCAGCTCCGCGAAGAACTCCAGGATCAGCTCAACCGCGGCGCCACCCACGCCTTCAGCCCCTCCTTCGGACTGGCCGCGCTGCTCGGCCTGCTCGCCCTGATCCCGATCGGCCTGGCACGGCGGGTGGAGCTGTGAACGCGCAGCTGCGGGCGCAGGCCCTGATCGCGGCGGCGATCGTCGCGGCCGTGGCGTTGCCAGGCATCTACCTGGCCGCCGGCGGCTCGTCCTACGCTCCGGCCAAGACTCAGGACCCCTGCAGGCACCGGCCCTGGGGCAATCCCGAAGGGCTGGAACAGATCGCCGAGCGGTTCTCGCTCTCCGCGCTCGACGGCGCCGCCTGCCAGCTCGGGGTCAGCAGGGAGACCCTGGCGCAGGCCCTGGCGACGCAGGAAGGGCGCGAACGCTTCACCAAGCGCTACGGGATCACCGACGCGGAGCTCGCCAGGGCGGTCCGCGCCGGCCTGCTGCGCGCGGTCGACGACGCCGAAGCCGCCGGCGCCCTCAATCCGCTCCTCGCCGCGCCCCTGCGCGAGACGCTGAAGAGCATCCCGCTCGACCGGGCGATCGAACTGATCGACAACGCCGAAACCCTGCTCGACGACGCGCAGAGCTTCCTCGGTCCGGCCCAGGGTCTGCTCGAACAGCTCCTGCCCTAGCTACTTCTTGAACTGGAAGCGGCTCTTGGCCGGCAGCCAGGCGATCCCCTCGCAGAGCTGTTCCGGCGTCGTGTCGAGCGAGCCGGCGAGCTTGACGATCGTGCCCAGCCGCGGCTCGCGGCCGCCGCGCTCGAGCAGCGAGATCTCGGTGCGGTGCAGGTCGCAGCGGAAGCCAAGCTCCTCCTGCGAGACTCCCTTCTTCTTGCGCGCCTTACGCAGGTTGGTGGCAAAACGTTCGCGTGGTTTCATTCGGGCGATTCTCTGTCTGCTAAGACAGATGTTCTACAGCCAAAACATTCACAGACAAAACCGCACGTTTATAATACGGCTTAGTCGCGGGTTGCGCGCCAGACCCACAGCATCGCCAGCGGCTGCAGCGGCAGTCGCGCCCACAGCGCCCAGCGCGGGATCCGCTTCGGGTCCCAGCCGTCGACCTGCTCGGGGTTGAGCGCCATGTGCACGTTGGCGGGGAAGACGGCGAGCAGCACGGCGAGCAGCCACCAGCGGGCGAAGCGCCGGGTAGCCGGCGCCGCCACCGCGGCGCCCCCGGCGATCTCGGCCAGGCCGCTGACGATCACCGCCTCGCGGTGGCGGGGCAGCGACGGCGGCATGATCGCCTCGTAGCTGCGCGGGATGACGAAGTGCATCGTCCCGGCGAAGGCGAAGAAGCCGGCGAGTGCCTTTTGCGAGCGCGTCATCGGGGCGGGCAGTCTCCCAGAATCCGTTCCGCTGTTCCTTTTCGGCAAATATCGACGCAAAGGCACAGCGGAGTCGACAAAGGCGCCCGCTATGGTCATCCGGTGCCCGAGTTCGAACTCAACCCGGCCTACACGCCGACCGCCGACCAGCCGCAGGCGATCGCCGGGCTTGCCGAGGGATTGGGGCAAGGGGACCGCTTCCAGACCCTGCTCGGCGCGACCGGCACCGGCAAGACCTTCACGATGGCGGCGACGATCGCCGCGGTGCAGCGGCCCTCGCTGGTGATCGCCCACAACAAGACGCTGGCGGCGCAGCTCTGCAACGAGTTCCGCGAGTTCTTCCCCAGCAACCAGGTCGAGTACTTCGTCTCCTACTACGACTACTACCAGCCCGAGGCCTACGTTCCCGCCCAGGACCTCTACATCGAGAAGGACTCCTCGATCAACGACGAGATCGACCGCCTGCGCCACGCCGCCACGGCGGCGCTATTCGCCCGCCGCGACGTGGTCATCGTCGCCTCGGTCTCCTGCATCTACGGGATCGGCTCGCCGCAGGTCTACAACGAAAAAATGCAGCTGTTCAAGGTCGGCGAGGAGATCGACCGCGACGAGGTGCTGCGCAAGCTGGTCAAGATGCAGTACCAGCGAAACGACGCGGTGCTCGGCCGCGGCAGCTTCCGGGTGCGCGGCGAGGTGCTGGAGATCATGCCCTCCTACGCCGAGTCGGCCTACCGGATCGCCCTCTTCGGCGACGAGATCGAGGGGATCCAGCACTTCGACCCGCTGAGCGGCGAGGTCCTCGACACGATCGAGCACGTCTCGGTCTGGCCGGCCTCCCACTACGTCACCCGCGACGAGACGCTGGAGCGGGCGGTCGAGGAAATCCGCGCCGAACTTGCCGCCCGCACCGCAGAGCTCGAGGCCGAGGGCAAGCAGCTGGAGGCGCACCGGCTGCGGCAGCGCACCGCCTATGACATCGAGATGCTGAAGGAGATCGGCTTCACCTCGGGGATCGAGAACTACTCGCGCATCCTCGACGGGCGCCCGCCTGGCAGCCCGCCGCACACCCTGATCGACTACTTCCCCGACGACTTCGTCGTCTTCGTCGACGAGTCCCACCAGACGATCCCGCAGATCGGCGGCATGTACGAGGGGGACAGATCGCGCAAGCAGACGCTGATCGACTACGGCTTCCGGCTGCCCTCGGCGATCGACAACCGGCCGCTCAAGTTCGACGAGTTCCTCGAACGGGTGCCGCGGCTGGTCATGGTCTCGGCGACGCCGGGGCCCTTCGAGCGGGCCGAGTCGAGCCGCATCGTCGAGCAGATCGTCCGCCCGACCGGGATCGTCGACCCAGAGATCGAGCTGCGCGAGACGCGCAACCAGATCGACGACCTGATGAACGAGATCAAGGCGATCGCCGAGGCCGGCGAGCGGGTCCTCGTCACCACCCTGACCAAGAAGATGGCCGAGGACCTGACCAACTACCTGCTCGAGTACGGGGTCAGGGTGCGCTATCTGCACTCCGAGGTCGACACCCTGGAGCGGATCCAGATCATCCGCGACCTGCGCCTCGGCGAGTACGACGTGCTGGTCGGGGTCAACCTGCTGCGCGAGGGGCTCGACCTGCCCGAGGTCTCCCTGGTGGCGATCCTCGACGCCGACAAGGAGGGCTTCCTGCGCGGCGAGACCAGCCTCGTGCAGACGATCGGCCGGGCGGCCCGCAACGTCAACGGGCGGGTGCTGATGTACGCCGACAAGGAGACCGACGCGATGCGGGCGGCGATGCGCGAGACCGACCGCCGCCGGGCGATCCAGCTCGCCTACAACGCCGAGCACGGGATTACGCCGGAGACCGTGCGCAAGGGGATCTCGGAGATGAGCGAGTTCTTGGCGATGGAGGACCGGGCGCCGCGCAAGCGCCGCGGCAAGCGCGCCGCCGAGTTCGCCGACTCGGCCGAGCTGGAGCGGGCGATCGTCACCCTCGAGGAGGAGATGCTCGCCGCCGCCGACGACCTGCGCTTCGAGGAGGCGGCACGCCTGCGTGACGAGCTGCGCGAGCTGCGCCGCGACCTGGATGGCATGCGAGCCGGGGCGTAGGGGCGTCCCGACGCCCCGGCCGCTTCTAGCTTCTACGCCAGGACCTTGGCTGCCTTGGCGCTGTCGGCGTAGAACTCGCCGCGAATCAGCCTGCCGTCGGCAAACTTCATCAAGTGGGCGAACGGCGCCTCGAAGCTGTCGCCGTCGGTGCCGGCCCGCTGGGTTCCGCGGATCGCGACCCACTCTCCGGCGTCGATGAACTCTTCCGGCTCGACGCTGAACGACGTCCAGTAGTTGGGGATCTGGGCGAAGTTCCCGATGATCGCGTCGCGACCCTGGGTTTCGCCGCCGAGCGGAAGCTCGTCCGAGGTGAGCCAGGTGCTGTCCTCGGACATCATCTCCTTCAACGCTTCGAGGTCGCCGCGGCCGAAGGCCTCATAGGCGGACCGGGCGGTGTCGACATTCGACATGTCTCCTCCTTAATAGAACTGCCCCGCCTCGCTGCTGACGCTACTCCCGGTCGCCGGTATGCGCAAGGTGGATTAACCAATCTCCCGGGATGACGGCTGACTTCGCCTTTCTACGGGCATATGGACTGCTAAGGGCGAAGTCATCCCAGATTCTCCCCCCGGAACATCTGTTCGGGTGCGTAGAATCGGGCGCCCTTGGCCGCTTCCGATCGCATCGTCATCTCCGGCGCCCGTGAGCACAACCTCAAGGACGTCGACGTGGTGCTGCCGCGCGATGCGCTGATCGTGATCACGGGACTCTCGGGCTCGGGCAAGTCGAGCCTGGCCTTCGACACGATCTACGCCGAGGGGCAGCGGCGCTACGTCGAGTCGCTCTCGGCCTATGCGCGCCAGTTCCTCGGGCTGATGGAGAAGCCCGACGTCGACTCGATCGAGGGGCTCTCGCCGGCGATCTCGATCGACCAGAAGACGACCTCGCGCAACCCGCGCTCGACGGTCGGCACGGTGACCGAGATCCACGACTACCTGCGGCTGCTCTGGGCGAGGATCGGCATCCCGCACTGCCCCGAGTGCGGGGCGGAGATCACCGGCCAGACCCAGGAGCAGATCGTCGACCGGCTGATGACCCTCGAGCAGGGGGTCAAGTTCATGGTCACGGCGCCGGTCGTGCGCGGTCGCAAAGGCGAGTACGGCAAGCTCTTCGAGCAGTTCCGCCTCGAGGGCTACTCGCGGGTCAAGGTTGACGGCGAGCTGCTCCGCCTCGACGAGGAGATCGTCCTCGACAAGAAATTCAAACACGACGTCTCCGTGGTCGTCGATCGACTGGTGATGAAGCCCGACCTGCGGCGGCGGCTCTCTGAGTCGGTCGAGGCAGCCTCGGGGCTCGCCGCCGGCCTGGTCGAAGTCGAGCTGGTCGACGACCCCGAGGCCGAGCCCCTGCTCTTCAGCGAGCAGTTCGCCTGCCTCGAGTGCGGCACCTCGATCCCGGAGCTGGAGCCGCGGATCTTCTCCTTCAACTCGCCGCACGGCGCCTGCGAGCGCTGCCACGGGCTCGGCTTCCAGCGCGTGATCGACCCGGAGCTGGTCGTCCCCGACCCGACGCTCTCGCTGGCCGAGGGCGTCCTGCAGCCCTGGAACCGCGGCGTCAGCGCCTACTGGCGGCGGCTGATCGCAGCGGTCGCCGAGGAGTACAGGGTCGACATCGACAGGCCATGGGCGAAGCTGAAGAAAGCCGAGAAAGAGATCTTCCTCGACGGCACCGGCGCCGAGCGCCACCAGGTCACCTACACCAACCGCTTCGGCCGCCGCCGCTCCTACAAGGTCCGCTTCGAGGGGATCCTCAACCAGCTGCAGCGCCGCTACGAGGAGACCGACTCGGAGGTCAACCGCGAGCGGATCGAGGGCTACATGGCCGAGCAGCCCTGCCCGGACTGCAAGGGCGCCCGCCTGCGGCCGGAGAGCCTCGCGGTCAAGATCGGCGGGATCAGCATCGCCGAGTACAGCGCGATGTCGGCCCGCGCCGCCGCCGAGTGGATCGACTCGCTCGAGCTGACCGAGACCGAGCGGGCGATCGCCCGCCTGATCGTGCGCGAGATCTCCGAACGGCTCGCCTTCCTCGAGAACGTCGGCATCGGCTACCTCTCGCTGGGCCGCTCGGCGCGCTCGCTCTCCGGCGGCGAGGCGCAGCGGATCCGCCTGGCGACGCAGATCGGCTCCAGCCTGGTCGGCGTGATGTACGTGCTCGACGAGCCCTCGATCGGCCTGCACCAGCGCGACAACGAGAAGCTGATCGGCACCCTCGACCGCCTCCGCGACCTCGGCAACACGGTGATCGTGGTCGAGCACGACGAGGGCACGATGATGGCCGCCGACCACCTCGTCGACCTCGGCCCCGGCGCCGGAGAGCACGGCGGCCACGTGATCGCCGCGGGCAAGCCAGCCGAGGTCGCCGCGAACCCGGCCTCGCTGACCGGCCAGTACCTCTCCGGCAAGCGCCGGATCGAGCTGCCGGAGGAGCGCCGCGAGCCGCGCGGGGCACTGCTCGTCCGCGGCGCCCGCGAACACAACCTCAAGGAGATCGACGTCACCGTGCCGCTCGGCGTCTTCTGCTGCGTCACCGGCGTCTCCGGCTCGGGCAAGTCGACGTTGATCAACGAGACCCTGCACCACTCGGTGGCCAACCGCCTGCACCAGGCGAAGCTGCGCCCCGGCGCCCACGACGGCGTCGACGGCCTCAGCCAGATCGACAAGATCATCAACATCGACCAGTCGCCGATCGGGCGCACGCCACGCTCCAATCCGGCCACCTACACCGGCGTCTTCGACCACATCCGCCAGCTCTTCACCCAGACCCAGGAGTCGCGGGCGCGCGGCTACAAGCCGGGCCGCTTCAGCTTCAACGTGAAGGGCGGCCGCTGCGAGGTCTGCCGCGGCGACGGGCAGATCAAGATCGAGATGCACTTCCTGCCCGACGTCTACGTCCCCTGCGAGACCTGCAAGGGCAAGCGCTACAACCGCGAGACGCTCGACATCCGCTTCAAGGGCAAGACGATCGCCGACGTCCTCGACATGCCGGTCGAGGAGGCCGTGAAGTTCTTCGAGCACATCCCGAAGATCCGTCGTCGCCTGGAGACGCTCAACGCCGTCGGGCTGGGCTACATCCGTCTCGGCCAGCCGGCGACGACGCTCTCGGGCGGCGAGGCCCAGCGCGTCAAGCTCGCCACCGAGCTCTCGAAGGTGGCGACGGGCAGCACGCTCTACATCCTCGACGAGCCGACGACCGGGCTTCACTTCGCGGACGTGCAGCGCCTGCTCGTGGTGCTGCAGAGGCTGGTCGACGCGGGCAA
>DATASN010000014.1:0-4197 GCA_036269215.1 Solirubrobacterales bacterium
CCGGGGGATGCCCCTCGGACGGGCGGATACTCAAATCGCCGGTCTTATTAGACCGGCGATTGGACGGCCGAGGGGCATCCCCCGGCCCGCCCTACCAACGGTAATGAGCGAATGCCTTGTTCGCTTGAGCCATCCTGTAGATGTCGTCCTTGCGCTTCCAGGCACTTCCCTGCTGCTGATTGGCATCAAGGATCTCGCTGGCAAGCCGCTCGGCCATCGAATACTCGCGGCGGTTGCGCGCGTAGTCGACCAGCCAGCGGATCGCCAGGGTGCGGGCGCGCCGGGCGGGAACCTCGACCGGCACCTGGTATGTGGCGCCGCCGACCCGGCGGGAGCGAACCTCCAGGACGGGGGTGAGTTGCTTGATCGCGGCCTCGAGGGTCTCGATCGCGTCCTCGCCGGAGCGCTCGCCGACGACCGCGAGGGCGTCGTAGACGATCCGCTCGGCTAGCTGCTTCTTGCCGTCGCTCATCACCTTGTTGATCAGCTGCTGGACGAGGCGGTTGCGGAAGCGCGCGTCGGGCTCGACCGGGCGGATCTGCGCTGCGGAGCGGCGCGGCATCAGGAGGCCTTGACACCGTAGCGCGAACGGGCCTGCTTGCGGTCGGAGACGCCGGCCGCGTCGAGGGTGCCGCGGACGACCTTGTAGCGCACGCCCGGCAGGTCCTTGACTCGACCACCCCTGACGAGCACCACGGAGTGCTCCTGCAGGTTGTGGCCCTCGCCCGGGATGTAGGTGGTGACCTCCATCCCGTTGGTCAGGCGCACACGGGCGATCTTGCGCAGGGCCGAGTTCGGCTTCTTCGGCGTTACGGTCGCGACGCGCGTGCAGACGCCGCGGCGCTGCGGGGCGGCGACGGCCTTCTTGCGGCCCTGCCCGGACTTGAGCCCTGGCGTCGTCGTCTTCTTCTTCGGCCGCTTGCGGCCCTTCCTGACAAGTTGATTCGTATTCGGCACGGCCGCGCATAGTAGAGCAGTCCGCCCAAGACCAGCCCTGCCGCTGCCGCGAGCTGCGCGTAGAAGCCGTTGTCGAGCACCGCCGTCGCGCCGGCGAAGCGCGATGCCTGGGCGCCCTCGTCGAGGCCGGCGGGGAGGTCGACGAGCAGGATCATGGCAATGCTGAGCAGGCCGAGGGCGACGACGACGCGGCCGAGCCCGCGCCGCTCGGGCCGCAGCGCCAGCACCGCCGCGGCCGCGGCGAGCAGTGCGATCGGGATCAGCACGAAGGAATGGGCGTCGACGGGCGTCTGCGCGCCGACGGTCGGCGGCGCCGCGGCGCTCAGCCCGGCGTAGCCCGGCTGGCCGATCTCGACGCTGCGGTAGGAGACGAACTGGGAGACGACGAGGCAGATCGCCGAGGCGAGGACGACGCCGCATACCGCGCGCTGGGGGGTGATCGCGCCGCTCGTCCGCGTCGCTCCGCGCGTCAGCGCCGCGGCAACCCGGCGCAGCAGCCGTTCCCCGCGGGCGAAGAACCGCAGCACGAGCACCCCGCCGGGACGCAGGCGCTTGCTCGCTGCCCGTCGCAGCCGCGCCGTGCCCTTGCGCAGCTCGGTCAGGCGGCGAACCAGGACCGGGCGCAGCTCCTCGATCCGCTTTGCGGCTGCGCTGTCGACCCGCCGGGTGCCCTTTGCCGCCGCCGCCAGGACGGCGCCGATGCGCCGCCGCACCGCTGCTATCATCGCGCGTCGCTTGGGCGGTCTTTTCGAAGTCCGCTTCGAAGTCCGTCTCGTCGGGCCCGCGAGGGCCTTTTTCATGCTCCGATCGCGGCTCTTGCCGGATCGTCTGTTTTTGTCCCGCCCACGTTTCACGACCAAACCCTTACCTTAGGAACACATGGCACGCAGCTTTCCCCTAGAGAAGACGCGCAATATCGGGATCATGGCGCACATCGACGCCGGCAAGACGACGACCACCGAGCGCATCCTCTACTACACCGGCCGCACCCACAAGATGGGCGAGGTTCACGAGGGCGCCGCGGTGATGGACTGGATGGAGCAGGAGCAGGAGCGCGGGATCACGATCACCTCCGCCGCCACCGCCTGCGAGTGGAAGGGCCACCGGATCAACATCATCGACACGCCCGGCCATGTCGACTTCACGGTCGAGGTCGAGCGCAGCCTGCGCGTCCTCGACGGTGCGATCGCCGTCTTCGACGCGGTCGCCGGGGTCGAGCCCCAGTCGGAGACCGTCTGGCGCCAGGCGGACAAGTACAAGGTGCCGCGCTTCGCCTACATCAACAAGATGGACCGCACCGGCGCCGACTTCTTCAACTCGGTGCAGACGATGAAGGACCGGCTCGGCGCCAACCCGCTGCCGATCCAGCTGCCGATCGGCAGCGAGGACAACTTCAAGGGCGTCGTCGACCTGATCGAGATGGTGGGTCTGATCTGGACCGACGAGCTCGGCGCCGAATACGAGACGATCGAGGTGCCCGACGACCTCCAGGAACAGGCCGAGGAGTACCGCACCCAGCTGATCGAGGCCTGCGCCGACTACGACGACGAGCTGATGGAGGCCTACCTGGCCGAGGAGGAGATCCCCCACGAGCGGATCGCCAAGTCCCTGCACCGAGCCTGTCTCGACACCAAGGTGACGCCGGTGCTCTGCGGCAGCTCGTTCAAGAACAAGGGCGTGCAGCCGCTGCTCGACGCGATCGTCGAGCTGCTGCCCTCGCCGCTCGAGGTGCCGCCCGTTACCGGCGTCGTCCCGGCCGGCAAGGGCCAGGCAGAGGACGTCGAGGACGAGCGGTCCGCCTCCGACGAGGCGCCCTTCGCCGCGCTCGCCTTCAAGGTCATGACCGACCCCTACGTCGGCAAGCTCACCTACTTCCGCGTCTATTCGGGCAAGCTGGAGAAAGGCGGCCGGGTGCTCAACGTCAAGACCGGCCGCACCGAGCGGATCGGGCGGCTGCTGATGATGCACGCCAACAGCCGCGAGGAGATCGACGAGTGCTACGCGGGTGACATCTGCGCCGGCGTCGGCCTCAAAGACACGGGCACCGGCGACACGCTGGCCGCCCCGGATGCGCCGATCGCGCTGGAGAGCATCGAATTCCCCGAGACCGTGATCGCCGTTGCGATCGAGCCGAAAACCAAGGCCGACCAGGAGAAGATGGGCAACGCCCTGCAGCGCCTCGGCGAGGAGGACCCGACCTTCAAGATCGAAAGCGACGAGGAAACCGGCCAGACCCTGATCCACGGGATGGGCGAGCTGCACCTCGAGGTGATCGTCGACCGCATGCTGCGCGAGTTCAAGGTCGAGGCCAACGTCGGCAAGCCGCAGGTCGCCTACCGCGAGACGATCCGCAAGCGGGTCGAGAAGGTCGAGGCGCGCTTCGTCCGCCAGACCGGCGGCCGCGGCCAGTTCGGCCACGTCGTGATCAACGTCGAGCCCGCGCCAAGCGAAGGCTTCGAGTTCGTCAACAAAATCAAGGGCGGCGCGATCCCCGGCGAATTCATCAAGCCGACCGAGCAGGGGATCGTCGAGGCGCTCGAGAACGGCGTCAAGGCCGGCTATCCGATGGTCGACGTCCGGGTCGAACTCGTCGACGGCTCCTTCCACGACGTCGACTCCTCCGAGATGGCCTTCAAAATCGCCGGCTCGATGGCGATCCAGGACGGCGCTCGCAAGGCCAACCCGGTCCTGCTCGAGCCGGTGATGGCGGTCGAGGTCGTCACCCCCGAGGACTTCCTCGGCGACGTGATCGGCGATCTGTCGCGCCGTCGGGGCAAGGTGCAAGGCCAGGACCAGCGCGGCAACGCGCTCGCCGTCCAGGCCTTCGTCCCGCTCGGCGAGATGTTCGGCTACGCGACGGAACTTCGCTCCATGACTCAGGGACGCGCCACTTACACGATGCAGTTCGAGCGCTACGAGGAGGTTCCGACGAACATCGCCGAAGAGATCGTCGAGCACCGTTCGGGCGAGCCGGTGGGTGCGACATCGTGAACGGGAACCGGCCACGGCCCGCTTCTAGCTATATTTCCCAGGTTCGCCCGCAGGCAGACCGAACCGGCCTGCCCAGCAGCGCCCCACAGACTTAATCAGCCAACGCAGACAGAACCCGACTTCGAAAGGTAGAACGGAGAGAGATGTCCAAGGAGAAGTTCGAGCGCGATAAGCCGCACGTAAACGTCGGCACGATCGGTCATATCGACCACGGTAAGACGACGCTGACGGCCGCGATCACCAAGACCC
>DATASN010000015.1:0-11330 GCA_036269215.1 Solirubrobacterales bacterium
ATCGAGCGGCGATCAGCAGTTGAAGGCCTGCGGCCGCGCCGCCGATCTCTCCGGTCAGGACTAGGGCGTCGCCGGGGCGCGCTCCGTCGCGGCTGACAAGCGCCTCCGGGGTTGGCGCGTGGCCGACCACGGTGATCGCGAGGAAGAGCTCGGCGGCGCGGCTGACGTCGCCGCCGGCGAGGGTCGTCCCGGTCGATTCGGCGAGGGCGCGCAGGCCGTCGAGCAGCTCGATGCAGCCGTCCTCGTCGAGGTCGGGAGGGACGCCGAGGACGACGTAGGCCTCGCCCGGCTCGCCGCCCATCGCCGCCAGGTCCGAGAGCGCCGTGGCGAGGGCCTTGTGGCCGATCTGCGCCGGCGTGGCCAGGTCGCGGCGGAAGTGCACGCCGTCGACGAGGGCGTCGACCGAGGTCGCGGTGGCGCCGCCGGGCAAGGTGATCGCCGCGTCGTCGCCGCTGCCGAGGCGCACCCGCGGTCCGGGCGCGGGGAGGCGTTCCCGTACACGCGCCAGAAGCTCGAACTCACCCATCCGCTGACTATCCCATCTAAGGTGCTGCGCACGTGGAGCGCAGCCAGCCACTTCTCCATCGCATCGGCGAGGCCGGGGCGAAGTTCGGCACCAAGCCGCCGCGCAGCAAACGCGTCCGGCTGGCGATCCAGCTCGGCATCGCGATCCTCGTCTTCGGCTTCCTCGTCCTCACGGTCGTCAACCAGTGGGCCGAGATCAAGGACAAGGGCGTCCACTTCCACGTCCTCTGGTTGATCCCGGCCTTCGTCGTCCTGCCGATCTTCTACGCGCTCAACGCGGTCGGCTGGGACCTGATCCTGCGCTTCCTCGGCTACCGGCTCGGGGCGGGGCGGGCGCAGGTTGCCTGGGGCCAGCCGCTGCTGGCCCGCTACGTGCCGGGCAGCGTGCTCTACGTCCTCGGCCGGGTCCTGCTCTCCGAGCGGGTGGGGGTGCCGCGGCGCCTGACGATCGCCAGCATCGTCTACGAACAGGCTCTGCAGGCGACCTCGGCGATCGTCGTCGCCGCCTACTTCTTGATCGACCATCCCGACCTGCAGGGCCAGTCGTGGCGCTGGGGGGTGCTGGTGCTGATCCCGCTGGCGATCGCGGTGCTGCACCCGCGGGTTTTCGGCCCGCTCGCCAACCGGGTGCTGGGGGCGTTCGGCAGGGAACCGCTGCCGGAGGTGATCTCGCTGCGCGGGGTGTTCGCCGTGCTCGCCTTCTACACGCTCAACTGGGGCGTCGCGGCGCTCGGCATCTGGTGCGTGGCGCGCTCGGTCAGCACAATCTCGCCGAACGACATCCTCGCCGCCGGGGCAGCCCAGGCGTTCGGCTACGTGGCGGCGCTGGTCACCCTCGTCGCCCCGGCCGGCCTCGGCGTCCGCGACGCGGCGTTTGCCTGGGCCTTCAAGTCGGTGGCGCCGGGCAACAGCTTCGCGGTCGCCTCGCTGGTCGCGATCGTCGTGCGCGGGGTGCTGACCCTGGTCGAACTGATCTACGTCGCGGTCGTCACTGCAATGGGGCGGCGGGAGGGGTGGTCGGTGCACACCGGGGTGCTACATCCATCTCCCGAGGAGGAACAGGCCGCGGCTGACGGGTAGGCGGGCGGATCCTGTCGCGGCGGCCCTCCCCCGCATCCGCGCCACCCGCCCGAGATACCGCTACAACGACCTCCTCTTCAAAGCGGGATGCGGGCTCCAAGTTGATACGCGGTTAGGGCTAGGACCAGAAGCTTTAGGGCTCGATCTCTTGAGAGAGCTGCGGCGGGCAATGGCCATAGGAGGTACCAGGGGAGTAGCCAGGCGGTGGCTAGGAGCAGGCCGGTGGTGGCCCAGGCCGTGGCGCGGAGCCAGTCGTTGCCTCGGTAGGTCCAGGCGAGGAGGTAGATGACGAGGGCTGCGTATAGGGCCAGGCCGGCGGCTCTTGTGGCGTTGCTGTCTAGCCCGGTGATGCGGGCGACGGTTGTCGGGATGCTGAGGTGGCTCGTGTGGCCCTGGTTCTCGCCTGCCTGTCCGAGCGCGTCGAGCCAGTGCCAGCCGAATGCCAGGCCGGAGACGACGACCGTCAGCAGGAGGGCGGCCAGCGCGCCGGCCAGCAGCCGACCCCTGCGCGCTGTCCCCAGTAGCGCGAACGGTGCGGCGACTCCGGCCGAGACCTTGACTGCGATGGCGGCCACGAGGGATGCGCCGGCTGAGGCCTCTCGGACCGTCAGTACGCCGGCTATGCCGAGCGTCGCCAGCAGGACGGCGAAGGCGTCGTTGTGGGGGCCGCCGACCACGTGGACGAGGACCAGGGGGTTGAGGGCGACGAAGGCGGCCGCTCGCAGCGGGTCGATGCCGCGGGCCGGCGCGAGGCGGGCGACCAGGGCGGCTATCGCGATGACTGCGGCTGCCGAGGCGGCCTTGACGACGTAGACCGCAACCCCGACCGGCAGCCAGGCGAGCGGGTAGGTCGCGAGGGTGAAGAGCGGGCCGTAGGCGCTGGTCGTGTGGGGCCAGGTGACGTGGGCGAAGGCCGGGTCCCCTGGCGCCGCGGCCGGTCCCCGCAGGTAGGGGTCGATGCCGTGCAGGACGCCGAGCCGGGCGTAGTCGACGTAGCTGTAGACGTCGTGGGAGAGCAGCGGCGGCAGGCAGGCGAAGGCGACTGCCAGTGCGACGATCAGGCCCCAGACGATGCGCTGGCCCAGCCGCGGCGCCCGGGCGAGGACGCCGAGGTAGGCGAGGAAGCCGGCCCAGATGAGGGCGTAGGCCGCCCCTGGCGCGAGGCTCAGCTATTCGCTCCCGGCTTCGCCCGCGGCGGCACCGCCGCCGACGCCCGCCGACGGCAGCGGCGCCACCGGCGTCGGTTTCTGCCCGGCGCCGGGCGCGTAGGCGTCGGGGTTGTAGCCGCCGGTCGCTTCTTCGCCGGCTCGACGTTCTTCCGCGCTTGGCGCCCCGTCTCCCGCGGATGAGCCGGCACTCGAGCTCGGCGGCGCCGCGGTGAAGCTGCCGAAGAAGGGCGCCCACTGGATCGGGTGCTTCGGCTTGCCGAATTCCTTGCAGGGGACTTCGGCGCCCGAGTAGAGCGAGTGCCAGATTTCGGCCGGGAAGGTGCCGCCGAAGACGGTGATCCCGTGCACGCTGGTCATTTCGATCGCGTTGGACTGCGGGTAGCCGACCCAGACCACGCTGGTCAGGTTGGGCTGGTAGCCGGCGAACCAGGCGTCGGTCTCGCGGTCGGTCGTGCCGGTCTTGCCGGCCTGGCCGGGGCAGCCGGTGTAGGCGGCCGTGCCGGTCCCTTCGACGATGTTGTCGTGCAGCAGCCGCGTCACCTCGTGGGCGACGGCTTCGGAGATCACCCGGCGTGGCGCCGTGCGGTCGGGCCGCTCGACCCGGCCGCCGGGGAAGGTGACGCGGCGGATTGCGATCGGGTCGTGGCGGATGCCGCCGGAGGCGAGGGTCGCGTAGGCGTCGGCCATCTCCAGCGGCGAGACGCCGACCCGCAGGCCGCCGATTCCCTCCGCCGGGATCCCGTCCAGCGGGCTCACGATCCCCATCGAGTGCGCCGTTTCCGCCACCCGCTGCGGACCGACGTCGAGGTCGAGCTGGGCGAAAACGGTGTTGTCGGAGGCGACCGTCGCCTGCTGCAGGTTGACCCGGCCGAGGTAGCCCTCGTCGGCGGTGTGCACTTCCCAGTGGCCCCACCTGGGCAGGTTGAGGTCGAGCGGTTTCGAGACGTAGTAGGTCGAATAGGGGTCGATCCCCTGCTTGATCGCGGTCGTCAGCACGAAGGCCTTGAAGGTCGAGCCGGGCTGGCGGTGGCCCTGGGCGGCGAGGTTGAACTGGCTGCGGTCGTAGCTGGTGCTCGAGGCCATCGCCTCGATTTCGCCGTTGTGCGGGTCGATCGAGACCAGCGCCGAGGAGGGGTCGGTCGGGTAGGGCAGGGTCGAGTGCATCGCGTCCAGGCCGATTTCCTGCAGGCGCGGCTGGATCGTCGTGTAGACCCGCAGCCCGCCGTTGCGCACCGCGTCGACCCCGTAGCGTTCGATCAGCTCGTTTTCGACGTAGTCGAAGAAGAACGGTTCGCGGTGGGCAAAGTAGGAGCCCGTGGCGTCGATGCCGAGGCCGCGCCGCTCAGCCGCCGCGGCCGGGGCCGGCGAAAGGTAGCCGAGGTGGGCCATCTTCGCCAGCACCTCGTTGCGACGCTGCCGCGCCTGGTTGGGATGCAGCAGCGGGTTGTATTCCGAGGGCGCCTGCGGCAGCCCGGCCAGCAGTGCCGCCTGGTCGAGGCGCAGCTTCCAGACCGGCCTGGAGAAGTAGATCTTCGCCGCGGCCTGGACGCCGATCGCGGTGGCGCCTTCGACCGTCCCGTAGGAGGCGGTGTTGAGGTACTGGTCGAGGATTTCCCTCTTGCTGTGTTTTTCGGCGTACTCGATCGCCAGCTTCGCCTCGATGATCTTGCGTTCGAGGGTCCGCTTCGGGTTGCGGATGCAGAGGTTGCGGACGAGCTGCTGGGTGATCGTCGAGCCGCCCTCGACCGTCTTGCCGGCTTCGAGGTTCTTCAGCTCGGCGCGGGCGATCCCCTCGAGGTCGATGCCGCCGTGCTGGTAGAAGCGCTGGTCCTCGATTGCCACCGTCGCCCGCTGCAGCGGCTTGGGGATGCGACCGAGTGCGACCGGCGCTCGCGCTTCGTCGGACTCGATCAGCCCCAGCCTGCTGCCGTCGCCGGCGTAGATCGCCGAGTTTCCGGCCCGGCTGACCGTCCTGCAGGCCGCCAGCGAGGGTGCCTCGGCGGCGACGTTCAGCACCCAGGAGGCGATCGCGATCCCGGCCAGGACGACCGCGACGAGCAGGCCCGCGCCGACGAAGAGCAGCTTGCTCGGTGCCCCCCCGCGGCGTCGCTGACGTCGCCGATTGCGCTGCGCCATCCCCAGAGGGTACTTCGCCCCTCATCGCTGACCGTGGCTTTGACCACACCAGGACGGGGTCAAAGTCACAGTCAGCGGGTTAGGCCTGGGTGTCCTCGGTCGAGAGGTTGTGAACGACGCCCTCGACCAGCAGCTGGTTGGGGATCACGACCGAGGTGCCGTCGCCGGGGTTGACGTAGGTGTAGGAGAGGGTGATGTCGGTGACCCTGCCGCTGACGTCTTCGAAGGAGATGCGGTCGCCGATCTTGATCGGCTGCGAGACGGCGAGCTGAACGCCGGCGACCATGTTGGCGATCGTGTGCTGCGCGGCGAAGCCGACGATCGCCGCCAGCACCGCGGTCGAGGCGAGGATCCCGGTCGCCAGCCGCTTCAGCTCGGTGAACTGGCTGAGCGCTATCGCTACCACGACGAGGAAGACGATCAGGAAGATCAGGCGGCGCAGGAAGCGGAGGCGGGTCTTGGTCGAGCGGGAGACCTGGGAAACTGCCGGCGTCATGGATGCCACGGTATCCCGAAAGCCGGCCTTCCCGTACTCCAATTGGGGACCATACGTCGGCGTGCTGGGGGTGCTTCTTGCCCTGGTTACCGGGGTTGTGCTTGCTGTTCCGGCGGTCATTGCTGGGCATCGGCCGCATGGGCATCTGACCGATGCGGCGAATGCGGTCGTTCAGTTCTTGGCGGAGTTGAGCTTTTTGCTGGTGCCGATCGGGATCGCCTGCTGGAAGGGGGCGTCGTTTCGGGAGGCGCTGCGGCGGCTTGGCTGGCGCCGCTTTCGGCCTTCGGCGATCAAGTGGATGCTTGCCTCTATCGGGGCCTACCTGCTCTTCTCGATCGTCTACATCGCGATCTTCGGGGTGCCCCACCAGAAGGACATCGCCGAAGACTTCGGCGCCGTGCCGGTGCAGGTGCTGCTGATCGCCGTCGCCGCGCCGATCTGCGAGGAGACCTGCTTCCGCGGGATGCTCTTCGGCGGCCTGCGCGAGCGCCTGCCGCGCCTCGCCGCCGCCCTGATCAGCGCCCTGGTCTTCGGCGGCCTGCACGCCACGACCGGCCTCAGCGCCGTGCCCGTGCTCGTCGCCTTCGGCTTCATCCTCGCCCTGCTCTACGAGAAGACCGGCTCGATCGTTCCCGGGATCCTGCTGCACATGCTGAACAACTCGGTCGCGCTGCTCGGGCATTGATTGTGTAGGCGGGCGGGTCCTGTCGCGCCGCCACCGCGCCACCCGCCCGAGAAACCCGGATGGCCGATCGGTGCGACAGAATGCGCGCGATGAGACGATTGATCCCGGCCATCGCTCTCGCCGCAGCGCTTCTATTGCCTGTGAGCGCGGTGGCTGCACCTGCTCCTGATGCGAATCTGAAGATCGAGGTTGGGAATTTGCATGGCGGTAAGGCGCCGGTCTATGGGACGGTGCCGGTGACCGGGTCGATTTCGCCGTTTGCAGCGAGGCAGCGGGTCGAGGTCGACTTCTTCCTTGACGGCAAGCGGATCTTGAGCCGCAAGGTCGCCGTGCAGCGGGGCAAGGGCGGTGCGGGCACGTTCCAGGCCTCGATCGTCGTGCGCGAGGACGGCAAGTACGCTGCCTCGGCCAAGCACGTCACCACCCCGGCCCTCGGCACCGCCTCCACCAAGCGGACGAGCTGGCGGGTCAGCTTCCCGGCGCTGCACGCCGGCCGGTGCGACCGCGTGGTCAAGGGCTTCAAGGTGGCGATGGCGAAGCTGGGCTACGCCGCCGGCGCCGGGCGCTGCTTCGACGGGCGCACCGGGCGCGAGGTGCTCGCCTACCGCAAGGTCAACGGCATGTCGCGCACCGAGCGCGCCGGCGCGGGCCTGGTCAAGGACGTCTTCGGCGGACGGGGCGGCTACCGCGTCCGCTACCCGAGCGCGGGCGAGCACGCCGAGGTGTCGCTCGGCAAGCAGGTCCTCGTTCTCAGCAAGGGCGACAGGCCGTTCGCGATCTACCCCGTCTCGACCGGCAAGCCCTCGACCCCGACCGTGACCGGCCACTACACCTTCTACCGCCAGGAACCGGGCTACAACTCCGAGGGTATGTACTACTCGTTCTACTGGCACAACGGCTACGCGGTGCACGGCTTCGCCGAAGTTCCCAACTACGCTGCCAGCCACGGCTGCGTGCGCACCTTCATCGCCGACCAGCCGCGGATCTACGACCAGCTGCACTTCGGCGAGAGCATCTTCGTCTTCTGAGCGCGATGAGGGTCTTCGTCGCGGGAGCGAGCGGGGCGATCGGCAGGCGCGGTCGAGCGCGGCGCCCCGGCGCCTACAACGTCGTCGCGCGCGGGTAGCGACCCTCCTTAGGATGCGCATCGTGCCCGACCTCGATGCTGCCAAGCAGACCCTGCTCGCCGAGCTGCGCGAGCACTCGCTGGTGATCGGCGAGGTGACGCTCTCCAGCGGCGCGGTGGCGCAGTACTACGTCGACGCCCGGCGGGCGTTGCTGCGTCCGGCGGGGTTCCTCGCCGCCGGTGAGCTGATCGCCGCCGCCGCGGTCGAGGCCGGGGCGAGCGCCGTCGGCGGCCCGGCGACCGCCGCGATCCCACCCGCCTGCGCCGCCCTCGCCGTGCCCGCCGGCCGCGACCTCGTCGGCTTTTTCGTCCGCGGCGAGCGCAAGCAGCACGGCCTGCAGCGCTGGGTCGAGGGCCCGGTCGAGCCCGGCTCTCGCTGCCTCGTGATCGAGGACACGGTCACCACCGGCGGCTCGACCGCGCAAGCGATCGAACGCCTCGCCGAGCAGGGCCTCGAGGTCGCCGGCGTCATCGGCGTCGTCGACCGCCTCGCCGGCGGCGGTGAGAAGATCGAAGCCGCTGCGGGCGCGCCCTACCGCGCCTTGCTCACGATCGACGAGATCTACCCCGACCGCCCCGACCGCGCCTGAAGCCACCTCTCGCAGCTGCAAAGTCATCCCCTAGTGTAGACAATCACGTTTATAATGCAGCACTGCCCCCCGACGAGATCCCAGACGCCTTCGAGTCCGCGTTCACCGCTCTGCAGGTGTGCATCGAGGCATCCTGCCTCGATCGGTCAGATTGGGCTGATGGAGTGGCCGCCGGGATCCGCGCCGCGCTCGCGTTCGCCGCGGCCGGTCCCGACGCGGCCCGCGCGCTGACGACCGAGGCCCTCGCGGCCGGCAGGCCCGGCTTCGCGCGTTACCAGCGCCTGATCTCCTACCTCTGCGACCTGCTCGCCCCCGGCCGCGACGCACTACCGGAGGCCGAGCCCCTGCCCAGGGAAACCGAGCGTGCCCTGGCAGGCGGCATAGCGGTCCTGGTCGCCCAGCGCCTCGACCTGGGCGCGCACGCCGAGCTTCCCTCCCTGGCCGCCGACGTGACCCAGTTCGTCCTCACCCCCTACCTCGGCATCGACGAGGCGAGGCGGATCGCCCAGACCTGAAATGCCCCGAGCTGGATTCGAACCAGCGGCCTACTCCTTAGGAGGGGCTTTTTGTCAAGCTCGAGTTTGGCTTGAAATGTGGATTTCCGCTTGATTAAGCCGATTCTGAGGGGACACAAGTGGACATGGGGGGACTCTGGGGGCCAAATCTGTTCCTACCTTTGTTCCTACCCAATAGGCGCGATAATCCGCTCTCGGCCCTGGTAGCTCAGAGGACAGAGCAGCCGCCTCCTAAGCGGAAGGCCGCTGGTTCGAATCCAGCCCGGGCATTCGCCGGTTCATGCGCTGAAGCTATTGGCAGGGCACTCCCGTAAGTCGCTCGAGGGCCAGTAGCGGCTTCACTGCTGCAGCGGAGGCTTCGTGGGCTGTTTGCTGGGCGTAGTCCCTTCGCCTTCGCCTTCGCCTTTCGGCGCTACTTCAGGTTCCCGTTCCGGCACGGGCAGCGGCTCTGTTTCTTCGGGGCTCGGCTGGTTTTCCGGAGCCGGTTCTTCGCGCTTGTGAGCGTAGTAGTGCATGGACGGAAGCGGGGACGGCCGAAGGATCCGCATCGCCGGCTGATCCGACCCGGAACTGCCGGCGAAGAAGGCGACGGCGGCTGCCAGGACGAAGGCCAGAACGCAGCCCGTCAGGCGCCAGCTAATGGCTGACACAGGCTTGCAGCGATCCGTGCGGGCCAATGCAGCGTTCGCGATCTCGGCGCGGCCCCTTTGCAGGGAAGAAGAATGTCTTCTCCCTGCCGATCCAGCCCGGCTTCGTCACCCGGACTTCCAGGCTGGAGCGAAGCGCGAGCCGGAGACCGTGGGCGACCACCAGCTTGCTCACCACACGGCGTACAAAGATCGGTCCTTTCCTACGGAACGGGCACCCGCCCCGACAAAGCAGTTCGATCCGCTCCCCCTGCCTGAGCGAGCGTATGAGGACTTCCCGCACCTTGGCATGAGGATTCCCGGTTTCGTAGATATACGATGCCATTTCGATGCGAGGCTTCAGCATCGGAAGCGGTAGAGCGCGGCCATCGCAGTTCTCGTCCACCTTGTTGCCTCGGATCTCCTTGGCCCCCGGGTGGATCAACGGGTTGTTGTCGTTGCAGTCCTCGGGCCGGGGGTAACCGTCGTTATCGAGGTCTAGGTCTTCCGTGAACTGGACCTGCACTTGCAAATGGCCGTTGCGGGCGGCGGTTTCGGTAAAGCCGGTGTTGTAGGCGCCACCCACCTGAATCAGGTATTCACCGAGGGAAACTTTGAAGGGCGGACCGGGAGGCTCGCTCATCGGCAGCTGAGAAGCGCCAAGCTGGCCTTCGACCGCGTCGTCGTTGCAGCCGAGCGGAGTCGGCGATGAGCCTTGGTAGACGGCTAGAACGGTGTCGAAACCCGATGCGGAGAAGACGGCAGTCCCCACCGCGGGAGCTATGTACCTGAACCACACGGTCTTGCCGTAGGGGTCCGGCCCGCAGTAGGTGGTCTCTCCTGGCTCGGTGGTCGCCCCCATGGTGGTCACCGACAACGGCGTTCCAGCCGAGATTGGCAACGGGTTTGCCCGGCGGTCGTTGGGGGGCGTTGGTGAGATGGTGAGGGCGATTTCGCCTGAAGTCGTCGCATTGCACTGGTCCGGCGGACTGCACCCGCCCACCTGTACGGCATATTCTCGTCCCGCGACCGTGTTCATCCGGAACTCCGAGCCGAGTTGAGGGCCGAGATAGGTCCGGGTGAAATCGTAGGGCTGGATGTCGTCGTTGCAGCCGAGCAGGACTTTGCTCGGCATTTCGTAGACGGCGAGAACGGTGTCGAAATTGGAATTGCCGGTCGAAACGGTTATCGGCCCCCCGTTGCCTTTGAACGCCCACCAGAGGGTCGAGTACATCTGCACCCCGCCGGGGACAGTTTCCCCTTGCTGGTTGCAGCCGAGGCTTTCAGGGTCGTTTTCGGTCAGCGGCTCTTCGGGTTCGATGGTCGCTTCGACGCTGCTGCGTACATCGGTGTCACCGACCTGCATCAGAAGGCGAGAGGCAAAGTTGTCGTTGAGAGGCGCAGCAACGCTGTGGCTCGGAACCGCAGCTCCCGAGATGAGCAGCACCAGCCCTATGCTGACCCCCGCCCGCTTCTTCATCTTCTTTACTCTAGACGAGTTTCTTCAACCGTTCCTCGGCCCGCTGGAGCAGATCCGTCTCCGCTTCCACATGACGAGCCACCCGCCTGAGCTTCGCCTGGCTCCCGACGGGATTCGCGAATGCGGCTCCCAAGGTCCGGTAGGAGGAGGCAACCCGGCGCATGGCGCCAACTATCCGCCGCTTGAATGGGGCGGCTTCGGCATTGAACCGAGCACCTTTGATTTCGGCGGCTCCGGAAAGGAAATTCCTAGCCAGGCCCTTGGAGATTGCCGACTGCCGCCCGGGATGCTGAGCCATTTGCAGTTTTTTGTAGGAGGACTGCCGCTCCTTGGCCAGCCGAGAGAAGATCTCGTTCAAGCTCTCGACTGATGCCGCAGAGGGCGATTGAGTCGGCGATGCGGCGATGCTGCCGCTCACCCAGCCCAGTCCCGCCGTGAGCGCAGCCGCAGTGAGGAAGAGGCTGACAGAACGCAAGCGGGGAGAAGAGGAAGCGAAGAGATCGGAAAGGGTTGCCAGCACCCCCAGCACCCCGGCCCCGAGGCCGACAAGCACTGCGACCTGAAAGACCTGCTTCGAGAGCCCAAACTCGCTTTGGGCGAGAGCCCCCAGTCCCACAAGTGCGGCGACCGCTGCACACAAAGCCCCTAGTTTCGTTAGCACCAGAGTGATGCTAGCCGTCTATTGCATAGAAGAATGAGCTGCAAGCGACCGCCGATAATCCCGACAACGTCTGCTGGGTAGCGGTGGGGCATCTGAATCCTCCTTGGGGCCGAAGGACTCTAGACAGGATGGAGCGACCCGCACGTAGGGTCGCCGTCCGCTCTCCGCAAGAAAGTGGTCGGCGCCTGCGCAATGTCGTAGGTTGCCGGGGTAGGCCCGGTAGAGCCACATACGGAGGTCG
>DATASN010000016.1:0-26018 GCA_036269215.1 Solirubrobacterales bacterium
CATCGATTTAGGAATCCTGCGAACTCGGTCGTCCCGATAATCGCCATTCGAAGGGCGCTTGTAACCCGTGGGTCGTCGCTCGCCTCGGCAGCCAAATCTAGGAGCGACTCGGTAACTACTCGTTGCCTATCTGGGTAGAGATCCTCCCAGGACTGGAATCCATGACGAAGGAGGACTTTCGTCTCAGCACCGTACGGGATGACGCCGAGCATTCGTACCGGCTCCCATCCCTTTTCTGCTTGCCGAATCTCCCTCTTCGTGGGAAGGTCGAACTCGCGCCTGCCCTCGCAGGCCCTCTCGACAAGCACCACCTCCCAACTCCACGGACCGGCCGCCACACGGTCCGACAGCCTCTCGCGCTGGTTGCACTCGGGGCATTCGACGAAACGCCGGGGTGTATAGAAAGCATCGGGGTCAGTCGGCCGCCCACACGCAGGACAGTCCTGAACTTCGTCCGTCCGCCCCTCGAAGACATGGCCAGCGGGGCAGGCGAGGATTGCCTCTGGGCGTTTGCGCTCGCGCCTCTGAAGCAGCGTCAGGAGGCTGTAGGGAAACTGGCGCTGAGTAGCGCCGCAGGCGGAACACTGACCAACCGCGACACGAAACGTATGCGCAAGCGTGCCGGGCTCGCCGTCTGCCATTCGCGTCGCGTACGCTTCTCGAAGAGTGTCCGCGGCGAGTTCGCCGAGGACCTCATAGGCAGCTTCAAGCTCCATAGGCTTAGGGAGGTCCAGCATCTGTTTGACCCCAGTCACAGCCCAGGGGTTCACGTCGCGCGCGTGTACACGATGTCCAGCCTGAAGCGCGACGAGCGGAATCGTGCCGCCCCCGACGAACGGATCGAGAACGTCTAGGACCTCGCCTCCGAACGCCTGTGTCGCAGCATCGAGAACCGCAGCATTGACTGCACCCGTCCTGCGTGCCCACCAACGAAAAGTACTGAGCGGCGGCAGATGGACCTCGCGGTTGCGGCTCTCCCGCCGTGCCGCCTCGGAGACGACACTAGGATCAAGCAGGGCAAGGATGCTGCCGCGCGCTGGGGCCTCGTCGACGTTGCTCGGCGGGTCCGGCAGGGAAACAACAGAGCGCTGCACCGCTATGACGTCACCGCCTCGATCCAATCGACGAGATCGTCGATGTTGCGCTCGGTGAACAACAATCCACCGAACCTCAGCGCAAGTCGATCGGTCTCGTGTCGATGCGACCAACCGAGGCCGGTCAACACAATCGCATGGGGAAGGGGTACTTCGGGAATCTGGAGCAGCCCATCCCCGTTCGCGCGCGCGGTTCCCCCATCCCTCGCGGCACTGAAGGTCACGGCGAAGGTCGGAGTGCCATTCGACTTCACCGTGACCAGGCCGACCCGCTTGTCGGGGATTCCTGAAAGCTCCTGGAGATCGCTTTGTCGCACCGCTCCCCCAACAGTGCTAGAGCGCCGAAAATCGACGCCGCGCTCTTCGAGCTCTGCGCAGACCGCACTGGCGACGGCATGGCTCAGTAGGCTCGATGTCTTGTTCTTATGGGCAAGCCAGGGTCCGTTAACTGCGCGTTGGGCGAGGAGTTGTCCGTAGGAGACGCCGCTCGTGTTGAGCTCGTCAATCGTCGCCCAACCAGCACCGTCCGTCATCAACTCCGGTGCACAGGCGGGGATCGCTTCCGGAATCGGGGATTCGACTTTTCCTGTCACCAGTTCATCGAAATACTCCAGCAGTCCGGCAAGTTGTTCCTCGGTCCACGATCCTGCCGCGCCGAACCATGCCCGCGCATCGGCAGCTGAGACACCTACGGCTAGACAGAGCGCCTCGACGGCAAGTGGGTTCGTTTCTTGGGCTTGTAATACCCCGCGGGCGGTCAGACTGCTGAAGGTCCCATCCTTGCTCCGTGCTAGGAGTGCATCGATCGCAGCAGAGAACATCGCGGGCGTGGGCAGATCATCAGTTGCGAAAAGAACGCGTGAAGTGTCTAGGTCGGAGCGAGAAACCTCGCGTGTCACCCTGCGAAGCGCCCCTGGATCGACGCTGGGGCCTTCGACCTCGACAAGAGCGCGAAGCAGGCTTGTCCAGTTCGTATTGAGGGGCATCGGGTGTCCCTCGGCGAGCCAGGCAATTCCATCGGCAAGGTGCGCCCTGCCGGTCGCCTCGAGAATCGTCGAGGCCGCATCCGAATGTTCAGCAGCGCTCACACCCAGACAGTAGGGATTCATTCGGCGGCAGGAAGGCCGGGGGATAGATCGTCAACCTGGAGTCGCAATTGAGCGGCCTGCCAACGCCCGGCCTCGTGGCCATCCGTGGGGAGAAGAGCTTCCAACGCCGCCACTGAAGTGTGACCGAGGATCGAATCCTCTTCGCCTCGCCCCACCCGCGCGACGACGAGGTGCCAGTTAGGGTCCCCGCGTCCGGCCTCGATCTCGTTACGCGTCACAACGACCGTCACCGCCATGGCTGCCGAACGGGTCGCCTTGGCCTCAAGCCGCCGAACGGAACCGTCAACCTTTGGAGCGATCACATCGTAGCCAAGCTCGTCGGATACCAGACTAACCCTGCAGACCCCATCCGCCGCATCTCCAGCACCTAGCGCAAGCAACTGTTCCTTGCAGGCGGATACCACTGCCTCCTCTCCCTCCTCGCCAAGCTCCCCTCTTAGGTTGGCATCGACCGTTCGCGCCCGCCCAAGCAGGAACTCTTCTCGACGTGCCGGATCCTTTATGACGGTGGCGACCGCGGAGGCAACATCATCGGGAACCAACTCTGCTGCCAGGTGGCCGCCGTCGGTAGCGGCAGTCATCAGCCAGAGTGGTGGAGACGCCTCAAGAACTAGGCCCAGCAATAGCTCGACTGGAGCCGGCTCAGCTAGCTTGCAGGCCTCATAAAGCCGCTGGGAAGGAACGAGGCGATCGTCCTCAGTCCTCAGAAGACCTGCACCTCGCAATCCTTCCTCGGCAACTGCGAGCTCGTCCATATCGACTTCGCCTGCCAGCGGAAGTGCAGGCCATGAGGCTCGGGCTATCTCGGGACGCTCACCCGCGGTGCCGAGTACCCGCGTGACCCAATACGCAGCACGCAACTGGCGGCATGACCAGAGAATCTCCTCACCCGACATCGGAATCGCCGCGCAAGTGCTCGAAAAGCGCTGCCACGTCGCCGACGTCGATCGGCTGTCCCACGTCCTCGTCGTCCGGCAGTGCCATCGTCGCGATCGCAGGGTCGTCAAGCATCACGCCCAGGTTTCCCGCCTTCACCTCAATTCGATCGGAGACCGCTTCATCAATCGTTCCTTCACTGACCAGTAGATGAATGGTAGTCTCGGCGTCCGCGGCCAAGCCCAACCTGTGGATCCGGTCCACACTCTGTAGGTACTGCCCGGCGTTGAAGGTGCGCTCGAGGTAGACCGCGTCATGGCAAACGTGGTGAAGACTGACACCCTCGCCCAGGGCGGCGGGATTTGCGAGAAGCACGCCGCACTCCGGATCACTGCGGAAGCGATTGAGCTCTCTCTCGCGTGCCCGGAGCGCATTTGGCTGCGTCACCTCGGAAGGTATGCCTCCATGCACCAGCGCCGGTCGGTGAAAGGCAAGCATTCGCTCGAGGGTCTCCAGATTACGGATGAAGTTGGACCAGACAAGGACCTTGCGACCTTTGGCACGCAGGCGATCGATCAGCGCGGCGAGCTGCACGAACTTTGCCGGAGTCTCGTACTGAGCGTATTCCGCGATCAGGTCATGCAGCGAAGAGTCGGACGGTATCGGCAGCGGAGGGTGCCTGAACTCGATCGGGTCACCACTCGAGGAGCCGGCCGGCAGCAATGCCGGATTAGTCGCCGCCTCGAGCAGGTACATCACTGTGCTCGCCCAGGCACTCAGCTCCACGCGCTCCCGCTGGGTGCGGGCAAGTTCGGAGAAGCGCAGTCGAAGGCTCTCGTAAATCTGGCGGTGCAGGTCGTCGAGCGCAATGGTGAGAACTTGCTTGATCGGCTCACGCAACCGAAGCTCCGCCTTGGTCGTGCGGACGAAAAGCGGGGCAATCTCTTCCGTTACCCGGGCGACGTCTGTGGGCGCCGGGTGTGCCACGAGCGCGGCCTCGGGAAGTATGCGCATCGCCTGGCCCGGCCACAAGAAATCAAGCAGGGCAACCAAGTCAGCCGGGTGTTGCGGAGCCGGGGTGCCAGTGAGAACGTCCCGGCGCCCGGCGAGGAAAGCGAGATCTAGGCACGCCTTGCCCCACTCCCCGTCCCGTCCGCGCTTCATCCTGTGTGCCTCGTCGAGGACGACCAACGTTGACCGCGCCGAGACCCACTCGGCAATGGCCTCGTAAGAGATCATTAGTCGCTGGTAATTGACCAACAGAAGCTCCGTATCGGAGGGCACAACGGAGCCCGAATAAAGATGGATTCTCGGCGGTGGACTCAGACAGAGAGCGCCCTCCTCAATCCAGGCATTGAAGCCACTCAGCGGAGCGACAACCAACAATTGCTCGACGCGCCCAGCAAGACGCTCAGCCTCGTAGATGGCCAGCTCGACCGTCGTCTTACCCGCTCCCGGGACGCTGAAATTTGCGCCGTTGTCCATCGCGAGAAGCTTGCCAATGTCGCGCACTTGGAACGGAAGCAGGTCACGCATGAACCTGCCACCTTCGAGGCGCTTGGCGAAAAGGTCTTCCGTCCCGGTCGGAGGATTTGCCCGAAGGAATCGGAGCCTCTCCCTTTCCAAGCGCGCCCCGGCCAACAAATTGCTCACAGCCCCATCGAGCTCCACGCCGATCCCAAACCGTCGGCCGACCGCCGGAAGCCACGCGTGGCGCATAGCAAAAAGCTCAGTTGGGACGAGGACGGCGACGTTCGGATTAGGGCCGGACTGCCCCCACTCGGCGCGGACCCTACGCCAGAAGTCATCGGGGACGGCTGCGTCGCGGCGCACCTCGATGCGACGTCCATGGTCAACCGCCGCAAAGGTAACGTTCCCGGTCACTCAGCCGTCGATGCTCTGTTTCAGGGCGTCGACGGCGCGATCTACCTTCTTGATCTCGTCAAGAAGAAGTGCCGAGTCGAATTCGGGCCGATCAATGACGACCTCGTAAGCTTGACGCGCTTTCGTCAGCTGGCGCGCGGCCTCCAACGTAAAGTGGATGGGACGATCGAGCTCGGTCCCCGCCTTGACGGCGCGTTTTGCGTCTTCCACCGCGGTTCGCATCGCGATGTTGATCGCGTCACGAACGGTCTCACGGTCGAACTCCTTCTCGCCATCCAGCGTCGGCAGGGTCACAGTGTCGGCGCAGGCGCTCTCGCCGAGCCGAATGGCGAAAAGCTCAACTACCTGGTGAATTGACAGCGCACCATCCACTTCATCCGGTGACTGCTCGAAGGCCTCGAAGACCTTAGAGGCATCCGTTTCATCACTGACGGCTGGCCCTCTGGCTACGGCCTCGGAGACTTCTCGCAGAACACTGTCCTCCTCAAACGCCTCGGCAAGATGCTCCTCTACCCAGCGTGCGTCCACAGCTCTCTGGCGTGAGTAGCCGAGATCGACGAGGAGGCCGAGGGTCCGGGCTCTCTTCAGTCGCTCCGCACCCACAGGATCCTTGTCGCGCAATGCCTCGTAGGCTTTGTCGAACTCCTGAAGGGTCTGCTCTGCGTCGTCAAAATCGGTAAGCGGGAGCTTTCCTCCGCTCATCTCCTGAATTTCCCGGATCAAGGCAAGGTGACGGACATAGCGGCGAACCTGCTCGGATCCCCTCTTCATGGACGAGGACTTGGTCGGTGTCGCCCATCGCAAACGTAGGGCGACTTCCTCTTCGTTGCGGCCCTGATCGGTGATCAAATCGTCCACGAAGAGCAACTCATTCGTGAACGAGTAGTCCTGCCGGTAGTCCTGGGCGACCTGGAGATCGAGCTCGAGGTCGTAGATTTCACCGAGCGAGGCGTCTTCGGGCAGTACCGCGACGTCGATGTACTCCTCGCCAAGGTCGCCAAGCGCAACGGCCCGGGTGTTGGCATTGATCAGGCGCCCCTGCCGAGTGATGATCCCCGGTTCACGCTGTGACTCGTCGGCGAGGTTGTGCTTGAGGTCTGCGAAGCCCTGGGTATCGCGCAAGAGACCTGCGACCGCGTCCTGGGCAACCTCCCCATCGGGATTCTCCTCGATCGCATCCTTCGCACTCGGCTCCGACTCCAATTGGGACTTGATCCGGTGGCTCTTCGGGTTGAGCACCGTCGCGTCGAGCGCAATCCGGATAACCGGAAGGCGCTCCATCTTGCCGCGCCATTGGACCCTCAGAGTCTCGTGTTCGGAAGGGAGCCCCTCAAGTGCTTTGGCGATGGCCTCCTTGCGCACTTCCTCGCTAACTGGCACTACTCCTCCTTTAGCCGCTTCGCAACACCCATCCACGCCTGTTGACGCAGAGGGCGCAGTACCAAAATCTCATCCTAACGTTGTGGCTCTGACGATCTGCTCCCGGAGCCGACTCGCAGGTACTCGTTTGCCCGATAGCGAACATTTCTCCCCACTCTTTCTTGCTCAACCAGGCCGGTATCTAGTAGTCGGCGGAAGTCGGCACTTGCCGTGGCAGGCGAGACGCCTGCCACGGCAGCGTAGCTGGTTCGATCGGAGCCTCCCATCAGGCTCTGCTCCAGGGCGATCATCAGGCGGTCGGGCCAGTTGCGGGATTTGACCAGCTCTTCCAGGTGGGTCCAGCGGGCGGCTGCTTCTTTGATCTGGGCTAGTCGCTGGCGGGCTTGGGATAGGTGGGCCTTTATGCAGAAGGCGACCCAGTTGGAGGCGTCTCGGTCGGGCTGGTAGGTGGGGCCGTGGGCCTCGTTGAGGGCCGCGTAATAGTCGCTCGTATGCTGGCCGAGGTACTCCTCTATCGAGCCGAACTCGGGGGACATCAGACTGTCTTGGGCGAGGACCAGAGATTGGACTATGCGGGAGATTCGGCCGTTGCCGTCGCGGAACGGGTGGACTGAGACGACGTGGAGGTGGGCCATTGCGGCACGGATGACGGTGTGGGCGTCGCGGTCGCCGCTGCGCAGCCACTCGCTGACTTCGGCCATCAGGGCGGGGACCTCGCCGGCGCCCGGCGCTTGGTAGCGGATGCGACCGTCGCTCCCAGTCACCCCGACGGGTCCCGTGCGCCACCTCCCGGGGCTCTCGCCGCGCTGAAAGGAGCACGCGTCGAAGTGCAGGTCGAGAATCACCCGGTCGGACCAGGCAAAGGAGGGATCCGCGGCCATGACGCCAACGTGGTCCATCGCCCTGGCGTAACAGGCGACTGCCTGGCGGTTCTGGTCGTCGGGATCGAGCCGCTGATCGCCGCTGACGAGTCCCACCGCCTCCCCCGGCCCGACGCTGAATCCCTCGATCGAGGTCGAGCCTTCGACCGCGGAGGCCCGGACCTGCCGGCGCAGCGCGCCGACCCAGGGCACCGTCCGGCCCACCTCGTGGCCGAGGTCGGCGCGGAGCTTGTCGAGCTCCTCGAGCTGCGCCTGCAGCTCCGGTGTTGGGGTGGGCGTAGCTGAGATCACGCCTGAATCTTAGACGATTAGATGATTAGACGTCTAATCATCTAGACATAATATCGTCTAATAAACAGCTCAAACCAGCTCGTCGGCCAGGAGGCCCTCGCGGATGCCGGGTTCCTCGGTGCTCGGGGGCTCGGGGGCGGCGGGGGGGGAGCGCAGGATGGTGAGGGCGAGGACTATGCCCAGACCGACGCAGGCGGCGCCGATCGCGAAGGCGAGGTGGAAGCCGGAGGTGAGGGCGGAGGGCTGGGAGTGGCCTGCGGCGAGGAGGTTGGCGGTGCGGCTCGCGGCGATCGTGCCGAGGGCGGCGACTCCGATCGCGGCCGCCATCTGCTGGGCCGTGTTGATCATGCCCGAGCCGAGGCCGGCGTCCTCTTTCGGCACCTCTGACATCGCCAGCGTGATCAGCGGCATGAACGAGGTGCCGGCGCCGAGGCCGAGCAGGAGGAAGGCGGGGAACAGGTCCGTCCAGTAAGCGGCGTCGACGGGCATCCGCGCGAAGAGGAGCAGGCCGACGAGCGCCATCGCCAGGCCGGGCAGCAGGGTGCGCTTCGGCCCGAAGCGCGTCAGCAGGCGCGGCGTTACCCCGACCGAGAGGGCGCCGATGCTCAGCGTCATCGGCATGAAGGCCAGGCCCGTCTGGATCGCGCTGTAGCCGCGTACATGCTCGAGATAGAGGGCACCGAGAAAGAAGGAGGCGAACATCCCGACCACCAGCAGGCCGCGGACCGCGTTCGCCCCCATCAGGCTGCGCAGGCGGAAGACGCGCAGCGGCATGATCGGGTTCTCGATCCGCGACTCGTAGCCGAAGAAGGCGACGATCATCGCCACCGCAAGAGCGCCTAGGCCCAGCGTCCGCGCCGAGCCCCAGCCGTACTCGCCGCTCTTCACGATCGCGTAGACGAGAACCATCCCGGCGACCGTGATCAGCGCCGCGCCGAGGACGTCGACCCCCTGGCGCAGGCCGGCCCCCTCGCTCTCCTCGATCAGGATCAGGCCAAGGGCGATCGCCGCCAGGCCGATCGGCACGTTGATGAAGAAGATCCAGTGCCAGCTGAGCAGGTGGGTGAGGACGCCGCCGGCGAGCAGGCCGATCGAGCCGCCGGCCGAGGCGACGAAGGTGAAGACGCCCATCGCCCTCGCTTGCTCGCGCGGGGCGCGGAACTCGGTGACGATGATCGCGATGATCACCGAGGAGGCGACGGCGCCCCCCACTCCCTGCACGAAGCGGGCGCCGATCAGGAGCTCCTGGCCCTGCGCCAGGCCGCAGAGCGCCGAAGCCCCGGTGAAGAGGGCCAGCCCGGCGATGAAGACCCGCTTGCGCCCGACCAGGTCGCCAACCCGGCCGGCGAGCAGGAGGAAGCTGCCGAAGGCGATCAGGTAGGCGTCGACTACCCAGGCCAGGCTCGCCTGGGTGAAGCCGAGGTCATGCTGGATCGAGGGCAGCGCGACGTTGACGATCGTCGCGTCGAGCACGATCATCAGCTGGCCGAGGCAGAGCACGACCAGGGCGATCCAGCGGCGACGCTCGCCGCTCACAGCTCGGCCAATCGATCGAGCAGGCGCAGCGCGCGATCGAGCGCCACCCGCTCCTCGCTGTCGAGCTCGGTCTTCAGCGCGTCCGCCAACCACCCCTCGCGGCGGGCCCGCTCCTCGCGCAGGGCCTCCTGGCCGCCACCGGTCAGGTCGAGCAGGGTGCGGCGCCGGTCACCCGGGTCGGGGCGGCGGGCGATCAGGCCCTGCGCCTCGAGCTCGGCGATCGTCTGGCTCATCGATTGCGGACGCACGCGTTCCGTCGTCGCCAGGTCGCTCGTGCTCTGCGGCCCCTCGCGGTCGAGCCGGCTCAGGACGAGCATCTGCGGAAGTGGGAACCGATGCTCCGCGCGCAGGCGCCTGACCAGGCGGCCGAGGGTCTCCCTCAGCTCGCCCGCGAGCTGTCCGCTGTCCACGCGCTCCGGCACAGGCTGCGATCTTAGTAGATAGACAGGTAAACTGTTCAGGTTGCCTGCGGATCGCTACAAGTGGATCGCACTCTCCAACACGACGCTGGCCGTGCTGCTGGCGACGCTCGACGCCTCGATCACGCTGATCGCGATGCCCGACATCTTCCGCGGCATCCACCTCGACCCGCTGATCCCGTCCAACAGCCTCTACCTGCTCTGGATGATCCTCGGCTACCTGGTCGTCTCCAGCGTGCTGATCGTCAGCCTCGGCCGGCTCGGCGACATCTACGGTCGCGTGCGCATCTACAACCTCGGCTTCGTCATCTACACCGCCGCCTCGCTGCTGCTCGCGGTCGACTGGATGACGGGACGCTCCGGCGCCACCTACCTGATCGTCTTCCGCATCGTCCAGGGCGTCGGCGGCGCCTGCCTGCTCGCCAACGCCGCCGCGATCATCACCGACGCCTTCCCCGCCAACCAGCGCGGCCTGGCGCTGGGGATCAACAACATCGTCGGCGTCAGCGGCCTCTTCGTCGGCCTCATCCTCGGCGGCCTGCTGGCGCCGATCGACTGGCGCCTGGTCTTCCTGATCTCGGTCCCGGTCGGCCTCTTCGGCACCGTCTGGGCCTACCTCAAGCTCGAGGAGCGAAGCAAGCCACGCCCCGCCGCGATCGACTGGTGGGGCAACGCCACCTTCGCCCTCGGCCTGATCCTGGTCATGGTCGCCGTCACCTACGGGATCCGCCCCTACGGCGGCCACCCGACCGGCTGGAGCAGCCCGCTGGTGATCGCCCTGCTCGCCGGCTCGCTGACCTCGCTGGTCGCCTTCGTCACGATCGAGAGCCGCGTCGCCGCGCCGATGTTCCGCCTCGCCCTCTTCCGCATCCGCGCCTTCACCTTCGGCTCGCTCTCGACCTTCCTCGCCGCGATCGCCCGCGGTGGACTGATGTTCATGCTGATCATCTGGCTGCAGGGGATCTGGCTGCCGGAGCACGGCTACAGCTTCACCGAGACGCCGCTCTGGGCCGGCATCTACATGCTGCCGCTGACCCTCGGCCTGCTGATCGTCGGGCCGCTCTCCGGCGTCCTCTCCGACCGCTTCGGCGCCCGCCCCTTCGCCACCGGCGGCATGCTCGTCGCGGCGCTCAGCTTCGGCCTGCTGATGCTGCTGCCGACCGACTTCGAATACTGGGCCTTCGCCCTGATCCTCTTCCTCAACGGCGCCTCGATGGGGCTCTTCGCCGCGCCCAACCGCGCCGCCGTGATGAACAGCCTGCCGCCCGGCGACCGCGGCGCCGGCGGCGGCATGAACCAGACCTTCCAGAACTCCGCCCAGGTGCTCTCGGTCGGGATCTTCTTCACCCTGCTGATCGTCGGCCTCGCCGCCAGCCTGCCGGCCGCGGCAAGCCACGGCCTGCAGGCCCACGGCCTCCCGGCGGCCACCGCGCACCGCGTTGCCCACGCCCCGCCGATCTCGATCCTCTTCGCCGCCTTCCTCGGCTACAACCCGATCCAGCACCTGGTCGGCGCCCACGCGCTCGCCGGCCTCGGCCCGCACGTCCACGCCCTGCTCACCGGCCCGTCCTTCTTCCCGCACCTGATCTCGGCTCCCTTCCACGACGGGCTCGACGCGGCCTTCACCTTCTCGATCGTCGTCTGCCTGATCGCCGCCGCCGCCTCGCTGCTGCGCGGCGGCAACTACCGCCACGCCGAGGGGCCCGCACCGCTGCCAGAACACGCCGCTATGGTTCCTGAGCCGGAGCTTTCCGGCGCGTACTCGACGACGAAAGGGAGTCAGGCTTGAGCGGCGACGAGATCAGCGAGATGGGCCCGATCGATTACCTGCTGGTCGAGTGGCCGGGACGGCAGCCGACCGGCGAGGCGGTTCCGCACCTGATCGACCTCGTCGAGCGCGGCCTGATCCGCATCCTCGACCTCGCCTTCATCGCCAAGGCCGAGGACGGCTCGGTCGCAGCACTGGAGATCGCCGACCTCGGCGACGAGGTCGAGACCTTCGCCGCCTTCGAGGGCGCCTCTTCGGGACTGCTCTCCGACGAGGACTTCGAGGAGGCCGGCGCCGCGCTCGAGCCCGGCACCGCCGCGGCCCTGCTCGTCTTCGAGAATCGCTGGGCCGCCCCCTTCGCCGCCGCGGTGCGCCGCTCGGGCGGCCAGCTGGTCGCCAGCGGTCGCATCCCAGTCCAAGCCGTCCTCGCCGCGCTCGACGCGGCCGAGTCGGCGTCCTAAACGAGAAAAGGAGACGGTCATGCCGGGACTACTTCGAGGTGTCGCACGAACGGCGGTCATCGCCGGAACCGCCACCGCGGTGAGCAACCGCGTCTCACGCCGCCAGGGCGAGCGCTGGGCGCAGCAGGAAGAACCGCAGCAGGCCCCGGCGGCCGCACCCGCCGCGGGCGGAGAGTCGACGATCGACCAGCTCAAGGAGCTCGGCGAGCTGAAGGCCCAGGGCATCCTCACCGAGGAGGAGTTCGCCGCCCAGAAGGCAAAGCTGCTGAACGCCTGATCGGGGCTCCGCTCAGGAGGGCTGCTGCAGCACCGAGAGGATGTTCCCCGCTGGGTCCTTGAACCAGGCGATCGAGGGACCGGGACCGCGCGCAATGCCCTTCTCGTCTTGGTCGAAGCCCTCGTAGCGCTCGAAGCCGACGCCCTTGGCGGCGAGTTCGTCGACGGCCTTGTCGACGTTGTCGACCTCGAAGTTGAGGATCGTGTAGGTGGCCGGGACGAAGTCGGGCTTGGCGTAGACGAGCGTGGTGCGCCCACCGGCCAGCTCGATCGCGGCGACGCCGTGCTCCTCGCTCATCACTTTGAAGCCCAGCCCCAGGGCCTCCCCGTAGAAGCGCTTGGCGGCCTCGATGTCGTCGACTGCGAAGCCGTTGGTCGCTTTCGTGTTCGCGAACATGCCGTTCCTTTCGTCTGGGTTTCCTCCGGCTACCCGGCCAGCTCCGGGATATGCCGGTCGAGGTGCTCGGCGATCGTCCCACGCACCCATTCCTGGGTCGCCCGGTCGGCCATCCGGTAGCGGCCGAGCAGCATCTTCTGGTCGGTCAGCGGCAGGCCGGCGATCTCCCAGCTCACCGCGAGACGCTCGAAGAGCAGCTCGGCGCGGCGGTGCCAGGCGTCCTCCTGCGAGGTCGCCGCCGTCGCCGGGCCCTCGCGCAGCTTGGCGATCGTCCCGGCGCTGAGCGTCTCGCGCAGGGTGAGGACGTTGCCGTCACCGTCGACGTAGTCGACGGTGCGAGCCTTCTCCCGCGGTGCCCGCTTGCGGCGCTTTGCCATCGTCACGAGTCTAGGCAGGTAACACGAAACCTCGATTTTCCGCGCATGGGGCGTGTAATCGCTGTTTCGCCGTCAGACATCGCTCAACGGAGGCCGCCGTCCCCGCTTGCGTTCGCCGGAGCGGCGCTTCTCTTCGAGCGGCGCTCGCGTGAGGCCCGGGTCGGCCGGGTCGGGCGTCGCCGGGTCGGCGTCGCGAGTGCCGCGGCGATCTTCTCCGCCAGCCGGCGCAGCGCCAGCTCGCGGTTGCGCGCCTGGCCGCGAGCGTCCTGTGCAACGGCGGTGATCATCGGCCCGGCCCGCCCGAGCAGCAGCTCGCGCCGGCGCTCGTCCAGCGCCCGCGAGGCCTCAACGTCGAAGACCGCTTCCACCCGCGAGGCGGTCACGTTTGCGTGCTGGCCGCCCGGCCCCGAGGAGCGACTGGTGCGCAGCTCGACCTCGCTGAGCGGGATCGAGAGCCGCCCGTCGATCCTCAGCTCGTCGGCGATAGGGCGTCGGCCTTCCCGGCCAGCTCGAAGTCGGCCGCCGTCAGCCCGCCCTCGGAGTGGGTGGAGATCGTCACCGTCACCGTGTCCCAGGAGATCTCCAGGTCGGGATGGTGGCCCATCGCCTCGGCCGGCTCGACCAGGCTCTCGACGAAGCGCACCGAGCCGACGAAATCGCCGCAGCCGAAGCGCTTGACGATCGCCTCGCCTCGCCGCTCCCAACCCCGCAGGCCGGAGAGCCTCGCCTCGATCTCGGCATCGCCCAGCAGCGTCATCGCCGCCTATGCTGACACGGCGGCGCCGTCAACGCCAAGGCGATCGCCTCAGCCGTTCTCCATCGCCGCCACCGCATGGACGCCCGCCTGCGCCCCGAGCACCCGGTAGGCCTCGAATTTCTGGTCGGTGTAGAGCTGGTCGACGGTCGGGTTGTTGGGGAAGCGCGGGTCGGACTGCTGGTGGGCCTTGGCGTCCCAGGGCGATTCCGGCGTGACCGTGTTGCGCACGTAGACCAGCGTCCCCCGCGGGCCCGGCCCATCCTCGGTCTCGGGGTAGGCGATCGTCGCCGTGACGACGTCGCGTTTCGCGGCTTTGCCTTTTTCCTCCGGGACCAGCTCTTCGGGGTCGCGGCCCTCGCTCCCGTCGAAGACGATTTCGACACTCAGCTCGTCGCGGGCCAGCGCGATCGCATCGCCGAGCGCTTCGAACTCCACCCCGCCCCGGCCCACGCCGCTGGCATCCAGGCAGTAGATCTCGGTGCAGCCGCGGCGCAGCAGCTCGACCAGGCCGAGGTTCTCGTAGTGCCCACCGTCGGTCACGTAGAGGTACTTGGCATCGATGCTGTTGAGGCCGAACAGTTCGCGAATCAGGTAAATGGGACGCGGCCGCGCGAACCACCGGGGCAGGTGCCCGGCCTCGCCCGCCCCCGACACCCAGCGCGGATTGGGAAGCCAGACCCCGAGGCGAAAGTTGGCCAGCGCCATCAGGAAGGTGAGCGGCCGCTTCGTCATCTTGCCCATCGAGGGCGAGATCGCCGCCCCCGACATCGCCACCGCGGCGGGCAGGGTCATGTCGCTGCGGCGGTGCTTGCGAGCGCCCGACTCACGCAGCGCCTTCAGCTTGGCCCCAAGCCCCTCCTTGCCCACCCGGCGGGCTTCTTCGGTGGCCGCGGCCTCCTCGGGAGATTCGAAGGCCTGCTCCAGCTCGGTCGTCTTCACCGCGCCGACCAGCGGCCCACCCACGGTGTTGGCGCTGAAGGTGAAGCTCGTCACCGGGCGGCCCGGGGGGCTCGCGCCGGAGTTGGAGATGTTCGCCGCCGCACAGACCAGCAGCGTCGGCCACTGCCGGTCGGCCGCGGTCTCCTTCAGCGCCGTCTTCGAGAGCGGCACCAGTTCGTCGTAGTCGCGTTCGACCGCGATCCCGGCATAGGTCTCCGGGCCCGACGGCGGCAGCGCCTCGAACCGCTCGCGTTCCGACTCGTCGCGCTCGTCCGCGCTGACCCGCTTCAGCGCGAAGGCGGTGCTCAGGCGCCGCTTGTAGAACGGGTGCAGGGACCAGCTCGTCAGGTCGGCGAAGTGGTAGAGGACCGCGAAGACCCCCAGCAGCGCGATGCCGACCAGGACCACGCCCGTAGCGACCTGGCCGTCTTTCGGCGCTTCGGACAGGCCGGCGGCGACGGTCAGCCCGACCACCATGAGCAGCAGCAGCGGTCCGACCAGCGCCGCGGCGAGGTAGGCGATCGCCAGCCTGAGGCCGGAGCCGATCTTGCTGAGGGCTTTCCGCCCGGCTTTCATCTCCTCGAGCGGCCGCATCGAGGTCAGCATGTGGCCGAGCTGGGCGATCACGCCGGCGATCAGGGCGATCGTCCCGGCCCCCAGCAGGTGGGGTTCGGCATCGACCACCGAGGTCGCCGAGTTGCCGGCGTCCCCCAGCTCGCGCAGCCACTCGGCCAGGTAGGGGATCCCGACCAGGACCAGCGCAAGAGCGGCCGCGGCGCACAGCAGCCGCGTCGTCCAGGTGGTGAAGAAGCGCATCCATTCGTCCCTGCGCCACCTGAACAGCATCGTCGCCAGCGCCGCGGCCAAGCCGGCGCCGGCGAGGGCCGCGGGCGCCACCCAAAACCAGGTCGGCAGGTTCGCTTCGTAGCTCACCGTCGCGCTGGCCGAGCCGGCCAGGCCCGGCAGCAGCGGAACGTAGAGGAAACCGGTGAGGACGAGGGCGAAGCCGGCAAGCGCCAGCGAGAGGAAGACGAGGTTGACCAGCAGGCCGAGGACGATCCGCAACCCGACGTAGACCCTGTCGGCGAGGGTCGGCGCGAGGTAGGAGCAGCGGTTGCGCAGGTACTGCTCCTCGGGCGAGCCCGGAGCGAAGGGCCCCTTCTGCTCGAACAGCGCTTCGTCGGAGTCCCGCCGCCCGGTCTTGGCGACCATCGAGATCGCCGCGGCAATGTACGAGCCGCCCGATACCGCCGCCAGGTAGCTGGCCTGCCGCAGCTTGTCCTCCTCCTGGAGCGCCTGCAGCGCGCCCAGCGAGAAGGCGGCGGAGCGGATGCCGCCTCCCGAGCAGCAGATCCCCACCTTGCCGGCCTCGGGCGCCTCCACGGCGCCGAGGTGCGACGGAACCGGCTCGGGCACGCTGCCGTTGAAGAGCCAGCGCCGCTCTTTCCGCGGCGGCGCATCGGCGGCTTTGCGGCGAGCCTCGGCCGGCGCCGCCTCGAGCAGGCCGCGGTCGTCGGCGCGCGGCCGCCTCTCCTCCTCCTCATCCGAGAGCCAGGGCAGCGAGATCATCGACTCGGCAGGCACGGTCGCACGAGGCCGAACCTATCCGATCCGCTCGGGCGAATTCAAGCAAGGCCTTCGCTGCCGTTCGGGCTATGCTGATTCCGGTCCACCGGACCGCCACCATGAGCGATAGCCCCAGTCCCACCCTCTGGCACATCGCCGTCTCGCACTACAACGAGAAGGCGCGCTGGGCGCTGGACTTCAAGCGGGTCCCGCACACGCGGCGCGCTGTCGCCCTGCCGGGCCTGCACATCCCGGCCTCGCTGCTGCTCACCCGCGGCGCCAGCCACACCTTCCCGGTGCTGGAGATCGACGGGCGGGGGATCGGCGACTCGACCGAGATCATCGCCGCCCTGGAGGAGCGCTTCCCGGAGCCGCCGCTGTACCCGGCCGACCCCGAGCAGCGCCGCCGGGCACTGGAGCTGGAGGACTTCTTCGACGAGGAGCTGGGGCCGCACCTGCGCCTGCTCGCCTTCCACGAGCTGGGCAAGGACCCGGAGCGCTTCGAAGCCGTGATCGCCCGCACCACGCCGGGGCCGCTGACCAGCATCGGCGCCGGCGCGGTGGTCTACGCCCGCACGTACACCGGCCTGCGCTTCGGCGTCAAGAGCGAGGCGGCCGCCGAGCTCGCCCGCAGCAAGGTCCTCGCCGCCCTCGACCGCCTCGAGTCAGAGCTCGGCTCGAGCGAATACCTGGTCGGCGATTCCTTCAGCGTCGCCGACCTCACCGCCGCCTCGCTCTTCTACCCGCTGGTGATCCCCGACGAGGGGCCGCTGCCGGAAGAGGAACCGCTGCCCAAGGGGATGGCGAGCTTCCGCGCCCCGCTCGAAGAGCGCCCCGGCTACCAATGGGTCGAGACGATGTTCAAACGTCACCGGCAGCCGCTGCCGGCGCGCCCCGCCGTCTCGGCAAGCTGAGCCGACGCCACCGCGCGCAGGCGCTTCGGCGAGACCACGCCGCAGATGCCGCCGAACCAGCGTCCGTGGCTGCGCGAGAGGAAGAGGCCGTAGATTCGATCGGTGCGCCTGGGCAGCGCACAGGCGGCGGCCCGGCGTGAGCTGCGCACGTCGAGCATCCGCCCGGCGTCGATCGCCTCGCCGCCCTTGTACACATGGCGCACTTCGTAGCGAAAGACGGCCTGCAGCGGCCCGTGCGGCAGCACCCTGACCAGCCGCCCCACGATCGCCCCATCGGATTCCCGCAGCGATTCAGCGGGCGCCTGAGGCGCACACGAACAAGCATCCGCGCTCGACGCAAAGACCAGCACCGCCAACGCGGCGCACACCCATGCACTCGACAACCGCCTCCCCTGCACTCGTCTCAATCTACCTGAGGGTCGATCCCGGTAGGGGTGGAACGTCTTGTACTTTTTCGGCGCGCGCTCGCGGCGTCAGCAAGTCCCGTTACACCGAAAAAGTTAAGTGGAACCCCTACCGGGATCGACCCTCACGGCGTGAGGACGATCTTCAGGGCCTCTCGGCTGTCGTAGAGCGCATAGGCCTCGGCCGCTTCTTCCAGCTTCATGTGGTGGGTGACCAGCGGCGCGGGGTCGAGCCTGCCGGCCTCGATCAGGGCGAGGACGCGGTCGACGTGGGCGATCACGTTGGCGAGGCCGAGGCGCAGGGTGAGGCCCTTGAGCCAGGCCAGGCCGAGCGGCACCTCGCCCTTGCCGGCGTAGGCGCCGATCCCCGAGACGGTGCCGGCGTCGCGGGCGAGGCTGATCGCCATCGCCAGCGGCCCGGGGTCGCCAACCGCGTCGACGACGACGTCGACCCCGCGGCCCTCGGTCGCTTCCCGCACCGCGCGCTTCGGCTCCTCCTCGCTGAGGTGCAGCGGCGTGGCGCCGAACTCGGCCGCCATCGCCAGGCGCGGCGCCACCGAGTCGATCGCGAAGACCCTGGTCGCGCCGCCGGCCAGCGCCGCCTGCACGGCGCAGAGGCCGACCGGCCCCAGGCCCAGCACCGCGACGCTGTCGCCGGAGCGCATCCCGGCGTGGGCGACCGCGTGGTAGCCGGTCCCCATCACGTCGCCGGCGAACAGCGCCACCTCGTCGGACATCCCCACCGGCACCCGCCGCAGGGTCAGGTTGGCGCGCGGCACCAGCAGCTGCTCAGCCTGCGCCCCCTGCAAGTCGCCGAGGTGCGAGCCGTGACCGAAGGTCTGGCCGTGCTCGCAGCGGTGGTAATCACCGCGCAGGCAGGCGACGCAGGTCGCGCATGCCGTGTGGAAGCAACCGAGCACCCGATCGCCGACCGCGACACGCTCGACGTCGGGCCCCGCCTCGAGCACGGTTCCGACGAACTCGTGCCCGATCGTAAAGCCGGGCTCGACCGGCACCCGGCCGTGGAAGATGTGCAAATCCGAGCCGCAGATCCCGCTCGCCTCGACCCGCACCACCGCATCGTCGGCCGCCCGGACCTCAGGATCGGCCTTCTCCTCAACCCGAACCTCCCCCGGAGCCTGAAACGTGACGGCGCGCATCGCGCGAACCGTATCTAGCCGACCGGGACGCCGGGGGCGCCGAAGCGGTTGGCGTTGCCCTCCGGGTTGGCGGTCTCTTCGATCCTCGCCTCCAACGCCAGCTCCTTCTCGAAGTCGGCGGCCTCGCCGTGCTGGAAGGAGACGTCCTTGCCCTCGAGCAGCTCGATGAAGACCTCGACGAAGCGGGGGTCGAGCTGCTTGCCGGCGACGCGGCGCAGCTCCTGCATCGCCTCCATCGTCGAGACGGGCGTGCGGTAGGAGTCGCGCGCGGTCATCACGTCGTAGGTATCGGCGACCGAGATGATCCGGGCAAACTCGGGGATGTCATCGCCGGAGAGCCCGCGCGGGTAGCCCTTGCCGTCGATCCGCTCGTGGTGGGCGAGGATGATCTCCGCCACCGGCCCGTAGCCGTCGAGCGAGGAGACCACGCGGGCGCCCTGCTGGGGATGGCGCTTGATCAGCATCCAGTCCTCGTCGGTGAGCGGCACGTTGGCCTTGAGGATGCGGTCGGGGAGGATGAACTTGCCGATGTCGTGCAGCAGCGCGGCGATGTGGACCAGCTCCTCCTCCTGGCGCGAGTAGCCGGCCCGCTGGGCGATCGCCCGCGAGTAGCGCGCCACCGCGGCGGAGTGCCGCGCGGTCATCTGGTCCCGCAGGTCGAGGGTGCGCAGCATCGCGCTCAACATCCCGACCTGGAAGCTGGCCAGCTGCTTGCTGCGGCGCTCCAGCTCGTCGGCGCGCTGCTGGGAGAGCAGCAGCTGCCCGAGCAGGTACTGGAAGGTGAGCAGGACGACGCCGAAGAGGGCGATCGCCGCGATCCCGATCACGTGGTAGATGAAGGCGACGGCGACGGCGAGCATCGCGCTGGCGAACTCGGAGGGCATCACCGCCGGCAGCACGCGGAGCTGGTCGGCGAAGCTGGCGCGCCCGACGAAGACGTGGTAGCCGGCGATCAGCAGGAAGTTGAGCGCCAGGGCGAACTGGAAGAGCGCGAAGACGAGCAGGTAGAAGACGGGATCCGACGCGGTCAGGCCGGCCGCGTCGACCACCGCGTGAAAGGCGAGGCCCGCGACCAGCGGGAAGATCGCGTAGGCGATCAGGTTGTTGAGCAGGTAGCGCGGCTCTTCGCGCCAGCGGAACCAGCCGACCGCGTTGGTGGTGACGCCGATCGCCGCCGCCGCTGTGCCGCCGAGGAAGACCATCGCCAGGACGAGGGCGAGGAAGGCACCCGAGACCTTGACTTTCGAGGCGGTGGTGACCGCCGTCACGTAGCTGAAGATCGAGAAGACGAGCAGGATCGCGAACAGGGGGAGGTCCCAGTTGCTCTCCGGGGCGAACCAGATCGCCGCCGCTATCGCCAGCGCCAGCACGCCGAGCATGCCGGCGGTCTCAAAGCGGGTGGGGCGGGTGTCGTCAGCCATCGGCCTGTCGGATTCGGGCACCGGCGGCGAGGGCAGAAACCATGGGCTACAAGTTCACGAACGGGGTGCCGTTCCCTGCGCCATGGTCGACTGGCTCGCGTCGATCGCCACTAGGGGGAATCCAAGGTACCCCGCAAATTGCAGTCTCGCAAGCCGCCTGGCCGGGCTGCCAGCCCCTTCCCAAGGCCATCTCGGCTCTTTGGCAGGGGATTCCCGGCGCCGGCCCCGAACGACGAAGGGCGCCCCGCTGGGACGCCCTTCTAAGACACTACGAACGTTGCACTACCGTCCGCGTTGAGAAAAAGATCTAGCTGTGGAAGCCCATGTGCCTTATCCCTTCTTTTCGAGTAGAGGCCCTCAGATTGCGCACGGCGATCTGAAACTCGTCAATTGCTTGCGCAGTTTGTACCACAGCTTGTCCAGAACTTGTGCATCTGCAGGAAATCTTGTGCATAAATGCAGTAGTTCGTGCGTCCAACTATGCGTAGATCACGCCTGATCGACCCCCTGAGGAGACCGCAATTCCGCCGGCTGGCGATCAGCTACGGGGTCAACGAGCTGGGCGATTGGATGGGGATCGTCGCCCTCTCGGTGCTCGTCTTCGACCGCACCGGCAGCGCCCTGGCGACCGCGGTGCTCTTCCTCGGCACCCGTTTCCTGCCCGCCCTGATCGCCCCGATCCTGGTCGCCAAGGTCGAGCAGCCGCCGCCGCGCTTCGCCCTGCCGGTGATCTACTGCGGCGAGGCGGCGGCCTTCGGCGGCCTCGCCCTGCTCGCCGGAAACGGCTTCTTCCTCGCCGGCGTGGTCGCCCTCGCCACGATCGACGGCGCCCTCGCCCTGACCGGTCGCGCCCTCACCCGCGCCGTCGTAGCCGCCCTGCTCGAGCCGGCCGGCGAACTGCGCTCCGGCAACGCGGTGCTCAACGTCGCCTTCACCGGCAGCGCCGCGATCGGCCCTGGGATCGCCGGCCTGATCGTCGCCGGCTTCGGCGTCCAGTCGGCGCTGCTCCTGGACGCCGTCTCCTTCTACGCGATCGCGGTGATCCTGCTCACCGCCGGGACGCTGCCCCAGGCCGAGCCCGACCCGGGCCAGGTCCGCGACCGCGTCCGGGCCGGGATCGCCTACATCCGCGAGCGGGCGATCCTGCGGCGGCTGCTGCTCGCCCAGGGCGCCGCCTTCGTCTTCTTCGCCGCGGTGATCCCGATCGAGGTGATCTACTCGAAGCAGACCCTCGGCACCGGCGACTCCGGCTACGGGCTGCTGCTGGCGAGCTGGGGCGTCGGCATGGTGATCGGTGGCATCGTCTTCGCCGGCGCGCGGCGGGCGCCGCTGCCGGTCCTGCTCTTCTTCAGCACGATCGCCGTCGGCGCCGGCTACCTCGGACTCGCCGCGGCGCCCACCCTCGCACTCGCCTGCGCCGCCTCGGCCCTCGGCGGCGCCGGCAACGGCGTGCAGTGGGTGAGCGCGATCAGCGCCGTGCAGGAGCTGACCGCCGCCGGGATGCAGGCGCGGGTGATGAGCGTGCTGGAGTCGATCGGCGCCGCCATGCCCGGTGTCGGCTACCTCGTCGGCGGCCTGATCGCCACCGGCACCAGCCCCCGGACGACCTTCCTCGTCGCCGGCGTGGGCGTGCTCGCGATCGTCGCGATCGCGGCCCCGATCATGGGCAGGAAATGGCCTGACAATGGGGAAAAGGCGGACGCAAAGGCCATTGACGCCGAGGCGGAGATTATGGTGGAGCTGATTCCAGTGGGTTTAGTTCCGATCGCCCGGTCTAACTCGGAGGTTGTCTCTTGAAGAAGCGTGCTCTCGTTCTGCTGGTGCTTGGACTCACCACGACCTCCGCGCTCGGCCTCGCCGCCTGCGGAAGCTCGAGCGGCGGTAAAGAAGGCGGCACGCTGACGGGGACCTATGCCTCCTTCCCCAGCTACCTCGACCCGGCGCTGTCCTACGAAGTCGAAGGCTGGACGGCGATGTACGACACCTACCTGCCGCTGCTCACCTACGCCCACGCCAACGGAGCGGCGGGCAGCAAAGTCGTACCGGCCCTGGCCGAGAGCATGCCCAAGATCAGCAACGGCGGCAAGACCTACACGCTGACCCTGCGCAAGGGCGTCAAGTACTCCGACGGCACGCCGGTCAAGGCCTCCGACTTCGCCAGCTCGATCGAACGCCTCTTCAAGATCAGCTCCCCCGGCTCGTTCTTCTACGAAGACATCGTCGGCGCCGAACAGTTCGCCAAGACGAAGAAGGGCGGCATCCCCGGCATCAAGACCGACGACAAGACCGGCAGGATCGAGATCGACCTGGCCAGCCCGCGCGGCACCTTCACCAACGAGCTGGGCATGCTCTTCGCGGCCCTGCTCCCATCCGGCACGCCGGCCAAGAACCTCACCGCCGACCCGCCGCCGGCCACCGGCCCGTACGTGATCTCCAAGGTCGAACCGGGCCGCGCCTGGTCCTACGTGCGCAACCCGCAGTGGGCAAAGAACAACAGCGCGATCATGCCCGACTTCCCCAGCGGCCACGTCGACAAGATCGACATCAAGGTGGTCAACAACGACTCGACCCAGGTCAACGAAATCGAACGGAACAAGGCCGACTGGATGCAGACGCCGATCTCCTCCGATCTCTACAACAAAGTCAAGGACAAATACGAAGGCACCCAGTTCCGGGTCGAGAACCCGATCAACCTCTACCTCTTCTGGATGAACACGGAAAAGGCGCCGTTCAACGACGTCAAGGTGCGCCAGGCGGTCAACTACGCGGTCAACACCGCGGCGCTGGAAAGGATCTACGCCGGCTCGCTTGCCGCCAACCATCAGATCCTGCCCGAGGGGATGCCGGGCCATGAACCGCCGTTCAACCTCTACCCGCACAACATGGCCAAGGCCAAGCAGCTGATCGAAGAAGCCAACCCGTCGGATCGCAACATCACGGTCTGGACCGACAACGAAAGCCCCAACGACGAAGCCGGCGCCTACTACCAGGGCGTGCTCAACGAACTCGGCTTCAGCGTCAAGCTGAAGACGATCAACGCCGACAACTACTACACGATCATCGGCAACGAATCGACGCCCGACCTCGATACCGGCTGGCTCAGCTTCTACGAGGACTATCCGAACCCGAACGACTTCTTCCAGCCGCTGCTCTCGGGAGAAAGCATCGCCCCGACCAGCAACACGAACCTCTCCCGCATCGACGATCCGAAGCTGAACGCGAAGATCGCCAAGCTCGGCGAAGAACCGCTCGGGCCCCAGCAGGAAGCCGAATACGCCGAACTCGACAAGGAATTCATGGAACAGGCGCCGATGGTGCCCTACGGGACCAACACGGTCTCGACCTTCGTCGACAGCGAAATCGAACTGGACAAGGTGATCTTCAACCCGACCTTCGGGCAGGACCTGACCAGCTTCGAATTCAAGTAGGCGCCTGAGCGCGCATCAGACTAAGAGGGTGGCTTCCGAACCCAATCCCGAAGCCACCCTCGCGGGCGGCGGCCCCTGGCTGCTCGCCTGGCGTCAGCTGCGTCGCGACCGGGTGGCACTCGGCTTCCTCGCCCTCTTCGTCCTGATCGTCGCCTTCGTCCTCGCGGCGCCGCTCTGGGCCGACGACGTCGCCCACACCGGCCCGGACAAGACCCACACGCTGGAGAAGATCGACGTCAACGGCGAACAGCGCGAAGTCGTCAATCGCGAAGGCAAGCCGATCGGCCCGGTCTGGCTCGGCGCCGGTGGCAAGTTCTTCCTCGGCGCCGACGGCCGCCTCGGCCGCGACGAGATGGTGCGGCTGATGTACGGCGGCCGCGTCTCCCTCTTCATCGGCATCTCCTCGGCCCTGATCACGGTGTTCCTGGCGACGATCCTCGCCCTGCTCGCCGGCTACTACCGCGGCTGGACCGACACCGCGATCTCACGGACGATGGACGTGGTCTGGGCCTTCCCGGTGATGCTGCTGGCGATCGCGCTCGGCCTCGTCCTCGCGGTCGGCGGGCTGCAGATCGGCCCGCTGCACCTCTCCGGCGGCTCGATCTGGATCCCGATCCTGATCATCGGCGGCGTCTCCGTCCCCTACATCGCCCGCCCGCTACGCGGTCAGGTGCTCTCACTGCGCGAGAAGGAGTTCGTCGAGGCGGCGGTGGCCCAGGGAGCCGGCCCGCTGCGGATCATGATCGGCGAGCTGCTGCCCAACCTCTCCTCGACGATCATCGTCTTCTTCACCCTGACGATCGCCAACAACATGCTGCTCGAGGCGGCGCTCTCCTTCCTCGGCGTCGGCGTGCAGCCACCCGAAACGTCGTGGGGGACGATGATCGCCGGCGGTTTCGACCTGCTCACCAGCTCGCCGCTGCTGACGATCATCCCCGGCACGATGATCCTGCTCACCGTGCTCTCGGTCAACGTCTTCGGCGACGGCCTGCGCGACGCGCTCGACCCGAGCTCGAAGCTGCGGCTCGAGGCGCACGCCGGCATCTCGGAGCCCGAGGGGACCGCGGTCTAGTGGCCCGTTTCGCGCTCAGGCGCCTGATCGGCATGGTCGCGGTGCTGTTCGCCGTCTCGGTGCTGACCTTCCTGATCTTCAACGTGATCCCCAACTCCGACCCGGCCCAGCGCATCGCCGGCAAGGCGGCGACCCCTCCGCTGATCGCCAGCATCAACAAGGAATGGGGCTTCGAAGACCCGCTACCGGAGCAGTACGTGACGATGATGCGAAAGGTCTTCAGCGGCGACCTGATCTCCTACTTCGGGCGGGAAAACGTCAACGAACGGATCGTCGAAGGGATCCCGGCGACCTTCTCGCTCTGCTTCGGCGCCGCCCTGATCTGGATGTTCTTCGGGATCCTCTTCGGCTACCTCTCGGCGGTCCGGGCAGGCGGCCTGCTCGACCGGGCGCTGACCGTCGTCGCCGTGGCCGGGATCTCGATGCCGGTCTTCTGGCTGGCGGCGATCTTCCTCAACTACCTCACCTACAAGAACGAAATCTTCCCCTCGGGGGGCTACGTCGAATTCACCGCCGACCCGCTCCAATGGGCCAACCACCTGATCCTGCCCTGGATCACCCTGGCGATCCTCTACGTCGGCTTCTACAGCCGCGTGCTGCGCTCGAACATGCTCGACGCGATGAACGAGGACTACGTGCGCACGGCCCGCGCCAAGGGGCTGAGCGAGCGGCGGGTGATGAGCCGCCACGTGATGCGCAACTCGCTGACGCCGATCGTCACCCTCTTCGGCCTCGACGTCGGCGCCCTGCTCGGCGGCGCGATCCTGATCGAAGCGATCTTCAGCCTCAACGGCATCGGCCAGTACGCCTACGAATCGCTGATCAACACCGACCTGCCGCCGATCATGGCGATCGTCCTCTTCGGCGCCTTCTTCGTCGTCCTCTTCAACGCCCTGGCCGATATCGCCTACGCCTACCTCGACCCGCGGGTCAAGCTGGGGAGCTCGGCCGATGGCTAGCGAGCCGCTGCTCGCCGTGCGTGACCTGAGCGTCGGCTTCGAGACCGAAGACGGCAACGTGCAGGCGGTCGACGGCGTCTCCTTCGACGTCGCCCCCGGCGAGGTGCTGGCGATCGTCGGCGAGTCGGGGTCGGGCAAGAGCGTCACCGCGCAGACGATCGTCGGCCTCACCCGCTCGCCCAACGCGCGCATCGAGGGCTCCGCGCAGCTACGCGGCGCGGAGCTGCTGCAGGCGGGCGAGCGCGAGCTGCAGCGGGTGCGCGGCGAGCGGATCGGGATGGTCTTCCAGGACCCGATGACCTCCTTCAACCCGGTCTACCGGGTGGGCTGGCAGATCGTCGAGGCGGTGCGCGCCCACCGCCGCGAGATCGGCGACGACGAGGCGCGCGAGCTGGCTGTCGCTATGCTCGACTCGGTCGGCATCCCGAAAGCAGCGCAGCGGGTAGACGACTACCCGCACCAGCTCTCCGGCGGGATGCGCCAGCGGGCGATGATCGCGATGGCGCTCGCCCTCGACCCCGACCTGCTGATCGCCGACGAGCCGACCACCGCACTCGACGTAACCGTCCAGGCCCAGATCCTCGCCCTGCTCGCCCGGCTCAACCGCGAACGCGACCTGGCGACGATCCTGATCACCCACGACCTCGGC
>DATASN010000017.1:0-62748 GCA_036269215.1 Solirubrobacterales bacterium
GATGTGGATCGAGGTGAGCTCGTCGTCCTTGACCAGGCGCTCGGAGAGGATGATCGCGTCCTCGAAGTTGTAGCCCTCCCAGGACATGAAGGCGACCAGGCAGTTCTTGCCCAGGGCGATCTCGCCGCCGCCGGTCGAGGAGCCGTCGGCGAGCACGTCGCCCTTCTTCACCTTCTGGCCGCTGTTGACGATCGGGCGCTGGTGGATGATCGTGCCCTGGTTGGAGCGCATGAACTTGTGCAGCGGGTACTCGTCCTTCTTGCCGCCGTGGGCGACGACGATTCGCTTCGAGTCGACGTGCTCCACCTCGCCGTCGTTGATCGCGAGGATGACATCGCCAGTGTCGACCGCGGCGCGGCGCTCCATGCCGGTCCCGATCAGCGGCGGGTCGGGCTTCAACAGCGGCACCGCCTGGCGCTGCATATTGGAGCCCATCAGCGCCCGGTTGGCGTCGTCGTGCTCGAGGAAGGGAATCAGCGCCGTCGCCACCGACCAGATCTGGGTCGGCCAGACGTCCATCAGGTCGACTTCCTTGGGGGAGGCCGTCGCATACTCGTCCTCGCCCGAGCGGACCAGGACCGTCGGCCCCTTCAGCTTCTGGGTCTTCTCGTCGATCTCGGCGTTCGCCTGGGCGATCACCTTGTCTTCCTCCTGGGTCGCGTCCATGTGGACGATCTCCTTGGTGACGACGCCGTCCTTGACCACCCGGTAGGGGGTGGTGACGAAGCCGTGCTCGGAGACCTGCGCGTAGGAGGAGAGCGAGCCGATCAGGCCGATATTCGGGCCCTCCGGCGTCTCGATCGGGCACATCCGGCCGTAGTGGGTCGGGTGCACGTCGCGCACCTCGATCGGCGCGCGCTCACGGGTCAGGCCGCCGGCGCCCAGCGCCGAGAGCCGGCGCCGGTGCGTGAGGCCGGCCAGCGAGTTGGTCTGGTCCATGAACTGCGAGAGCTGCGAGGAGCCGAAGAACTCCTTCATCGCCGCCACCACCGGGCGGATGTTGATGATCGTCTGCGGCGTGATCGCATCCGAGTCTTCGGTGGTGAGGCGCTCGCGGACGACGCGCTCCATCCGGTAGAGGCCGATGCGGAAGGCCTCCTGGATCAGCTCGCCGACCGTGCGCAGGCGCCGGTTGCCGAAGTGCTCGTACTCGTCGAGGTGCTCGCTGACGGGCTCGCGGGGGTAGGTGATCGCCTCCGCGGCGTAGTCCTTGATCGGGTTCTCCTCGTCGACCTCCTCGGGGATGCCGAGCAGTTTCGGGAGGCTGATCAGCTCCTTGACCAGGGCGATGATGTCGTCGTGGGTGAGGACCCTGGTGTCGAGGTCGATGTCGAGGTCGAGCCGGGCGTTGAGCTTGTAGCGACCGACCCTGGTCAGGTCGTAGCGCTTGGGGTCGAAGAAGAGCTGCTCGAGCAGGTTGCGGGCGGCGTCCACCGAGGGCGGCTCGCCCGGGCGCTGCTTCTTGAACAGCTCGATCAGGGCGCCCTCTTCGGTCTGGGTCGCCTCGGTGTCGGCCTCGATCGTGTGACGCATGTAGATCGAGTTGTCGAACATGTCGAGCAGCTGCTTGTCCTCGACGTAGCCCATCGCGCGCAGCAGCACCGTCGCCGGCAGCTTGCGCTTGCGATCGATGCGGACGAAGACTTTGCCTTTTTTGTCGATCTCCAGCTCGAGCCAGGAGCCGCGGGCCGGCATCAGGTTGGCGATGAAGACCTGCTTTTCGGCGTCCTTGGGCGCCATTACGTAGGCGCCCGGGGAGCGAACGAGCTGGGTGACGACGACGCGCTCGGTGCCGTTGATGATGAAGGTGCCGCGCTCGGTCATCCACGGGAAATCGCCCATGAAGACAGCCTGCTCACGGATCTCGCCGGTCTCTTTGTTCTGGAAGGCGACCGTCGCCGAGAGCGGTCGCGAGTAGGTCATGTCCTTCTCGCGGCACTCCTCGATCGTGTGTGGCGGATCCTCGAATTTGAACTCGCCGAAGACGATGGCGAGATTCCCCGTGTAGTCCTCGATCGGGGATATGTCGTTAATCGTCTCTCGGAGGCCGCCCTTCTTCGGATCCGTCAGCTCTTCGAAGGAGCGTCGCTGGATATCGATCAGATGGGGGACTTCGAGCGGGTTCTGTAGTCGGGAAAAACTCCTGCGGGTTACGGGGGCAGCGTTCGAACGTGCCAAGACGGGCGACTCCTCAGAAGGTCAGAGGGACGTTAGGTACAGCGCAGATATCGGGCAGGGGACAAAACTGGGCGCGACCGCGAAAAATAACACACGGCCGCACTCCGCCGCGGATTTGGCTCCCTGCCTAGGTTCCAAGCGCGGATGATGCGGAGTTTACTTGAGCTCAACTGTGGCGCCGGCCTCCTCGAGCTCGGCCTTCAGCTTCTCGGCCTCCTCGCGGTCGATGCCCTCCTTGATCGGCTTCGGGGCCTCGTCGACCATCGCCTTGGCCTCTTTCAGGCCGAGCCCGGTAGCCGAGCGGACGACCTTGATCACGGGGACCTTCTGGCCGCCGACCTCGGTCAGCACGACGTCGACCGTGGAGGCTTCCTCCTCGCCGCCGCCATCGTCGGCCGGAGCGCCGGCAGCGGCCGGGGCCGCGGCGGCGACAGCCGTCGCCGAGACGCCGAACTCCTCCTCCAGGGCTTTGATCCGCTCGGAGAGCTCCAGCACCGAGATGCTCTTCAGCTCCTCGATCCAATCGTCGGTTGAAATCTTCGTTGCCACTCTTCTACTCCTCCTCGTTGGAAGCTTTGCCTGCAGGCGCCTGGCCGACAAGGCCCTGCTCCTGCATCTGTTGAAGTTGGGACGCCAGACCGGAGATCATCGAGCTGAGCCCGCGGACCAGGCCGGTCAGCGGGCTGGCGACGACACCGGCGAACTGGCCGTTGAGCACGTCGCGGGAGGGCAGCTTGGCGATCGACTTGAAGCGATCCTCGTCGAGGCTGAGGCCCTCCATGAAGCCGCCCTTGAAGGTCGGCACGCCGTGCTCTTTGCTGAAGGTCGAGATCGCCTTTGCCGCCTGGGCGGTGTCGCCGCGGACGAAGGTCAGCGCGGTCGGGCCCTGCAGCAGCTCGGCGAGGCGCTCCTCGCCGGCTTTGTCGGCGGCGAGTTTGCTGAGCCGGTTCTTGACGATGCGGAAGCTGGCGTCGGCGTCGCGCAGCTTGGCGCGCAGCTCGGCCGACTGGGAGACGCTGATGCCGCGGTAGTCGACCGCGAAGATCGCCTCGGACGCCTCTATCTGGGCGGCGATCTCCTCGATTGTGGCTGACTTCTCGTCTCGGTTCATCGTCTACCTGCATCGGGCTTCCGGGCAACGCCCTGCCGATGGTCTCGGGTGCGACGGCGCAGTTTAGGCCGTTACCGGTTCCTCTGCTGCCTGGGCCACTTCGTCGCGGTCGCCGACCTTGGATGCATCGACCCGGATTCCCGGGCCCATCGTCGTGCTCAGCGTGCAGGAGACGATGTAGCGCCCCTTTGCCGCCGAGGGCTTGGCACGGACGATCTCCTCCATCACGGCGCTGAAGTTGTCGAGCAGCTGGCCCGGCTCGAGGCTGGCCTTGCCGATCGCCATGTGGACGATCGCCTGGCGGTCGGTGCGGTATTCGACCTTGCCCGCCTTGGACTCGGTCACCGCTTTCTCGACGTCGTCGGTGACCGTGCCGACCTTCGGGTTGGGCATCTTGCCCTGCGGGCCGAGGACGCGACCGAGCTTGCCGACCGTGCCCATCATCTGCGGCGTCGCAATCGCCACGTCGAAGTCGGTCCAGCCGTCCTCCTCGACTTTCTTGGCGAGGTCGTCGCCACCCACGAAGTCGGCTCCGGCCGCCTCGGCGTCGCGCGCCTGCTGGCCCTGGGCGAAGACCGCCACGGTGACGTCCTTGCCGAGCCCGTGGGGCAGCGCCAGGGTTCCGCGCAGCTGCTCCTCGGCGTGGCGGACGTTGACGCCGAGCAGCACGTGCAGCTCGACCGTCTCGTCGAATTTTGCGCTGGCGGTCTCCTTCAGCAGTGAGATCGCCTCGGCCGGCGGATAGGCATGCTCGCGCTCGATCTTCTCGAGCTGGCCCCGGTATCGCTTGCCGTGCGCCATGGCTATTTGACGTCCACGCCCATCGAGCGGGCGGTGCCGGCGATGATCTTCGAGGCGGCGTCGAGGTCGTTGGCATTGAGGTCGGGCATCTTGCGCTCGGCGATCTGGCGGACCTGGTCCATCGAGATCGTCCCCACCTTGTTGACGTGGGGCTCGCCCGAGCCCTTCCTGATCCCGATCGCCTCCTTGATCAGCACCGCGGCCGGGGGCGTCTTGGTGATGAAGGTGAAGGAACGGTCCTCGTAGACGGTGATCTCGACCGGGATGATCGTGCCGCCCTCGGACTGGGTCTGGGCGTTGAACGCCTTGCAGAACTCCATGATGTTTACCCCGTGCTGGCCCAGCGCCGGACCCACCGGAGGGGCCGGGTTGGCCGAGCCGGCCGAGATCTGCAGCTTGATCTGTGTGAGGACTTTCTTTGCCATCGGGATCGGAGAGAGTAGCGGGCCGGCCTAGATCTTCTTGACTTGGTCGTATCCGACCTCGACCGGGGTCTCGCGACCGAAGATCGAGACCAGCACCTTGAGTTTGGCGGCGTCCTCGTTGATCTCGGCGATCTCGCCGGAGAAGTCCGAGAGCGGGCCGGAGACGACCTTGACCGACTCGCCGATCGAGAACTGGGCCTGGGTGCGCGGCCGCTCCGCGGTCTCGCGGTGCAGCAGCCGGTCGACCTCCGGTTTGGAGAGCGGCACCGGTTTGTTGCGCGAGCCGACGAAGCCGGTCACGCCGGGGGTGTTCTTGACCAGCCCCCAGGCGTCGTCGGTCATCTCCATGTTGACCAGGACGTAGCCCGGCATCGTGCGCTTCTCTTTCGGTTCTTTCTGGCCGTCCTTGCCCAGTTCCATTACCTGCTCGGTGGGAACGACGACCTGGCGCACGTTGCGGTTCTGACTCATCGTCTGAACCCGGTGCTCGAGATTGTGCTTGACCTTGTTCTCGTGCCCCGAGTAGGTGTTGATCACATACCAGCGATACATCGTTAGGAAGCCTTTGTCCGGGGATCCGCTAGAGGATCCGCTTGATCAGGTAGCTGAAGGCGTAGTCGAGCAGGCCGAGGTAGGTGGCCGCGACGGCGACGAAGATGATCGTCACCGCGGTCGCCTGGACCAGCGTGTCGCGATCTGGCCACTGCACCTTCTTCAGCTCTGCCCAGCAGGAGGCGAGGAAGCCGAAGACGCCGCCGCGCTGGCGTTCGCCCGCGGCCTGCTTCTGCTTCTTGGCGAGCTGCTCGCTCTCGCGGCGCTTCTGCTCGGCGCGCTTGCGCTTTTCGCTTTCCTTCAGGGCCTTGGCCTCGGCGCGCCGCTGCGAGCGGGGCGTCGCCTTGGGGGCGTCGGGAGTTTCCAGCGCCGCTTCGGAAGCGCCGACGGCCATCCCGGCCTCGACCGCCTCTATCTCGGCGATCTCGCCGGAGACCGGAACCTGGGTGTCGTGCTGGGCGCGCGACTGGGCACCGCGTTCTTCGCCGGCGCGCTTCAGCTCCTTTTCTTCGCGAGCCCGGCGCTCGGCCTTGCGCTGTGCGCGCGTCTTCGCCATCGGAGCTAGCGCGTCTCCTTGTGCGCCGTGTGATGCCCGCACCAGTGGCAGAACTTGCGCAGCTCGATCCGATCCGGCGAGTTTCGCCGGGACTTGTTTGTCTGATAGTTGCGCCGCTTGCAGTCTTCGCAAGCCAGCGTCACCGCGATGCGGACATCTCCGCGTGCCATGTGTATCCCTCGATTGCTTACGCGCCGTTACAAGGAAAAACCCCGGGCCGAGGCACGAGGCTGAAGGGAAGAATAGCGCTCTGCGAGAGGCGGGGCTGCGACGCCGCCGCTAGCCTTTCCGGACGATCTTGAGCGTCGCCGTCGCTTCCTTGCCCGAGTAGTTGCCGGACCTGCCCTGCAGCGCCGCGAAGCCGCCGCCGAAGTCGAACCCGCCCTGGCACAGCCAGCTGGTCGATACGCTCGTCAGCATGAACGCGTAGCTGTCGACTTCGCCTTTGCTGTCCGGATGCAACGTCTGTTTCTGCCCGGCATAGTCTTCAATCCCGGTCTGACCGATGTTGCCCGAGTTGCAGCTCCAGGTGGCCGAGCCACCGAGGCTCATAGTCTTCACGCCACCGCTGTCGTTGGCCTTGAAGCCGACCAGGCTCCGCAAGATGGCTGGTGCAACGCGGAACACCAGGCGACCGTAGCCGCCCGCCGGCCGAGCCGGGAAGGACTTGGCCGAATTGCCGAGCAGCAGCCACGGGGCACGGCGCTGTGAGATGCACCGGCATGCGCCCGGAGAGAATCGAGCTCTCGACCTCCCGCTTGAAAGACCGGTGGCTCTCCGCCCCCCAATACGGTCTGCAAAGACGATGTAACCAGGATGAGACATAGTCGCGCAATCGCCCATGATCGAATAATCGGGCTACCCCTTCGCTACCCCCTTGTGCCTGCGCCCAAGTTGAGGTCTTCGCGATCACCCGCCCGGCCTCGATTCCGTCCGTACCCGAGCCTCGTCAGAGAGGCGCTTCTGGGCATAAAAAAACCCGACCCACGAGGGGCCGGGTGGTCTAGGACGCCCAGTATACGGAAAAGATGCGGAATTTCCAGGGCATCGCGACCAAGGTGCTGGAGTCAGCAAGATCCGAGACTGCACCTTCGATTCAGTCTTACCAAGGGGGTGGCTTTGTGTAGCGGCCGCAGGGATCCGAAAGCTGATGCGCGCACAGGTCGCTCGTGGTGAGCTGACGCCACCAGTGCTTCCCGACCCCGTCGGTGGCCTTGCCTTTGAGATCGCCAGCAAGCCATGCGCGTGAGGGATTGACGGTGCCCACCGGCACCCGGTTGCGGACCTCCTGAATTGGGAATCGAAGATCACTGTCATTCGAGATGACAATCGCGGCGTCGATCCCACCCTGAAGGACATCGAGCAGCAAATGAGAGGCCACGTTGACGTCGGAGCCCTTCTCCTCTCGATAGGCGTAGCTCACCATGAACCGAGCCTCCGGCACAGGGGTTGCATTCCGGTCCTGGACCATGACCGGCCAGCCTGACTTTGCAAGTATCGGTCTCCCCTTGCTATCCGACGTAGCTAGGGGCGCTTTCTTGACCCGAGATACGTAGTGGCCGTACTCGATCAGATCAGCGGCACCGCCGGCAAGTAGCGCCTTGAGATAGACGTCCTGCTCCGCATGGCCGGTGGCATTTGAGGCACCATCGATTCGAGCAGTGCAATAGACCACTCGCTCAATGTGCGGGTCCGCCCAGTCATGTGCGCGGCCCGCTAGATCCTCTGCCAGGCTTCGGATATCGAGCCACCGCCAGCCCTTCGTTCCCCGCCCACAGAGCTCTCGCGCTCCGTAGTAGAGATTGAATCCATCGATGTAAACACCAACTCGCATCATGCGTCTTCAGGTTGATCGCCAGGGTTGAGCTGAGCTGGCTGATCGAACACAAGCGCCCGGATAAAGTGAGTGAGTCGATCAGCATCCTCTTTGTCGAGCCCTTGGGTCGGCAGGTGGAGTTGCGCCATCTGGCCATTCTTGAGCGGGAATGGGTAGGCAATCAAGGCTGTTGAGGGAGAGGCAGATGGGGCGTCCACAGGGACATCGTCGGGAGTTCTCTGCGTCCCCTGTTTCGGCCGTTTTGCAGAGTCCCCATTTGCTTGTTGGGATCGCTGAGACCGCCGTGGCGCTGGCGGTCTCCAATTCGGATCGGCTAGGTACGCGCGGTATGCCTCCACCGCCTTCCTGAAGCGCTGTCGATATGCCCGCAGGCTGTCGGATGAGTACTTGCCAATGGACCGGTTCTCGAAACGCCCCATGTACTCATCGATGTCGAAGTTGCGGACATCCAATCCCTCGAAGTCGTCCCCCTCCATGGTCGAGAAGACCTGCTTGGCCGCAGACTTCCAAGGGTTGATCGAACTCGCCGTTCCATATCCCTTGTTGATCATGAAATCCATGAAGGCCAACAAACCCCCTGCGCTTCCGCTCGCTATGTCTGGTGATGCCATATTTCCTTTAGGACGAGATTTCCGTTCGACTCGAACGCGCATGATACACATCCGCACGGGGAATTGGAACGAACGGGTTCTCATCCATGCGCCGAATCTGCCATGCGCCCAGTGCTTGGCGGTGTTGGCTCGGCAACCACTCGGCTATCCGATAACTGCCCGAATCCCCCCAGAACCCTCCCCCACGGGATGCGTGTACCGCGCAAGCATCGTCTCGACACTGTGCTCGGCGATCTCGGCCAGGTCGGCGTCGTTGATGCCCGCCGCTCGCAGATACGTGACGTAGCTGTGGCGGCACTCGTGGGGGCGGATGTCGATGCCTGTGGGTTCCTGGGTCGGCTTCCAAACGTCGCGGTAGAAGTTGCGTTTGGCGCCAGAGACAACCGGTTGGCGGCCATTCAGGCGGATCGCGGCTTCGATCATCCAGGCGAGGGTCGCCGGGCAGGACGATGCGTCCGGCGGCTTGCTCGCCGTGGTCGGTCTTGGTGCCGGCGAGAATCGCCCCCTCAAAGGCGGTGCGACGGAACTTCAGCGTCTCGCCGTCGAAGTCCTCGCGCCTCAGCGGCAGTACCTCCCCCAGCCATCATGCCGGTGTCGGTGAATACTCGGACCATCGCCTCGTAGCTGTAGCGACCGGCAGCTTTGGCGAAGGCGGCGCGCGGAACGGCGATTCGAAAGGAAACGGCGCAACTGGCTCTGCGCCGGGAAAAGCACGCCACTGCTCGGAAAGCAACGGAATGCACCGGAATGCGCCCGGAGAGAATCGAACTCTCGACCTCCGGCTTGAAAGACCGGCGCTCTTTGGGCCTCGTTAAAAGCCCGTTGACCACTGAGCTACGGGCGCTCTCACTCCTGCAAGCGGAAGTATGCCGGTCTCAGAGCCCGAACGTCTTGGCGATGATGTTGCGCTGGATCTCCGAGGTGCCGCCGTAGATGGTCGAGGCCAGGGAGGTGCGGACGAGGCGCTCCATGTCGTACTCGGAGGCGTAGCCGTAGCCGCCCATCATCTGCATGCCGTCGAGGGCGGCGCGCTTGGTCACCTCGGTGACGAAGAGCTTCACCATCGAGGCCTCGCGGGGCAGCATCCGGTCGGAATCGTCGTCGGTCAGGCTGGCGACCCAGCGGGTCATCAGGCGAGCCGCCTCGATGTCCGTCGCCATGTCGGCGATGCGGTGCTGCAGCGACTGGAAAGAGCCGATCGAGCGGCCGAACTGCTCGCGCTCTTTGACGTAGACGATCAGATCGTCGAAGACGCGCTGGGCGATGCCGAGCATCGTCGCCGCGAGGATCAGGCGCTCGACGTTGAGGCCGGCCATCAGCTGCGTCCAGGCCTGGTCGACCTGGCCGAGGACCGCGTCGGCGGGTGCCTCGACGTCGGTGAAGTAGAGGTGGTTGGTGTCGCGGCCGCCCATCGTGTCGATCGGGACGACCTCGAGGCCATCGGTCTCGCGCGGGACCCAGATCATCGTCATCCCCTCGTGCTTAGAGGCCGAGCGGGTGGTGCGGCAGACGACGAGGATGTGGTCGGCGATGTGAGCGTTGGAGCAGAAGACCTTCTGGCCGTTGAGCACGTAGCCGCCGTCGACGCTCTCGGCGAAGGTGGAGAGGGCGCCGACGTCGGAGCCCGCCTCGGGCTCGGTCATCGCGATCGCCTCGACCGCGCCCTCGGAGATCCCGCCGAGGATCTCTTCCTTCTGCTCCTCGGTGCCGAAGCGCCTGGTCGCGCCGGCGACGATCAGCGTCGTCGCGTAGCCGCCGATCGGGGCGAGCGCGCGCGAGGTCTCCTCCATGAAGATGCAGGCGTCGAGCATGGCGCCGCCCGAGCCGCCGTACTCCTCGGGAATCGTCACCCCGAGCCAGCCGAGATCGGCCATTTCCTTGTAGATCGTCGCGTTGTGATGGTCGCGATAGCCGTCGGTAAGACGCTCGCGCTGATCCGGCGTGCCGCACTCGTGATCGCAGTAGCGCCGGATCGCGTCGACGAAGTCCTCTTGCTCGTCCGTCAGGGCGAAGTCCACGAAGCGGCAGCCTAACGGTCAAAGGCTCCGTAGCGCGGCTCGCCGGCCCGGATCGAAGCCCAGGACGAGACTCGAACTCGTGACCCCTTCCTTACCATGGAAGTGCTCTACCAACTGAGCTACCTGGGCGGGACGATGCCGCGGGCTCGATCTTAGAGCCTGGCACCGCCCCGCATCGTCTGCTCAGCTGAACTTCGAGGGTTCCACGTGGCAGTATTTGAATTCGAAGGCGAGGACCTGGTTGTTCGCCAGGGTCGCGGTGTGCTGGAGGCGAATCTGCATCGCCAGGGCGCCGTTCTTGTTGCCGTCCTTGAGTTTCTTGGCGATCTGCAGGAAGTAGCCTTCCTCTTCTTCGATGTACTTGATCCACCTGGCGAGCTTGGCTTCGTCCGCGGTCGGCTGGGGAACGGCCTTGAGCTTGCCGATCGCCTTGTGAAGCGCGGTCGCCGCCTTTGAGAACTGGGCCCCCGCGCCACTCAGCTTGCCCGCCTTGACTTTGCCCTTGACACCTTTGAGGATCCGTTCGTTGGCCTGCACGTTGGTCTTGCAGATCGGTTCGACCGCTTCCTTGTAGCTTTCGCGCGTCACTTCGGCAGCCTGGGCGAACGGCGCCGCAAGCATCGCGAAGGTCAGGACGGCCGCGCTCAACGCGGCGAAGCTCTTCTTCCCCACCAGATACCTTCCTCTCGTTCCCATGGTCCGGAGCATCGCATCATCCCAAACACACCCGGGTGCTTTGGGATTCGGCAGCTTAGGCGTTCGTTAAGTCGACACTGGAGCCGGGCTATGGGCTGAAAGCGGAGGGGGTGGGATTCGAACCCACGAGCGCCTTGCGACGCCAACAGTTTTCGAGACTGCCCGGCGACACCCCTCCACCGCTCTAGCAAGCGGATTCCGGGCCGCACTGGGGGTCGAGGGAACGGCTGAGGGAACGAAATCCGAATCGAAATCCAAGAGCGAACGGCCGCCGCTGCTCACGCAATGATGCCTCTGTGCCAACGATAAGCCGCTTCTTCGGGATCACGATCGCGATGTTCTTCGACGATCACGGCTTCCCGCACTTCCACGCACGGCACGCCGAAGGAGAAGCAAAGGTCCGCATCGACAACCTCGAGGTGATCGACAGCAACCTCGGCCGCCGGCAGCTGCGCTTCATCCTCGCCTGGGCAGAGCTCCATCAGGAAGAGCTGGAAGAGAACTGGCGCCGAGCGCGAGCTGGTGAGACACTTTTGGAGATCGAGCCACTGCGATGAACGGCATAACCCCAGATATCACCGCTGTCGAGGTCGTCCGCCACGGCGTCCTTCGACTGACCTTCGCCGACGGCCTGAACGGAGAAGTCGACGTGCTCAATCGGATGCGCGGTCCCGTCTTCGAGGATGCCCGCACCCCTGAGGGCTTTGCCAAGGTCGAGCCCGACGCGGAGACCGGGACCGTCGTCTGGCCTGGCGGCGCTGACCTTGCCCCCGACACGCTCTATGAGCGCATCAGCTCGGGTGCGTGGCCAGAGTCCCGCGCGGCTGCCTGATTTTCGATCGTCGGTCTGTCCTACCAGGTAGGGGCGAACTCAAAATCCGCAACCATCGGATGTGAGCGCCCCCAGTCTTGAACCGCGTGTACTTCGGATAGGCGCGGACGATCTCTTTGGTCACGCCGACCTGGCCCATATCGAGCGGCACGAACATGCTGCTGTTGCCCCTCACCCAAGTCTTCTGCTCGTCGCTGGTCGTATCGAGCAGCTCTTCCTTGACTGCCTCCCATCGCGCTGAATATACGGCGAGGATTCGCTTCCGCGAGTGGGGAGCCGCCCCAATCTGGAGGGAACGTCGAGGGAACGAAGCACCTCCGCTCAGGCCCCTTGAGAGCGAGGAATCCTCCACCTGACCCAAGTTTTCGTTCCCGTTTTCCCCTCGGAAGTCCCTACGGCGAGGCGACAAACGGCTCTACTAAGCGGAGGGGGTGGGATTCGAACCCACGAGCGCCTTGCGACGCCAACAGTTTTCGAGACTGCCCCGTTCAACCGCTCCGGCACCCCTCCGGGGCACTACAGAGCCAAATCCTATCGACGGAGAATCTGGAGGGAATACCGGAGGGAACGAAACCCGATCTGGAATCCGACGGATGCGGGACTCGCCGCAAGAGGACGCTGGTGAGCCGCGTCTATGGTCGTCGTTTAGGTTTTCTCGAACCGAGCCGAGTCTCGGCCTCGCAATCGACCCAAGCGGGGCGCGCTGACGCCGGCAAGCTGGAGGCCCAGTGATCGCCAAGTTCATGCAACAAAGCAACCCTTCTACGGAGGAGACGCCTCATGAGCCGTGATCGTTCGAAGGCGATGGACCATGTGGTCCTCGTGCTGTTTGAGAATCGCTCGTTGGACAACCTCCTAGGCCACCTCTACGGACCGGAGGAGGGCAAGACCTTCGAGGGCGTAATCGGCAAGGAGCTGAGCAACCCGATCCCGGAGTGGGCCGAGCACGGCGCCGAGCGCAAGACGGTCCCCTACGCGGTCGGAACGGATATGGATGCCCCGAACCCCGACTCGGGCGAGGAGTACTTCCACACCAACGTCCAGCTCTTCAACATCCTCTAAGAGCAAAACCGCCTCAAGGCGGGCGAGGAATTCAGCGCGCCCTGGAACGCGCCCGAGCCCGGCGCGGTGCCGACGATGGACGGCTTCGTCACCGACTACATCAGCACCTTCACCGCGGAGATGGGGCGCCAGCCAACCTACGAGGAGTACGCGCAGATTATGACCGGCTACACGCCCGAGCAGGTGCCGGTGCTGAACGGCATCGCCAGGGGCTTCGGCGTCTTCGATCACTGGTTCTGCGAGGTGCCCTCCCAGACGTTCATGAATCGCTCGTTCTGGACCGCCGCGACCTCCTCGGGCTTCGTGGTCAACAGCCCGGTGTCGAACTTCACCCATCACAACACCGCCGAAACGCTGTTCGGGCGCCTTGAGGCGCACGGGCGGACCTGGAAGGTCTACGTGCAGGAGCCAATGGCGCTCTCCTTCACCGGCATGATCCACATGCCCCGCCTGAAAGACCGGCTCGCGACGAACTTCGTGCCCTACTCGGAGTTCGAGGAAGACGCCGCCAACGGCACCCTGCCCGACTTCAGCTTGATCGAGCCAAACCTGACGGCGGGACACAGCGACTATCACCCCGCGTGCGCTCGGGCGCTTCTTGCCGGAGGCGTCGAGGTCCCGGTCGACCCCCCGTCCTCGATCCGTGGCGGCGAGGCGTTTCTGGCCCGCATCTACAACGCGATCAGGTCGACCGCTTCTCCGGAGGGCTCGAACGCCTACAATACGATGTTCTTCATCGGTTGGGATGAGCCCGGCGGCACCTACGACCACGTCCCCCCGGGCCCAGTTCCCCCGCCGGACCCGAGTGGCCCGGCCGGGCAGCTGGACTTCAAATTCGACCGCTCCGGCTACAGGGTGCCGGCGATCATCGTCTCTCAGTGGGTGGACGAGGGCATCGTCGTCAACGAGGAGCACCGACACACCTCGATGATCGCCACGCTGCGCAAGGTCTGGGGCCTTGGCGATGCGTTCACCGGCCGCGACGCTGCCGCCGCCCCGTTTGACCATCTGCTCTCCCGCGAGAGCCCGCGCGACCCCGCGAGTTGGCCGGACGTCAAGGCGCTGCCGGTGCCGGAGTTCCACATGGACCTCGTGCAGATGGGAAAAGCTCTCAGCACCCTCGGCAAGACCGCGGGCGGCGGGATGCTGGAGCACGCGAGGCAGTCCGGGGTCAAGATCCCGGCCGAGCTGGCCGACCCGAACGTGCATCCGTCAGCGGAACAGATCTTCACTGCCTTGCGGAGCGTTGCGGGGCAGTTCTTTCCGCGGCTAGTCTCAGAGCAGGGAGCGAGATCGTGAGCGATCAATCGAGTCAGGCTGAGTCGGGCGTCCTTGCGTGGATCGACCGGGACATCACCGGGCCGATGCGGGACTTTCAGGACCCCAGCCAGGAGTGGCGGCGCCTGTTCTCGGAGCTCTACGGGACCTTCCTGTTGGTGATCGTCGCCGCGGGCGGGGGGATGATGGGTCAGGCGTTCCCGGACACGATCGGCCGTAGCGCCGCGGTGGTCGCCCCCGGTCTAATGGTGATGGGGATCATCTTGTTCATGGGAAAGGTCTCGGGGGCGCACCTCAACCCTGCGGTCAGCGTGGCGTTCGCCGCGCGCGGTGACTTTCCCTGGCGCCGCGTCCCCGGCTACATCGTCGTCCAGTTGGTCGGCGCGGTACTCGCGGCGCTGTTCCTGCACGGGGTGATCGACGTGTCGGCGGAGTTTGGCTCCAACTACGTCGCCGCCGGCTACTCAGGCGGGCAGGGCTATCTGATGGAGGCGCTGCTCACGTTGGGTCTCGTCAGCGTCATCCTCGGGACCGCATCTGGGGCCCAGAACATCGGCATCCTGGGCGCGCTCGGCGTTGGTGGATATATCGCGCTCGCGGGCCTCTGGGGCAGCCCGATCTCGGGCGCCTCGATGAACCCGCTCGCACTTTCGGGCCTGACCTGGTGAGCGGCACTTTCTCGGACTACTGGGTCTACGTCGCCGGCCCCCTCACCGGTGCGCTCGTTGCCGTCTGCTTCGCCTACGTGCTCCGCGGCGCGGGGGGTGGTAGGTCGGGATCGGGAGCCGCCCAGGGTGACCTGTTCACCGAGGTGCAGCGACCCGACCAGTCGTGACGTGGGCGCTATGAACCGCTTGCAAAATGACCGGGGCCCGGATGAGGCCAGCTCATTTTGAAAGCGGTTCTAAGCCGGACCCTGGGCAACGTGCCCAGCGCGACCCACCGATGGAGGGTCTCGGGTGCAACGTCCGCGCCATTGGGCCAAACGATGGTGCCTAGGCCCTCGTCGAGTTCTACGCGGACGAAATAGGTCGGGTCTGAGAGAGGGGCAAAGACCCTATCCCAGGCTTCGGTACTGAAGTCGATCTCACCTTCAACTCCATCCTCAAAGCGAAGGCGAAGCCGATGGCCCCAAGGGCCTCGACCTCGGTGACGTGAACGATCTCGCTCATGGCCCCGATCTTAGGGCAGAGGATCGATGTCCAGTAGCGGTTCCTTGTTGCGGGCGCGCTGCCAGTTTCTCCATCAGCTCGCTGCGATGCAGCTCGGCCCACTCGTGTGCGAGAGCGAGAGCCCGTTTCGGAAGGGATCCCTCCAGAAGCTCCAGAGTCTCGATTGCGAGTGAGGCGTCGTGCTCCGCATAACGCACATGGAAATGCGGAACTCCATGCTCTCGGTAGTACATCGCAATCCGGCACCTCTCCGGGACTTAGTCAGGGCTGATTTTACGGCTGGGCGGCGTCACGAAGTTCAAGAACCGGGTCGTTTCCGTCGATGCAACAGCGTGCAAGCCAGCGAGCAGACCCGACTCGGGCGGTTCTTCGATCTGCATCCGCGACTGCTGCGCACGCTTGCGATCGCGGGGCTGGTCTGGGGCCTCGGCTACCTGACCTGGCGGATCGGCTGGAGCGGCGAAGGCGCCAGCCCGGTCCCCTTCGCGATGCTGCTGGTGACCGAGCTCTACGGGCTCTGGGCGCTGGGCACGCTGACTTGGTTCTCATGGTCGCGCCCCCCCGCGGTGCGGCCGGCGGCGACGCCGGGGCGCGCGGTCGACGTCTACGTCTGCACCTATGACGAGCCGAGCGAGGTGTTGGCGGCGACGCTCGCGGGCTGCCGCGCGCTGACCTATCCGCACACGACCTACCTGCTCGACGACGGGCGCCGGCCCGAGATGGAGAAGCTGGCGCGCCTCGCCGGGGCGCGCTACCTGACCCGGCCCGACAACTTGCATGCCAAGGCCGGCAACATCAACGCGGCGCTGGAGCGCACCGGCGGCGAGCTGGTGCTGATGCTCGACGCCGACCACGTGCCGATGCCCGACGCGCTCGACGCGATGGTCGGCTACTTCGACGACGAGCACATGGCCCTGGTGCAGAGCCCGCACGACTTCTTCAACCACGACTCGGCCCAGCACTACGCCGTCGGCCGCCACGAGCAGTCGCTCTTCTACCGCGTCGTCTGCCCCGGCAAGGACCGCCACGGCGCCGCCTACTGGTGCGGCTCGGCGGCGCTGATCCGCCGCCGGGCGCTGATCGAGATCGGCGGCGTCGCGACCGAGACGATCGCCGAGGACTTCCACACGACGATCCGCCTGCTGCGCCACGGCTGGCGCAGCCGCTACCACGACGAGGTGCTGGTCCAGGGGCTGGCTCCTCACGACCTCGACGGCTACCTGCTGCAGCGCGACCGCTGGGCGCGCGGAAACCTCGCCGTCTTCACCCTTCCCGAGTCCCCCCTGCGCGCCCGCGAGCTGCGCCCGCTGCAGCGCCTCTCCTACTTCGCCAGCCTCGCCGCCTACCTGGCGCCGCCGATGCGGCTGCTGCTGCTGGCGACGCTGGGGCTGGTGCTCTGGACCGGCGAGCTGCCGATGAAGATCAGCGTGATCGCGCTGGCGGCGCTCTGGCTGCCGTCGGTGACGCTCAACCTCAGCGCCGGCGCAGCGCTCGCGCGCGGCTACATGAAGATTGGCGAGACCGCCCACTACGAGCTGCTGACGATGGAGGTATACGCGCGGGCCCTGCGCTGCGCCCTCTTTCCCGGCCACACCGCCTTCAAGGTGACCCCCAAGCAGGGCACCGGAGGAGGCGGGCTGGAGTCGCTGCGAAGGCTCCACCTGGTGCTGATCTGCGCGGCCCTACTCGGTGTTGGGACGGCGCTGCGGCTGCTCGACCTGGCCGGGATCGGGCCGCTCCACGACCTGCCGGGACTCGCCGCCGTCGTCGTGCCGCTGCTGGGCCTGATCGAGCTGCGACGGATCGGCCGCACCCTGCTCGCCGTCGGGCGCCGCCAGCAGCGGCGGCTCGTCTACCGCTTCGAGGGCGACGCGCCCGCCCAGTGCTACTCGGACGAGGGCCACGTCGCCGGCCGGCTGGTCGACGCTAGCGCCGCCGGCGTCGGCCTGGTGCTCGACGCACCGCTGCCGGTCGGGGCCAAGCCGGCCCTCCTGCTCGAGCTGAGCGACGCCGCCAGCGAGGCGCACGAGGTGGCCGCCCAGGTCGAGGTGCGCTCCTGCCGCGAGGTCGACGGGCGCCACCTGGTCGGCGCCACGATCACCGAAATCGACCCCGCCTCGCACATGCGCCTGATGGAGTGGTGCTACGTCGTCTGCAGCCACGAGCGCCTGCGCGGTCGCCGCCCGGCGGCCGCGCCGATCCGCGAGCGCGACGCGATCGTCCTGCCGCTGCCGGCGCCCACCCCGGAAATCGCCACGGCGGTCGCAGCCGCGTAGTGCATCGCGTTGTCCCCCTCCTGGGACCACAACGCGTTGCACCTGCACCGCAGTCGAAGCGAATACCCTTGCAGGACCCAAGGAGAGGTGTCCGAGCGGCTTAAGGAGCGCGACTGGAAATCGCGTGGGCGGGGTTAACCCGCCTCGTGGGTTCGAATCCCACCCTCTCCGCTCTCAGAGCGCTTCGAGCCCGAGGGCCCGAGCGGCCCGGACCAGATCCGCGTCGAAGCTTGCGACCGCGCCCTGGTGCTGCTGGGCAGCGAGCAGCACGCAGCAGTCGGGGAGCTTGCACCCGGTCTCGGCGCGGAGCTGCGCAAGCCGCGCGGAGGCGCCCGGCCAAAACATCAGCTCGGCGATCCCGATCCGTTCGAGCGCGTTGCGCGCGGCCTCCAGCTGCCCCTTTCGCGCCGGCGCGACCAGGGTCTCGGCCAGGCTGATCGAGCTCGCTCCCAGCGGCGAGGCTGCGCTGGCTTCGAGCAGGGCGCGGGCGCGCTGGTGATGAAGGTCGTTGCCGTCCAGATGCCCGATCAGGACGCTCGCGTCAAGGACGATCACGCCGGCCAATCCTCCCGCAGGCGCTCCAGCTCGCCGGGCTCGTAGACGCCGCTGAGCACGCCGGCGGTCTCCGCCACCGCGGCACGCCGCTCCGCGGCGGCGCCGGAGATGGACTCGCCGCCGGCCGCCGCGAGTCGCAGCAGGAGCGCCTTGCGATCGGTGACCTCGGGCCAGCGCCGCTGCGCCGCGTCGAGCAGCTTGCTGAGCTCGCCTGTGTCGGTCAGGGTGTAGCGGGGCTTGCTGGTGGGCATGCGGCAGAGTGTAGCACCTAGAGGTCTCGGTGCGGCACTTGGTTGAGCGGTAGCGACCGGCGACATCGCCCTTTCTAATGATCCAGCGGACGAAACTCTCCCCCCTTCAGCCTAAAAATCAGCGGCGAGCAGCGAAGAAGCCGGTGAGCAGCGCGGCGCACTCGGCCTCGAGCACTCCACCCGTGACCTCGGGACGGTGGTTGAGGGCGGGCTCGGCGAGGACGTCGAGGACGCTGCCGGCGGCCCCGGCCTTGGGGTCGGGGGCGCCGTAGACGACGGCCGGGATGCGGGCGAGGACGATCGCGCCCGCGCACATCGCGCAGGGCTCCAGCGTGACGTAGATGGTCGTGCCCGCCAGCCGCCAGCCGCCCAGTGCCTCGGCGGCGGCGCGGATCGCGAGGACCTCAGCGTGGGCGGTGGGGTCGGCGCGCAGCTCCCGCTCGTTGCCCGCGCTCGCCAACGGCTCCCCGTCACGGGCGATCACGGCGCCGATCGGCACGTCGCCGTGGCGCTCGGCCTCGCGGGCGCGCTCGATCGCCAGCGCCATCATCCGTTCATGCGGGGGCGGGGTTTCCCGATCGGCCATCGATAGGGAGTATGTGCGACTACAACTTCGCTGGCGCGCTCGTGTTAAGGAGTAGCTCGCCGGATGCAGGGATTCGCGAGCGCAGAGCAGATGAACCGACGCCTTCCCACCGCCGCAGCGACCCTGCTCTGCGCGCTGAGCCTGACGACCGCAACCGCCCCGGGGGCGAGTGGAGTCGGCACCCGGCACGGCTTCGCCTCTCACCACCTGCTCGTCAAGTTCGCCGGCGACCGCAGTGCGCACACGGTCGTGCTGCCGCCGCGGGTCGGAGTCCGGCACGCCGCGGCGGTGCTGCGGGAAAGCCCGCGGGTCGCTTACGCGGTGCCGGACTACATCGCCACCGCATCGACCGACCCGATCGAAGCGGTCACGGCGATCCCCAACGATCCCGGCCCGATCAGCGGCCCGCCGGGGCCGCCGGGCGGCTGGGTGGCGAAGCAGTGGAACTTCCTGCCCTGGGAAGGCGAATCGTCGCCCTTGCTGCCGGTCTCCCCGGGAGGCATCGATGCGACCGGCGCCTGGGCGCACCTGGAAGAAGCCGGCCGCCCGGGCGCCAAGGGAATCACAGTCGCCGTCCTCGACACCGGGATCGCCTACCGGGCAAAGGGCTCGCGCTTCCGCCGCAGCCCGGACTTCAGCTCCGGTCAGTTCGTCAAGGGCTATGACTTCGTCGACGGCGACCAGCTGCCGCTCGACGAAAACGGCCACGGGACCCACGTCGCGGGAACGATCGCCGAGAAGACCAACAACGGCATCGGCCTGACCGGGCTCGCCTACCGTGCCAAGCTGATGCCGGTGCGGGTGCTCGACAAGCACGGTCGCGGGCGCGCCGACGACATCGCCAAGGGCATCCGCTTCGCGGTGACCCACGGGGCGAACGTGATCAACATGAGCTTCAACTTCGACTGCAGCCGCGAAGTCCCCGGGGTGGACGAAGCGCTGCGCCAGGCATACCGCCGCGGCGTGATCGCGGTCGCCTCGATCGGCAACCTCGGTTCGGAGACCTGCATCGCGCCGCCCGCCACCAGCCCGCACGTGATCGGCGTCGGCGGCAGCACCGAGGGAGGCTGCCTCGGCGACTACTCGCTGGCCGGGGAAGGCCTCGACCTGCTCGCCCCCGGCGGCGGCGATCCGGTGGCCGGCTGCCCCTCGGTCTCGGCCGGCCCGATCTACCAGGTGACGCTGAAAGAAGGCAACCCCCGCCAGTTCGGCGAGCCAAGCGACTACGTCGGCACCTCGATGGCCGCCGCCCACGTCTCCGGCGTCGCCGCGATGGTCCTGGCCAGCGGCGTGGTCGATCCGAAGATCAAGGCGAAAGCGAAGGTCGCGGCGGTGACCCGGCGCCTGCGTGAAACGGCCCGCAGTCTCGGCCTGCCCGCGACCCGACAGGGTGCCGGCCTGATCGACGCCTCGAAAGCCACCGAACCGCCGGCCCCGGCGCGACCTTAAGTCGTTCGGACGATTATCACGCTGCATGGCGCGTGGTGCGAAACGTTGTTGGGGACGCTGCCGAGGAGGAAGCGGCGCGCGCCCGTCATGCCCTTGTTGCCGACGACGATCAGGTCGGCTTTGGTCTCTTCGGCGACGTTGAGGATCGCCTCGGCGGGTTCGGCCTCGACCGGGTGCGTCTGCACTTCGACGCCCTCCTTGCGGGCCGCCGCCGCGGCGGCGTCGAGGACAAGGTTGACGTCCTCGCGCGGGCCGATCTCGTACTGCACGTCGGTCGGGGCATCGAGCTTCTCCCCCTCCACCTGGCGTTTGGGCAGCGGCTCGTAGGCGCTGACGACGCTGAGCTGGGCGTCGGCGAGCTTGGCGAGATCGATCGCCTGCCGGACCGCCTCGGCGGCAGTATCGGACCCGTCGGTGCCAACCACGATGCGAGTGAACACGCCGCCTCCTTGCCTCGGTCGCTAACCGGGCTGATACTAACGCCGCGACTGGGCGTGAACGGGCAGTACGCGAAAGCCGGCCCCGAGACTTTCTTCCGGCGTGGTGGCGAGGCGGTAGATCGCGATCCCCATCGAGGCGAGCAGGCAGACGAGCAAGACCACGATCCCGACTTTCCAGACAGTTGGCATTAGGCTGATCTCATCATGGAGAAGGTCGCTGACGGGGTCTGGCTGCTGCGCGGCGATGCGCGCAGGTCGATGAACATCTACTTCCTCGAGGACGGCGGCGGCGTGGTGCAGTTCGACGCCGGCACCAAGGCGATGGCGAAGAAGGCTCGTGCGGCGGCGGACCGGCTCGGCGGATTGAAGCGAATCGTGCTGGGCCATGCGCACGCCGACCACCGCGGCACGGCGCCCTCGCTGGACGCGCCCGTCCACTGCCATCCCGACGAGGTGGCGGACGCCGAAGCCGAGGCCGCGATCGCTCCCTACATGGAGATCTCACGACTGCCGATCCCGGCCCGATGGATCTACCCGACGCTGCTGCGGCGCTGGGACGGCGGTGCGGTGAAGATCGACGGGATCGTCTCCGAGGGCGACGAGGTGGCGGGCTTTCGCGTCGTCCACTTCCCCGGCCACGCGCCCGGGCAGATCGGGCTCTGGCGCGAGGGCGACCGGTTGGCGTTGGTCAGCGACGTCGTCTACCTGATCGACTCGACCAAGATGGGAAGGCCCCTGCCGAAGGGCGAGGCGAGCGTCCCCCACCCCGCCTGGGGCTGGGATCACGCGAAGGCGAAGGATTCCGTGCGCAAGCTGGCCGCGCTGGAACCAACGGTCGTCTGCGCCGGTCACGACGAGCCGCTGCGCGGCGAAAACCTGCGCGAGGCGCTGGAGCGGGCGGCGGAGAAGTATTGAGCCGAGGCGGCACTCGCCGCCGCCGCTGCCATAGTTTCCGCCCCTGATGATCGGGACCTACGCCTCGGCGGCGCTGATCTGCGCCGCCTCGATGCTGGTGGGACGCGCCATCCTCGGCCTCGCCGGCGGGGGCGCCTCGCGCGCCTGGCTTGCCCCGGCGGTCGGCTTCGGTGCGGTGCTAACCGTGGCCGGCTTCCTCGCCAGAGCGCCGGGCCACGCGACCGCGGCGACCCTGGGCCTGATCGCCCTGATCGTGGCAGCCGGGGCCCTGCTCCGGTGGCGACCGCGGCGCGATTCTGCCGGCGCCCGCTCCCTGCTGCGCGAAAGCCTGCCGGTCGCCGTCCTCGTCACCCTGGTGCTCTCGATCCCCTTCGCGGTGAGCGGGCGCTGGGGGCTGCTCGGCGTCGGCTTCAACAACGACCTCGGCCTCCACCTCGCCTGGGCGGAGTGGCTGCGCAGCGGCCTCGGGCCGGCGCCCGAAGCGGGCTACCCGCTGGGCCCGCACGCGCTTGCGGCGGCGGTCGCGGCGCTGCCGGGGATCGGCCTCGGCCAGGCCTTCGTCGGCGAGATCTTCGCGATCGGCATCCTCACGGCGCTGAGCGGGCTGACCGCGCTCGACGATCTCGGCCCGGCCCGCCGTGTGCTCGCCGCAACCCTGATCGCGATCTCCTACCTCGGCGCCTCCTACTTCGCCCAGGGCGCCTTCAAGGAGACCGCCGAGGCGCTCTTCGTCCTCGCCTTCGCCCTCTACCTCCACGACATCGACCGACGGCGGGCCGAGGGTGCCCGCGAGTGGGAGGGAGCCGGCCTGACGGCGGCGTTCGCCGCGCTCGTCCCGCTTGCCCTGGTGGGCGGGATCTTCTTCTCATACAGCTTCGCCGGGCTCGCCTGGCCGGTCGCGATCGTCGTGCTCTGGGGCGCGACCGTGCCGGGGGTGCGCCGGGCGCTGCGGCCGCGGGCGCTGCGGCAGCCGGCGGTCGCGCTGACGGTCGCCGTGCTCGCGCTGCTCGCGCTGCTGACCGTGGTCGGCCCCTTCGCCTTCGTCCACGGCTTCAACCGGGTGGCCGGAACGAACACCTACGGCCCGGTCTCGCCGCTCGAGGCGCTCGGCGTCTGGCCCGCATCGAGCTACCGCCTCAACGCCGCGGGGGGTGCGCACCTGACCGGGCTGGCCGCCGCGATAGCCGGCCTTGCGGTGATCGCCGGGGCGGTCTGGTGGCTGCGCCGGCGCGACTTCGCGGTGCCGATCGCGCTCGCCGCCTGCGCCCTCCTCTACATCGCCGCGGTCGCCGGCAGCGGCGAGTACTCCCAGGCCAAGGCCCTGATCATCGCCGCCCCCCTGGCGATGCTGATCGCGATCCGCCCCCTCCTGATCGAGCTCGGCGGTCGCAGCTCCCGTCGCCATGCGGCGGGAGCTTGGCGGGTGGGCTGGGGGGCCTTGACCGTGCTGTTCGTCGGCGGGGCGATCTACTCGAGCTTGCTGGTCCTGCGCGATGCTCCAATCGGGCCACCCGGGCATGGAGCCGAGCTGCGAGCGTTCCTGCCGATCCTGCACGGAAAGAAAGTTCTCTACGCCGGGCAGGATCGCTACGCCGCCTATGAGCTGATGGGGGCGGACACGCACGTGCCGCTGGTCGAGTTCCCTGACTCGGAGGTCCACCCCAACCCGGAAAAGCCCTTCGATACCGGCGACGCCTACAGCCCGATCGACTTCGACTCGTTCTCGCGCGCGACCCTGGATCGCTTCCCCTACGTGATCACCGGGAGGGCCGCCTGGAACAGCGAAGCGCCCGCCGGGTTCAGACGGGTCGCCTCCACCCCCTCCTACCTGCTCTGGAAGAAGACCGGACCGCTGCCCAGGGACCGCCATGTGCTGCTCGAGGGGACCGAACCCGCCGCACACGCCGATTGCGCCTCGCCCGAGATCCGCATCCTCAGCTCAAACCCGGGCCGAGCCTCGCTGTTCCCGGGGGCGGTGATCGGCGGCAAGGGCCGCTGGAGTCCGGGGTCCGCGCTGGAAACCGGGGACAGCGCCTCGCAGACGCTGCGCCTTCCCGCCGGCCGCTGGCGCCTCTCGCTGCAGTACTTCTCCCCCTTCGACCTGACCCTCTCCGCGTCCGGCTTGAGCCAATCGCTGCCGGCAGCCCTCGACGGCCAGCGGCCCAACACGATCAGCCTTGCCAACGAGGGCCAGTTCTGGCCCGCCGGCACGATCGCCGGCGACGGCCGGGCGATCCGCTTCACGATCTCCGCAGCCGAGCCGAGCACCCTGCAGCGGCTCAGCGGCTACGCCGGCAGGGCGAGTCTCGGCGAGCTGGTCGCGGTGCCGGCCAGGCCGCATCGGATCGTGCCGCTGAGCAAGGCCTGCGGCAGCTGGATCGACTGGTACGAAGCCGAAGAAGCGCCCTAGGTGTAGGACGCGGCCTTCGCGGCCATGCGCTCGGGGGTGACGCGGACCACGTCCCAGACCAGGCCGAGCTTCTCGAGGCCGTCGATGACCAGCGCCGAGATGTCGAGCTGCCGGCGGCCGAGGCCGTGGGTGGCGGAGGTCGGGAAGGCGTGGTGGTTGTTGTGCCAGGCCTCGCCGAAGGTCGGGATCGCGATCAGGGCGAGGTTGCGGGACTGGTCGCTGGTCTCGAAGTCGCGATTGCCGAAAACGTGGCAGAGCGAGTTGATGCTGTAGGTGAAGTGGTGCAGGACGAAGACGCGGACCAGGCCGCCCCAGAGCAGCCCGGTGAAGGCAGCGAAGAGCGTGCCGCCGATCGCCCAGCCGAGCGCGAAGGGCAAGAGCAGCCCGCCGATCGCCCAGTAGAGGAAGGTGCCGTCGACCCAGGAGATCACCGGGTCCTCGATCAGATCGGGCGCGAAGCGCTCCTTGTTGCCGCGCTGGGTGTGGACGAAGAGCCAGCCCATGTGGGCGTGGAAGAGGCCGCGCATCGCGCCGCTCCAACCGTGGCCGTGGTCGACGTGGGGGCTGTGCGGGTCGCCCGGTTCGTCGGAGAAGGCGTGATGCTTGCGATGGTCGGCGACCCAGGAGATCACCGGGCCCTCGATCGCCGCCGAGCCGAGAATCGCCAGCAGCCCGTGCAGCCAGGTCTTCGCCTTGAAGCTGCGGTGGGTGAGGTGGCGGTGGAAGCCAACCGTGATCCCCAGCCCGGTCAGCAGGTACATGCCGGCGAAGAGGAAGACGTCGCTCCAGTGCAGTGCCTCGCCCCAGACCTGCCAGGCGGCGAAGCCGAGCGCGACGAAGGGGACCAGGGTGACGAGGCCGGTGATGATCCGGTCGCGCGTCTCGTTGGCGACCGGCTGGATATCGGATGGGAGTGGTCCCGCGCCTTCCATCAAGAGCCGCCGATCATACGGACTGGCTGGCAAGAAAAGGTAAAGCCATCCTTCCAGCGGCCGCGCGCCGGCGATAGGGTCCGCGCCGATGCCGTTTGCCAGCACCGCTCCACTGCGCCGCGAGATCGAAGCGCGTATCCCCGAACGTCCCTTCGCGGTCGAGTTCTGGGACGGGGCGCGCCTGCCGGCGAGCAACGGAGGCGGGCCGACCTTCTACGTGCGCTCCCCGCGCGCGGCCGCCCACGTGCTGCGAGCGCCCGGGCAGCTGGGCCTCGGCCGCGCCTACGTCAGCGGCGAGATCGAGGTCGACGACATCGACGCCGTGATCGAGCTGCTTGACGGCTGGCAGGCACCGCGGCTGGAGGGCGCCGACAAGCGCGCCCTGCTTCTGGCCGCGGTCCGCGCCGCCGGCCTGACCAAGCCGCCGCCGCGCCCGCGGGCCGAGCTGCGCCCCAGCGGCCGCCGCCACAGCAAGGAGCGCGACGCCCGCGCGGTCCGCCACCACTACGACGTCTCCAACGAGTTCTTCGAGCTCTTCCTCGGCGAGTCGATGGTCTACAGCTGCGCGATCTTCTCGCGCGGGGCGACGACCCTGGAGCAGGCGCAGGAAGAGAAGCTGGAGACGGTCGCCCGCAAGCTGGCGCTGAAAGAGGGCGACCGGGTCCTCGACGTCGGCTGCGGCTGGGGCGGCTTCCCGCTCTGGGCCGCCACCAAGCACGGCGCCAGCGTCGTCGGCATCACCCTCTCGGCTCCCCAGGCCGAGAGGGCGCGGCAGCGCGCCGAGGAGGCCGGCGTCGCCGACCGGGTCGAGATCCAGGTGATGGACTACCGCGACCTGACCGGCGAGCGGTTCGACGCGATCGCCAGCATCGGCATGGTCGAGCACGTCGGCGCCTCCCAGATCGAGGTCTACGCGAGCACCCTGGCCTCCCTGCTCGAACCCGGCGGGCGGCTGCTCAACCACGGCATCACCCGGCTGCGGCACACCGACGCGGAGGCCGGTGCGTTCTCGGAGCGCTACGTCTTCCCCGATGCCGCGCCGCTGCACCTCTCGCGCAATCTGCTGGCGCTGGAAAGGGCTGGCTTCGTGACCCACCACGTCGAGGATTTCGCAGCCGACTACGCCGAGACCCTGCGCCACTGGGCGCAGCGCCTCGACGACAACCTCGACGAGGCGATCCGGCTGGCCGGGCCGGAAAGGGTCCGGGTCTGGCGCCTCTACCTGCGCGCCGCGCGCAACGGCTTCCTCGCCGGCTTCACCTCGATCTACCAGGCGCGCTGCAGCCTCGCCTGACAGAAGTTACGGTTGACACCGTATGCAGTGTCAACAAAACCCTGGGTAAGCTGCTGAAGCTGGCGATGGGCCAGCGGGTCTCCGTAGCCATCGAGCCGATCGAAGGTCGCGTGCCGGCTGCCGAGCTGGCCGTCTCCAGCGCGATGTCGCCGGAGCAGCGCCTGCGCGAGGCGAGCTCTTGGAACCGGCTGGCCTCGCAGCTCGACGCGGCCGGCAGGGAGTCTCGACGACATCGCCATCCTGACCGCGGCCGAGCGGCGGCGCGGAGATTAGGCTGGGAAACCTCGCTCGACCGTCTCGAGCGCCCACTCGGCTCCCGCGCCCTGGAGCTGTGCGACGTCGTAGCTGCCGGTGGCGACTCCGACGACCTCGATGCCGGCGCCGTGGCCGGCGCTGACGTCGCGGGCGGTGTCGCCCACCGATATGCAGGCGCCGCCGGCAAGGGTGCCGCCGGAGACGAGGGCGCCGCGTGTAAGGGCAGCCTTCGTCACCTCGGTGCGGTCGGACGAGTCGGAGCCGTAGCCGCCGAAGCTGAAGAAGCGGTTGAGGTGGCCGCGGGCGAGCTTGATGTGGGCCGCCGCCTCGATGTTGCCGGTTACCAGGCCGAGCAGGACGCCGTCCTCGATCAGCCGCGGCAGCAGCTCCTCGATGCCGGGCATGACTCGATAGCCGGCTGACTCGCCGACGGCGTCGGGAAGGTGCTTGAGGTAGCAGCCGATCGCTTTCGCGCGCTCTCCGCGGCTGCCCTCGCGGCCGATCACCTCGCGGAAGACGATTGCCGCGATCTCGGGATCGGTCATGCCGGCGTCGGTGTGCTCGGCGATGTCGGCCTCGACCCCGTGCAGCTCCTCGAAGGCGCGCTGCCAGGCGACCGCGCCCGCTCCCCCCGTAACGAGAAGCGTGCCGTCGATGTCGAAAAGGACGGCGCGAATCGCCCCCGGCTCACTCACCCAGCAGCTCCTTCTGGGAGAGCCAGTAGAGCAGGCCCAGCGCCGGCAGGACGAGGATCGCGGCGACGATGAAGACGACGATCACGGCCGAGAGGGTGTCGGGCGGCGCTGCCGACTGGGTGATCTTCAGCGAAGTCGGGATCAGGTAGGGGAACTGGGCGACGCCCCAGCCCCAGATCACCGCGATCACGGCGCCGCCGGCCAGCGGGCGCAGGAAGTAAGGCGAGGCGGCTGCGGGACGGCGGGCGGGCGAGAGCAGGAGGACGAGGACGCCGATTCCGCAGAGGGCCGAGACGATCACCAGCGGCAGGCCCTGGTCGGTGAGGCGGTCGAAGATGTAGCGCGCTTCGGAGTGAAGCTCCAGCAGGCCGAAAGCGGCCGCGATGCCCGCCACAGCGGCGGCGGCGAGGGCGCGGCGGGCGAAGTAGCGCTGCAGCTCCGCATCGCCGGCGCGGCGGGCGTCGCCGATCAGGAAGACGGCGGAAAGGTAGGCGCCGCTGGCGACGAACATCGCCCCGGTCAACAGCGGCAGCGGCGCCAGCCAGCTGGAGAAGGGGGTGCCGTTGCCGTCGCCCGGAACGTTGCCCGCGGCGACGGCGCCGACCACCGCGCCCATGAAGAAGGGCGTCAGCAGCGAAGAGACCGCGAAGGTGGCGCCGGCGGCGCGGCGCCCGGCGAGGCCCTCGATCGACTTGCGGAAGGCAAAGCCCGAGCCACGCAGGACGATCCCGACCGCGGCCAGCGCGATCGGCACGTAGAGGGTCGTCATCACCGCGCTGAAGGCGGGCGGGAAGGCGGTCCAGAGGACGACGAGGATGAAGATCAGCCAGACGTGGTTGGCCTCCCAGACAGGGGTGAGCGAGCGCTGGATCAGCGCCCGGGGCCGCTCCCCCCGCTCCGCTCCGCCGGCAACGAGGTCCCAGAACCCCCCGCCGAAGTCGGCCCCGCCAAAAAGCGCGTAAGCGGTCGCCCCGGCCCAAAGGATTCCCGCGCACACGTCAGCCCGCGTCATCCCTCAGGCCCCCCGCCGACGGGACTAAATCCTCGGCTATCGCGAGGATTTCGTCCCGTCGGCCCCGGAGGTGGCGGGGCGTATGGGCCATCTGGACCCGGAGAGCCCTCGCGCCAGCGGCGCGACATCGCGCGCAGGACGAGGATCGCGATCGTCCCGATCGCGGCATAGAGGGCCAGGGTGAGGGCGAAGGCGAACCAGATCCCCTTTGCCTCGGTCACCGCTTCGGCGGTACGCATGTAGCCCTGCACGATCCAGGGCTGGCGGCCGACCTCGGTGACGATCCAGCCGGCCCAGAGGGCCAGCACGGCACCTGCGCCGGAGATCGCCACGGCGCGCAGGAACCACGGCGTGCGCGGGATGTCGCGGCGCCGCCACCAGACGAAGGCAAGCCAGGCGCCGAGCGCAAGCAGGGCGCTGCCGATCCCGACCATGCCGTCGAAGGCGAGGTGCAGCAGCGTGTTGGCCGGCGGGCGTTCGTCGGCGGGGATTTCGGCGAGACCGGTCACCTTGGTGTCGGTGTTGAAGCCGACCAGGAAGGAGTCGAGGTCGGGGATCGGGATCGCGCCCTTGACTCCGCTCGAGGTGCAGATGCCGCCGACGTACTCGGTCTGATGGGTGCCGGTCTTCTGGATGCACTCCATGCCGGCGAACTTGGCCGGCTGGCGATCGGCGACTTCGCGCGCCGCGGTGTCGCCGACAAAGAGTTGGATCGGCGTGGCGATGCAGGCGATCGTCAGCGGGACCAGCAGGCCGAGCCTGTGCAGGCGGTCACGCCGCCCCTTCAGCATCCCCGCCGCGTAGATCGAGGCGACGAGGAAGCCGACCACCATGTAGGCGGCGAGGAGCATGTGCGGCACCTCGTAGCCGGTCGCCGGGTTGAAGAGGATCTTCAGCGGGGCGGTGTCGACGACCTTGCCGGCGGCGTCGAGGGTGAAGCCCTGCGGCTGGTTCATCCAGGAGTTGGCGGCGACCACGGCAAAGGCGCCGCCGATGCCGGTGACGAACATCGGCACCCCGGACCAGAAGTGCGCCCAGCCGCCGAGCCGCTTCCAGCCGTAGATGTAGATCGCCAGGAAGATCGCCTCGAGGAAGAAGAAGATCCCCTCGATCGCGAAGGCGATCCCGAAGGCGGCCCCGAAGCGGTCCATGAAGGCGGGCCAGAGCAGGCCGAACTCGAAACTGAGCACGGTGCCGGTGACGGCGCCAACCGCGAAGGTAACCGCCATCGCCTTCGACCAGCGCCGGGCCAGCTCCATCGCGTCCGCGTCGTCACGCTTGAGGCCGATGTAGTTGGCGACCAGGATCGTCGCCGGCAGGGCGACGCCGAGGCAGGAGAGGACGATGTGGAAGCCGAGCGTGAAGGCCATCTGCTCGCGCGCGGCGAGCAGATTGGACGCCGATGCCGCCAGCGGGAGCGGGTCCAGCGAGGGCATGTCGGCGAGCCTACTCCCCGCGGCGGGCGCCGCGGTAACGGCGGATCAGCGCGTTGGTCGAGCTGTCGTGGCGGAGCTTCGGCTCCTCGCCGGCCTGCAGCTCGGGGACGATCGCGACGGCCAGGGCCTTGCCCAGCTCGACCCCCCACTGGTCGAAGGAGTCGATGCCCCACACGGCCCCCTGGGTGAAGACGCTGTGCTCGTAGAGGGCGACCAGGGTGCCGAGCGTGTGGGGGTCGAGGCGCTCGGCGAGGATCGTGTTCGAGGGGCGGTTGCCCTCCATCACCCGGTGCGGGACGACCCTCTCCGCGGTGCCCCCGGCGCGCACCTGCTCCGGGGTCTTGCCGAAGGCGAGCGCCTCGCTCTGGGCGAAGACGTTGGACATCAGCAGGTCGTGGTGGTTGCTGAGCGGGTTGTTCGAGTGGAAGAAGCCGATGAAGTCGCAGGGAATCAGCCGCGTGCCCTGGTGGATCAGCTGATAGAAGGAGTGCTGGCCGTTGGTTCCCGGCTCGCCCCAGAAGATCGCCACGGTGTCGTAGTCGACCCGGGTGCCATCGAGGGTCACGTGCTTGCCGTTGGACTCCATCGTCAGCTGCTGCAGGTAGGCGGGGAAGCGGTGCAGGTACTGGTCATAGGGGAAGACGCCGCAGGTCTGGGCACCGAAGAAGTCGCCGTACCAGACCGAGAGCAGGCCCATCAGCATCGGCAGGTTCTCGGCCGCCGGCGCCTCGCGGAAGTGCTCGTCCATCGCGTGGAAGCCCGCCAGCATCTCGGCGAAGCGGCCCGGGCCGATCGCCAGCATGGTCGAGAGACCGATCGCCGAGTCCATCGAGTAGCGGCCCCCCACCCACTCCCAGAAGCCGAACATGTTCTCGACGTCGATGCCGAACTTGGCGACCTCCTCGGCGTTGGTCGAGACGGCGACGAAGTGCTTGGCGACCGCGGCCTCGTCGCCGCCGAGGCCGGCCAGCGACCACTCGCGGGCGGTGCGGGCGTTGGTCATCGTCTCCAGCGTGGTGAAGGTCTTCGAGGAGATGACGAAGAGCGTCTCGGCGGGATCGAGGTCGCGGGTCGACTCGGCGAAGTCGGTGCCGTCGACGTTGGAGACGAAGCGGAAGGTCATCTCGCGGCGCGAGTAGTGGCGCAGAGCCTCGTAGGCCATCACCGGCCCGAGGTCGGAGCCGCCGATGCCGACGTTGACCACGTTGCGGATCGGCCTGCCGGTGTGTCCCGTCCACTCGCCCGAGCGCACCCGCTCGCAGAATGCCGCCATCCGGTCGAGCGTCTCGTGCACCTCCTTGACCACGTCGACGCCGTCGACGAGCAGCGAGCGCCCGCGGGGCATGCGCAGGGCCACATGCAGGACGGCGCGGTCCTCGGAGACGTTGATGTGCTCGCCGGCGAACATCGCTTCGCGGCGTTCCTCCACGCCGCACTCATCGGCGAGCTGGCCGAGCAGCATCACCGTCTCGTCGGTGATCCGGTTCTTGGAGAAGTCGAGGTGCAGACCGGCGCCGTCGGCGACGAGCCGCTCGCCGCGCTGCGGGTCAGCGGCGAAGAGGTCGCGCAGGTGTCGGCCCTCCACCTCCGCGTAATGCGTTTCGAGCGCCTGCCAGGCCGGCCGCCGGCGCAACTCACTCACCTCTGTTCCTTTTCGTCGCCATTCGCGGCAAAGGAACAGCGGAGCGGGTTTTCACGCCCGAGCCCCGACCTGCGACTCGATCGTCTTCAGCATCTCGTCCCACGACTTGGCGAAGGCCTCCTTGCCCTCCTCCTGCAGCCGCTTGGCGAGGGCGACGACATCGATGCCCGCGTCGCCGAACTCGGCCAGCACCCGATCGCAGTCACCGCCGTCCGCCGGCACCGGCTCGCCGACCTCGCCGTGGTCGGCAAAGGCGTGAAGGGTCGGCTCGGGCATCGTGTTAACGGTGAAGGGCGAGGCGAACCCCTCGATGTAGAGGACATCCGAGGCGTCGGGGTCCTTGGTGCCGGTGCTCGCCCAGAGCAGGCGCTGTGACCGCGCCCCCTCGTTCATCAGCCTCTGCATGCGGTCGGAGTCGAGCAGCTCGCGGTAGGCGCGGTAGGCCTGCAAGCCGATCGCCAGGCCGAGCCGATTGCGCAGCTCGTCTGGCACCTCGCCGGCGACGGCCACGTCCCAGCGGCTCATGAAGATCGAGGCGACCGAGGCGACGTCGGCGCTGCGCCCGGCCTCTATCCGCCGTTCGATTCCCTTCATGTATGCGTCGGCCGCAGCGAGGTATTGCTCCGCGTCGAACAGCAGCGTGACGTTGATCGGAATGCCGGCGAAGATCGACTCCTCGATCGCGGTGAGGCCGGCCTCGGTGCCCGGAATCTTGATGAAGAGGTTGTCGCGCTCCGCTTTGGCGTGCAGCGCGGCGGCCTCCTCGATCGTCGCCTCGGCATCGTCGGCGATCAGCGGCGAGACCTCGAGTGAGCAGTAGCCGTCGACGCCGGCGGTGCGCTCGTGGACGCCCTTGAAGAGGTCGGTTGCCTCGCGCAAGTCGGCCAGGGCCAGCTCGAAGAAGATCCGCTCGGTGGGAGTCGCGCCAATTCCCTCCTCGGGGACAGAGCTGGCGCTGAGCTCGGCGATCTGCTCGTCGTAGGCGTCGCCGCCGGAGATCGCCTTGTCGAAGATCGTCGGGTTCGAGGTCAGGCCGGTGACGGAGAGCTCCTCGATGTAGCCGCCCAGGGTGCCGTCGGCGAGCATCGTGCGGGTGATGTTGTCGAGCCAGAGGCTCTGGCCAAGGTCGTGCAGCTTTGCGGTGGGCTTCATGAGAGCAGCTCCTTTGCGGCTTCGGCCACCCGGTCGGGGGTGAAGCCGAACTTGGTTTGAACGTCTTTCAGCGGCGCCGAGGTGCCAAAGGTGTGCATCCCGATCTTGACGCCGTCGGACCCAACGTAGCGACCCCAGCCCAGCGTCGAGGCCTCCTCAACCGAGACTCGGGCCCGAACGTCGGGGGGCAGCACCTGATCGCGGTAGGCCTCCTCCTGGCGATCGAAGAGCTCACAGCAGGGCATGCTCACAACACGCGCGCGAACGCCCTCACCTTTCAGCTCCTCATATGCAGCAAGGGCCAGCGCCACCTCGCTGCCGGTGGCGATCAGGATCAGCTCCGGATCGCCGCCATCGACGTCGGCGAGCACGTAGCCGCCCCGTCGCAGCCCCTCGGCCGAGCCGTAGCGCGAGCGGTCGAAAACCGGCACGTCCTGGCGGGTGAGCACGAGGGCGACCGGCTGGTGGCTGCGGTCGAGCGCCACCCGCCAGGCTTCGGCGACCTCGTTGGCATCGGCGGGACGGATCACGTCGAGGCCCGGAATCGCCCGCAGCGAGGCGAGCTGCTCGACCGGCTGGTGGGTCGGCCCGTCCTCGCCGAGACCGATCGAGTCGTGGGTGAAGAGGTGGATCACCGGCAGCTCCATCAGCGCCGAGAGCCGGATAGCCGGGCGGGCGTAGTCGGAGAAGGTGAGGTAGGTCGACCAGAGCGGGCGCAGCTTGGAGAGCGAGAGGCCGTTGCAGATCGCCGCCGACTCGTGCTCGCGGATGCCGAAGTGGAGCTGGCGGCCGCCGTAGGCGCCGGGCTCGAAGTCCTCGGCGCCGTCGAAGGTGAGGCGGACCGAGGTCGAATCGGTGAGGTCGGCGGAGCCGGCGAGCAACCAGGGCAGGCGCCCGCCGATCGCATTCTCGACCTGCTGGGAGGCCTTGCGAGTGGCGATCCCCTTCTCGTCGGAATCGAAGCTGGGGATATCGGCGTCCCAGCCGACGGGCAGCTCGCGCCTCTGCTGCGCTTCGATCTCGGCGGCCAGCTCGCCGTTCTGCTTCGAGTAGGAGTCGAGCAGCTCGCTCCAGGCGGCGCTCAGCTCGGCGCCGCGCTTGCCGATCCCCGCAGCGAAATGCTCGCGCACGCCGTCGGGGACGAGGAATTGGGCGTCCTCTGGCCAGCCGTAGGCGCGCTTGGTCTCGCGCACCTCCTCGGCGCCGAGCGGCTCGCCGTGAGCCGCCGAGGTGTCGACCTTGTGCGGCGAGCCGTAGCCGATGTGGCTGTCGACGATCAGCAGGGTCGGCCGCCCCTGCTCGCCCTTGAACTCCTCGAAGGCGGTGGCGATCAGGTCGGTGTCGTTAGCGTCGCCGACGCGGGTGACGTTCCAGCCGTAGCCCATGAAGCGGGCGGCGACGTCGTCCTCGTAGGCAAGCTGTGTTTTCCCGTCGATCGTGATCTGGTTGTTGTCGTAGACCCAGCAGAGGTTGTCGAGCTGCAGGTGGCCGGCGACCGAGGCGGCTTCGCCGGAGACGCCCTCCATCAGGCAGCCGTCGCCGGCGATCGCGTAGACGTCGAAGTCGAAGAGCTCGAAGCCGGGCTGGTTGTAGCGGGCTCCCTGCCACTTGCCGGCGATCGCCATGCCAACCGAGGTGGCAACGCCCTGGCCGAGTGGGCCGGTCGTCGTCTCCACGCCCGAGGTCCAGCGGTACTCGGGATGGCCCGGAGCGCGCGAGCCGAGCTGGCGGAAGCTTTCGATGTCCTTGAGCGATACCGCCGGGTCGCCGACGATCTCGTAGTCGGGATCGACGGCGCGCACGCCGGTCAGATGGAGCAGCGAGTAGAGCAGCATCGAGGCGTGGCCGGCCGAGAGGACGAAGCGGTCGCGCCCCGGCCAGATCGGGTCGGCGGGGTCGAAGCGCAGGAAGCGCTGCCAGAGCGTGTAGGCGACGGGAGCGAGCGCCATCGGCGTCCCCGGGTGGCCCGAGTTCGCCTTCTGGATCGCGTCGATCGAGAGGGTGCGGATCGTGTCGATGCAAATCTGGTCGATGTCGCGATCCACTGTCTCGATCCTAGTCAGGGTTCTATGCGGGTGACGGTGCCGTTGCCGTTGTTAGCTACCCAGACGGCTTCGGGGCCGACCGCCACAGCACCGGGCTTCGGACCGACGGAGATCGGGCTGCCGATTGGTTCGCCGCTGGCGAGGTCGAGGCGGGTGACCGAATCGTCGGCAGCACTGGCGACCCAGACAGCGCTGGTGCCGGTGTCGATCCCGCCCGGCTGTTCACCGACAGCTATCGGGTCGCCGAGGATCGAGTGCGTCGCCGGATCGACCCGAGTAACAGTCGCCGAGCGGCTGTTGGCGACCCAGACGAGGCCCTGGCCGACGGTGACGCCGGCGGGGCCACGGCCGGCGAGGATCGGGGGTCCTGCGGCCAGCGTGCCGAGGTCGATGCGGCGGACGGTGCCGGTCGAGGCGCTGCTGACCCAGAGGCCGCCCGCCCCGACGGCGAGGCGCAGCGGCGTGGCGTGGGGATCGAGCCCGCGCCTGACGATCCGCCCCGCCTTCGCGTCGATGGCGGTGATCCCGCCGCCGCCCTCGTCGGCGACCCAGATGCGGCCGCCGCCGGCGACGATCGCACCCGGGCTGCCGCCCACGTCGAGGCGCGCGGTCACGTGCCCGGCCGGGTCGATTCGCAGGACCGTGCCGGTGCGGGGATTCGAGACCCAGACCGAGCCGGCGCCGATCGTCACCCCCGAGACCCCACGCCCGACCTGCAGCTTCGAGATCACCTTTCGGGTCTCGGCATCGATCCCGGAGAGGGTCCCGTCCGCCGCGCTCGTCACCCAGACGGTGCGCGGGCCGACCACGAGGCGCAGGGGCGGATCCGCGACCGCGATCGGCGCCGAGACCGACACCCCGTCGCCGCTGAGCGTCAGCACGGCGACAACGGCGAGGACCGCGACGACGACCAGGCCGGAGAGCCACCAAATCAGGAACACGCCGGCGATCGGGCGACGCCAGCGCCAGCGCCCCAGCCCACGACCGCCGCCGGCCGCCGAACCGCCGCCAAGGCGCAGGGTCGGGCGGTCGGGCCGCTCGGAGAGCACCAGGGTCGCGGCCGGCGTCGCACCCTGGCACTCGCGAGCCGCGGCGACGAGATCGCCCGCGGTCGCGTAGCGCCTTGCCGGGTCCTTGGACACGGCCCGCTCGATCACCCGCTCGATCCCCTTCGGCATCTCCGGCTCGGTATCGGCGGCCTTGCGCGCGTAGGGAACGATCCCGGTCAGCGCCTCGTAGAGGACGCAGCCGAGCGCGTAGACGTCGGCGGCCGGCCCGACCCGCTCGCCGCGCCACTGCTCCGGCGCCATGTACTCGACCGTGCCGACGATCGAGGCGCCGCTGCCGGGCCCGGTCTCGGCGTAGGCCTTGGCCAGGCCGAAGTCCGAGAGGTAGGCGCGGTCGCCTTCGACCAGAATGTTGTGCGGCTTGACGTCGCGGTGGACGATGCCGGCGGCGTGGGCGGCATCGAGGGCCCCGGCGACCTGGCCAAGCAGCGCGACAGCGCGTTCGGGCTCCAGTGGCCCCTCGCGATCGATCAGCTTGCGCAGGTCACCGCCCTCGACCAGACGCATCGCGACGATCAGCTCGCCGTCCTCCTCGCGGGCGTCGTAGACCGGCACGACGCCGGGATGATCGAGCCGGGCGGCGAGCCGGGACTCGCTGAGGAAGCGCTCGCGGAAGCCCTCCTTGCCGGCGAGCTCGGGGGAAATCACCTTGAGCGCGACCGGGCGCTCCAGCGCCAGCTGCGTCGCCCGGTAGACGACGCCCATACCACCGCGGGCGATCAGGGACTCGATCCGGTAGCCGCCGAGCGTCGAGCCAATCGCAGGTTCTCCCACGGGGCGGTTATACAGCGACGAAGGGACCCTCCGGGAGAAGGGTCCCTTCGTCGCCGCGAGAAAGCTCGGCTGCCCCTAACGCACGGGCTGCCAGGCGATCACGGGGCCGATCGTCGTCGCTCCTGCGCCTTCGCCGGAGAAATCGTAGCCTTCGGCGAGATCGGCGCGGCGGCGGCTGGCGACGTCGATCGCCGAGAGCGACTCCTCTTCTTCTGAGGCGACGAAGGCGGCGACGCTGCGGCCGTCGGAGGAGAAGACCGCGTTGGTCTTCGAGCCGTCGGGCAGCTCGCTCAGCTTGTGAGCGCGGCCGGGGCCGATCCGCTTCACCCAGAGGCCCTGGTCGCGGCGGAAGAGCAGCGTGTGGCCGTCGGGGGCGACGTCTTCGACGAAGGCCGAGCCGGCGCCGTGCACCAGCGGGCTGACGTGGGTGCCGTTGTCGCGCATCGTGTAGATGTCGGCGTAGGCATCCTGGCCTTCGCCGCTCTGGCCACGGCTGAAGACGACGTTCTCGTCGCCGAAGTAGTGCGGCGCGAACTCGTCGAGGCCGGGAGTGCGAGTGAGGCGGCGCAGCCGGATCCCGGCCGGTCGGATCGAGTAGACGTCGTCGGCCGTGCCGCCGCCGGGCAGGGCGACGCTGCGGACGAAGGCGATCATGCAGCCGTCAGCCGAGAACGAGGCTTCGTGCTCGTCGGCGGCCGTGGTGGTGAGCGCGTGCACGCCCCCGCCGGCGGCGCCGGCGGTGTAGAGGTCGCGCGGGGCCCCTTCGGAGGCACGCCGCTCGAAGACGACGATCCTGCCGTTGGGAGAGAAGACCGGCCGTTCGTCGACCGCCGGGCCGCTGGTCAGGACCCGCTCGCCGGAGCCGTCGGCGCGCACCGAGTAGATGTCGCCGCCGCGGGCGAAGGCGATCGTCCTGCCGTCGGGGGAGAAGGCCGGCTGGCTGTCTGCCGGGTTTTCGGTCAGCTGGTTGAGGTGGCCGTCCTTGGCGGCGAAGAGCCCGCCTTTGGCGACGCCGCCTTCGCTGCTCACGCGGGAGTAGACGACCGCTCCGCCGCGGGCGGGCGCCGCCGAGGCGAGGGCCGGAACGGCCAGGGAGAGCAGTGCGAGCAACGAGGCGAAGATCGAACGGTTGAGCATTGGAGTTCCTTTCCGAGTGGTTGAACTTCTTGTCAACCAATGCTCGGCTGCGCGCCCGTGCGGGCAAACGACGCCCGCGGCCCCGATCGAGCCGCGTTTGGCCCGGTCCGGGTCAGCGGTCGAGGCCGAGCTCGATCACCCGGGCGGCGATCAGGCGGGGGCGCTCGCGACCGGCCTCGCCGGAGACGTCGAGCTTCGCGGCAAGCGCGTCGAGGCGACGCTGGGCGGTGCGCTCGCTGACGTTCAGCGCCGCGGCGATCTCGGCGCGGGTCGCCGGGCGCCCGGCAAAGGCGCCCTCGCTGCGATAAGGCGCGACCAGCGCTGCAGCGGTCCCTCGCTCCTCCGCGGTGAGCGCGACCGAGGGCCGGCTGGCCGGCACGGTCGCCCCAACCGGGGTGGCCGGGCCAACCGAGACTTCGAGCCGATAGGCGCCGACGATCAGCGTGTCGCCGTTGCGCAGGCGGCGCGGGCGGTCGAGCGGTTCGCCGTTGAGGGCGGTGCCGTTGCGGCTGTCGAGGTCGGTGGCCATCAGCACCTCGCCGTGACGGGCGATCTCGAGATGGTTCCAGGAGACCGCCTCGTCGTCGATGTGAAGATCGGCTTCGGGGTCGCGGCCGACCACGGTCCGCTCCCCCGCGAGCGCCACCGAACGCGGCTGCCCGCCCTCGCCGGTGATCCAGATCCGCGCGTCCATCTCGCCGCGAGAATAGATAGGCGCAAGCGCAACGCGGCTGTCCCCCGCGCGGGGGGACAAGACGTTGCACCAGCGTGGATAGAGTGGCGCCGGTGAGCGGAGCGGACGAGGAGAAGCGAATCGCGGCCGAGGCCGCTGCGGAGCTGGTCGAAGACGGGATGACCGTCGGGCTGGGAACCGGGTCGACGGTCGCCTTTCTCCTGCCGGCCCTCGCTGCGCGCGGCCTGAGTGGAATCCGCTGCGTCGCCACCTCGGTCGCAACTGAGGAACAGGCGCGAGGCCTGGGCATCCCCGTCGAGGAATTCAGCCGGCTGGAGCGGCTCGACATCGCGATCGACGGCACCGACCAGGTGACGCCGGACGGCTGGCTGATCAAGGGCGGCGGCGGAGCCCACCTGCGCGAGAAGATCGTCGCCGCAGCGGCGGAGCGCTTCGTCGTCATCGCCGACTCGAGCAAGCCGGTCGACTCATTGAGCGCGCCGGTGCCGCTGGAGATCTATGAATTCGGCCTCCTCGCGACACTGGCACGGCTCGGCGACGAGGTCGAGCTGCGCGAAGATTGGGGGCTGAGCCCAGACGAGGGTCTCATCGCCGACTACGGCGGCGAGATCGGCGATCCGGCAGCTCTCGCGGCTCGCCTCGAGGCCGACCCGGGGATCGCCGCCCACGGCCTCTTCCCGCCGGATATGGTGAGCGCGGTGCTGGTCGGGGCAGAAGGCACCGTCGAAACGCTGACGCTGACCTGACGACCCGACGGGATGATCGTCGCCGACCACTCGGTGAGCGTGGCACCCGCCTGAACTGCCTTAGCCAGAATAGTGGTACATTTGGACCACTATGGCTTTCGTCGTTCGTGCAAAGAAGGGCAGATTCGAGGTCCGCGAGTCCCAAAACACTCCGAAGGGACCCCGTAGTCACACTCTCGTCTCCTTCCGCGAGCTAACCGACGAGGTCATCCGGAAAGCGAAGGAAAAGGCGACGAAACCGCCCAGCGCCGAGGAGCTTCGCCGGTCTGCTCGGCGAGCCGGGGCACCCGTGGCGCGACCCCCGATCGAGCAGGCCGCACGGGAGCTGATCGCGGAACTGGCCAGGGGCAATCGCCTCGATCCAACCCTCCACCAGATCCTCAGCGAACTGCTTGACAAGGGCTATCGAGAGGCTGGGGAAGCATCGCCCGCAAACGAGGCGGCGCGATCGGTGGCGATCTGGATGGCGGCGACGGCGGAGGAGAGAGGCAGGGCGCTCGTCGATCTCCTCCTCCTCGCCGACGCGCTGCCCTCAGGAGCACGGCGGGACAAGCCCCTCCGCTTCCCCGGGCTGGACTCCACCGGCTCATGACCAGTCATCAGCCACCGAACCCCAACGATGAGCCATCGCTTCCCGAGAAGGTCATCATCATCCACGAAGCCCTTACCGACGCGAAGATCCCGTACGCGCTGGGCGGGGCTCTGGCGCTCGCCTACTACGCGGACCCGCGAGCAACCATCGACATCGACATCAACGTCTTCGTGCCGACCGAACGCTGGCGGGAAGTCGTCGACGAGCTCAGCGCGTCAGGCGTGGATTCGAGCAACATCGACCCGGCCGCCGTCGAACGAGACGGGCAGTGCCGCCTCTGGTGGGGCGACAACACCATCGATCTCTTCTTCTCCTATGACCCGATCCATGAGGCGATGAGCAAAGAGACGCGCCGGGTCCCATTCGGTGGCATCACCGTGTCAATCCTCGCACCCGAGCACCTCGCCATCTGCAAGGCGATGTTCAACCGCAGCAAGGACTGGCTCGACATCGAACAGATGCTCCTGACCGCCGACGATCTCGACCTGTCCGAGGTCGAAGATTGGCTGGTTCGGATGGTTGGCGGGAAAGATCCCCGCCTGCAACGGCTCAAAGAGCTGATGGCTACGCGAATTAGCGCGGACTAACGAGGCGCGGCGGCTTCGTCGGCGACCACGGTCATCCGCTCGTTCTCGACCCGCCCGGCCGGGATCGACCGATCGCCGTCGAGGAGCCTGGCGAGGGCCTCGACCTTGTCGGGGCCGGTGACGAGCCAGACGATCTGGCGGGCGCTGTCCAGGGCGGGATAGGTGAGGGTCATGCGACGGTGGCCCTGGTAGGCGGTCTCGGTGAGGGCGACGCGGGGGTCGCGCACCTCGAGCACCGGGTCCCCCGGCACCAGCGACGCGGTGTGCCCGTCCGGGCCGAGGCCGAGGTGGACGCAGTCGAGCGGATCGGGCAGGGTGTTTTCGTAGTCGCGGGCCGCTCCCTCGAGGTCGCGCTGGGTGACCGGCATCGGCCGCAGCATCGCCTGGTGGTCCATCGAAAGCCCGAGCACCATATGGGTGAGGTTGCGGTCCTCGCTGCCCGGCGAGGCAATCCGCTCGTCGACCTGGAACAGCTCGGTCTCCGGCCAGGGCATCTGCTCCGATTCGCCGAGGATCGCCAGCATCGCCCAGGGGCTGCGGCCGCCGCTCATCGCAAACGAGAAGGTGTTGCGCTCGGCAGCCGAGGCGGCCCCGGCGGCAGCGATCAGCTCGGCGGCGCGCCGGGCCGCCGCCTTTTCGTCGCCGGCCACCTCAAGTTCGATTGCCACGGACCGGCCTCTAGGACGGCTTCTCGTCGTGGCCGCCGAACTGCTTGCGCATCGCCGAGAGAACCTTGTCGGCGAAGTCGTCGAGGCCGCGCGAGGAGAAGCGCTCGTAGAGCGCGGTGGTGAGGACCGGCGCGGGCACGCCCTCGTCGATCGCGGCGATCGAGGTCCAGCGGCCCTCACCGGAGTCCGAGACGCGGCCGGCGAAGTCGGAGAGGTCGGGGGATTCCTGCATCGAGGCGGCGGTCAGGTCGAGCAGCCAGGAGCCGATCACGCTGCCGCGGCGCCAGACCTCGGCGACCTCGGGCAAGTCGAGGTCGTACTGGTAGTACTCGGGCTGCTCGAGCGGCGCGGTCTCGGCGTCGGCCTCGCGCCGGACCTTGCCGGCGTTGGCGTTCTTGAGGATGTTGAGGCCCTCGGCGTAGGCGGCCATCACCCCGTACTCGATCCCGTTGTGAACCATCTTGACGAAGTGCCCGGCACCGTTGGGGCCGCAGTGCAGGTAGCCGTTCTCGGCCGGTCCCGGCTCTCCCGAGCGCCCCGGCGTGCGCTCCGCCGAGCCGACGCCGGGCGCCAGCGTGGCGAAGACCGGGTCGAGCCGCCGCACGGCCCCGTCGGGACCGCCGATCATCAGGCAGTAGCCGCGCTCGAGGCCGAAGACGCCGCCGCTGGTGCCGCAGTCGACGTAGTCGATCCCGCTCTCGCCGACCTTCGCGGCGCGGCGGATGTCGTCGCGGTAGTAGGAGTTGCCGCCGTCGACGATCGCGTCGCCAGAGTCGAGCACCGCGGCGACGTCCTGCACCGTCTTCTCGGTGATCTCGCCAGCCGGCACCATCACCCAGACCGAGCGCGGCGCGCTCAGCTTCGAGGCGAGGTCTTGCAGCGAGGAAGCGGCCTCTGCCCCCTCGCCCGCCAGCTCGGCGACCGCGTCGGGGTTGACGTCGAAGACGACGAGGCGGTGGCCGTCGCGCATCAGCCTCCGCGCCATGTTGGCGCCCATGCGGCCGAGCCCGACCATTCCCAGCTCCATGGCCTAACCCTACGCGAGGCGGAGACCCCCTGCTGACTGTGACTTTGACCCCCCTCTGGCGTGGTCAAAGTCACAGTCAGCGGCTCGCACCCGCGCGGTCAACGGGTAGCCTGGCGGACGAATGGCCAAGGCCGCCGCCGAACACTCCGACGCCCCCGCCGACGTGCTGACGATCTTCGGGATCAGCGGCGACCTGGCGAAGAAGATGACCTTCCGGGCGCTCTACCGCCTCGAGGCGGCGGGCAAGCTCGACTGCCCGATCGTCGGCGTCGCGATCGACGACTGGGACAGCGAGCAGCTGCGCAAGCACGCGCACGACTCGATCGGGGCCAGCGTCGGCAGTCCCGACGAGGACGTCTTCGGCCGCCTCGCCGCCCGCCTCTCCTACGTCCAGGGCGACTACGCCGACGCCGACACCTTCAAGCGGGTCGGCGCGAGCCTCGGCGGCGCCAAGCGGCCTGTCTTCTACCTCGAGATCCCGCCCTCGCTGTTCGCCACTGTGGTCCACGGGCTCGGCGAGGCTGGCCTGACCGAGAACGCCCACGTCGTGATCGAGAAGCCCTTCGGCCGCGACCTGGAGTCCGCGCGGGCCCTCAACGCCGAACTCTGCGAGGTGCTCGACGAGACGCAGATCCTCCGCATCGACCACTACCTCGGCAAGGAGCCGGTGATGGACATCACCTACCTGCGCTTTGCCAACGCGGTGCTGGAGCCGGTCTGGAACCGCCAGCACGTCTCCCACGTGCAGATGACGATCGCCGAGGACTTCGGCGTCGACGACCGCGGCCGCTTCTACGACGCGGTCGGGGCGATGCGCGACGTGATCCAGAACCACGCCCTGCAGGTGCTCGCCCTGGTCGGGATGGGGCCGCCGACCGGCAACCACCACGACTCGGTCCGCGACAAGAAGCTCGAATTCTTCAAGGCGACCCGCACGGCCGACCCGAAGCGCTACGTGCGCGGCCAGTACGAGGGCTTCCTCGACGTCGAGGACGTGGCGCCGGGCTCGAAGACCGAGACCTTCGCCGCGGTCGAGCTGGCGGTAGACAACTGGCGCTGGAGCGGCGTGCCGTTCTTCATCCGCGCCGGCAAGTGCATGCCGGCCAAGTCGAGCGAGGTGAGCGTCGTCTTCAAGAAGCCGCCGCCGCTGGGGGTCGGCCCCGCCGGGAAGCGGCCGGAATCGAACCGGATGACGGTGCGGATCGAGCCCGCGCCGGGCGCTCGCATGCGCCTCTTCGCCAAGCAGGCCGGAGAAGAGGCCTTCGAGCCGGCCGACCTCGAGGTCCTCTTCGAAAAGGTGCCCGGCGAGGAGCCCGAGCCCTACGAGCGGCTGCTCGGCGACGCGATCGCCGGCCGCCACCAGCTCTTCACCCGCCAGGACACGGTCGAGGAGACCTGGCGGATCGTGCAGCCGCTGCTCGACGAGCCGGGCCCGGTGCATCGCTACGAGCCCGGCACCTGGGGCCCGAAGGAGGCCGGGAAGCTGACCCGCGGCATCACCCAGTGGCAGGACCCCTGGTTGCCCTGATCTCGTCACCGTGCTAGCTTTTGGCGACCCTAATTAGGGTCGCCTAATGCAAATCGCACCAGACATCCCGATTCGATGATCCCGACCTTCGTGATCGCGCTGCGCGAGGGCGTCGAGGCCGCGCTGATCATCGGCATCATCGCCGCCTTCCTGGTCAAGGAGGGCCGCGGCGATGCGATGCGGCAGGTCTGGCTCGGCGTCGGCAGCGCGATCATCCTCTGCATGGGCGTCGCGGTCGCCCTGAGGGTGATCGGGCAGGATCTGCCCGAGAGCGGCCAGGCGACCCTGGAGACGGTCATCGGCCTCGTCGCCGTCACCACCGTCACCTACATGATCGTCTGGATGCGCCGCCATGCGCGCGGCATCAAGTCGGTGCTGGAGGGCAACGCGGCGACGGCGCTCGCCGCGGGCTCGACCACGGCGCTTGTCGCGATGGCCTTCCTGGCGGTCCTGCGCGAGGGCTTCGAGACCTCGGCCTTCCTGCTCGCCGCCTTCCAGGACTCGACCGACACCGCTGCCGCCGGCGCGGGTGCCGTGCTCGGGCTGATCGCCGCGGTCGCGATCGGCATCGGCCTCTACCGGGGCGGCGTGCGGATCAACCTCACCCGCTTCTTCCGCCTCACCGGCCTCGTCCTCGTCTTCGTCGCCGCCGGACTGCTGACCACCGCCGTGCACACCGCCCATGAGGCGGGATGGTTCAACGGCCTGCAGGGCCAGGCGCTCGACCTCACCTGGCTGGTCCAGCCGGGGACGATCTCGGGCTCGCTGCTGACCGGGATGCTCGGCCTGCAGCCGACCCCGACCGTCGGCGAGGCGCTGGTCTACGCGCTCTACGCGGTGCCGATGGCGCTCTACGTCCTCTGGCCCGACCGGCTGCGGCCAAGCCGTTCGATCGCCCGGCGCCGCCGGACTCGAGCGCGCACCGCGCCGGCGCAGATTCCCGCCTAGCTTGCTCAGCTCCGCTGCTGCAGCTGCCTGAGCTCGCGACGATGGCTGACCTCGGTGGCGAGGGCCACCGCGAACGCAAGAACGATCAAGGCGACCACGAGTACCGCAACGACTGCTACGACCGTCATCTATGCCTCCTCTTCCCTGTCATTTCTTCCCTGTCTTCGCCCCAAGTTCCCGCTTGGCGCGATTCCAAACACTCCTAGGTCTCAAAGTCGGCACGTTTGACACACACGCGCGTCCCCCGCTGCCCATAGCCTCCTGATGATGACTCCTTCTACCACGCGAGCCGACGATCTGCTGATGAAGCTTGGCTTCGCCGCCTTCCGGCCTGGACAACGGGAGGCGGTCGAAGCGGCGCTCGAGGGTCGCGATTCGCTGGTCGTGATGCCGACCGGCGGCGGCAAGAGCCTCTGCTACCAGCTTCCCGGGCTGGCGAGCGAGGACCTGACGATCGTGGTCAGCCCGCTGATCGCGCTGATGAACGACCAATGGCGGCGGCTGACCGCGGCCGGGCACCCGGTGGCGATGATCTCCTCGGGGATGAGCGCCGAGGCGGCCCGCGCCGCCCTCGACCAGGTCCGCGGCGGCGCCGCGCGGATCGTCTACTGCTCGCCCGAGCGCTTCGCCTCGACCGTCTTCCTCGAGGCGCTCGGGCAGCGGCGGATCGACCTGATGGCCGTCGACGAGGCCCACTGCGTCTCGGAGTGGGGGCACGACTTCCGGCCCGACTACCTGCGCCTGCCCGAGGTCGCCGAGCGGCTTGGCCGGCCGACCGTGATGGCCTGCACGGCGACGGCGACAAAGGCGGTGGCAGCGGAGATCGTCGCCCGCTTCGGCCTGCGCGAGCCGCTGCAGGTGCGCTCCGGGTTCGACCGGCCCAACCTCTCCTTCGACGTCGTCCAGCTCGAAGGCAAGGGCTCGAAGGCACGGCGGCTGGCGCTGCTCGAGGCCGGGCTCGCCGACCCCGGGAACCGTCCGGCGATCGTCTACTGCGGCACCCGGCGCGACACCGACGAGGTTGCCGAGGCGCTGCGCGGGACCGGCCTGCGGGCGCTCGGCTACCACGCCGGCATGGAGTCAGAGGACCGCACCGAGACCCAGCGCCGCTTCATGGCGGGCGAGGCCGAGGCCATCGTCGCCACCAACGCCTTCGGGATGGGCGTCGACAAGGCCGACGTGCGCTCGGTCTGGCACATGGCGATCCCGACCAGCCTCGAGGCCTATTACCAGGAGGCCGGCAGGGGCGGCCGCGACGGGTTGCCTGCCCGGGCGGTCCTGCTGGCGATGCGAGCCGACCTCGGTCGGCTCGTCCGCTTCATCGAGCAGCGCGACCCCGAGCTGACGATCGCCCGCGAGCGCGGCTGGCGCGACTACCGCACGATCAAGTCCTTCATCTACTCAGAGCGCTGCCGGCGCCGCAGCGTCCTCGACCACTTCGGCGACCGCGAGGCCGGCCGGCCGCTGGGCCGCTGCTGCGACGTCTGCGACCCCGAGGGCTGGCTCCCCGACCCGGAGCAGATCGTCGTGCGGGCGCCGGGCCGCAGCAAGCCCGCGGCGGCCCCACCGGCCGAGCTCTCCGACGCCGACGGCCCGCTCTTCGAGGAGCTGAAGGCGTGGCGACTGCGCGCCGCCGACGGCAAGCCCGCCTTCACGATCGCCCACAACACGACCCTGGCGGCGATCGCGGCGACGCGGCCGACCGACGAGTCGAGCCTCCTCGCGATCCGCGGCGTCGGTCCCAGCTTCATCGCCAAGCACGCAGCCGAGGTGCTGGCGATAGTCGGCGGCCGGACGACCGCGTAGCGCCGGCCCGACCTTCACAGCTCTGTCACAGGTTGGCCACAGCTAGGCCACATCTGGCCGGAGCGCCGGATTTAGCGTCGCGCCGACGATGTCTCCTAACGAAGGGAATCCAGGATGAGACGTGCATTTCTCGCGCTTGCGGCACTCGCGGTAGCCGCGCTTGTCGCGGTGCCGTTTGCCGGCGCCGACCACGGGCACCCCGGAAGCGATCACGGCCTGGGCCACGACAGCCCGTTCGCCTACGCCGTGATCGGCGACACGCCCTACGGCGCGCCGCAGCTCGAAAACTTCCCCAACGACGTCGCCGAGATCAACGCCGACCCCGGCGTGCGCCTGGTCATGCACCTGGGCGACATCAAGAACGGCTCGAGCGAATGCACGACGCCCTACTTCGAACAGATCCGCGCCGACTTCGACCAGTTCCAGGACCCGATGGTCTTCACCCCGGGCGACAACGAATGGACCGATTGCCACCGCGCCAACAACGGCGCCTACTGGCCGGCGGGCCCGGTCCTCAACGGCGACCCACGGCCGGCACGGCTCGACGAGATCCACCGGATCTTCTTCGATCGCCCTGGCTGGACCCTGGGCCAGCATCCGATGCGGGTCGAGACGCAGGGCGGCAACTACGTCGAGAACGTGATGTGGAGCCAGTCCGACGTCCAGTTCGGCGACCTCAGCGTGCCCGGCTCCAACAACGACTGGCTGCCCTGGTTCGAACAGCCGCGAACCAAATCGCAGATCGACGAGGTCAACGGCCGCACCCAGGCGGATCTGATCTGGATGGACCGGATCTTCGACCGGGCTCGCGACGAGCACGCGAAGGCCGTCGCGATCGGGATCCAGGCCGACATGTGGGATCCGGCGATAGAGGGCGACCCGACCCAGTACGACCATTTCCAGCCGATCGTGCAGGCGCTGGCCGGCGAGGCCCTGCACTTCCACGGACCGGTCCTGCTGCTCAACGGCGACTCGCACAAGTTCGTCGACGACTTCCCGCTCGCCGACCCGAGCAGGCCGCAAAACAAGGCGATCTACGGGATCGGGCAGGACGTGCCGAACCTGCGCCGGATCACCGTAAACGGCAGCACGACTCCCTGCCACGAGTGGCTGAAGCTGAACGTCGACCCGCACGCGAGCGGTGTCTTCTCCTACCAGCGCGTGCAGTTCGACAAGCAGCCGGGCTTCGACCACACGGTCTGCCCCGAGAAGTAGCCGGCACCCCTGCCGACGGGCCGATTTCACCCCGTATAGGGGGTGTTTGAGGCCCGTCGGCGGCTGCAACCATCGGCCCGCGCCTGTGTTGTGGCGAGGGTGAGACGGCTTGGCCGGTTGAATCGGGCGCGGATGCCGCGCCCGCTTCACAAGCGCATCGCCCTGGCCGCCCTGGCGGTGGCCTTGCTCTGCTGCTGCGCCTCCGCAAGCGCCCAGGCCGGGGGGCTGCTGCCCAAGGGCAAGAAGGTCTTCTTCGGGGTCAGCGACACCGGAGACTCCGCCGACTTCGGCCACTTCAGCTCGGCGCTGAAGAAGCACCCGGCGCTGATCGAGAGCTTCCGCAGCTGGGGATCGGACTTCCCCGACTCGATCGAACGCTGGCAGGCCGCGCGGGCGCGCCCGGTGCTGCACATCACCAGCGCCGATGCCGCCGACGGCCACGAGCTGATCAGCCCGCGGTCGATCGCCCAGGGATACGGCGACGAATACCTGATCCGCCTCAACGCGCTCTTCTCCTCGAAGCAGATGCCCGCCTACATCCGGCCGCTGGGAGAGCCCAATCGCTGCCTCAACGTCTACGCCTCATACGACTGCGGCGGCAACCTGCGCGACGCCGCCCACAAGCCGCGCTGGTACCGGCTCGCCTTCCGCCGCATCTACATCCTCCTGCACGGCGGCGGCAAGCGGGCGAAGATCGACGAACGCCTGGCCGCAGCGGGCCTGCCGCCGCTGCGAAGCGAAGCCGGCGGGCTGCCGAAGGCGCCGGTCGCGGTGATCTGGAGCACCCTGCCGGCCGGCTCGCCGACGGTCCCGCAGAATCGGCCCAAACACTTCTACCCGGGCGACGAATACGTCGACTGGGTCGGCACCGACTTCTACGCCGACAACCAGGACTGGAAGGCCCTGACCGGCCTCTACAACCGCTTCTCGTCCAAGCCGTTCGCGATCCCCGAGTTCGGCGTCTCGGTCGGCGACGACCCCGCCTACATCGAACGCCTGATGGTCTGGGTGCGGCGCCACCCGCGCTGCAAGATGCTCGTCTACTACCAGGACTTCGGCTCGACCAGCGCCTACCGGATCCAGAACTACCCGGCCAGCCTGGCGGCGCTGAGCGACGCTCTCCACCACCCGATATTCCCCGCCTTCGCGCCGAACCCGCCGGTGGCTCCGCCGCCACCTCCGGGAGGGCTGGCGCCGTAACCCGGCGCGCGCGGAACCTCTGGGGAGAGATCGGGGCATCACCCCATCTGGCGGCACTCGGCGGATTGCTTCTGCTCGGCGCGATCCTGCGCTTCGCCACGCTCGACCTGCAGAGCTACCGCTACGACGAGGCGGTCACGGTCGGCCGCATCCTCCACCCCAGCCTCTTCGACACCCTCGCCGCGGTCCGCCGCAGCGAGTCGACGCCGCCGCTCTACTACGTGGTCGCCTGGCTGTGGTCGCGGCCGTTCGGCAGCGGCGAAGTTGCGATGCGCTCGCTCTCCGCTCTGGCGGGAACGGCCTCGATCGCGGTCGTCTACCTGAGCGCGGTGGCCCTGCCGCTGCCGCGCCGGGCGGGGCTCGTCGCAGCGGCGATCGCCGCGGTCAGCCCGGTCCTGGTCTGGTTCTCCCAGGACGCCCGCGCCTACGCGCTCGTCTTTCTGCTGACGGCGCTCTCCTTCCTCTTCTTTGCCCGGGCACGGCGCAGCGGCGCCAGCGGCGCCCTCGGCTGGTGGGCGGCGACGTCGGTGGCGGCCCTCTTCACCCACTACTTCGCCGCCTTCGTCGTCGCACCCGAGGCAGCCCTGCTCCTGATGTCGCACTTTTACTCGCATAGCGGAGAGAAATGCGACATCGAGGCGGTGGTGAAACGGCGGCGCCGGGTCCTGGTCGCGATCGGGGTCGTCGTAGTCGGCGGGGCCTCGCTGCTGCCGGTCGCGCTGCACCAGGTCGGCAACGCCCATGCCGGCTGGATCCCGAAGCAACCTGTAACCCAGCGTCTCGAACGGGCGGGAGCGAAGCTGGTGGGGGAGGACAACGGCGACGAGCACGGCGCCAGGCAGCCGGGGCCGATCCCGCTGGGCGTGCCGGCGCTGCTCGCGCTCGCCGCCTTGGCGCTGCTGCTCTGGCGCGGCGACGCGCAAGAGCGTCGAGGTGGTGTGATCGCCGCGGCCGTTGGACTTACGGGCGTCGCAATCCCTTTCCTGCTCGGGGTCTTCGGCGCCGACTACCTAGACGGCCGCAACCTGATCCCGGTCTTCGTGCCGCTGATCGTCCTGCTTGCCGCCGGCTTCGGAGTACGCCGGGCCGGCTGGATCGGAATCGCCCTGGCCGCCGCCTTCTGCTTCTGCGCCCTGGTCTTCACGGTCGAGATCGACCGGCTGCCACGGCTGCAGCGCGAGGACCTGCGCAACGCAGCGCAGCAAATCGAGCCGCTGCGGCCGGGCACCGCGGTGGTCACCGTCCGCTACTCAGCCAACCAACCGCTGCGCTACTACCTCGGCGCCCACTTCGCCAAGGGCCGGCTGCCGGCGCTGCGCGAGATCGACCTGGTCGGCTCCGCACGCGTGGAGCGAAACGCCCGGCGCCTCCTGCCCCCAAGCTTCCACCGAGTCGAATCAAAGCCGGTCTCCTACAGCTTCACCCTCACCCGCTACCGCTCCGCACAGCTCGTGCACATATCCCTAAGAACCCTCGAGGCCGGCGCGCTGGTCGGCGGTGGTGCCAAGGCATCGGTGCTTATCTCTAGATCACAGTAGGGAGAATCCGGGTAGGGTGGAATGTCTTGTACATTCCTGCGCGCGCTTGCGGCGCCAGCAGATGCGTCCCCACCGGAACGTTACAGTGGACCGCCATGATCTACGAATCCGACTACATCTCGCAAGCGTCCGGCACAATCCCGCCGTCTAGCCGAGCCCGCGCAGGTAGAGGTCCGTCGTTGGCCACCAGCGCCGGTCGGTTCATCGCCAAATATAGCTGCGACAGACTGCACCTGCATCCCCGCGAAGGGTCAGTGGTCGACTCCCTTAGGACCCAATACGGAACTCGGTGCGCACCGCCACTTCAGGACCCACAATCGCGGTGCTGTACATCTTTGACATCCTGTACAGCCCCGCAACGCCGCCTAGGGGCGCCCTTTCGCATGTTCCTACCGCACCGCCGCTAAGACCGAGACCGACCAGCGGCCACCCCACTGGCGTCGATGGATCTGTTATCCATTCCGATCCAATCCACCGTTCGATAACAAATTCGTAGCCAAAGTAAATACCCGCAGTGCCGCGGTTCTGAAGACGTGCTAGGAGAACGTCGCCCGGAGAATACGTGACTGCGCTCAAGACCAGCGCCACGCTCACTTCTCGCCGAACTACTCGGAAGTATTCAACATAGTGTCCAAGCCATCGTCCTGAACTCATATGCACAGAAAGTTCAAATCTATAAATAGCAGGCTTTTTTCCTACAGCAAGCCCTAGAGACCGTACGCCTCCTCCCTCTCGGACTTTACCGAGAGCCCATCTCTCTTGCCGACTTACACCTACTTGCCTTCCATCTTTGTCCACGCGCACCAATCGACCAGTCGCTCGCCAGTTCAACTCCACTGAGCGCGTAGTCGACAAATACACTCCCACCCTTCCAGCCCCAACCACAATTTTACTGAGTCCGATTGGACGTACTTCAAGACTTGCTGGTCCGAACGGCAACCGACCCGATGCAGGCAAATGGTGGATTGGCGGCAGCTCCTCTAGCGGCGCTGAAAGGTCCCGGACTTGCATCTTTTCACAAAAATGTTCCGGAACATCAGCTCGAGCGAAGACCGGCGTCACGCGCCCCATTCCCGCGACAAACCAAACGCAAAGGATGCAGCTGACAGAGAGAAACCAGATGGCCCTCTCACCGAGCCGACACCTAGAACTGTTGGCACTAGTATCCATAGTCTCTATCTAGCCTACCATCACGGAGATGCCTGGACTACCTTTCCCGTCTTGCTGTCCAGCTATCGACACCATGCTCGTCCACTGATCTGTTGCAGCAAATCAGGGGCATCTTCACGGTGATGTCATGACATGGAGTTTGCCCATACCGGGAGCGTGAAGAATTCCAGGTGCCTGTTCTGGAACAGTCGGGAGGCCGTTGTAAAGTTGCCCAGGAAGTTCCGGTGCCAAGAGCGGACTAAAGGCCGAGTGGTCCGGGCCACCAAATGCAACCTGTCCAACAGCCTTTCCATTCTCGGTCCAAATTGGTGCACCACTATCCCCGCGGGCTCCAGGTAGTGTGTTCGGAACCAAGAAGTACGGACCAATCTCCTGGTCGCCCGCCAAGGCATAATAGAATATAGCTTCGGCAGGACCGGTTATTTCGCCAGTCTTTACTTCACCCGAGGTTGCACCAGACTTATGTATAATCATGCCTGCAGTAGGACTTGCGACACCGGTAATTGGTCTCGGTGGAGCAGTAGTTCGGAAGACGCTAGGGGAGAAACTTTGAGAACCTTCCAACAGTATTGCCTCAGCGTCGGTTGAAAAGCCTTTCTGATGGTAAGTATTCGAGCGGCGACTAAGCGCGCCGATCTTCGACGGTGTCGTGTCGGCACTGGAGTGAAAGCGTCGCACTACGAACCCTAGGCCGAAGTCGGCAAAGCAGTGGCCGGCCGTGAGGAGATATGTTTCAGCAATTTCCTGTCCCGTTGCTGGATTGGTTTTATGGGTTTGTTCTTTAGCCCCAAATCCAGCGGTGCAATAGTTTGGATTATTTTGTTCGGCAAAACCTATTGCTATACCCGGCCGAATCGGTCCTTCGTCGGTGAAATGGCCCTCGAGCGGTGCCGAAAGCGGGGATTCTTCGTATACCACGATTGGAGCGTTTACACCATGTGCACTGTGCAGTCCTACTTCTACTTGACTGGGATTCAGAGACCCGACTCTGACGGTATTAGTTTGTGGGTCTATACCGATTCGTGTGATTAGCCCGGCCAATGGCCCTGACGCCGCATCGCCAGTCGCAATTTCCATCTGAAGGGATTCAAGGTTTTCGGCTGAATGCTGCAGTTGGCTAGTGTAAGGAACAATACGGTCAGTAGCCGTTAGGCCGGCTTCCTGCTTTAGCTGTGCAACCAAGGTTTCCTGGTTTGCGGTAAAGCCAACATGAATGATTCCGCCTGCCCGGTGATCTACGTAATAGCCAGCGTAGGTCGTGGGTGCATGCGCGGCAGCCCAACTCTGAATTTTGGGGCCGTCCTGGGCGGTATAAAGTTCCCGGTATTCCATCTCGACCACGTCCTTGGGCCGCAGCGGCACCCCCCACCGTTCCGCCGATGCCCGCGCCGCCGGTTCTCCTTCGGTCCATGCATTGATCAGGTTGAAGATCCGTTCGTTGCGTTCTATTTCGTTTTTGACGGGATCGACGACATCTAGACCAAATTCTTCCCGGAAGTTTTGAATTTCTGAGAACTTAGGCCTAACCGGTGCTCCGTCGGGCGGCGGTGGTGGAGGCTGGGGGATATTGACCCAGAATCGTTCGGCGGCAGATTCGCCGAGGCGGTCGGTCGCGATGACTTCGAGATTGAGGATGCCGGGGGCGAAGTTTTCGGTTTCCATCACCCACTGGGACGACAGGGGATCGCACTCGACTTCAGCGGTTTCGAGGTTCTCTTTGCAGGTCGTTTCATGAACCAGATTCTGGCCGTTGGCGACCACTTGAATGGAGGAAATTCCTTCGTCAGCATGCGCAATGACTTTGAGTTCCTGCACCCCCGCTGCTACTTCTTCTCCTTTGTGGAAGTAAAGGCTTCCCCCGATGTTGTTGAAGGTTGGTGGTTTTTTGACGTTCTGCCCAGCTGAACACGGATCCGTCGGCTCCGATGTCATAGACGACCGCGGGGGTGCTTTCGGGCGTCACGGTCGTGCGACGCGGTTCGTCGCTGTAGTTGAAGAGGGTCGTTTTGGCCGGTTCGGAGCCGGCCGGGTCGACGGTGACTTTGCTCACCCGCCCGTAAGTGGATTCATAGGCGATCGATCCCCAGGTCCCATTGGGGAGCGTGACTTTCGTCATCCGCCCCGCGGAGTCGTATTCGTAGCTGGTTTTCCCTTCAAGCCCGCTGGCGGAGGTGAGCAGCTGGCCGCTGTGGGCATAGGAATGCGTCCCAGCCTCTTTGCCTTCGACGCTGCTGACCAAGCCCCCGTTGAGGCTGACGTCGACCGCGGGATCGTTTTCTTCGGGCGGCTTGGGCGCTTCGGTGCTGGGGATCTGCCACTTCTGGATGCGGTTGTTTTTGACGTCGGTGATCCAAAGGCGGCCGCTGGAGTCGACGACAATCCCCATCGGGTAGGTGAAGCTGAACTGTCCTTCTCCGGAGCCTTTGGAGCCGAACTGGGTGATGTATTCGCCGGCTTCGTTGAAGAGCTCGACGCGGCTGTTCGATTCGTCCCCCACCCAGACATTGCCCTTGTTGTCGGCTTCGATCGCATCGGGGTGGTTGAACTGGCCTTCTCCGGTTCCATAGGCGCCGAACTGCTGGACGTATTCGCCGGCTTCGTTGAACTGCTCGATCCGGTTGGCGCCCCAGTCAGCGACCCAGATGCTGCCGTGGCGGCCGATGTCGATCGCGTTGGCTTCGGTGAACTGGCCGGGGTCCGATCCGGCAGAGCCGAATTTGAAGAGGAATTCGCCTTCTTCGCTGAAGACCTGGATGCGGCGGTTGTAGGTGTCAGCCACCAGAACATCGCCTTTGAGGTCGGTGGCGATGCCTTCGGGGACATGGAACTGGGCGTTGCCGGTCCCGTAGGAGCCGACGGCTTTGAGGAATTCGCCGCTTTCGGTGAACTCCTCGACGCGGCTGTTGCCGCCGTCGGCCACCCAGAGGTGGTTCGAGCCGTCGATTGCGATCGAAGTCGGCGTGCTGAACTGGCCGTTGCCGGTGCCGTAGGTGCCGAATTTGGAGACGAATTTGCCTTCACGGTTGAAGCGCTCGACCCGGTTGTTGCCCTTGTCGACGACGAAGAGGTCGCCGTTGGGGGCGATCGCGACATCGCTGGGCGTTTTCAGCTGCCCGTCCCCCGCGCCGACGGTGCCAAAAGCCTCGTACCAGCTCGGGCGGTAGTTGGGCACCGACCACTTCTCGATGCGGTTGTTGCTGACGTCGGTGACCCAGAGGCCACCCTTGTTGTCGACGGCGATGCCCATCGGCCAGGTGAAGCTGAACTGGCCGTTACCGGAGCCTTTGGCGCCGAACTGGGTCAGGTATTTGCCGGACTGGCTGAACTCCTGGACGCGGTTGTTGGACTGATCGCCGACGAAGACATCGCCCCTCGAGTCGACCTCGATCGCATCGGGGTGATTGAACTGGCCGTTGCCGGTGCCGTAGGAGCCGAACTGCTGCACGTATTCGCCGGCTTCGTTGAACTCGGTGACGCGGTTGAGGCCCCAATCGATCACCCAGACCTTGCCGCCGGGGCCGACGTCGATGCTGTTGACCTGGTTGAACTGGCCGTTGCCGGAGCCCGAGGATCCGAATTTGGAGAGGAATTCCAAGGCGGAGTTGAACTTCTGGATGCGCTGGTTGTAGCTGTCGGCGACCAGGACATTGCCTTTGGCATCGACGGTGATGCCTTCGGGTTCGTGGAACTGGGCGTTCCCGGCGCCGTAAGAGCCAACAGCTTTGAGGAATTCGCCTTTTTCGTTGAACTTCTCGATCCGATTGTTGCCGGCGTCGGCGACGTAGAGGTTGCCCGAGGCGTCGATCGCGATCGAGCAGGGCCGTTTGAACTGGCCGTTGCCGGTCCCTTCGGAGCCGAATTTGGAGACGAATTTGCCTTCCTGGTTGAAGCGCTCGACACGGTTGTTGCCCTTGTCGACGACGAGGAGGTCGCCGTTGGCGGCGATCGCGATGTCGCCTGGGGATTTCAGCTGCCCTTCGCCGCTGCCCAGAGCGCCAAAGGCGCTCTGGTAGCTCGGCGCCGGCGGCACGTATTCGAAGGCTTCTTCTTCGGCCGGGGAGGGATCCGGGGCGCTGGCGGGGTCTTTGATCGCGATTTCCGACAGCTTGCCCACTTCGTAGCCGTAGTCGACGTTCGAGTAGGGGCCGGTGCGAAGTTCTTCGGTGCGCCCGCTGCTGCCAAAAGCGAACGCAGAGTTTGTTTCCCCCGATTCGTCGGCCATCTCATATCCACCGCCGGCTTCCTTGGTCAGCGTCGCCTTGATCGCGGGGTCAAACTTCGCTTCCCCGGTTTCGATCGGCAACCCAACCCCGCTCGCGACCGCGCCGCTTTCGTCGAGAAGTTCTGCTTCTTTTGGCGCCGCGCCTTTTTCCAGTTCCAGCTTCGGAGTCTGGGCCAGCGTCCACCCTTTGCCCCATTCGGTGCTCTGGGATTCGGGTAGCTGGGAGTTGTAGAAGCGTTCGACTTCCAGATCGGCCGAATATCCCGGCACGTCGATGTCCTGCTGGCGGTAGACGAGGTTGCCGTTCATCACGTTGACGGCGAGTTCCGGTCGGCTCGGGTGTTCTTCTTCGGCTTCGTTGCCCTGCCCGTCGGGCAGCGGGAAGTGCTGCAGCACGTATTCTTCCTTCATCCCCGTGGCCGGGATGTATTTAAATTGGATTTCTCTGATGCGTTTGTGTTCCAGCTGATCACTGGCGACCACTTTGAGGACGTGTTCCCCGGCTCCGAGCCCCGTCAGATTCAGGGTGTAGGTCTCCGTCATCGGGCAGCTATAGTTGGGGCCCGAGCAGCCCTGCGGTTTCCATGACACCGGCTCGGGTTCGGTTTTTTTGTCGAGGAAGACTTCGATGTTTTTGACGCCTGAGCGCATCGCCTGTTCGCTTGCGGTGCTGCCGTCTTCGGCTTTGATTTCGAGGTTGTAGACGGGGAGCCTCAGCTTGTCGTTGCCTTCCCCCTGGGGCTTTTCTTTCGGCCCTTCCTCCTTGGTCGCTTCCGCGAGCTGGCCGCTCAGGGTGACTTCCGGCGACGTGTTGTCTACGTAGGCGGTCCAAGAGTATTTGTTGCTCGGCCTCAAGAGAGCGTCGTTGGCAACCACTTTTGCTTCTGACTTGCCTTCGGGAAAGAGGTCGCCGTTGAAGTTGATCGTGCCGGCCATGTCCCGGTAGCAGGGGCTGTCGTGGGTGCCTTCGCAGTCCGCTTGGTTGAGCCGAGCTTCCACCGTTCCAGAGAGAAGGAGGGAGATGTTTCTCACTCCCAGGCCGTGGTCGTGGGCCGAGACATTGACCCCGTATTTTTTCGAGTCATCGAACCAGCCCGTTGGGTAGCCGGAGATCGGGTCGAGGGTTGGTGAGTCGGGATCGGTCATGTAGGTAGCGATGCCACCGGCGTAGAGGTCGCGCCAGCAGGGATCATTGGCGCCTCCCCCGGTGCTCATCCCGAAGACCATTACCTTCGCCGTTTGGGCGGTGTTGCCGTAGATCGAGGCGTTGGTGTAGAGGGCGCGGTTGGTATAGAGCTGGTAGTAGATGTTGTAAGTGGGAGACCAGAGCCCGTCGTAGTCATGTGGCTCAGGATGCGGTCCCGACCAACATGGCGAACTGAAGTCGTAGCGGTAAAACGGGTTGATCAGATATCCGCTCAGATAGCTGGTTTCTCCTGGCGGCGTGTAGGTCCACTGAGCCCACTGCCCACCTCCCCAAGTTCCGCTCGGGACCGAGACGAAGAGACCGCGGCCGCTGCCCCAACAGCTATAGATGCACCACCTGCTGATTTTGAGGCCGGCGTTGTTGGAGTTTGGCAGGAAGGTGCCGTCTTCCAGCACGTCGTAGCGGTAACCGAAGATCCAGGCGTTGTTGACCCAGTCGTTTTGGACATATTCGGGATCGACGAGGATCGGGTACGCATAATTGCCTTCCCGATGCTCAACGGTGAGGATGATCGAGTTGCCTTCAACGCCCATCGTCACCGGCACAAGCGTGCCCTGGGCGTCGACCGCGTGCGGTGGCGCGACGATCCCGAGCAGCTTTTCGCCTTCATAGACTTCCGCCGTCCCCGCATTGGCTCGAAGTTCCGCGCCTTCGGGCAGGCCAAGATCAAAGCGCAAGGTTTCCGGGCTTTTGGCAGAGCGCAGCTGGTCGAAGAGCTCCACGCCGGTCGAGAGGGGCGAAACAAGCAGGTCGGTATCGGTTTGCACGTCCGGGTAAATGACGTCCTTGTCGTCGAACAGGTGGGCACTGCTTTCGGGGTTGACGCCCGCCTGCGTGATCGTGGTTGTGCCGTTCTCGAGGGATATGCCTTCGGATGCCGAGATCGGGATGTTGACGTCGGTGATCGGGTTGGCCGGTTCGAAGCCTTCGGATGTAGCTTCGAGGCTGAGGTCGACCTTGCTCATTTCGCCTTCTTTGTTCCTCACCTGAGCCGGCACGCCGGCTTCCATGATTTCGGGCTGGCCTTCGTTTGAGACCACGGCACCCCCTTCGGGCAGGCTGCGTTTCAAGGCGGCGTCGCTGAGGAACCGGGCTGGATCGAGGTTCAGAGATTCCAGTTCGGACTGGAATGTCATGCGGAGCAGATCGCTTGCTTCAGACGCCGAATCCGCGTCTTCATAGGCCGACCGCGATTCTTCGCGTTCGGCTTCGGCCGCCGGGGCTTCGAGTTCCCGTTCCCGTTCTTCTTCGTTCAGCTCGACTTTCTGAGTGGCTTCGGCGAGATCGGCGCCGGTGGGCAGTGAAGCGCTGCTTTCAGCAGGAACGGCGACCTCAGGCGTTTCTTTGGCGCCCGGAGAGTCGGCCAAGACCGGAACCGCGCCGGCCGCGAGCAGCAGAAGGGCGAATACGACAAGCCATTGCGCACGGCTCTTTGCTGCTCGACTGACTGCCCCCATCGAGATCCCCTGCCTTTGGAATGGACGAGTGCGACTTTCGGTACCGAGCGAGACCCTATGCGCTCTGAAACGCCTTGTCTATCCACAAAGTTAGGTAATTGTCAAATTCTTTGGTGGAAAATTTTCCAGTGGGACTTTGTCCGCTCCCGTAGAGCAAACGATCTCTTGGAACCCCTACCCGGCTGCTCCCCGTCCCCCCACAGCTTTGGCCCTAACACCTTCCCCCACCCCGGCCCTGTACTTGTACGGCTGCAGGGCATTGATGCTCGAGTAGCCGACCAGGTAGATCCGCCGCCCGTCCGAGATCACCGGCGTGTAGGTCCCGGTCTTGTAATGAAAGACCTGGCGGCCTGACTTCATCATGTATCCGTTCGTGGTGCCGTTGGTGAACTCGGCGACATAGACGATGTCGCCCACTGCCGAGAGCGAGCCGACCACCTGCCCCCCGGCCGAGCGTTCCCAGCGCGTTTCGCCGTTCTTCGCGTCGAGGGCGTAGATGTTGCCGTCGAAGGAGCCGATGTAGACGGTCGGCGGAGTGTGCCGGGTGTTTGCCACGACCGGCCCCGAGTAGACGTAGCCCCCGGTCGAGTGGGACCAGGCGAGGGCGCCGGTCTTCTCGTCGAAGCTGTAGACACGATCGTCGTTGTTGCCGGCGTAGACGCGGCCGAAGGCCACGGCCGGAGTCGAGTAGAACTCGCCCGAGGTGCCGAAGCCCTGGCCGAGGGAGGCCGTCTGCCACTTGATCGCACCGGTCTTGGCGTCGATGGCGTTCATGTAGCCGCCGTAGTCGCCAACGAAGAGGACGCCGCCGTGGTAGGCGGGTGCCGACTTGATCGGCCCGCCGAGCGAGGTGGTCCAGCGCGTGTGGCCGTTGCGAGTGTCGAGGGCGAAGAGCTCGCCGTCTTCGCAACCGAAGTAGATGGTGCCGTCAATGACCAGGGGAGACGACTCCGCCCGGCCGGGCAGCGAGTGCTTCCAGAGAACCTTGCCGGTCTTCGCGTCGAGCTTGACGATGTGCCCGGGGACGAGATTGACGATGTAGAGGCGGTGCTTGTAGTAGGCGGGCGAGGAGGCGTTGAGCAGTCCGATGCGGCGTTCCCAGAGCACCTTGCCGTTGTCGGCGTCGAGGGCGTAGGCGAAGCCGTTGTTGTTGACGAAGTAGAGCTTGCCGCCGACGTAGATCGGCGGGAACTCGAGCAGCGGCCGCTCGGTGTAGTGCCAGAGCAGGCGGTACGGCGGCTTCACTCCCTTCGCCGGGAGGTAGCGCGTGCGCGCCGGGTTGAGGCCGAAGATCGGCCAGTTGACCGTCTTGGCTTCCGGCTTCGGCGGCTTCTGCGGCACGAAGGTGGCATTCGGGTTGTGTACGTCCGGCGGTCGCTTGAGAAGCTCGTAGCCGAGCAGGCCGGCGGCGCCGAAAACAAGGACGCCTGCGGCGATCGCGGCGATCGCCAGCCCCCTGCGGGTATGCCAGAAGTGGCTGACGGCCCCCCAGAGGCCGACCAGGATCGTTTTCCAGGAGCCCTTCAGCGGCACAGCTCCTGCCTGCCGGAGCGCCCGCCCTCAGCCATCCGCGGCGGACGAGCGGCGCTCGGACTCGGCGGCGACCCCGCCGATCAGCCCCTTGATCCCCTGCTTGATCGCGGCGACGACGACCGGCCCGACCACAGGGAGGGTCGGCTGCGTCCGCACGGCATAGACCATCTTCGTCCTGCCACCCTCGTCGGTCAGCTCCACGGTGCCGACGTGGTCCCGCACAGGCAGCCCCGAGAGCACCGTGTAGGAGAACCGGCTCGGAGCCTCGAAGGCGATCACTTCCTCCCGCATCGGCGGCCCCACCGCGGTCAGCTTCCGGATCGCCCCCAACCCATTCGGATCCGGCGATCCCTCCCGCTCAAGCACAGACTTCCGCAACGGCGTCAGCTCCGAATACCTCCGATGATCGGTAAGCACTTCGAACACAGTCTCGGCCGGCGCATCTATCTCGCGCGTGAATGTGAAGCTAGCCACAGCGGAAGGCTATAGGGAGGGCCGGGTGCCCCTCCCTCACGCCAGTTTCCATCGCTGAGGATCAGTCCCCTCAACCCTCACCACCTCGCCCAAGATCACCAGGTGGTCGAGGCAGGAGAGGACGATCTGCAATACCCAGGCGCTGACCGGCGTGTTGACGTTCTCGGCGCCGACGATCTCGGCGACGATCTCAAAGGCGGTCCGCTCCCCCTCGCCGAGGGCATCGCGGGTCTTGCCGAGCAGCTCCTCGACCTGGCGCCGTGCCTCGGCGATCTTCGCTTGGGGATCGCGGAAGGGACGGCCGTGGCCGGGCAGGCAGAGGTCGACCGCGAGCGGCTCGACCTCGTCGAGGCTGGCGAGGAATTCCCCGACCGGATCGGGGCTGTGGCCGTGGTCGAAGAAGAGCACGGTGCGGCCCAGCAGGTGGTCGCCGGAGATCATCAGCTTGCGATCGGGCTGATGCAGGACGACGTGGGAGGGAGCGTGCCCCGGTGTCTCGTGCACCTGCCAAGCGCCGAGGTCGGTCTCCACCTCGACCCCGGGCACGAGGTCGCGGTCGGGCTCGACGATCGCGTCGATGCCGGTCTCGTCGTCGTCCTTGCGCGACTCGCGGTAGCGCTCCAGCCCGGCAGCGGGAACACCGCTCTGGCGGGCGACCTCGAGCCGCTGCTCAAGGGCGGCGGCGGGGTCGTCGGCGAGCAGGCGGACGTGCTCCCACCTGGGGTGCATCCAGAGCTCGCATTCGGCGTGCTCGACTATCGGGGCGGCGAGGCCGTAGTGGTCGGTGTGGGAGTGGGTGCAGACGAGCAGCCGCACGTCGCCGAGGTCGAAGCCCGCCTGGGCGAGGGCGAGGTCGAACTGGCGCATCCGCCCCTTGCCGCCGATGCCGGTGTCGAAGAGGACGATGCCGCCGCCGTCGGCGACGGCCCAGACGTTGCCGTGGGGCACGCCCGGCCAGGGCAGCGGCAGCCTCAGCCTCCAGACGCCCGGCAGGACCTTCTCTGTGCGCGGCGCCTCGGGCCGCTTGCGATCCGCCATCGGCGCGAATCCTCTCAGGCGGGACCTGCCCGGCGCGTGACCGCACTCACGTCCGCGGCGTCAGCCGGCCCTCCGGCGGCGCCGGCCGATTGCGGCGGCCAGCCTTTCGGCCGCGACCCAGAGCAGGCCGACCAGAAGCACCGGGAGGGCGAAGAAGGCGATCACCCCGAGCCCGGCGGCAAGCGCAAATGCGAGTGCCGCGAGTGCCGCCGCGACGATCAGGTCGACGAGCAGCGCTCGCCGCGCCCTTGCCGCTGGGGAAGGTCGTCGCGCTGGGCTCATCCGTTCCCCCCTTCCCCCGACCGGACATAGACGGCAAAGAAGTCGCGTTCGTCCGGGGTCAGGTAGCGGGTGTCGGGCCGAAACATTTCCGGCAGCAGGTTCGAAGGTTCGACCGCGCCGGGACGGCGGTAGGTGATGAAGCTGGTCCAGTCTTCGTTGATGTCGAGCTCCAGCGCCCGCACGGCGCCGGCGCGCTTGAGGATTTCCGCCAACGAGCCGACCGTCTGGTAGTTGGCGGCGGCGTAGATCAGGTTGCCGCGGCGGTCGATGCCGAGGCCGGAGCGCCAGACCCGGACCGCGTTGTTGACCGTCGCGCCCCATTCGGGGCCATCGCTGAGGTTGGGGTTGAGCCTGCCTTCGTAGACGATCGGCGGCAGGTTCTGCTTGGCGAACCAGACGCGCGAGCCGGGGGTTTCGCCGTGCTCCCACTTGACGATGTCGATCCTGCCGTCGCGGTACTCGACCAGGGTGGCGATGCCGTTGACCATCGGGACAATCGTTTCGCCGCGGTAGACGAGGCCGGCGTTCGACGTTTCGAGCGGGAAGCCGCCGTTGAAGGTGGCGACGACGCGCTTGCGCAGGGCCGCCGGCACCTCGGCCGGTCCGCGATGGGAGACTTCCGGCGGCTCGGCCAGCCCCGGCATGTAGGCGAGGTGCGTCCGCCTCGAGTCGATCCAGGCGACCCCGGCGACGAACTGGGGGTATTCGGGGTCGCTGCGGAAGGTCGTGAGCAGGACCGGCGGCTCGGGCCCGGCGTGGGCGGCGGCCGGCCGCCAGACCCCCTCGCCTTTCAACGCCGGGTGGATCAAAGACTGGATCGGTGGCGGCCGGTAGGCGGCTTGCCGCGTCTGGGCGTCGGCGACCCCGACCTGGGGAAGCGACTTCAGCGGCGGGCCGCCCTTCGAGGGGGCGGTGAGCGTGTAATAGGCATTCTCGACTTCCGAGACGAGCGGGTTGCCGCCGTGGGAGCGCAGCCACTCGACGCTGGCGACCCCGAGGCCGACGTTGTGCGGTTCGCCGATCGCGCGCAGCCAGGAGACGCCGACCGGGACGAGGCAGATCGTCGCGGCCAGGAGGATGACCCGGCGCAAGCGTCGCCATGGGGCAAGGCGACCGGTGGGGCGGGGGTGCCGCGCTGCAGCCATCAGCCGAGCCTGCTCAGAGGGAATTAACACAAGCTAAGGATCGCTTGAGAAAGCTCAAATGCAACATCTGCTCCGCTTAGTGACTATCCGAAAACCGCCTGAGGCGGCAGGAGTTATGTCGCCCTGAGCTGAAACGGCAAGGCACATCCCTCGCAAAAGGAGAGTGCCTTGCCGGTTGCCGACCCTACCCCTGACCGCCCCCTGCCCACGATCTGGGAG
>DATASN010000018.1:0-33039 GCA_036269215.1 Solirubrobacterales bacterium
GCAGGATTCCTAAATCGATGGGACCGCTTCTATCTGAAGTGCAATGACGCCACGGCCGGGCATCGCTTCAACTTCTCGACCTTTGTGCCTGAGCTGAACGTCTGGGGGGTGGGACCGATTGGCCGGGGAACCGTCACCCGAAGAGTGCGATCGTTGTACAAGGCTGCGCAGTGGTTGTGCGAGAACGTCACCGATGGAGAAGCGAAGGTCGAATGTGGAGATTCAGCGGCTTTGCCGAATGATTGCGACACCGACCTAGTCCTGACCGATCCGCCCTACCACGACGACGTCCACTATGGGGAGCTCTCTCTCCTCTTCCGGGGGTGGGCTGAACTTTCTATGAAGCCTCTGGAAGGAGAGGCCGCCGCGAATGTTGTGGCTGGATTGAACGCGGACGAAGAATCATATTCGAGCTCGCTGGCGCGAGTTTTCGAGGCCTGCCATCGGGCACTCCGCCCTTGGGGGCGACTTGTCTTTAGCTATGCGAACCATGAACCGAGCGCCTGGGTAGCGCTTTTCGCAGCGCTTCAACGCGCAGGCTTTGCGGCTGTGGCGTGCGTATCGGTCCATAGCGAGAACGAGACGGACTTCAAGAAGCGAGGCACCCGGTCCTGCACGGAAGACCTCCTACTAGAGTTGAGTCCCACTCCCTACGAGTACGATGTGCGCAGGATTGGCGAGCCCCCCGAGGGCTCATTCATGGCAGTGGTCACAACCCTCTTCCTGAAGATCGGTCACCTTGAAGACGATTGGGAAGCGAGTGCTCTTGATGCCCTTCGCGCTGCCCGCAGTGTGGAGCTTGAGTCGATAGGCCCCATTGATCCCTGAATTCTCAAGGAGTGCCGCGCAGAGCTGTTCACGAGTGAGCTGGTATAGCGGGTACGTCTGTTAGCCATCGAGCAAACGGGCGAAGCGCTCTGCTACCGAGACTGCCCAAGCGCCGCCGCCCGGCTGGCCCAGCTCGAGTTCGAAGTGGCGCTCGACCCGACGAGCGGCGGCAGTTCTCCTGTTGCTGAACGATCCAGATATCCATCGGACGGCGGTGCGCACGTCTTTGCGACGGCTGTGCTCCCGCAGGGGCGCGATGTGGGCCTCGTCGGTGGCGCAGGCGGCAGCAAGCATTACGGCGTCGCTTGTGTCGGCGATCCGGCGATCCGGTTGGAGGCGTCGCTCAGCGGTGAGAACGGCCTTCATCACGAATGCCGAGTCCAAACTGATGATCGGGAGTTCGAATTGCCTGGTCTCGCCATCGCAGGCCAGTTCGAGCGAGAGCGGGACCGGGCGGCGAAGGATTGCATAGGCGAGTCCCGGGGCGGAAAGCGTCTGGAGGTCGGCCTCCAGACGCGGAGGTTCCTCTCGGGAGGCGCCGGGCGCTACGAGCAGATCGACCAGGAACTCGCCGGCCGGAGTCTTCTTCACAAACCGGAACTGCCTTTTGCCGCCAAGCGATTCGAAGCCTTGTTCCCGCAGGAGCGGCACAACCTTCCTGGTTTCCGCGGTGAGGTGCAGGCCTCGACGATCGATTCCTATGTCGACATCCCGCGTGACCCGCATCGGCAGTCCGATTTCGCTTGCTCCGATCCAGGCCGTGGCCGCAAGTCCGCCGATAAGCAGCGCGCCGTCTCCGAGCTCGTCGATGACCGGTTGCAGGTGCGGAAGGCCTTCGAAGAGCAGGTGGTCAGCTGGTCCCGACACATCGATTTTAAGTGTTGGCATCAGAACTTCAGAAGCTGGCGCCGGACCTCGTCGGCGGCCTGGCGTCCGCGGGTCGGTTGCTTATAGAGGTCGACAAAAAGCTGTGCGGGGCTGACGGCGTCTACGCCGGCAGTTGAAGCACCGAACTGGCCTACGCCCTCGTCGGACAGATCGACCAAGATTCGACGCAGCGGTATACCGGCGCCGACTGGCAGGGGTGGTCTGATGTCGTCGTGGGCCAAATTCGCCCACTCCTCGATATCTAGACAGTGAAGCAGTGCACTCTCGGCTGGGAGGTGAGGGGCAAGAAGCTCCGCGGCAAATTCGCCTGAGACAGCCACCTTTCCATGAAGCCGGGTGCCCAAGGCTCTCACCGCATGCCCGAGTTCGCCCTCGAAGGGGACGACTATTTGCTTGCGAGATGGGGTGCTTATGTCAGCCCAGGCTTCGAGCAGGGAGCCAGGATCTGCCACTACATAGAGGTCTTCTTCACGCTCCACATAGCTGTCATCGACCAGTGTCGCGAGCACCCGATGCACGTTGCCCGGATTGAGCTCAATGCTCTCTGCAATATCGGAGAGGCGCCACTGGCGTTCATGCTCGCTGAGCAGGCAGCGAACCACTCGACTTGCCTTCGGCGCGAAAGGGGACGATCGGGAGGCGCCCTTGAAACGGCGAACATCGACCGAGGGAGGCACGACATAGACGAAACCCGGCCTAACAATGCGCCCCCGCCCATGAGCATCAAGGTAGTCAACCCCCAGCTCACCGGCGGTTTTCTCGAGCCCTGGTGGAGCTCTTTCGACCAGCACGACCTCAATGTCGGGTTCGGCCAAAAGGAGTCGCTTCAGACTCGACGGATAAGGCACGGTCAGGGCCGCAGCAAGGAGCTTCAAGCGCTGATCACCAAGCTCAAGACAGAGCTCGGCACGTTGACCGTCGATCGATCCCACCGAGAGGCTCCCGCCTGTGATCTTGGGCGGACTCTTGGCAAGCTGCGTCAATAGTTTATTTTGCCTTGAAACGATCATTTGCCTAATTAGGCAAAAGCATACATAAGGCAAAAGCCAAGCGGCGATGATGGGCGCGGCTGGGTTCGAACCAGCGACCTCTCGCGTGTGAGGCGAGCGCTCTCCCGCTGAGCTACGCGCCCGGGAGATCGCTCAATCATAGGCGGGGGGCGGGGCTTGGATCAGGCGGGGGCTGGAGCCTCGGTTGGGCCGGCTGAGGGAGGCTCTTCGGCCTGCTCTGCCAGCGCTCGCTTCTGCAGGGCCATGCCTACGAACGGGTAGATCAGGGTGGAGAGGATCGCGGCTCCTACCAGGCCGGCGGAGGTTGAGCTGCGCATCTTGCCGGCGTCTACCGCGATCGTCGTGATCGCTACCACGAGGGGGAGCTCGGTGGCTGAGAAGAAGGCGAGGGCGTGGCGCTCGGTTGCGCTGAGGGCCTTGCGGTAGAGGAGCAGGGCGGGGGTTCCGCGGATGACGAGGAAGAGGGCGAAGAAGAGGGCCATCTTGGCCAGGGCCGTCGCCGAGCCGAGGGCGTCGAGGTTGAACTCGAGGCCGCTGGTGATGAAGAAGAAGGGGACGAAGAAGCCGAAGCCGACCGCCGTCAGCTTCGACTCGAAGACCTGTAGCTCGTGGCCGCGCAGGGCCGCTCTGGTGATCATCCCGGCGACGAAGCCTCCGAGCAGGACGTCGAGGCCGAGCTGGCTCGCCAGCAGGACCAGGCCGAAGACGAGCACCACGGTGATCCGCACCGCCAGCTGGCTGCTCGCCTCGAAGGTCTTTTCGAAGGCGGGCCAGCCGCGCCAGGCAAGGCGCACCGAGGCGAGCGCCACGCCCAGGGCGAGGAAGACGAAGGCGAGCAGGATCACCGCCTCGTGCAGCGGGCTCGCCGTGGTCAGGACGAGGGTGACGAGCAGGATCGGGCCGAACTCTCCCGCCCCGCCCGCCGCCAGCAGGTAGGTGCCGAAGCGGGTCTTCAGCCCGCCGCTGTCCTTGAGGATCGGGATCAGGGTGCCGATCGCCGTCGTCGCCAGGGCCGACCCCGTGTAGAGGAAGGAGACGACGACGCCGGCGATGGCCAGCAGGCCGCCGATCCCGTAGGCCAGTCCGACCGAGAGCGCCCAGCCGAGCGCGCCGAGCTTCAGCGGCGCCCCCTTGATCCGTTCGAAGTCGATCTCGTAGCCGGCGAAGTAGAAGAGCATCCCCAGGCCCAGGTTCGAGAAGAAGTCGATGAACTCCGAGGAGTGGGCGAAGTCGAGGACCTGGGGGCCGATGACGATGCCGAGCACGAGCTCGAGGACCACCACCGGCGGCGCCATTCCCCTGGGCACATCGCGACCGTGATCGCGGCGATCGCCGCGACGAGGACGATCGCGAAGAAGGACCCTGTGTCGACGTCGATCACGGAGCGCCGATCCTACGGCCAGGCGGGTAGGATCACCAGCGGACCGTGCTAGGCGGGGAATCAGCGGTGCCCTGTAACCCGCAATCCGCTCTAGCGGGGCCGAATCCCGTTCCGAGGGGCTGGCCGTCGGGGTCAGTGCGCTGCGGGCGGCGTTGACGGCCGGGTCCTGCGCGATGTGGGCACGCGAATCAGGTCAGGTCCGGAAGGAAGCAGCCTTAAGCGGATGCCGCGGGTGCCGCAGGAGAGCCCGGCTCGAGCCAACCGCGACGGACACGCCCGGTGACTTCGTCTCGGAGAACGGGGCGCACGGTCCATTTTCGCCATATCGCTGACTTCGCCTTTAGGCGTGCTATTGGACTACTAAAGGCGAAGTCAGCCGGCGCGTTTAGTCGATCAGGCGGTTGTGCATGCGGCGGACCGCTATTCGCCAGGTTAGGAGGGCGAAGCCGACCAGGAAGGCGAAGCGAGCTATGTCGACCGCTTCGTAGCCGAAGGCGCCGCCGCGGACCAGCTCGACCAGCTGGTGCAGGGGGTTGAGCTGGGCGACGACCTGGACGCCGTGCGGCAGGCCTTCGATCGGGAAGAAGGTACCGGCGACGAGGAAGAGCGGCGTGATGCAGAGCGCGGTGACGTAGTTGAACTGGTCGATCTTGGCGACCGTGGCCGCCATCGCGACGCCGAAGCCGGCGAAGCCGAGCGCGGTGACGAAGCAGAAGAGCGGCACCAGCAGCATGCCCCAGGCCGGATTGAGCCCGAAGCCGATCGTGACCAGCAGCGGCACGCAGCCGTAGGTGCCGGAGCGGATGCCGATCCAGAGCATCTCGGCGCTGACCAGCTCCTCGACATCGACCGGCGCCGCCAGGATCGCGTCGTAGGTGTTCTGGAAGCGGTGCTTGACGAAGGTGCCGAACATCGCCGGCAGGGCGCTGGAGAAGATCACCGCGGTCGCCACCATGCCGGTGCCGACGAACTGGATGTAGGGGACACCGTTGACTTCGTTGACCAGGGTCGCGCTCAGCCCGAGGCCGAAGGCGAGCAGGTAGACGATCGGTTCGAGCACGCTGGAGAAGGTCGTCCCGCGCCAGTAGGTGCGGAAGTTGGCCAGCTCGCGGCTCATCACGCCGCCGATCGCCGCCGGTTCGAGCCGCCTCACTCCGCCTCCTCCCCGGTGAGCAGGACGAAGACGTCCTCGAGCGAGGCGGCGCGGACGACGGCGTCATCGGGAATCGCGCCGTTGGCGGCGTTCTCGGAGCCGACGATCGCTACGGCCGGCCCGGCCGGGCGGACCGAGAGCCCGTGCGCCTCGGCGGTCTTCCGCGCCTCGACCAGACGCTCGGGCGGCCCGTAGACCTCGGCGGTCTGCACGCCGGCGTGCTCGCCGATCAGCTCGACCGGGTGGCCGCGGCTGATGATCTTCCCCCTGTGCATCACCGCGACCTCGTCGGCGAGCCGCTCGGCCTCCTCGATGTAGTGGGTCGACATCAGGATCGTCGTGCCGTGCGAGCGCAGCTCGCCGATCAGCGTCCACAGCTCGGTGCGGATCTGCGGGTCGAGGCCCACCGTGGGCTCGTCGAGCAGGATCAGCTTCGGTTCGTGGACGAGGCCGCGGGCGAGCAGGAGGCGGCGGCGCATGCCGCCGGAGAGCTCGTCGACGGCGTCGCGGCGGCGCTCGCGCAGCCGCGCCAGGTCGAGCGCTTGTCGACCGCGGCGCCGACGTCAGGCACCCGGTACAGGCGGGCGAAGATCGCCAGGTTGTCCTCGACCGTGACGTCGACGTCGAGGTTGTCGAGCTGCGGCACCACGCCCATTTCGGCGCGGGCCGCCTTCGAGTCCCCGGGCAGATCGTGGCCCAGCACGCGCAGCTTGCCCGAGTCCGGCAGCGCCTGGCCGGTGAGCAGCCGCATCGTCGTCGACTTGCCGGCGCCGTTGGGCCCGAGCAGGCCGAGGCAGATGCCCTCGGGCACCTCGAGGTCCAGCCCGTCGACCGCCGTGATCGGGCCGAAGCGCTTGACCACGCCGCGAAGCTCTATCGCCGCCATGGGCTGATTCTCAATGATCGGCCGCACCGGCGGCGAGCTGGCGCTCCAGCTCCGCCGCGCGCTCGGCGTCGAAGAGGCTGAGGGCGACGGCGGTGGCGACCGAGCGCAGGCCCGAGATCGCCAGCAGGCGGGGGTCGTTGGGAAGCCGTTTGGCGGTCTCCGGCAGGAAGAGCTCGGCGAGCACCGGCAGGTCGCGGCCGCCGGCGGTGCGCAGGACGTGGAAGACCGAGAGCGTCGCAGTGGCGTCGGAGGCGCGCTGATCCCAGCTTGCCGGGCTGGGCGTGATCAGGACGAAGTGCGGCTTGGACTCGATCAGGCTGCGCGGCAGGTGGCTGCCGTCGGTGGGCCGGGACTCGACGAAGCTGATCGCCACCCCCGACGGTTCGGCGCTGCCGAGGTAGCGGTCGAATGCCTCGCGCGGCGCGATCATCGTCACCGCGAAGAGCTCGGCACCGACCTCGGCCAGGTCCTCCATCAGTGCCGGCGCGTTGATCCCGCAGCCGACGATGGTCAGCCGCAGCGGCTCCTCGGCACCGGCCGCGGCCGACCAGGCGCCGTCGACGAGTCGGGCGAAGGGCGCGATCTCGCCGTGCTCTGCCACCCAGCCCGGCAGCTGCTCCAGGGCAGGGGGCCGCGTGATCGCCAGGCGCAGCACGGCCGAGACGGTGCGGTCGCCGACCACCGCGTCCCACTCGGGCGGGAACAGTTCCCAGCTGGCGTCGACGTTGCGGCCGCGGCGGAAGAGCAGGCGGACCAACGGCGAGGCTTCCCGCTCCTTCAGGTAGTCGAGCAGGGCGAGGCCGCTCTGCGTCACCTCGACATCGGCGGCCTCCGCTGCCAGCGGTCCGCTGCTCGAGGGCATCAGCAAGATCGCCCGTGCCCGCTCCGCGCCGGCCAGCTCGAAGCCCGAATCGCCGGCGGTGTCGCCGAAGACGAGGTCGACTTTGAGGCCCCCACCGGCCTCGTCCAGCTCGTCGAGGATCTGCGCCCGCGACTCGCGGGCCGACTCCGGCGCCAGCACGACCAGCCGCCTCAGCTCGGTCTCCAGCCGCGCCTCGGCTGCGGCCTGGGCCGCCACTCCGATCAGGTCGAGGCCGCCGATTACGAGCAGGTGGTCGCGGCAGCGCACCGGCCGGTCGGATTGGCCGAGCTGCTCGAGCGAGCTGGCGAAGGACTCGGCGACGAAGGTGAAGAGCAGGCCGACGAGGAGCACCAGGCCGGTGATCGTCTGGAAGAGCCCGACTGCCCTTTCCGCCCCGTCGCTGTCCTCGTGCAGGCTCGACGGATCGAGCACGTGCAGGACGGCCGACCAGAGCGCCTCGCCGAAGTCCCCGAACTGCCCGAGGACGAAGTGGGCGACCGCGGCGCTGCCGATCAGGACGAGCGCCACGACCGACACAAGGAGTGCGAGGCGGCCAGGCGTCGTTTGCATCAGCCGTCTCAGCATTGGGCGTGTCTGAGTTTATGGGGCCATATGGCACAACAAAGTCAGACACGCCCTGGGGCGGCGAGCCTACACCGCGCTCAGCAGCGCCGGTAGAGGATCCACGAGCCGTTGGCGGCGACGCGGCGAAAGCCGCGCGGAACGCTTGTCCTGAAGCGGGTCGGGTCGTTGGGGTCGAGGATGAAGTTGTGGATCACGAAGGGGCTGGCGGGTTCGAGGAAGTAGCCGCGGCGGGGAATGCCTTCCTCGCTGGCGCTGATGATCTCAGTGGGCTTCACTTCGAGGCCGAAGGCGAGGCGGGGGATGGCGCGGTGGTTCGGCACGGCGATCGGGCCGCAGAGCGGCTTGGCAAAGGCCCCGGCGTCGACGAGATGGGTGAGGTCGCGCTCGATCGTCCCCTGGTTGGAGAGATCGCGGTGCACGGTCGAGTCGAGGTTCCACTGGTTGGGGAGCCAGAGCGCGAACATCAGCGCGACGACGCCCGCGAAGGCCTGCCAGCGGCGGCGCCAGGGGTGGCCGGTTTCGAGCAGGCGCCAACCGAGCAGCCCGACGGCGACGAAGATCGCCAGGATCGCGCCGCCGAGCATCGTGTAGCGGGCGATGATCGCCAGGCCGGCGGCGGCGAGGAAGGCGAAGGCGGCGAGAGCGAGGGCGGCTGCGGCGAGGCCGAGGGCGGCGCGACGACGGAGGAAGGCGAAGGCGAGGATCGCGCCGCCGAGCGCGCCGACCATTCCCGGCCATTGCATGACTTCCCCCAGCGCCCGGGGTCCGTAGAGGACGAGGTCGACAGGACCCGTCCTTCGTTTCAGTGCTTCGACCGTTTCCCGGGTGCCCGTCAGCGAGTAAAGAAAGTTGCCTGTGGTGATTCCGTCGAACAGGATCCAGAGGATCGGTCCCGCGATGGCCATTGCCGCGAGCCCGGCCAGCTCCCGCGATGACCGCTCGGGACGCCAGCGCACGCCCCCCCGATAGTCGAGCGCCAGCCAGAGCCAATAGGCGATCGCAAAGCCCCAGGCCTCGGGGCGGAGTAGGCCGGCCAGGGCCAGGAGGGCGAGGACGGGCCAGCCGGCTCGGGGGCGCTTGGCCTCCATGAGGAGGGCTCCGAGGCAGAGGGCTATGTAGGGGAGGTCCACGTAGGCTCGTAGGCCGTTGGAGAGGTAGGGGGCTCGGGTTAGGACGATTAGGGCGGCTATGGCGCCGATCGGGCGGTCGAACCAGAGGCTGCCCAGGCGGTAGACGAGGTAGCCGGCCAGGGCCAGGGAGAGGTAGGCGATGATCATCGTCACGTCGATCGCGCCGTTGCCCAGCGGCGTCGTCAGTGCTCCCAGCAGGTCGGCTAGGGGGTGGGGCGTGGGGGGCAGGGCGGCGCCGTAGTCGGGGCTGACGCCGTGCGCGAGCTCGCGCCCCCAGACGAGGGCGTAGATCGTGTCGTAGTTGGGGAAGCCGACCGGGAAGACGAGCAGGAGGGCCGCGCTGACGCCGGCGATCCAGGCCAGCGGGGAGAGCCACTTGCGGAGCACCGGGGCAAGGTATAGGCGCAGATACACTGGCTGCGGTGCCGTCTCCCAGCGACTCGATCTCCCTCTACCGCCGCCACCGCCCCGGCTCCTTCGACGAGGTGGTGGGCCAGCAGCACGTCGTCCGCACCCTGCGCAACGCGGTCGAGCAGGGCAAGGTCCACCACGCCTACCTCTTCGTCGGCTCGCGCGGCACCGGCAAGACCTCGATGGCGAAGATCCTCGCCCGCTCGCTCAACTGCGAGCGCGGTGGCCCGACCGTGACCCCCTGCGGCGTGTGCGAATCGTGCCTGACGATCGCCGCCGGCAGCTCGATCGACGTGATCGAGATGGACGCCGCCTCCAACCGCTCCGTCGACGATGTCCGCGACCTGCGCGAGCGGGTCGCCTACGCCCCCACCGGAGGCCGCTGGAAGGTCTACATCCTCGACGAGGCGCACATGCTGACCAAGGAGGCCTGGAACGCCTTCCTGAAGACGCTTGAGGAGCCGCCGCCGAGCACGGTCTTCGTCCTCGCCACCACCGAGGCGCACAAGGTGATGGCCACGATCGCCGACCGCTGCCAGCGCTTCGACTTCCAGCGCCCCTCGCTGGAGCAGATCTCCGAGGTGCTGCAGCGGGTCTCGGCGGCGGAGGGGATCGAGGCCGAGGACGCGGCGGTGGCGATGATCGCCCGTTCGGCTTCGGGCAGCTTCCGCGACGCCCTCGGCACCCTCGACCAGCTGGTCGCCTACGGCGGCGAGCGGGTCAAGCTTGACGACGTCCTGGAGCTGCTCGGCGCGGCCGATGCCGAGCTGCTCTTCGAAGCAGTCGACGCGGTGATCGCCGAAGATCCCAGGGGGGTCCTGCTCGGGGTCGAGAAGATGGCCCGCTCGGGCCGCGACCCCTCCCAGTTCGCCCGCGACCTGCTGGCCCACCTGCGCCACCTGCTGGTCGCCCAGACCGTGGGCGAGGTGCCCAACACGTTCGTGGTGACGGCCACAGACTCAGAGCGCCTGATGGCCCAGGCAAGCTCAATTGAAGCGGCAACCCTCGTCCGCACCATCGATGAGCTTGCTAACGCTCTCACCGCCGTCCGCGAGGGCGACGACGCCCGCATGGCAGTTGAGATCGCGCTCTTGAAGGCAGCGCGACCCGACATGGACCCCTCGACCGAGGGGCTACGCCGACGTATCGAGAAGCTCGAGCAAGGGACGGGAGCACCCGCGCCGGCGGGTCCTGTCACGGATCTGGCACCACCACCCGCTGCGGGGGCGGCTGCGCCGCCTCCTCGGGGTGGTCCCCCAGATCCGCACCACCCCCCGGCAGAGGCCCCTCCGGTTGAAGCGGCGGAGCCCGAGCCGCCTGCTGAGCCGGGTCCGGCTGCCAGTACGGATGTCGTCCTGGAGGACGTCACGCGGGTGTGGCCCGCGGTGATCGACAAGCTTCGGGAGACGAGTCCGGCGCTGGCAGCGACTTTCGAGGGAGCTCGACCGATCGAGGTCGATGGCGCTGAGAAGATCGTGACTGTCGGGTTTCCGGCCGAGAATACGTTCAACAAACGCAAGGCCGAGGCGCCGGAGAAGCGCGAGCAGATGGAAGAGGCGCTGGAGTCGGTCGTGAGCGAGAGGCTCCGGCCCGCTTATGTGGTGCTTGACGGCGAGGCGCCTGCACCTGAGGAGGGTTCCGCCGAGGGGATCGATCACGATGCCCTGGTGGAGAAGCTGAAGAGCGAGTTCGACGCTGAGGAGGTGGGGTGATGGCCAAGGGTGGGATGCCGGGCGGCTTCGACATGAACGCGATGCTGAAGCAGGCGCAGAAGATGCAGGCCGAGATGCTGGAGGCGCAGGAGTCGCTCAAGGACGAGGTCGTCGAGGCGAGCGCCGGGGGCGGCATGGTCAAGGTCAAGGTCGGCGGCGACCTGACCCTGCGCGGGATCGTCATCGACCCCGAGGCGGTCGACCCCGAGGAGGCGGAGCTGCTCGCCGAGATGGTCCAGGCGGCCGTCAACGAGGGACTGCGCGCCGCCCAGGAGCTGGCCAACTCGAAGATGGGCGGGATCGCCGGCGGGCTCGGCGGCCTGCCCGGGATGTGAGCGGCGAGGGCCCGGCACCGCTGGCCCGCCTGGTCGTCGAGCTCTCGCGACTGCCGGGGATAGGCCAGCGCACCGCGCAGCGGCTCGCCTTCCACATTCTCCGCGCTCCCGACGAAGAGGCGGCGGCACTCTCGGCGGCGATCGCCGAGGTGAAGGAGAAGGTCGGCCTCTGCGAGGAGTGCTTCAACCTCTCCGAGGGGCCACGCTGCCGCATCTGCTCGGATCCCAACCGCGATCGGGCGACGATCTGCGTGGTCGAGGAGCCCGCCGACGTGATCCCGATCGAGCGCACCCACGAGTACCGCGGCCTCTACCACGTCCTCGGCGGCGCTCTCTCGCCGATCGACGGCGTCGACGCCGAGGACCTGAAGATCGACGAGCTGCTGCGCCGGGTCGAGGGTGGCGACGTGCGCGAGGTGGTCCTCGCCACCAATCCGACCACGACCGGCGAGGCGACCGCGCTGCACATCGCCGAGCGCCTGCGCGGCCAGACCGCCGTCACCCGCCTCGCCAGCGGCCTTCCGGTCGGAGCCGACCTCGAGCACGCCGACGAGGTCACCCTTGGCAAGGCCTTTGCCGGTCGCCGCAGCTTCGATTGATTGAGCGAGGTGCAACGTTTTGTCCACCCGCCAGGGGGACAAAAAGTTGCACCTCGCTGAGTGCGACGGACGATTTGCCTAGACGTTTGTCGTCCCGCAAATAGCGACATTTTGCGATGCTGGCGTCCGTCGCTTTCGAGAAGGTCCCTGCGTGGCGGCGCAGACCTCCAAAGGCAGCGGTGAGGGAGGCGGATCTTCGGCGGGACAGGTCGCCCGCGAGGTCTCCTCGCTGCAGGCGACGCTGCTGGCGAAGCTGCGCGAGGAGCTGAGCGGCACGGATCCCGAGCCTTTCGCCGACGCCGCGCAGAAGCTGGCCGAGCAGTTCGGCTCGGTGACCGCCACTGCGGTGGCCGCGCTCTGCGAGCGGCCCGGATCCGCACCCCAGGCGGATCTGGAACACGTGAGCCTCTTCCAGCCGGGTCACATGCGCCGCCGCCTCGACCAGCTGATCGAGACCAACAGGCGCTACGGGCACTCGTTCGGCCTGGTCGTCTTCGACGTCGACGGGCCGGGGACGCGTGAGCGCGGCGGCACCGGCAGCCAGGAGACGATGCTCGCGGTGGTCGGCGCCGCGCTGCGCGAGAGCGTCCGGATCGTCGACGAGACCTTCCGGCTCGAGGAGGACGCGCTCTGCGTGCTGGCGCCGAACCTGACCACGGTCGAGGGCGTGCAGATGGCCGAGCGGCTGCTGCGGTTGCTGGACGAGCTGGAGGCGGCAGGAGGGTTGCGGATCGCCGTCTCGGCCGGCGTCGTCGCCTGTCCGGAACACGGCTCCGACGCCGAGGGCCTGCTGAAGAAGGCCGACGAGGCGATGTGGCGGGCCCGTGCGGTGGGGCAGCCGGTGGGCGTCGGCGCCTTGCAAGATCGCTGACAGATTCCGTAAATCTGTCCATAACTTGCGTAAACCTGGATTTCCGGTGGGAGAATGCCGATACCTGGCGAATAGCGCTGGGCAACGCCCAAGGAACTATCTGAGATGCCAGGCATACGAACAAACGCAGCCGCCGAAGTGCTCGGGGTCAGTCCCAACACCCTGCGCAGCTGGGAGCGCCGCTACGGCTTCCCGAAGCCGAAGCGCACCGAGGGCAACCACCGCAACTACGAGCTGGTCGAGCTGCAGACCCTGCGCGACGCCCTGGCCCAGACCGGCAACATCTCCTCGGCGATCGAGCTGACCCGCCAGCGCCAGTCGGCGCCGGCGAGCGGCGGCAACCTGGTCGCCGCGCTGGAGGGCTTCGACGAGGAGGCCGCCAACCGCGCGGTCGAGGAGAGCCTGGCCCTGCGGCCGCTGGAGCGCACGGTCGAGGAGATGCTGCTTCCGGCCGTCGATCAGCTGGCGGCCGATCCCGACCGTGAGGCCGAGCTCGAGTTCGCCTCGCGCTGGGCCACCGGCTGGCTGCACGGCGCCCGCCGCCTCGCCTCCGCCGCCTCGCGCCCCGCCGGCGTGCTCCTGCTCGATTCCAGCCACGGCTCCGACGCCGAGGCGGTTCACGCCCAGGCGCTCGATTTGACCCTGCGCCGCGCCGGCTTCCGCGTCCTGATGCTCTCCAACGAGCTCGGCGACGAGCGGCTCGAGCGCGCCCTGCGCGCCCTGGACCCGACCGCGATCGTCCTCTGCGGCCCCGGCGCCGACACGGCCGGCGCCGTGAAGCTGGTCCGCAAGATCCGCGAGGTCGGCTTCGACGCACCCCTCTTCGGCTTCCGCGCCAGCGGCCTGATCGGCGACGCCGTCCCCTCCGCGGGGTCGTCGCCCAGCGAGGTGACAGGGATGCTCAACGCGGACCTGCGCCGCCGCGCCAGCCAGGCTTTTGCCTAGCAGCTGACGGAATTTCCATCAGCTACTGACGGATTTGACATCACATCACCCTCGACGACGCCGGCGCCCGTCGCCTGGCAACGGATGACCCGGTCGGCTTCGTCGCTCTGGGCGTAAAAAACCAGCACAGGGCGGTGAGGCCCTGTGCTGGTTGGGTTGCCGCGGCGCCTCCGCCGCTGCAGGTGTGTTCCTAGAGTCCCGCGAGCGTCGCCTTGGCCGCCGTGAGGACGACTTTAGGCATCGGCGCGAAGTCGAGCGCCGGGCCGTATTTCTGCCCCACCGTCATCACGTAGAGGATGAATTCCGAGAGCAGGCCCTTCTGCGGCGCCCCGTGGGGGGCGATCGCGTAGGTGAAGGTCGACAGCGGGTAGGCAATGCTGAATTTCTTCGGCGGGTCAACGATGTGGAGTTCGTTGCTGGGCGGTACTTTCTTGATCATTTCCGCCGCGTTCTGGATGTTTTTCAGGTTCGGGTACTCGTAGTTGCCGGCCTCGTTCTTGAGGGCCGCCACGGGGAGTCCGGCGGCAAGCAGGTAGGACGCCGAGACATACCCGATCGCGCCGCTGGTGGTGCTGATCACCGAGGTCACACCGGCGTTGCCTTTGGCGCCGACTCCGTGCGTGAAGCCGACCGAGGTGGCGAAGCCGACTTCGTTCTTCCAGGGCTTGCTCACCTTGGAGAGGTAGTTGGTGAACGCGTAGGTGTCACCCGAGCCATCACTGCGGTAGACCGGGGTGATCGTCAGGTTGGGCAGGTGGACTTTCGGGTTCAGCTTCTTGATCTTGGGATCGTTCCAGTTGGTGATCTTGCCGAAGTAGATACCGGCGATGATCGGCCCGGTCAGGTTCAGTTTCCTGACGCCCGGGATGCTGAATCCCATCCCGGTCGCGGTCAGTGCCCAGGGGATCTGGACGCAGCCGTTGCAGGCACCGGCCTGTTCGGGGGTGAGCGGTGCGTCGGAAGCTCCGAAGTCGACGGTTCGCGCCGTGATCTGGGCGATGCCCGCCCCGGAGCCGACCGAGCCGTAGGTGACTTTGACGCCGCCGTGCGACGCAGCTTCGAAGCCGTTTATCCAGTTGGCCATGAGCGGTGCCACAAGCGAGGAGCCAGCGCCGGTGAGGTTGGCGGAGGCGATCGCGGTCGAGACGGTGGCCATGCAGCCAACCATCCCAACGGACGCGATGATGAAACCAAGCAGCCTGTTGCGAATCAAGAGAATCCCTTTCGGCTCGTTATCGTCTCGTTGCCACAGGCGTCCTAACTGACACCCTGGCGCAGGTAGGATCGCGAGATGCACCCGGGGACTTGTTTCAATCTCGTGAAAGAAAGATGTATCGAAAATGTGAACAGGCCTGAGTTGTTTCTAACCTGTTAACCGCCTATTTGTGTCAATCCTGTGAAAATTACGAGATCGCGCGGAAATGGTGGCAATCTGCTCTACGCTGCGCGCCATGAGCACCACGGTCAGTGCCGCCGGGCCGGCGGGCGCGGCGGCAAATCGCGCCCGTTCGAGGGGTAGGCGCCGCTCCTTCGATCGTCTCGGCGACAGGCTCCTCTATGGCGTCTGCGCGCTGGCGGCGCTGCTCGGCCTCGTCCTGATCGTCGCGATCGGCTACCAGGTCGTGCACGGCGCGAGCCCGGCCATCTCCAAGTTCGGCCTCGGCTTTCTCGTCCACACCGCCTGGCAGCCGAACTTCGGCGTCTTCGGCGCCGGCTCGCTGCTCTTCGGCACCCTGGTCAGCTCCTTCATGGCGCTGCTGATCGGGGCTCCGATCGCGATCGCGATCGGCCTCTACCTGAGCCTGCTGGCACCGGCCGGCGTACGTGGCATCGTCTCGCCTCTGGTCGAGATGCTGGCGGCGATTCCCAGCGTGATCCTCGGCTTCTGGGGCATCCTGATCCTGGCGCCCTTCGTGCACGAACACATCGAGCCGGCGCTGCACAGCGCGCTTGGCTTCATCCCGATCTTCGGCAGCCCGGAAACCACCGGCGCCAGTATCTTCACGGCGAGCCTGATCCTGGCGATCATGATCGTGCCGATCATCGCCTCGGTCTCCCGCGACCTCTTCCTCTCGGTCCCGCGCGAAGTCCAGGACGGGGCGAGCGCGCTCGGCGCGACCCGCTGGGAGGTCGTGCGCGGGGTTGTCCTTCCCTCGACCGCCTCCGGCGTGACGGCGGCCTCGCTGCTCGGCCTCGGCAGGGCGTTGGGAGAGGCGATCGCGGTGACCCAGGTGATCGGAGCCGGAGCTGCCATCAACGCCTCGCTGTTCAAGACCGGCGACACGCTCGCCTCACGGATCGCGAGTCAGTTTCCCGGCGCGATCACTCAGATGCACCAATCCTCGCTCTTTTACCTCGGAGTCATCCTGCTCGTGATCGGGCTGATCTCCAACCTGGCGGCGCAGTGGATCGGCAGGCGCTTCGACTACCAGCGGATGGCGGCGAAATGACCGAGACGGCTTTTGACCCCGCTGCACCGTTGACGCCCACCGGCAACCTGCGCCGCCGTCGGATCTTCAGCCTGGTTGCCGAGTACGGAGCGACCGCCGCCGCCCTCTTCGCCGTCGCGGTGCTGGGGATCGTCGTCTACACCGTGGCCTCGCGCGGCGCCAGCGCGCTCAGCTTCGAATTCCTCGTCAGCGGCGCGCCGACCGGGATCGCGCCGGCGATCGTCGGCACCGCCCTGATCGTCGCCGTGGCGACCGCGATGGCGATGCCGCTGGGAGTCCTGGCGGCGATCTTCGTGACCGAGTTCGCCGGCGGCCGCGTTGCGCGCGCGAGCAAGCTGACGCTGGACCTGGTCAACGGCCTGCCCTCGATCATCATCGGCCTCTTCGTCTTTGCCCTGCTCGTCGATCATCGCTCGCAGTCGGGCTTCGCCGGCTCGGTCGCGCTGGCGATCATCGAGCTGCCGCTGATCGCCCGCGGCACCCAGGAGGTCCTCTTGCTCGTCCCCAACAGCCTGCGCGAAGCCGCTGATGCGCTCGGCGTTGCCCGCTGGCGAACCGTGCTCGGGGTGATCCTGCCCAGCGCGTTGGGCGGGATCCTGACCTCGACCGTGCTCGCGGTCGCCCGGGCCGCCGGCGAGACCGCGCCGCTGATCCTGCTCTCCTCGGTCTTCGACGGCAAGGAAGTTCTCCTCAACATGAGCGAAGCGATGCCCAACATCCCGGTGCGGATCTTCCAACTCTCCGAGGAAGCCAATCCCGAAGGCTTCGCCGAGGCCTGGGGCATGGCCCTGGTCCTCGTCTCCTTCATCCTCTTCGCCAGCCTCGGGGCCCGGGCCCTGCATGCCCGCAGCCGCAGAAAGATGAGCTCATGAGCCAGGGCAATTCGATCCAGGGGCCGGCCGGCGCTCCGCCCCTCTCCTCGCGGGTGCGGATCCAGAGCGGGCCGCTGCCCCATCCCGCCGGGATCGCGGCCGGGAACGGCGCCGCTCGCCGCGAGCTCGGCCTCGAGTCGGTCTTCGAGGTCGGCGACGTCTCCGTCTTCTACGGCGCCAAGAAGGCGCTCAGCGGCGTCTCGCTGCGCATACCGCGGAGCAGGATCACGGCGCTGATCGGCCCCTCGGGCTGTGGCAAGTCGACCTTCATCCGCAGCCTCAACCGGATGAACGACTCGGTGCCCGCGTTCCGGCTGGAGGGGCAGGTTCTCTACCACGGCCACGACCTCTACGCGGGCAACGTCGACGAGGTCGAGGTGCGGCGTCGCATCGGCATGGTCTTCCAGAAGCCCAACCCGTTCCCGAAGTCGATCTACGACAACGTCGCCTGGGCGCCGCGCAACCTCGGCCTCAAGCACGAGCTCGATGAGCGGGTCGAGCGCGCCCTGCGCGGCGCGGCGCTCTGGGACGAGGTCAAGGACCGGCTGAGGAGCAGCGCCCTCGGCCTCTCGGGCGGCCAGCAGCAGCGACTCTGCATCGCCCGCGCGATCGCGATCGAGCCCGACGTGCTCCTGCTCGACGAGCCCGCCTCGGCGCTGGACCCGATCGCGACGGCCTCGATCGAGGACCTGATGCACAGCCTCAAGGGCCGCTTCACGATCGTGATCGTCACCCACAACATGCAGCAGGCGGCGCGGGTCGCCGATCGCACCGCCTTCTTCGGCCTCGACGCGAGCAGCGGCGAGCCGGCCGGGACGCTGATCGAGTACGCCGACACCGAGACGATCTTCAACGCGCCCGACGATCCGCGCACACGCGACTACGTGACCGGGCGCTTCGGCTGAGCACTCCTCCTGCGGCCGGCGGTCAGCGGCGCAGGATCGCGTCGTGGGGGACCTGCTGCAGCAGCGGCTGGCCGCACTGCCAGCAGAAGGTTGCGCCGGTGCTGTGCGGGGCCCCGCACGATGTGCAGGAGCCGGCGGTCCCGGTCTGCTCCATGCGCACGATCCGTTCGACCTCGCTGAGCTCGGCGTCTGCATCTTGCAGGACGACCGCCCGTTTCACCAGCACCTCGACCTCGATCCGGTTGCGCACCGCCATCTCGTAGACGAGGCCGCCGAGGTCCCACTGCAGCTCCGCCACGCGGGCGACGAGCTGGTCGCGGCGGCGTTCGAGATCGACGGTCAGCTCGTGCTCGGTCGTGGCCGGAGTCGGCGGGGCTTTCACCGCGGCGGGCGCGGGGGCGCCACTGCCGCTCGCCCCGTTGCCGCTCGCCCGCGTCGATCTTTTCAGCAGCCTCATTCGCCGAAGAATTCGCCGGTGAATTCACCGTGTTTGCAGCCGGTGGTGCCGCTGGGGCACGAGCTTCCCGGCTTGACGGTCGCCGGCGGCAGTTTGACGTTGCCGCTCGGCTTGAGAACTTCTTCCGCGCCGGCCTGCGTTTCGGCTTCCTTCTTCAGCGAGGCGCTGTTCTGCTTCTTGCCTTTGGAGCCTCCGCCGCCACTTCCCGGGGCCACTTTGCCGGCTTTCGAGGCGGTCGCGGCTTTGGCTTCTCCGCCACCCCCGCCCTTGATCACAATCGGGGCGGCGGCTTGCTGGGGGGCTGGGTTGCTTTCGCCCGAGCGCCCGATCAGGACGCCGACGCCCATCGCCAGCAGCAGGGTGCCTACGCCGGCGATCAACGCCGCGTTCGGCGACATCCGCCGCCGCTTGGGCTTGGACGGCGGGGCCGCTGCGGCGGCGGCCGGCTTCTTCATCGCATCCATGAAGGTGACTGCGTTCATGAAGGGGAGGCGTGGCTCGCCGCAACGTTGCCCGCAGTTGAGGCAGTAACGCTGATCGGATGCGACCGCATGGCCGCAGGACGGGCACTGCTCGCCTCCGGCGGCAACCAGGGGATGCCCCACGGTCGGCGGTGGAGCGGCGGCCCGCTCCGGCGGAGGCGTTTGCGCTTTCAGGGCGTGTGCTGGATCCATAGAGGTTCGCGCCGAGCCACATGCTCGCTGGTAAAAGTCGCCAGCGATGTGGCTTCCTGCATGGTCGACCCTCGCGCTCGCCAGGTTGTTGTCGAGTTGTGAACAGGCCGTGAAAGAGAGTGCGCGAGAAGCCGAGACCTTCACATTTGGGTCACAACTTTGGACCCGGGCGTCGGGAGACTCTGTCTGGTGGCAATGTCCAATGACGACGGGGGTCACGGCGGGACCCACGGTTCCGGTTGCGCCAGTTGCGGTGCCGCTCTGGCAGCCAGTCAGCGCTACTGCCTGGAGTGCGGCGAGCGGCGGGGTCCGCTGCCGACGGCTGTAGCCAAATGGCTCTCGATAGTCGAGCCGGCGGCCGCGGCAGATGCCGCGGCGCCCAGCGCGCCCGCCCCGGCCGGTGAGCCCTCCGACGACGAGGCCCTCGCCACGCGTTACATGCCCGAGCCGCGCACCGCCGCTGTCGCGGTGATGGCGCTGCTCGCCTTCGGAGTCCTGCTCGGCGGCCTCACCGGCCCCGTCGCCCAGAGCGCCGGGATCGCGCCGATCGTCCTCTACAGCGGGGAATCTCCCGCTCCGATCGCCGCGTCGGAACCGGTCGAAACCACGGCGGCGCCCGCCGAAGCGGCCCCCGTGGTTGCGGAAGTCCCGGCCGAAGAACCGCTGGTCGAAGCCCCGGCGCCCGAAGAAGAAGCGGCACCGACGACTCCGCCGAAGAAAAAAGCACCAATCGAAATAACGGAAGAAACCCTGCCGCCCGTCCAGCACGTCTTCGTGATCGTGCTCGCCGACCACGGCTTCGAAGAAACCTACGGCGAAAGCTCGCAGGCGCCCTACCTGGCGACCACCCTGCGCGGCAAGGGCGAGCTGCTCCCCAACTACTACGCGGTCACCCAGGGCGACCTGGCCAACGAGATCGCCCTGCTCAGCGGCCAGGGGCCGAACCCGACGACGACGGTCGACTGCCCCGAATACAAGGACGTCGCGCCGGGAACCGCAAGCACGGCAGGGCAGGTGGAGGGCGAAGGCTGCGTCTACCCGGCGGAAACCCAGACCCTGCCGGCGCAGCTGGCGGCGGCGGGCAAGAGCTGGAAGGCCTACGTCGAGGGAATGGGCAGCGCGGGTCAGCCAGGCACCTGCCGGCACCCCGCTCCCGGCGGCGTCGACGAAGCCCAGGCACCCCGGCCCGGCGATCCCTACCAGACCTGGCGCAACCCGTTCGTCTACTTCCACTCGATCGTCGACGGGGCCGAATGCGCCGAACGGGACGTCGACCTCGAACAGCTCGGCCCCGACCTGAAGAAAGAAGCCAAGACCCCGTCGTTCTCCTACATCGTGCCCGACGCCTGCCACGACGGCGCCGAAGAACCGTGCGAACCGGGCCAGCCGGGGGGCCTCGCGGCCGCCCAGCCGTTCCTCGAAACGGTCGTGCCGCAGGTCGAAGCATCGCCCGCCTACAAAGCCGGCGGGCTGATCGCGATCACCTCGGCCCAAGCGCCGCAGACGGCCGCGACGCCGGACACGAGCGCCTGCTGCGCAACTCCCGAATACCCGAACCTGCCGCCCGCCACGCCGCCGCCCCCGACCAACGGCCCGGTGAAAGCAACCGGGGGCGGAGGCAGGATCGGGATGCTGCTGCTCTCGCCCTTCGTCGAAGCGGGCAGCGTCAGCGAAACCGGCTACTTCAACCACTACTCCTTCCTGCTCAGCGTCGAGGAGCTGCTCGGCCTGCCGACCGCGACGACGCCGCCACCCGGCTACGCCGCCGAACCGGCCCTCACGGCCTTCGAACCGGCACTGTTCAAGACAGGTTCGTAGGGCGTCCCGGTAGCCTCGACGGCAGCTTGAACGCAAGCCCGCAGGAGCGCGAAGCCCACGCCGCCGAGCTGGCGGACGCCACCCGCCGCACCCTGCTCGCCAACGAGCGAACCGAGCTGGCCTGGTGGCGCACCGGCCTCACCGCCCTGGCGGTGGCACTGGCCGTCGGCCGCGTCGTCCCCGAGCTGAACCACACCTCGCAGCGCTGGCCCTACGTGGTGGCCGGCGTCGGCTTTGCCCTCTGGGGGATCGCCGCCCTGAGCTATGGAAGCGCCCGGCGAATTGCCGTGGACCGCGTTCTCGAGAGCGGCCGCTTCCCCGAGCCGCCCCGCTGGGCGATCCGCGCCCTGGCCGTTGGGGGTGTGGTCCTGGGTCTCCTGACCGCCGTGCTGATCCTGCTGGACTGACCCGCCGTCTACACCTTCTCCGGCTCAGGCAGCCCCGCCTCGCTGATCCCGATGCGTTCGTGCAGCTTCCGCAACGGCGCCGGCGCCCACCAGTTCCACCTGCCGAGCAGCTCCATCAAGGAGGGAACCAGCAGCGCCCTGACGATGCTCGCGTCGATCAGCACCGCCAGCGCCGTGCCCACTCCGTTCTCCTTGATGAAGATGATCTGCGAGGTGGCGAAGGCGAACATCGCCACCGCGAAGAGCAGCGCCGCGGCGGTGACGATGCGGCCGGTGCGCTCGAGGCCGATCGCGACGCACTCGGAGTCCGAGGCGCCGTTGTCGCGCGCCTCCTTGATCCGCGAGAGCAGGAAGACGGCGTAGTCGGTGGAGAGGCCGAAGGCGACCGCGAAGAGCAGGATCGGCATCGTCTGCTCGATCGCCCCCGGGCTCGAGTAGCTGAGCAGCCCTTCCAGGCGGCCGTCCTGGAAGATCAGCACCAGCAGGCCGAAGACGGCGCTGAGGTTGAGGAAGTTCATCAGCAGCGACTTGACCGGCAGGATCACCGAGCCGGTCATCAGGAAGAGGATCGTCAGCGTCGCGACGACGATGATCGCGAGCACGATCGGCAGGTGGCCGAGCAGGCTCGACTGCAGGTCGACGAAGTCGGCGGTGCCACCGCCGACAAGGGCGGTCGTACCCGCCGGCGTTGGCAGCGCGCGGATTCGCTTCACTGTCGCCTGGCTGGCTTTGGAGACGAAGGGGTGTGCGGAGATGGCTTGGATCGCGGTGACGCCGTCCCGCAACGGCTGCGGCGGGTCGACTTCCGCGACCCCTTCGACGTGGCGCAGCCGGGCCGCGAAGCGGGCCGCGTCTCGCGGGCCGCCGCCTTCGAAGTCGACCCAGATCGGCGATTCGCGGTAGGGCGGGAATTCGGCCTTGACCGTCTCGTAGGCCTGACGGGCGCTGGCTGAGGTCGGCAACACGGTCGCATCGACGGTGTTGAACTTGATCCCGAAGAAGGGCAGGCCCATCAGGATCAGCAGCAGGGCGCTGACCGTCGCCACCGGGATCGGCCGTCGCATCACGAAGCGCGAGAGCCGGTACCAGAAGCCGTTCTCGTCGGGCCTCGTGTCCGCCTCGGCACGGCGCCGCAGGAAGCGCGGCGCCAGCGAGTTCACCCGGGTGCCGAGCAGGGTCAGCACCGCCGGCAGGACGGTGAGCGAGATCAGCGCCGCGAAGAGCGCGACCAGGGCGCCGCCGAGGCCCATCGAGTAGAGGAAGCGCTGCGGGAAGACGAGCAGCGAGGCGAGCGCCGCGGAGACGGTCAGCGAGGAGAAGAAGACGGTGCGCCCGGCGGTGGCGAGCACGCGCCGCATCGCCGCCGGCCCCGGACCGTCCTTGGCGATCTCCTCCCGGTAGCGGGAGACGACGAAGAGGCTGTAGTCGATCGCCAGGCCAAGCCCGAGCGCAGTGGTCAGGTTGAGGGCGAAGATCGAGATCGAGCCGAATTCGCTGGCGATGCGCAGGATCAAGAAGGTGCCGACGATCGCCAGGCCGCCGATCATCAGCGGCAGCACCGAGGCGACGAGGCTGCGGAAGAAGAGCAGCGAGAGCAGGAAGAGCAGCGGGAAGGCGAGCATCTCCGCCTTCTGCAGGTCCGTCTCGACCTGCTTGTTGACCTGCTCCTGGGCGACCGCGGCGCCGCCGACGACGACGCCGGGCCGGCTGGAGAGCCGATCGGCGATCTCGGCGCCTGCTTCCTGCCATCGCTTGTCCTGGATCGACTTCAGGGTGATGGCGAAATAGGTCGAGCGCCCGTCGCGGGAGACGAAGACCCGCGAGTGGGTCTCGTAGTAGCCGGTCACCGACTCGACGTCGCGGCGGCGGCGCACGCTGCGCTCCAGCGCCTCGACCCGCGCGCGAGTGGCGGGCGCGGAAACCGGCGCGTTCTCGACGATCGCGAGGACCGCCGGCTCGCGCAGGCCCGCGTCCTCCAGCCGTTCCCGGGCCTGCACGGTCTCGGTCGCGGGGTCGTCGGCACCGTAGGGGTCGAGGCGGTTGGCGACCGAGCCGCCGAGGGCGGCGGCAAGGAGGAAGAAGGCGATCGCGAAGAGGCCGATGCGGCGGGCGTTGCCGTCGGCGAAGCGGGCGAGGGCGTCGAACATCAGCTGCTCCTTTCACGGGGCGCGGGGTCGAGGAGGCGCGCCTCCATCCGCTCGCACCAGTCTGCGAACCACTCGTTGAACTCGATCCCCCCCTGCAGGACCATCAGCGGGAAGGGGTCGTTCTGCTTCAGCTTCTGCTCGGCCTCCGGCTCGATCGCGCGCAGCCGCGCCGCGACCCCGCGCCGGTACTCGCGCATCGAGCGCAGCGTCTCGGCCGCCTGTCCGGGGGCCAGGACGCCGGCAAAGAACAGTTTCAGCAGGCCTTCTTCGCGCATCTCGGCGGTCTGCGGCGGCTGGCGCAGCCATTTCTTCAGGGCGCTTCGGCCGGCGGCGGTGATCGCGTAGACGGTGCGCTTGCGCTCCCCGCGCGGCACGTCGCTGCCGGTCAGCAGCCCCGCTTCGGAGAGCCTCTTCAGCTCCGGGTAGATCTGGCCATAGCTTGCCGCCCAGAAGAAGCGCGTCGTGTTGTCGACCAGCGCCTTGATCTCATATCCGGATCGTGGCTCGCGGCTGACCATGCCGAGGATCACGTAGGCGGTCGGGCTGAGCTCCATCGCCAAGATATATATCGTATCGATATATCTGGAAGCGTGATCGGTATCACAGTAGTCTCCAATGACGATGCCGATCGATCAGAGCAAGATGGGCCAGGTGGTCACCGCCCAGATGGAGGCGCTCGAAGCCGACTACGGCGAGGACTGCCAGATCGGCGACGTCTGCACGATCGTCGAGGTCGTCGGGCCGCACGGCTCGCACGTGCGGGTGCGGACCAGCGACATGCGCCCCCACATGGCCCTCGGCCTGATCCGGATGGCCGAGCACGCGATGCTTGGCAACCTCGGCGGCTCCGAGTAGCGGACTCAATCGAGGCTGGTCGCCGGGCGGCCGCCGACTATCCTCAGTCGTCCATGGCCGAGAACGGCGCAAAGACCGTGGTGATGAAGTTCGGCGGCACATCCGTTGCGGGCGCCGAGCAGATCAAGCGCGCCGCGGCGCGGATCGTCGCCGCTCGCGAGGGCGGCAACCGGGCCGTCGCGGTGCTCTCGGCGCGGGGCAAGACCACCGACGAGCTGGTCGCCCAGGCGCTGGAGATCTCCGATCGCCCCGACTCGCGGGAGATGGACATGCTGCTCTCGACCGGCGAGCGGATCTCCTGCGCCCTCTGCGCGATGGCGATTCACGACATGGGCCACAAGGCGATCTCGCTGACCGGCTCGCAGGCGGGGATCGTCACCGACTCCTCCCACACCAAGGCGCGGATCATCGACGTCCGCGCCGAGCGCATCCGCGAGGCGCTGGAGGAGGACCGGATCGTCCTGGTCGCCGGCTTCCAGGGGGTCTCGACCGAGAGCCACGACGTGACCACGCTCGGGCGCGGAGGGTCCGACACCACCGCGGTAGCCCTGGCGTCGGCGCTCGGCGCCGACGTCTGCGAGATCTACACCGACGTCGCCGGCGTCTTCAGCGCCGACCCGCGGATCGTCCCGGACGCGCGCAAGCTGACCTTCGCCTCCTACGAGGAGACCCTTGAGATGGCCGCCTCGGGGGCGCGGGTCCTGCAGCTGCGCTCGGTCGAGTACGCCCGCAACCACGGCGTCCGCATCCACTGCCGCAGCAGCTTCGAGGACGGCCCCGGTACTCTCGTGGTGACCGAGGAGGAGGCGGAGCAGGAGACCGTGGAGCAACCTTTCGTAACAGCCGTGACCCACACCGACGACGAGGCGCGGGTGACCCTGACCGGGATCCGCGACGAGCCCGGCGTCGCCGGCGAGATCTTCACCGCGCTGGCCGAGGCCGGCATCAACGTCGACGTGATCATCCAGAACGAGCCGGTCCGTCCCGACGAGCTGGCCGACCTCTCCTTCACGATCGACCGCTCCGAGCTGACCGCGGCCACCGACGCGATCGCCGCGCTCGGCAGCGTCAGCCAGGGGGTTCGCACCGACGACCGGATCGGCAAGGTCTCGATCATCGGCGCCGGCATGCGCTCCCACCCGGGCGTCGCCGCCCGGGTCTTCGAGGTGCTCGGCCGCGAGCGGATCAACATCGAGATGATCTCCACCTCGCCGATCAAGATCTCCTGCGTCATCTCCGCCGGCAAGGTCCCCGACGCGGTCCGCGCCCTGCACGATGCATTCGATCTGGGTGCCGACGCCGTGCGGCCCGAAGAGCCCGCCGGCGCCGAGCACCGCCCCACCGTCAGCGGCTGAGCCGGGCCGTCATACTCGGATCGATGGCCGGCGATGGCTACAGAGTCGGAGTTCTCGGCGCGACCGGCGCGGTCGGGTCGACCATCCTCGAGCTCCTGGTCGAGCGGGAATTCCCCGCCGCGGAGGTGGTCCCGTTTGCGTCCGAGCGCTCCGCCGGTCGCGAGATCGAGTGGAACGGATCGAGGCTCGAGTGCCGCGTGCTCGACGCCGAGACGATCCAGGGCCTCGACGTCGTCCTCTCCTCGGCGGGCGGTGCGGTCAGCGCCGAGTGGGCGCCGCGGCTGGTCGAGGCGGGCGCGGTAGTCGTCGACAACACCAGCTACTGGCGCATGCACGAGAACGTGCCGCTGGTTGTCGCCGGGGTCAATCCGGACGCGGCGGCTGGCCACGAGGGCATCGTCGCCAATCCCAACTGCACGACGATGGTGATGATGATGGCGCTGGCGCCGATCCACCGCGCCGTCGGCCTCGAGCGCCTCGTCGTCTCCTCCTACCAGGCGGTCTCCGGCACCGGCCAGCGGGCGATCGAGGAGCTGCTGACCCAGTCGCGGGCCGTGCTCGACGACGAGGAGGTCCCGCCGCCGGAGATATACCCGCACCGGATCGCCTTCAACGTGTTGCCCCAGGTCGAGGTCTTCGTGGACGGCGACGACTACACCACCGAGGAGCGCAAGGTGATGGCCGAGACGCGCAAGATCCTCGCGGTCGGCGAGGAGGTCGCGATCTCGGCGACCTGCGCGCGGGTGCCGGTCGTCAGCGGCCACTCCGAGTCGGTCAACCTCCGCACCCGCGAGGACCTCTCGCCCGACGACTGCCGTGCGCTGCTCGCCGAGGCGCCGGGCGTAATCGTCGTCGACGACCCGGCGAAGGGCGCCTACCCGATGGCGATCGACGCCGCCGGGCGCGACGAGGTGCTCGTCGGCCGTATCCGCCGCGACCCCGGCCAGGAGCGCACCCTCAACCTCTGGGTCGCCGGCGACAACCTGCGCAAGGGTGCCGCCACCAACGCGGTCCAGGTGGCCGAGCTGCTGATCGAGCGCAATCTGCTCGGCCGAACTGGCTGATTGCTCGCATATCCGTCCGGCACACTTACGTGCGCCACGTGTAACATTTTGTCTGTTAGCGTCGATGGCATGGAGGAAGCCACGAAGGTGAACTGGAACGACGACCGCATCGATCGATTTGCAGAGCAGGTCGACCGCCGTTTCGACAAGGTGGACGAGCGCTTCGACAGGGTCGACGAGCGCTTCGAACGAATGGAAGAACGCATGGAGAGGCGCTTCGATTCGCTCCAGCACGCAATGATCATCACCATGGGGGGCTTCATCGCCGCCTTCGCCGCTCTCTTCGCGTCGGTTAACCTCTAGCGCGTCGCCTTCGAGTCGGCGCGCTGCTCTAGCGTCCCCTCCCATGGACATCGCCTTCGGCGACGCGCTGCTGATCTTCGGCGGGCTCTTGACTCTGGTGGCGGCGCTATCCGGGGTGATGAAGGGCACCGTGCTCTCGGCCTCGGTGCTTTCTGTGGCCCTTGGGATCCTGCTCGCCGCGGTTGGCGTAGTCGACGTCGATGCCAAATCGCAGTCAATTGTCGAGTTGATCGAGCTGGCGCTGATCCTCACCCTCTTCTCCGATGGGATGTTCGTCGAGCGCGAGCTGCTGCGCCGCCACTGGAGCCCGGTGGCGCGGGCGCTGGTGATTGCGATGCCGATCACGATGGCGCTGCTGGGACTGGCTGCCAAGGCGCTCTTTCCGCAGCTGAGCTGGCCCGAGGCGCTTCTGCTCGCGGCGGTGCTCTCGCCCACCGACCCGGTGGTCACTTCGGCGGTTGTCACCTCGCGGATCGTGCCGGCGTCGGTGCGCCACACGCTCAACCTCGAGTCGGGTTTGAACGACGGCCTGGCGCTCCCTTTCGTCCTCTTCTTCCTCGTCCTGGCAACGCCGGGCGGCGACGCAGGGGCCGAAGCCGCGAAGCTGGCTGGGGAGGCCGTCGTGGGGGCGGCGATCGGCCTCGTCCTCGGCGCTCTCGGCGGGCGGTTGCACCACCACCTCCCCGGCGGTGGGATGACCCAGCGCTACGAGGGGATCTACGCGGTCGGCTTCGCCCTCGTCGCCTTTGGACTGGCCGAAGTCACCTTCGGCAACGGGTTGTTCGCCGCCTTCGTCTGCGGGATCGCGATGGGCGCCACCGAGCGCGACGTTCCCCAGGGCTTCGTCGAGTTCGCCGAGAACACCAGCGCGATTCTCCAGGTGCTGACCTTCTTCGTCTTCGGCGCCCTGATCGTCGCCACCGGCTTCCACCACAGCATCCCGCCCTTGATTCTCTTCGTCCTCTTCGCCCTGATCGTCGCGCGGCCGGCGGCGGTGATGTTTTCCTTCGTCCGCACCGGCATCCCGCGACCGCAGAAGCTCTTCATGGCCTGGTTCGGCCCCAAGGGCGTCGCCTCGATGCTCTTCGCCCTCTTCGTGCTCAAGTCCAACGTCGGCAACGCCTCCCTGATCTTCGACATCGCCTCAATAGCGATCATCTGCTCGATAGCCGCTCACGGCCTAACCGACACCGTAGGCGCCCAATGGCTAGCCCGCCGGGTCGGGCAATCTTCAACCCCCGAGAGCTAATGGGCTCGAGGCCCGACCGCTTCCGCCTGATCCGCCTACGAATCGGAAAGGCGGGTCCGTGGGGGTCTGCGGACACTCAAGCGCGAAGCGCGTCCGCAGACCCCCACGGACCCGCCCAACCACGCTTGGGTTTAGTCGATCACGCGGGAACCGCAGCAAGCCGCTCTTCGACCCACTCGGTCGAGGCGATGTGCTTGCTCATGCCGAGCTGCTTCGGCTCGGCGCCGAGCGCCAGGCCGACCAGCTGGGGAAGGTGCAGGACGGCGAGGCCGAGGTCGCGGTTGACGATCTTGGCGGCCTCGGGCTGCTGCATGTCGAGGTTGAGGTGACAGAGTGGGCAGGGGGTGACGAGGCAGTCGGCGCCGGCGTCGAGTGCGTCGCCGACGTGGGTGCCGGACTGGCGCAGCGAGGTCTCGCGGTTCATCGTGATCACCGGGAAGCCGCAGCACTTGCGGGCGCCGTCGTACTCGACGACCTCACCGCCGAGGGCCTCGATCACCTTCTCCAGGTATACGTCGCGGTCGGGGAACTCGTCGTAGCCGAGCCGCTCCTTGGGCCGGACCACGTAGCAGCCGTAGAAGGGCCCGACGCGGAGGCCCGAGAGCGGCCGCTTGACCTGCGCGGCGAGGCGGTCGAGGCCATAGTCCTCGACCAGCAGCCAGAGGAAGTTCTTGTTGGTGAAGCCGTCCTTGCCCTTCTCGTAGGCGAGTCCCTGGCCACTCAGCACCTCGTTGATATGGGCGCGGTAGGAAGAATCGGCGTCCAGTCGCTGCTGGCACTCGGATTGGGCGCCCTGGCAGGTCGAGCAGATGTTCATCATCGAGAGCCTGGTCTGCTGGGCGAGCGCGAAGGTGCGGGCATTGAGCGTGTCGGCCAGCTCCTGGTTGTGCTCGGCGATGATCCCGGCGCCGCAGCAGTTGGCGCGGTCGAGTTCGACCAGCTCGATTCCCAGCTTCTCGGCGACGATCGCCATCGAGCCGTGCAGCTCGGTGGTGAAGCCGCGCGAGACGCAGCCGGGCCAGTAGGCCAGCTTCATTCCGTCTCCTCCTCGCCCTTGATGTAGATATTGAATTCCTCGCGGTGCTCCTCGGCGTGTTGGTAGATCGCCTTGACCTCGTCCTGGGCGCCGTCTGGCAGCTTCGGGTGGATGCCGGGGATCAGCTTCGGCAGCGAGCGGGCCTTGCCGGTCTTGATCGCCCGCAGCACCGTCGGCAATGACTCGACCAAGCCCTTGATCGCCGCCTTGGTCGGCTTCAGCTTGCCCTTGACGCCGGGCGCATAGGTCTCCTGGATCAGCAGGGCCTCGTCGTTGGTGCCCTTCTTCTCGATCATGTTGACGAAGGCGTGGACGTGGTTATCGCCGTTGTTGACGTCTTCGATGCCCTCCTCGCCGGCCTTGCGGCGCAGGCGCATGATCTGGTCCATCGGCGCGACGCCCTTGGGACAGGCGTCGATGCAGCTGAAGCAGTGGGTGCAGTCGTAGATCCCGTGCGGGTCGTTGGCGAGGTCGTGCAGGCGCTCCACGGTCTCGGCGTCGCGCGGGTCGCCGACGAAGCGGTAGGCCTTGGCCAGAGCGGCCGGGCCGATGAAGTCCGGGTCGGCTTCCATCGAGAGGCAGGAGGAGACGCAGGCGCCGCACTGGATGCAGGCCATCGACTGGGTGATGTCGATCATCGACTCGGGCTCGACCACGTACTCGCGCTCGGGCGGCTCGCCGTGGGGGAGCAGCCAGGGGGTGACGCGGCGGATCTTGGTCCAGTGCGTCGACTCCATGTCGGTGATCAGGTCCTTGATCACGGGCATGTTCCCCATCGGCTCCACAACAATCGCGACCTCCTCCGCTCCCGCCTGGCCGCGCTCATCATCACCGGCGATCTCGCGGCCAGGCTCCCGCGTCCGGGGGCCGCTTGCCGTCGCATTGGCGAACTTCTTCGCCATCTCGTGGGCCTCGCCGATCTGGGTCTTGCAGCCGAGGCCGGACTGGCCGTTGACCTTCATCCCGCAGGAGCCGCAGATCGCGGCGCGGCAGGAGCAGCGGACCGAGAGCGAGCCGTCGTCGCGGTCCTTGGCCTGCAGCAGGCCGTCGAGGACGGAGAGCGAGGGATCGAGGTCGACCTTGAACTCCTCCCAGTAGGCGGCCTCGCCGCTCTCGGGCTGGTACCGGCGGACTTTCAGCGTGTACTCGGCCATGGTCCTAGTACGTCCTCTCTTGCGGTTCCCACTGGGTGATCGTCACCTCTGAGTATGAGATCTCCGGCTCGTCGTCGCCCAGCTGCAGGTCGATGTGCTTGAGCCACTCCTCGTCGTTGCGCTCGGGGAAGTCGGTCCTGTACTGGGCGCCGCGGCTCTCCTTGCGCTCGAGCGCGGCGAGGCAGGTGCACTCGGCGTTGTCGAGCATGTAGCCGAGCTCGATCGCGCCGAGGACGTCCTGGTTGAAGATCGAGCCCTTGTCGTCGATGTAGGCGGTCTCGGCCTCCTCCTTGAGCCGCCGCACGGTCTCCAGGGCCTCCTGGATCCCGGCCTCGTCGCGGAAGACAGCGACCTTGGCGTCCATCGCCGTGCCGAGGTCGAACTTGATCTCCGAGACACGGCGGCCGGAGCCCTTCTCGCGGGCGGAGATCGCCGCGATCGTCGCCTCCTCGGCCTCGAGCACCGCCTTGGAGGGGCGGGAGCCCGCGGTCCGCTTGGCGCGGGCTGCGGCGTCGGCGCCGGAGCGGCGGCCGAAGATCAGCGTGTCGAGCAGCGAGTTGGCGCCCAGCCGGTTGCCGCCGTGGACGGAGACGCAGGCGGCCTCGCCGGCGGCGTAGAGGCCGGGGATGTCGGTGCGCCCGTCGACGTCGGTCTTCACTCCGCCCATTGTGTAGTGGTTGCCGGGCTTGATGTGGATCGGTTCCCGGGTGATGTCGACGCCGGCGAAGTCCTTGCCGACGAGGACGATCTCGCGCAGCGCCTCGTGCACGCGCTTCTTCGGCACCACGGTGATGTCGAGCGCGACGGTGCCGTCGGGGAAGCCGCGGCCCTCGTCGATCTCGGTCTGCTCGGCGCGGGAGACGACGTCGCGCGAGGCCAGCTCCATCTTGTTCGGCGCGTAGCGCTCCATGAAGCGCTCGCCCTCGGCGTTGAGCAGGTGGGCGCCCTCGCCGCGGGCGCCCTCGGTGATCAGGAAGCCCTTGCCCGCCAGCGTCGTCGGGTGGTACTGGATCATCTCCATGTCCATCAGCTTCGCCCCGGCGCGGTAGGCCATCGCGATCCCGTCGCCGGTGCAGATCAGCGCGTTGGTGGTCGGCTTCCAGACCTGGCCGTTGCCGCCGCAGGCGAGGATCACCGACTTCGCCTCGAACAGCTCCATCGAGCCGTCGGCGATGTTGCGGGTGACGACGCCGCAGCACTCGCCCCCCTCGTCCAGCGCCAGCGCCGTGCAGAACCACTCCTCGTAGCGGGCGACCGAGTCGGCGTGCTTCATCAGCTGCTCGTAGAGGACGTGCATGATCGCCTGGCCGGTGATGTCGGCGACGTAGTAGGTGCGCGCGGCGGAGGCGCCGCCGAAGGCGCGGGTGCCGAGCTTTCCCTCCTCGTTGCGGTGGAAGGTGACGCCGAGGTGCTCGAGGTGGAGGATCTCCTCCGGCGCCTCGCGGCACATGATCTCGACCGCGTCCTGGTCGCTCAGGTAGTCGGAGCCCTTGATCGTGTCGAAGGCGTGCGACTCCCAGGAGTCGCCGGGGTTGAGCGCCGCGTTGATCCCGCCCTGGGCCGCGTTGGAGTGCGAGCGCACGGGGTGGACCTTGCTGACGATCCCGACCGAGACACCCTCCTCGGCGGCCGCCAGTGCTGCTCGCTGCCCGGCCAGGCCGGCGCCGATCACGAGTACGTCATGCGTGGGCACGGCCGCGCACTCTATAGATGCCAAATCCGAGCGCGAAGTCGGATTTAGAAGGGGCGCTTTCGGGGATCGGTCCCGGCGTTTCAGGAACCGGGCTGTCGCGGGCTCGCCTGCAGAGCAGATCCCCGATAACGCATTGGTACCTAGGTTTTCCCAGTTGCAGCGCCGTTTTCAGCCGCAAAGCCCGAGCGCGGGAGTTCCAGGAACACCACCTTTTTCTTGACAGCTGCCGACATCAACTGTTTCAATCACGCATGAAAGATGTACGCGGTTGTTCAAACCGCAGGATCCGTTCTCCAGGACGGGCGGGGCAGCACCACAGGGAAAACACGGAGGCCTCCGGGAAGGGCCGCCAGGGAAAGGGAGAGGTATCGCGTGATCCGGGACAACGACGCACAGCAGCCGAACACCGCGCTCGTCACCGCATGCGTCACTGAGCTTCCTCAACCGCCAGCCGCGAGCTTTCCCTGGCGAATGGTGCCGATTGCCCTTCCGGTCGTCGGTACGCGCGTGGGGGCCGAATGAGATGGCCTCGCCCGGCTTCCACAGCGCACCCCCTTTCTTCGTCGATCTCAACCGACTCGCCAATGAACGGCTCTTCGGCGCCGTCAGTCCAAACAGGAGGAACTCAGGTGACAACTAAGGCATCGCCTTCGGAATCGAGCTCCGGCCGGAGCTCCCGCTTCGGTCGCGTCTTCCTCGGAGCTCGCACCACCCGTGATGCCTCACGCACCTCCAAAGGGAGTGGTGCGCCTTCAGCCGGGTCCCGTCACCGACCCTCGCTACGGCTCGGCCTGCTCGTCGCGATCGCCGCCGCCACCTTTCTCCTGGTCCCGGCAGCCCAGGCGGCGGCCGCCCCTCAGGGTACCCTCACCGTCGACATCGAAGGCACCGAAGGCGGCGCAGGCGAAGTCTCCAGCGTCGGCGGCTATCTCGGCTTCGGCCCGCTCGAAGGCGCGACGCCGATCGAATGCACCGGCCCGCCGGCGAGCAACGTCTGCTCGACC